>CAYZJR010000024.1:28754-41593 GCA_964478655.1 uncultured Candidatus Obscuribacterales bacterium
TCATGCTCATGCTCATGCTCATGTTTATGTTCATGTGTGCATCCTGGACCATGCACATGACCGCCGCCCTTTTTCGTGTCGTCTGTCGACATCTTTACCTCTTGTCCGCACGAGAAGCGCGAGCTAGATTGACCGCGCTTCTCGATTGTGGTCCCGCTTAGTGTTTATGACTCCGCCCTTGTCCACCAGACGCTGCTGTCGGTGGCGGTGCATGATCGTCGTCGTCATCATCGTCGTCGTCATGATCTTCTTCAGGAATCGGCTGGGTGAATTTTTGCCCGCCAATCTCCAACGTGAAAGCCTTGCACCCAGGCGGGACTTTGAACTCCAGAACTGCCGGCAAACGCGTTTCATAGCGCTTCACCACGTTTCCTTTGTCATCATATATGGTTCCACCTGATGCGACAGTCATGGTTTCGTCGACAAGAACTGCAACCAGTTCCGCCATTTCTTCCATGCGATCGGCAACACGGTGACACCACAAGTGCCCGACACCAGGGTATTCTTCATGGCAGACAGCTTCCATCTGTTCTTCGTCTACTTGATCTCCAACTCCAACCAGAACGAAGTTGATTCTCGGCAATCGGCCGGCAACGATTTCTTTGGCAACTTGCTGCGAATACGCTCTTACATCATCCGGGTCATAGATCTGACTGTCAGTGATAATAACAGCCAGTCCGCGTTTCGCACCTTTCTCGGCTTGAGTTTTGAAGTGAGCGACATAGTCGCGCAGAACCGGAAGCATTACTGTGCCCTTCCCGTAATACTGCGGGCCGGGGAACTTGAAATTCTTCGCGTCTTTTCCAAGCAAGTCGCCGACTACTTCGATCTGCGAGCCATCACCGGTTGCCCAGTACGCAACTCGCAGAACGCCGTCCTTGTCTTTCGTGGCAAGGTATTCGAGCATCCACTGCATCTGTGGCTCGACCTGATTTCTGACACCTCCGATCTTCGCCAAAATGCCGCGCGGACCATACTCGTCTTCCATACTGGCAGAACCATCCATATATAGAGCGACGTCCAATCCCTCTACTGTAGGATCATGCAACAACGTGGCTAGCACGGTTCCTTCTCTGTTGTGAACATCTGAAAACGGTTTGACAATAACCTCATGCTTATGAGCCATTGTTTTTTCTCCCTCAATGAAATTTGATGACTACTGATGGATCAAGTCCATACCTCAGTGGTGATCGTCATCATCATCTTCCTCCGGAAGTGGCTGCGTGAACCGTTGTCCGTTGATCTCTAGAGTGAAGCTCTTGCATCCTTCAGGAACGTTGAATTCGAGCACTGCCGGTAACCGAGCCTCGTATCTCTTCACGACGGTGCCTTTGTCATCGTAAATGAGTCCACCCGATGCCACTGTCATAGTCTCGTCGACCAGCACGGCCACTAGTTCTGCCATCTGTTCGATCTCTTCCGAGACTCGATGACACCAGAGGTGACCGAAGTTAGGATATTCTTCGTGACAGATATCTTCCATCTGTTCTTCATCGACCCCTGTGCCAACGCCGACGAGAATGAAGTTGAGTTTTGGAAGACTACCTTTGAGAATCTCTCTTACTGTTTGTGCGCAGTAGCGCTTTACGTCGTCAGCATCGTGTATGACACCATCGGTGATGAATACCGAGCATCCTTGTTTGGCACCGAGTTGCGCTTGCTTTCGCATGTATTCGACGAAATCCTGCAGCGCCGGTTTCAAGTTGGTTTGGCGTCCCCATTCGCGTGGTCCAGGGAATTTATATGCCTGAACGTCCACACCTTTCAGTTCTCCAATCACTTCGATCGGAGAAACTCCGGAACATGCCCAATAAGCAACACGCAGAAGACCATTGCGATCTTTAGTTGCGAGATATTCGAGAATCCATCTGGCCTGTGGTTCTACGATGTTGTCTTGGAATTCAGGCTTTCCGCCGAACAGCCAGTGCAAAACACCTTTCCATTTTTTCTTGTATTCGTACTCGTCGCTCATGCTGGCCGAACCATCAAGATAGATAGCCATGTCCAGCCCTTCAACGGTTGGATCGTGCAGCAGTGTTGCACGCACTTCACCATGTTCGAAGTGAAGGTCTGAGAATGGTTCTACTGGTCGCTCGTGCACTTTTGTCATATGTGTAACCCACCTTTGTATTCTTGTTGAACCATACGGTTCGTGGTGCTAATTTCCCGGATTCCTTGTGATACTTGTTGCGTTATGAACCCATGGTTCATTCGAAATCTTTCATCCAATCTGGAGTTTTCTCAGAACTCTTTTTCTGTTTCACTTCGTTCTTCTCCTCCTTTTGGACCGGCGCATCTTTGAAGTCATTCATCCATGATGGTTGTGCCGGTGATCTTGACGCCTGCTGTTTCTTAGTCGTTTCTGCCGATGCCGCTATCTGCGAAAGATTTGTCAATCGCGTGTCATTGGCACTAGATGTGGTGCGATGAGTCGTGATGAAATCATTCATCCAATCGGCTTTCTTTGCCTTTACAGGCGGTGGCTGAGATACTGCGCCCGTAGGAGTCTTTATTGGGCGTGGTGGTGCTGCTGTCTTGCGTGCCGTATTGGCGCGAGCTTCTACCGAAGCCGCATGCACTCGACTGGCAAGCGCCTTAGCGCGCGGTGGCGGATAGCCCGGCAACCTGCTGAGCGCATCTCGTGCAATTCGAACAAATTCATCCACATCACCTTCCGGTGGAAGCGTATATTTGTCTTGCACAACATAGCCGAGCGCCTTTGAAACTACGCTCGGTAAGCCAATTGCTGCACCAGGAGGGCGCGTCGCCACTTCGCCTTTGATTGTGTATCCACGCGACTGCAATTCTTGTTCTAAAGAGTATCGACTGGTCACAGGCAGTGTCATATTGCACAACGGATGGCTGATTTTCTCCTTTTCGAGATCGTCTTTTAAAGCCGAGAGCATGTCAAAAATTAGATTCGAGACCAAGAATTCGTTCCATGGTTCACCCATGCCAATGTCTCCAGGCATGAGCGGATAGGCAAAAACAATTCCTTTGCCGCGCATGATCTCCTCTTCGCGATCACCAGGCAACAGTACATTGAAGCACCGCTGCGTGGCGCCGCCGGCATCCGTTTGGTAGTGAAACGAATACGCCGCCGAATTCACGAAACCAGCCAGCAGGTCGATTCGGTTAACCGTGAGCTGCCCTTGAATGCCACGATAATTGTCTTGCGATTTAGAGGGGAAGGGTCCATAAATCGTTCCATACAGATAGACAGGGTCATTCAAGCCAGGCGTCTCTGGGGGTTGCTCAAGTGCTTCCAAGTGGAACAGATAAAACTCTGTCCCCTCAATCGAGCGCTGGGCTGCCGATCCAATGACTTCATTGAATGCCAAGTCTTGTTGCACAACCGACGGCAGATCCGAAATCTCGTCGTCTGCCAAGGGTCTCAATGTTCCACAAGCATCGATTGTGACCAGCCATTCCCTCTCCACAACATGTCTTCCGCCAAGGAAGAAACTGTCTATCGCGTGGGTCGGTTCCAACAGATTGACTTTGTCGTCAGGCCACTCAGAATCGGGTCCTGCAACGAAATATCTTGGTAATGGGCGGGTGGCCATTTAATCTTTGCTTTTCCTCAAAAAGCGCTGAACTTGGAAGTATACGTGATCTCTATAATCCTCCAATTAATGTAGACAAGAGGAATACAACACAGAAACTTCACGTTTGCATCACGCGGACTTCACGCACCGAAGCTTAAGCTGGGAGGGTGAACTTTGGATTAAGGAACGCGGCGAATGAATAATCAAGTTCTAAATGCACTGAGACGCATTACTAACAAATTGGATAGCGACTATATCTCTGTCTACAAGGCATTGGCGACTGCAGATTCCCAAACTGTTGCGCAGGAACTGACTGAAGTAAACGATGCCCTATTAAGAATGGGTCGCCACTACAGAGGTCTGTTTCTGGTTGGAATCGATGCAGAGCGGCGCTCTATAATGACGGTCGATCGTTTTACCAAGGAGCTGCAATACCGCAACCAGCATACGTTTGCAGTTGAGGCGACGGCCACGCTCAATGAGCTTCCGGTACATCAATCCAGTTTTGTGTACCAACTGCTTGCATTGCAATCATCCTCTCAGCCTGCTCTTGTAGCCTGAAAGCGACGGAAGAGCACGGGTGACCCATATGCTGAAACCAGACATGAATAGTGATATTTCAAAAGCAATGGGGTTGCTCCGGATGGCAACAGTGATTGCCACGGTCGCTGCGGTTATGGTTATGTATCGCTGCCACGTACCTGGTCGCTCAGACTATATGAATCTGGGACTGCAGCTGTTGCTGCTGGCTGCAATTGGCTGGTTGCTTGGCTTGGGAGCACTGCAGAAGGCTAATTTCTCAACGACGCACCGAGCTTCCGGACGAGTTTCGCTCGTGGCGCTTCCTGTACTTATTACTATGTCGGCTCTTGCTTTGACACCGCTTCCACAGCACGTGGCGTTCGAATTATCGCGTCCGCAGTTGGAACAGTTGGCGCAAAATCTCAGTGCGCGCAACCATGGTTCGGAAGTGCATGTCTTGGTTGGACTTCCTGTAATGTCCGCCGGATTGTTCGATATAGACACTTACGCAACGGACGATGATGGCGGCGTGTATCTAGTCACCTCCCATCGCGCGGATCAAGGTCAAATTTCATCCGACGGTTTTGCGTTTAAACCTGGTGCACCATATCAACCACTAGGCAGCGCAAGGTTCGCTTCTACTCTGAGATCGGAGTGGCTCACGTTTACAGCGATGGATTAGTTTTTTGCGAAACTCGAAAACCAATTGCTTATCTCCGCGTACGAGTGCTCTCGCACGGAGACGTTGATCTTCACGGTTTCGAGAGTCTTCGCGACAGCTCTTCTGCCTGACTTCACCGGGTGATCTGCGAAGAAGGTCTTCAATTCCTTCTCTCTTTCGCTCGTGCAGAGACTGGAAGCTGCGCTTACAATCCAAGGCACCATATGGAATGGCAAGCGTGCGTTTATTTCTTTCCAGTTCTTGCGAGTAAAATCCCACGCCTTGTCCCGACCGTTTACATTGTGGAAGACCCCGGCCAGAAGCTTTGGTGCGTCCTGCGTCCGCACTTCGGTGCTCATAGACAACTTCAACGTATCGTCTATTTGTTGTGCACTTCTGAAAGCTGTGAGGCTCATAAGTGCTCGTTCCATTTCTTCGGGAGTGGCAGCGCGCCGCCAGCACTTGTCGAGCTTCTCGTACTCAGCTTTTCCGCCGTTGTATGCAGTGATCTGAATTGCAGGTGAGAGGATGTTTCCATCTATATTGACTGGTTCTGTCGCTGCACTTCCGAGACGCTTCTCAATATATTGATTGAAGATCTGTCTCGCTTCTTCAATCGTCTCCTTGTCTTCGCCGACAGTCCCCATTACTTGAAGAACGCGAGCCCGAAGCAGTTTCGTAAGGTCTGAATCATTTTCCCTGGGTGCCCAGCCCAGTTCATTTTTTGTTGCACCAAACATTTTGCGAACGAATCTGGAAAATTCCTTTCTTGTTGCAGCATCATTATCTATCAGCGAGTTTATGTCATATATTTGACCGGCGATGCGCGAGGCAACCGACGGATCCTTCTCATTTTCGAAGGTTGAGAGCAGGTCGAGGTATCGCGGAAATTCTATCGAACCTGCCACCGCCAGCGATGCCTGGTCGGAAAGAAGTGAAATTTTCTCGGCTGGTGTCAAAGTTCTTCGTGCCACCTTAGATAGTGCAGTAAGAGCTGCGTCATCATATTGAGTGCGGAAATATCCGTTACCTCCTGAGTTAAGAAAAAACGGCAGAGGATGGCTCAATCCGGAGAGTTTCGTCGATTCTCCTTCGAATGCGCCATTAGAGAAAACCGGTTTATCTGTATCGATGCAGAATCGAGATGAAAATGGAACGTACCATCTCGTTGGTTTCTCGCCCTTCTTCACTTTGTCGAGAAGAAATCGCCGTTGTGTCAAAGTGAGCTGATCTCGATCCTTCGAAAACTCAGTGTTGATGAGGGGACAACCAACCTGGTCGATCCACCCGGACATCATCCGAGAAATGGGTTTGTGTGATTCCTGAGCAACGGCATCCCATAGATCTTCTGTACTTGCGTTGGCAAATGCATGCTTTCTCATATAAGCTTGAATGCCTTTTTGAAAGACACCTTCACCGACGTGTTGTTCAAGCATACGCAGGATTGAACCGCCTTTGCTGTAGGTTATCTCGTCAAACATTTCGTGCGCGTCACTCGGGCTAACAACTTTAAAGTGAATCGATCGCGATGCTCTCAATGAATCCGAGTCCATCGAGTCTGCACGACTGAGTGCGAAATCATCCCAAGTGTTCCATTCCGGATGCAAGAAATCGACCGCCTTATCAGCCATCCATGTTGCGAATGCTTCGTTTAACCAGAGTTCGTCCCACCATTGCATTGTGACCAAATCACCAAACCACATGTGTGCCATTTCGTGTGCAATCACTGATGTGACGCCCTGCTTCACGCTGGTAGACGCGTTATTGTCGACAAGGAGGAATGTCTCTCTAAACGTAATGGCACCAAGGTTTTCCATAGCTCCGGCACTGAAATCGGGTATCGCGATTAAGTCCAGCTTTGCCCCCGGATATGGTGTGCCGAAATACTTGACGAAGTATGGAAGAAGTTTTACGGCAACCTCTTTTCCGTAGCGAGCCAGATGACTGCGTCCCATTGTCGTCCAGACCCTGACGGGGATACCGGCTACGTCTGAGACGGGAGTTGATTCGAGCGGACCAATGATCAATGCCACCAAGTAAGTGGACATAATTGGCGTTTCTGCAAACGTGATCATCTTTTTGTTGCGACGCCGATCCATGGTTTCGAACTTCACTGGTGCATTTGAAATTGCAACCAGTGATGGATCGATCGCTACAGTTATCTTGTAACTAGCCTTGAATGCTGGTTCGTCGAAGCATGGAAACATGCGTCGAGCGTCCGTGGGTTCCATTTGAGTCGATGCCATCCAACGAACTTTTCCGGCATTATCTTTGAAAGAGCAGCGATAAAAGCCGCACAAATCATTGTTCAATGTTCCTTTAAATCTTATTTGCAGCTCGTGATTTCCCGGTGTAATGTTGCGAGAAAAGTCGAGTAAGACGCGCTCTGTCTCTGGTTCTGACTTGATTGTTGCTTCGCTCCATTCACCTTGTGGTTTGTCTTTCTTTCCGCCAGTTCCACTTGAGGCAATTGATGCACTCGAAACAACGATGTCTTTGCTGTTGAGAATGATGCGTTTAGTTGCTTTCTCGACTGTCAGGAAAATTGTTTCGGTGCCGTCGAAAGTCGCCTTGTCGATATCAGGTTCGAAAGACAATGTGTACTTGGTTGGTTTGACCGTTTCGGGCAAGCGCTGGCTTAAGTCTTCTTTTGATGCCTTTTTGTTTGTTTGCGCGCTTGAAGTCGATGCGCTCTCCTTTGCGGGGGCAGGTATTACTACCTGGGAAAAAACACAAAGAATCAATATGATTTGAACGATTAAAGACAAGAGCACAGTCCTTTCCTTTCGAAGTCTGGCGCGACGTCAAGGAAGTCTACCGCGATGATACGGCGAGCGTTTTCTGTTTAGAGATTAAATAGATAGTTCGGAAATTCTTGGTAATCTAATCTTATGTGAGCTGTTCACTGAATCGCAGTGCGATTTCTATATTCATTTGATATAGCCGCAGAGTACATGTCATGATGCAATTTGAACAATTTTTTCTTGGCTGCTTGGCGCACGCGTCATATTTGATAGCGTCGAACGGCGAAGCGTGCATTGTCGACCCTCAGCGCGATGTGCAGCTATATATCGACCATTGCAAGAAGATAGACTGCAAAATCAAGTATGTAATTGAGACGCACTTGCATGCGGATTTCATTAGCGGTCACCAAGAGATTGCGCGCGCGACAGGCGCACAGATTGTGTTTTCGCACAAGGCGAAGGCCGCCTTCGAGCACTTGGCGGTAAGCGATGGTGATGTTTTAAAGGTCGGAACAGTTGAGCTAAAGATTTTGGAAACGCCCGGTCACACGCCGGAAAGCATATGCGTTTTGATTACCGACACCGAGAATACTGACAAACCCTCGAAGGTTTTGACAGGCGATACTCTCTTTGTTGGAGACGTGGGAAGACCTGACTTGGTAGGCGCTGACGGATACACGCCTGAGCAAATGGCGGGAATGCTTTTCGACAGTTTGCACGACAAGTTATTGAAACTCGATGATTCGGTCGAGGTTTATCCAGCCCACGGAGCTGGGTCTCTGTGCGGAAGAAACATGAGCAGCGAGCGCTCGTCGACAATCGGACAACAGCGTTTGTTTAACTGCGCGCTCAAACCGATGGCGCGTGATGAGTTCATCAAAATGGCTACCTGCGACCTTCCGGAGGCACCCGCATATTTTCCAAAGGCGGTGCACATCAATCGTTCGGGACCTCGCTCGATGCACGAGTTGCCTGATCCTGTCGCGCTTTCGGCAGCGCAGGTAAACAAGCTTTTGCAACAGGGGCACACTTTGCTCGACGTTCGTACCGAAGCAGAGTTCGGCGCAGCGAGCATTCCAGGTTCAATCAACATTGGATTAACCGGACAACTTGCGTCTTGGGCTGGAACATTGATAGATCATCACGCCGAAATCGTGATTGTTGCTGCTACGCAAGAATGCGTAAACGAAGCTGTGGTGCGTCTTGCCAGAGCCGGACTGGAAAACGTGAAAGGGTATTTGGAGGGTGGCATCGAAAGTTGGCGCCACGCAAAACTTCCGCTGCAGCAGATTCCGCAGACGACGGTGGAAGAGTTGAAAGCCAGATTAGATAAGGGTGAAGACCTTCAGATCATCGACGTTCGTCGACCTGGAGAGTATGACTCCGGGCACGTCGAATGCGCTAAAAGCATTCCACTTTCCAAACTCAAGTTCTATTTGAATGACATAGATCCGAGCCGCCCAACGGCAATCATCTGTCGCAGTGGTTATCGCAGCAGCACCGCTACCTCTTTGCTCTCGAGCTTAGGTTTTAGTGAGCTCCAGAACATTGCAGGAGGGACCTTAGCATGGGTGCAGGCCGGGTTTTCGGTTGCACAAGCCGACACACGAGCATCTCTTCCTTAACGTTTCCATCTTCCTCTCTCGGCATTTCAAATGACGCCCACACGTCATCCGCTTGGCATAGATAGACGATGCGATCGTACTTCCGTCCCGTGGTCGGGTTCTCGGTGATGTACTGGAGTTGCACCTTCATGTTAATTTTGCAAGTCGGGCATTGCATTTTGGAGTATCTCCTTGTGTGGGTTCCGAAAGACCTGACGGGGACAAAACCGAACGCAGCCACATCTCGGCTGCGCTCCGCCTCGGGAGTGCCGCGCAAGTAATGAAATTCATTAGGTACTCAGATCATGCTCATCTTATAAAACAGATCTAATGGTTGCCAAGGGGCGAGGGTCGCTTGCAGTGGTGTAAATACGGCGAGGTTTAATCTGGCAACTGGTGGGCCTTTTGGCGATTTGAATCAGTCGGATAATGCAAGAAATGGCAGTGTTTGGAACCTTTTGCTGGTTGGGAATATTAAAGCGGCGCCTTGAGCGCCTGTCTTCGTGCAGTTTGGAGCCATAATGGCGGAAACGCCCCAACCTGATAGCGCGTTAGTAAAAACACTTTGTCCACGCTGCGGCAAACCCGTTGGACAGCGCCAGAAAGCGTCGCTTTCCGCCTGGGTGTTTCGCAGTGACAGTTGCGTCTGCTCGCTCCAGCCCGGCGCCAAGCCCGAGTCGACGCCAATTAAGCGCATCGACGGATCTGGCAAAACTACGGTTGAAACCCAGATTCTTAGCCTTGGGCTGCCAGAACGCTACAAAATTCTGTTTCTGCGCGGGCAAGGCGGCATGGGCTCGGTCTTCAAAATTCAGGACGAGCAAGACGGAAAGTTTTACGCCATGAAGGTAATGAGAGCCGACCTGGCAGCCGACCAAGCTTATGTGAAGCGCTTCGAGCGCGAGGCGAAAGCTGCTTCGCAACTGCATCACCCGAGTCTCGTAACCGTCCACGATTACGGGTATGCGACCACTGGCGCACCATACGCGGTGATGGACTATGTCGACGGCGAAAGTCTTTCTGAACTCCTGAACACTGAAATTTGCCTCGACCCCAGGCGAGCGTTGGCGCTGTTCAAGCATCTCGCCGAGGCGATTGCCTACGCGCACAGCAAAGGCATCGTGCACCGCGACTTGAAACCGAGCAATATATTGATCACCGAAGTCGACGGCGTCGAAATACCCAAAGTCGTGGACTTTGGAATCGCCAAGCTGATGCCGGTTTTCGACCGCGCGACTCAACAGCTCACACAAACCGGCGACATCTTCGGCAGCCCTCTATATATGAGCCCCGAGCAATGCCGAGGAGATGACATCGACTACCGGTGCGACGTCTACTCGTTGGGCTGCGTCATGTTTGAAACATTAACCGGCAAGCCGCCGTTTGTTGGAGACAACCCGGTCAAAACCATCCTCAAACACCTCCAGGAGCGCCCTGAAAATCTGGCGGTGGCACTTAGACCCCTCGGTCTCCCGAAAGGCTGCGAGAAGGCAATTGTGCATTGTCTGGAGAAGGATCCTTACAATCGTTATCAATTTTTGGAGGAACTATCAAAAGATATTGACTTTATTCAGGCAGGTCAGGGCGCTGTCATTGCCGACCAGCATGAGAATCGCCGTGACAAAGGCGGATTGCAGCCGTGGCAGAAGGTGACATTGGGTGTTTTAGCAACGTGCCTGCTGGGAGCCTATCTGGTCTCTCTCAGTCGCTACGATACGATGACCGCTGTTGGGAAGTTTTGCAGCTCGGTAGGTCACTTCGCCTGTGCGTTCGTCGGCGTTGCCTTGGCAGTGTTCTCCGGCTATCACTTCAAGCAGACACTTGTCCGATTGAATGACATAACCTCGCGCGGACCTGCAGACTATTGGCTGCTTTTAGTCTGCGGCTCCTTCTTCCTATATTGCTTCGGAATCTCGATTGCAGGAGTCCTGGATTTTCTAAGCTTCAATGATCTGACGTTTGGTCTGCAGATACCGGCAATTGTCTTTGGTGGACCACCAATTTTTGTACAGATCTCGCTCGGTCTCATGACCTTTAATGTGGTGTTGCTAGCTTTCTGGTTGTATAGGCGCTGGGCTTCAATGAAAAATGAAGCCGGTCCTTACAGCGGTTGGTAGCGGTCATTAAGCCCAGAACAAAAATAGCTTCTTCCACCAAGGGCGCTTCAATCTTTCATTCTCAGCAATCGCGGCATCGAGCCAGGTTTCCAGCTCATTGATGCGCATCGATTGATTCTCAATGTGATTCTGTTGCGCTTCGAGAGTTCTCTGCAAACGGCGCATTCTGCCTTGGGTTTCGCCGAGAGTTCTGCTTGTTCCCATCAAAAGTGTGTTGATGTTTGCGATCTCGGTGAGCAACTCGAGAATTTGCGAAGTCTCTGAGCCTGACTCGCTGCGTATCACCGCAGGAACTTCGGCTGCCATAAGCTCCATGTGAGCCTTCTCCAGCAGCGGCTCCAGTCCATCGAGACTCAATGCATCAAATTGAACTTCAGGTTGCTGATTCGGCTGATTCATGGCTGACTCTTTCTAGCAGATAAGATTAATGACATTATGGGTGGTGGCGATCACCGAAGCAATTCTTGACATGCTGAAACGAAGCAAAAATCTGGGTCGATCTCGTGTTTCTGTAAGTTTATCGGCCGCAAAAAGCTTACAATTGAATTGCATACTACAGGCAAGCGATGCCGACTTATTCGATTCAAGCAATCAATATTGGAACCTTCGCTCTAGGCGAAGCCGACAAAATCATCACTTTGTTTTCGGCAGAGCGCGGCATTGTGCGCGCTGTGGCAAAGGGTGCGCGCAAGCCCGGCACAAAGATTGCGGGGAAGTCGGAGGTTCTCTGTGTCAACAAACTGCTGCTTGCGACAGGGAGATCGCTAGACATAATCACGCAGGCCGAGAGTCTCGAATCATTCTCGCCAGTAAGAAATGATCTTGGGCGCCTCTCTTATTGCCTCTACTACGCGGAGTTAACGCAGGTCTTCGGACAGGGGCTCGCCGATGACAGCGAGAGATATTTTGAGATGCTGCGGGCGGCGATTCGGGCTCAGGCAGCGGGGCGGGACGACGCGACTGTATTGTGTCTCACCTTTGAAATGAGCTTGTTGGAACTGCTGGGATATCGGCCGGAGCTGACAGTCTGTGTGACTTGCCGCGAGCCTGTTACTGAGTACAGGCTCAGTCTGTTTCATCACGAATTCGGCGGAGTCATTTGTCAAAACTGTGTCGATAAGCAGCGCAAGGTTTTGGTGCGCGAGCGATCAGCATCTTATCGAGACGATGTGGAAGAAGATTTTGGCTGGACGGAACCATTGGAATCAGGCGGCTCACATATCACTCCAATGGTTTGGAAGCAGTTGATTTTGGCGGCGGCAGGAAGTAATGCAGGTTCTACCTCAAACTCCAGTTCGACAGGAACCCCAAGCAGCAACCCGGCACCACTGCAAGCTGCTCGTCGGCTGATGCAAACGTATATCGAGCATCGCGCTGGAAAACGTCTAAAGGCACTCGACTTGCTCAACCCGCCGCCGCAAAGAGCCAGATAGCTTGCGGCGACCTTTCGGTCGACGGGTCATTCCCACCCAGCGATGGAACATCAATGTTCCATTTTCAAAATAAATGCAACATAGATGTTCCATCTTGGTTTCATCGCGATGGACTTTGAACGTCGCGATGGACTTTGAACGTCGGGCTGAATTTACCCACCCAGCGATGGAACATCAATGTTCCATTTTCAAAATAAATGCAACATAGAT
>CAYZJR010000024.1:41693-74073 GCA_964478655.1 uncultured Candidatus Obscuribacterales bacterium
CCCACCCAGCGATGGAACATCAATGTTCCATTTTCAAAATAAATGCAACATAGATGTTCCATCTTGGTTTCATCGCGATGGACTTTGAACGTCGCGATGGACTTTGAACGTCGCGGAGAACTTCGAACGTCGCGCTGAATTTAGAACATCGCTCTAAATTTAGAAGGCCGTTACAACAAATTTACTTAGAGATGACGTTGTTACCGAGAAGTTAGTATTGGCGCGCTTGAAAAGCGGCTAAAATAGCAGGGATGCAAGCGCGCTTAGTTTTGAAACTGGGGAGGACACGGTGCCGGGACTGAAAGAAACTGATCCAGATCTCTACAAATTCATTCAGCAGGAGCTTGAAAGACAGCAAAACTGCATCGAGCTTATCGCCAGCGAAAACTTCGTGAGCGATGCTGTGCTCGAAGCGCAGGGTTCGGTCTTGACTAACAAGTATGCCGAAGGTCTGCCTGGCAAGCGCTATTACGGCGGTTGCGAGTTCGTAGATGAAGTCGAGCGCTTGGCTATCGATCGTGTCAAGAAGTTGTTCAATGCACCGCACGCCAACGTGCAACCTCACAGCGGCGCACAAGCCAACATGACTGTTTTCTTCGGCATGCTGCAGCCGGGCGACACTATTCTTGGAATGGCTCTAGACCAAGGTGGGCACTTGACTCATGGTTCGCCGGTGAATATGTCCGGGAAATGGTTCAAATCAGTTTTCTACGGTGTCGACCCCAACACAGGTCGCATCGACTACGACAACGTCCTCAAACAAGCTCAAGAACACAAACCCAAAATCATTGTCTGTGGCGCAAGCAACTATCCGAGAATTATTGATTTTGCGAAGTTCCGCGAAATCGCTGATGCAGTCGGTGCATATCTACTAGCAGACGTTGCGCATATAGCGGGTCTGATTGTTGCGGGGCTGCATCCGAATCCGTTTCCCCATGCGCATTTTGTAACCACCACTACACACAAGACATTGCGTGGACCGCGCGGTGGCGTCGTCATGTGCCAGGAAGAATTTGCTGCTCAAATGGACAAAGCGCTTTTCCCCGGAATTCAAGGCGGCCCGCTGATGCACGTGATTGCAGCGAAAGCCGCAGCGTTCGGTGAGGCGTTGAAGCCTGAATTCAAGGATTACCAGCGTCGCATTGTCGAAAACGCGAAGATGCTTGCAAACACGATGATCGGGGAAGGTCTTGCGATTGTTTCTGGCGGAACGGACAACCATTTGATGACTGTTGATCTTCGCCCAATCAAGATGACAGGCAAGAAAGCATGCGCGGTTCTCGAAGAAGTGAACATCACTACCAATAAGAATGCAGTGCCGAACGATCCTGAAAAGCCAATGATCACCAGTGGCATCAGAATCGGGACTCCAGCCGTCACCACACGCGGCATGAACGTCGCGGAGATGGAGCTTATTGGACATTGCATCGGCGAAACACTGAAAGCTCCGACCGATGAAGCAGTCAGACAGAAGACATTAAAGGTGGTGGCAGACCTATGTTCGAAGTACCCTCTGTACAAAGAGAAACTCGCGGGAGTTCGCTAGTGCAAGAGCCCGGGCAACAGCCTGATTCTGCTGAACAAGGCGGCGAGCAAACCGAGCCACCGAAAGAGCCGACTGCGAAGCAGAAGGTGTCAAACATTGCCATCAGAGTCTGCCAATGCTTGCTTTTGCTCACCGGTATGGCTTGGGTGTTCTTCTTTCAGAACGACAATCTAGATCAGACTCAAGTACCGGGATTTTTGATCGCACTTGCCATTAGTTGGTGGCTTACACCTGAGATTCGCGCGCGCGCCATGAAGTTGAAACTCGTGGACAAACCGGGCGAGGAGAGGCGCATTCACAAGGTTCCGATTCCACGATTGGGTGGAGTTGCGATTTACGTCAGCGTGATGATCACAATCGTTTTGCTCATTATCTTGACTGGAAAATTTCCAAAAGATGCAAGAGGAACGGAAGGGTTGGTCGGAATTGCAGTGGGTGGAACGCTCATATTTGTCTTGGGTTTGGTTGACGATCTCGAGTCATTGCGTGCTGGTCACAAACTTGTTGTTCAATTCCTGGCCGCTTTCGTTGCATACTCTTGCGGAGTGCGAATCAAGGCGATTCCGATTCCGCAAAACATGAATTTGGACCTCGGTTTTTTGCAGATTCATGGAGGCGTGCCGATTGATCTTGGACCCTTTGCGATCGTCGTAACGGCGCTCTGGCTGGTCACTGTAGCGAATGCAGTGAACCTTATTGACGGTATGGATGGACTTGCCGCAGGCGTATCTGCCATTTCCTGCTTGACAATTTGGAGTGTGGCTTTGGGAGCCAGTATTGGCAGACCCTACGCGGCTTTAGCAGCCGCCGTACTTGGTGGCGCATTGCTCGGGTTCCTTCGATGGAACTTCAACCCAGCCCGAATATTCTTGGGCGATTCAGGTGCCTATTTAACTGGATTTACATTAGGTGCGGTGTCGATAACCGGGGTTATTAAGGGCGTCGCTGCGGCGACGGTCATAGTGCCGACTTTCGTGCTGGTGTTTATGATCCTCTTTTTCCCGCTGCTCGATACAACTTGGGCTGTGGTTCGCCGTGTGGCGCGAGGCAGGCATCCGTTCTCACCAGATGCGGCACACATTCACCATAGGCTCTTGAATCTGTTTGGACACTCTCAGAAGAAAGTTGCATACTTGATTTACGGGATGTCTTGGTTGTTTGGTCTGGCGGCAACTTGGCTGGTGGGGCAATGGCAGTACTTCCTCTGGTTGACCGGCGGCGTATTGGTCATGGCGCTTTTCTTTGCCGAAGTGCTCAACCGTCATCGCCAACGACGTGGTGGACCAGGTCCCGATGCGCCAAGCAATCAGGTCTTCCCTAACGAAGTTCCTCCGGACAGTCCTCCTCCAAGTGATCCTGGTCCTGCGGTATCCGTCTAGACTCTGAATAGAGATGTCCAATCACTCGGACTCGAAAAAAAGATTTGTCACTCTCGATGGTGGCTTGGCGATGACATGTTCGTCCCGAGATGTTTCGTCCAGCACTCTTTCTCAAACTGCTGAATTCCCCGCCCCGGCCATTCCGCGGGGCGCCGGAATGTCGTATTGTGCTGCTACTTTCGGCGAAGGCATTACGTCGCTCGATCACGTCAACTCCAACACGATTCGTGGTCTCGACACTGAAAAGTGCCTGGTAGAGGTTGATGCGGGCGTTACGCAAGCGCAGCTCTATGACTATCTCTTGCCGCACAAATTGTTCATTCCAACCCAGCCCGGATACCCCACGATTACAATCGGCGGCTGCATTGCACCGGATGGTCACGGCAAGAATCAGGCTCGGGACGGAACATTCAAAGAGCAAGTCGAGAGTCTCAAACTGTTCCATCCAAGTCATGGTGTCATTGAGTTATCGCGGACCAAGGAGCCACAACTTTTCGATTTGACATGTGGCGGTTTCGGGCTCACCGGAAACATCATCTCTGCGGTTTTGCGTGTGAAGAAAATGCCGAGTGCGTGGCTGTACTTCCATCGAGATCCTTTGCCGACGATTGACGATCTTGCTTATCATCTCAAGAAAGCAACGACGAATGAATTCGTCATAACCTGGCATGATTTCACCCTTTCGCGCGCTCGTTTTGGTGCGGGATTTGTGATGCATGGCTCGTTTGTACCTGAATCTGAGGCGCCGGAGATGTCTCAAGACGCGCTAGAGAAGCTCAAAGTGGGTGGGCGCAAGTTCATTCTCACAAGTGAAAGTCGAGGCAGTTTGATTGTGCCTGTGTTCAATCAGGTCACTACCTCAGCGCTCAATTGGCTTTATTCAACGATGAGCATGTTTGGTGGTGGTGGTGCGAAGAAGCTCGACTTGTTCAGCTGTATGTTTCCCAGCATGCGCTCCAGAGAGCTGTATTACATGTTCTTCGGGAAAGCCGGTCTGCATGAGTATCAGGCTGTGATTCCGGAAGAAAAATTCAGCTATTTTTGCCAAGTCGTGAAAGAGCGAATTATTGCCAGTGATACCGCAATCGCGCTCGCATCTGCGAAGTGGTTTCAGGGAGAACAAAATCTCCTCAGATTCACTGGCACAGGCATAAACTTTGCTCTCAATTTCCCTCGTTGCAAAAACTCTCTTGAATTTTTTGAGTTTCTCGACGACCTTACGCTGGAGATTGGCGCCCTTCCGAACATCATCAAAGATTCGCGACTGTCTGCTCGAATGGTGAAAGCCACCTATCCGGAGTATGAGCTTTTTCGCGAACGATTACATGCGTTTGATCCCAAACGGCTCTACCGCTCGGAGTTGAGCGATCGCCTGGAAATATGAGCGCCGAACAAAGCCGGCACTCAATCAGACTCGAATCTATATCCCATTCCGTGAACCGTCTTTATGACCGAAGTTCTACCCGGTGACGCAATCTTTTTTCTCAGCGCCATGACGCAAGTACGCACGGCTTCTGCAGTGGCTGTCGACTCCGCTTTCCACACGCGATCGACAAGTGCAGCGTGCGAAAAAACTTGATTCGGATGGCGCATCAAAAACTCCAAGAGCGAGTATTCGAGAGGCAAAAGAGTCACCGCCTGCCCTGCCACCTTCGCCGTGCGACTGACCGTGTCCAATTCAATGTCGCCTGCTGTGAGGACCTCCGACTGCACGATATGCGGTCGCCGCAGCAGGGCTCTGAGGCGAGCAGAAAGCTCGAGCAAATCAAACGGTTTGGTCAGATAGTCATCTGCACCGGCGTCCAATCCTGTTGTCTTTTCCTTGACTGTATTTCTGCCGGTAAGCATGAGCACTGGCGTTTTCCCGCCGTGCAAGCGGAAGGTATTGAGAATATCTACACCTGACATGCCAGGCAAGTTCCAATCAAGAACAATCACATCGTATTCGTATGTTTTTAGCCGTTCCAACGCATCAGAACCATCAGATGTCGTTTCGACAGTGAACTTCTCAAGCGTCAACCACTCCTGAACTCGGCTCAGGAAATCGGCATCATCTTCCACTAGGAGAACTTTCGGCACAGGTTTCTTTCTGAATCTTTCCGGGACGCCTGCTTAAAAATACATCCGAGATTATACTGACAGCAGAATACAAAATTGTTCAACCAGGATAAAGAGTGAAATGCGCTGGTGGGCAAACGCCGTATGCAGAAAACGGGAAGCGTTGTAGCGCTCCCCGTTTTTCGACTGTTGAGAACACTCTATACGAGACTGCCGCCATCGTAGCCTTTGACGGCGCTCTTTTGCACTTTCTTGTTGTACAAAGTCTCGATATCATTCATGGTGGCACCAGTTTCTTTGCCTGCTTGATCATTGTATTGACGGGAGACTCTGCTCCAGTCATTCAGAAGATTGTGGAAGCCTTCTCTTTCGAATCGCGACAAGCCCTCTTTGTTCTCGTTGAACCATTTGCGAACTTCAGATCTCTCAAGAATGGCGTTACCTGCAGCATCTTCGTTGCCTGAACCTAGCAGTTTTGGTGTATCGATTTCATCGAAATTGTTTCTCAATACTAACAGCGCTGCTTCCTTTGCGGAAAACGGCTGGCGAATTTCTTCGGGAGATTGTTCTGGTGCGCATTCTGGTTGTTCGGGGTTTGTGGGCTGTTGCGGTGGAGCGGGGCACTCGGGCGGAGTCGGCTGCTCCGGAGGAGTTGGCCGGTCAGGACATGTCTCAGGTTGAGGATTGCACGTGCTGTCATCAATGCCGAAGCCATCGTCAATGACCTGATCTTGCAGCCTTTTAAAAAATCCCAGCTGCGACTCTTTAAAGTAATCCTCAATTACATTTGCAATTGCATCACGAAATGCCGCATCTTCTTGTGATTCGTTGTTTCTGAACATTTCAAAGGTCATAGTAATAGTCCTCGTTTGGGGTGCTAACTCGGCTTCTACAATGTGGTTAGCGGCTAACGGCGCCTCTCACAGCACCGACAATATCTGCCAGTCATAAGAAATTCGTAAGACAAACACAATTAAGCGGGCGTCTTGTCTAAACCCTTGTCTCAGGGCGCAACTCGCCGTCCTGGAACTTTCTTCGGAAAAGTTTCTTCCTCGACCATTGTAGAAAGTCTTGCCACCGTATTCAGGTCGCGCTGCGCAAGGGCGAATTGACCCTTCATCTTGTATAGCTTGGCTCGTTCTCCATAGTTGCGCGCAAAGTTTGGCTGTAGCTTGATCATCTCCGTGTAGTCTTTAATTGCTGCGTCGATGTCTTTCAATTTAATGCTTGACTCCGCATGAAAATGCATGGCTGTAGCCGATTTAGGATCGATTGCCAATGCTTGATTCGCCGCTTCTCTTGCTTTGCGCGGGTTATTCAGACGGCTGTAGCAGAGCGCCTTTCTGGTGTATGCATGCGACTTCTCGAATGAAGACATCGCCACAGGAACCTTCGGATCAAGCGAAAGATCCAGAGTCCTGAGCGCACTCTTGTAGTCGGATAATCCTATGTAGCATTCGCCTGCGCGCAGAAGATGCTCGGCCGTGTGTTGAATGGCAAATACCTTTTCGAAATCACGAGCAGCCTCTTCATAATTCTCTCCATTCCTAAATGCAGTCGCTCTTTCCAGCAAAACCATTGCCGACTGAGGTTCATGAACTTTGGCGCCTTTTCTGAACTCATCAGCCGACTCTTCATACCGTTTTTGCGTCTTATAGATATGTCCTAGCAGTTCATAGGGTTCCGCCATATCAGGCGATTGTTTCTTGAGCTGATTGCAAATCTCAATCGCCTCAGCATCTTTTCCCAAAGAACTGAGAGCACTTGCGCGGAAAAACTTCAAGCCGGGATCATCGGGATATTGCTTGAGTCCGCGTGCGGTAGATGCCAAAACTTGTTGTGGTTTTCCCAGAGCAGTCAGCGCATGAGAGTGTAGTTGGTAGACTCCAACGCTCGACTTCGGGTCGAGTTTCAAAACACTTCTGGTGTCTTCCGCAACTTCCTTCCAGCGCATGCAAGAAGCGTTTAACTGCGCACGGGCAGTGAGATTGAAGGCATCGGGACTCCTGCGAACGCATTCGTTAATCAACTTCTCCTTTTGCGCAACCGCATTCAATTTGGTGGCGAGGGCAGTGGCGTGACCCAGACAACTATCATTGGAAGGGTCGATGGATAGTGACTTCTCATAAAATTTCAAAGCCTCTTTAGGAGAACCCCACTTCTCTTCAATTAAACCTCTGATGTGCCAATGCTGTCCGGTATTCGGTTGCAATTTCTCAACCTTCTCAATATCGGCACGGGCAGCCGCTTTGTTTTCTAGCCGGAGATTTGCATAAGCTCGCATGATCAAATAGCCGGCAGCTGAATCGAGATCACGCCCATTGTTTGTTACTGCAAATGCGCGATTCAAATCTTCAACGCATTGCTTGTAGTGACCAACTTGATTGTGTACCGCGCCTCTGCGAGCCAGGCATAGAGCGTTGCTCGGTTCTTTCTTCAGATGCTGGGTGAGTATGGAAATTGCGTCGTCGAATTTTTTTTGAGCGATTAAGGTGTCTGCTTTGACGATAATTTCAGGATGCTTAGCGGCTGTAGATAAGCTTGATTGTTTGGAGATCGGTGTATCTGCGAAAGCAGGAACCGAAACCACGCTCGACAGAGAAAGAAGTAGAATCAACGATCCGATTTTGAAAGTCTTAAGCTGGTTGTCACTTGAGTTCATAGATCTTTTCTTCAGCTGGCTGCTCGCTCTCTTGCTGCGCTTTCACTTTATCTGCATTTGCAAGCTCAAGATTACCAAGTTTCGAGTACGCCCTGCTTCTTGACTCAAAGACTGCTCGTCTGTACCCGGTTGGAGATTTCTGAATTGCTGCAGTGTAATCTCGTATCGCGTCGTCATATTTGCCCATTTTGAAGTAAACGTCACCTCGCATCTTAAAGGCATCTTGATCGTCTGGATCTGACTCCAGCACGTATGCGAAATCTGCTTCGGCTTCTTTCAACTTTCCAAAACTTGCAAGCAAGAGACCCCGCTCTTTTCGAAGGTCCAGCAACGCATCCATATCTGTAGAGTGACACTTCAGCATTGCTTGGTCATAGCACTCGATTGCTTCCTTATCTCTGTGCATCCCTCGTAAGGTTCCCGCTTTTAGACGATAACCCATGGCGCTTCCAGGTCTGAGCTCAATAAACTTGTCCAAGTCTTTGATCGCTTCTTCACCTCGACCAATAGCCGAGAGTGATGCAGCCCGATGTCTGAGTAAGTCGCGATCGCCATGCTTATACTTCATTGCGAGCGTGAATTCATCTGCCGCTCGGGTGTAGTCCTTTTTTGCGGCATAGATATTGCCGAGCAGACGATGTGCCTCTCCATTTTCAGGCATTAGCTTCGACGCCATTTCAACATCACGAAGTGCTTCGTCTCCCCCGAGATGTTCCGTCGAGTAATACAGAGCAATCCCCCGCATCAAAAAGCCGTCCGCGCTATTCGGATTTAGTTTCAGTGCTTGGGTTGCAGCAAGTGCGACGCTCTCGAAATCGTTCTTACGTTTCAATTCCGCTGCGTACTGCAAGTAGTCGGCGGCACTTGGCGGTTTCCCTTTTGTAGCCTTTCGCACGTTCCTTTCAATATCGGCCAGCAGGACCTTCTGATCTCGCATGTCTTCAAGTGAGCCTGCTGTGCCAATTTTCTTTGCTGGAACAAAATCGGCTGTCGGTGCGGCTTGAGCCTTGGAAGTCGGTGGTTTCTCACTCTCACTGCAACTCGCCAAAGTTGCCGCCGCAGCAACTATAAGCAGCACAGTCATGGATTGATAGTAATGGCCCTTCAAATATGCCACGCAGTGAGGAAGAACAGAACGCTCGCAGTTCTAATTATAGATGTTCTTTCGGAATCAATTTTTCGCGGCTTGGCATTGGCGAATTTTTGGGAGTAAGGTTCCCTTGGCGGATTCGGTATGCGCAAAAAGAGAGTGCTGAGAAAGCACTGTGGTTCGGCGTTTCCGGCGGCGAGATTTTGCGCATACCGAACCTATACAGGTAAGACGTTACCTGAGGAGATTCGGTATGTGCAAAAAAGTGTCGTTGGAAATGCCTGCTGGGAGCGGACTTGCGGAGACAAGAATTTGCGCATACCGAACCCGTACAGGTAAAACGTCCTGGCAGAAAAAGCTACCCGCTGCTGGAAGGCGCCATTTTGCCCCTTGGAAACACCGCCCGCTGACAGAAGTCGCTATTTCCTATACGCCGTGCGCTATCGCGAGGCTGCGACCCATTCCCATTCCTATTTAATGAATAGACTGTTCTGCTCAAAAATCTGTACGTAGTGAGTGATGAACAGTTGCCAATGAGAGTCGCAACCGGTTCGCCGTCGTAGCCAACCACAAGAAGCGTGGGGAATGCAAAGATGCGATAGCGTTTTTGCAGCTCGCAGACGAGGCGCGTGTTTTTTCCATACTCTTTCATTTTGTCTGTGACACGAACTGGTACAAAATTGCGATCGATAAGCTCCTTTACTTGTGCATTACTCAATGAGGATGCTTCCATCTTTTTGCATGGGTCAGACCAATGTGCATAGAATTGCAACAGCAGTGTCATCTTTGATTCTCGGCACGATGCGAGCATCTTGTTCAGCTCGTTTTGACTTTCAACAGAGAGTTCTTGCACTGGTTTTTCTGCGCTGTTTTTATCTCTGGGAGGAACTTGTTCGAGTGCATCAGTAGTCTGCCAACCAACTGCCCGTGGTGGCTCGACTGCATGACCGAAGTTGATCGCTATATCTGCGACTCTTGCCAGAAGAAGAAAGCCGGCGAGCAAAACCAAGGTTTGTGGAATTCCGATCACGGATGTGTCGTCATCAGTTCGAGCCATAGAAGAACTCCCTGCGATTGATCACTGCGACTGCGTATGCAAGATAGAGTGTGACTGCCGAGAAATAGGCTATTAGCGGTGTGAATGAAAACAGTGTGGAACCGTTTATCATGTCGTAAATATTCACCGTAGGCAGTATCAGATCAGCGATGTACTGTGACATGCTCAGCATGAACTTCGTTGCTTCAATAGACACATCTTCGATTCCACCGCTGCTTACGCCTGCGACGCTGACAGGCGGAATGGTTTGCCCTGCAAGCCAAATATAGAAACCGAGAATTGAGACGATCTGAAAAATATAGTTCCGATTGAGCATTGAAAGAATCATTGCTGCTGAGATAAGAGCGGCATCCATAAACCGTTCCAACACCATGCATAACAACGCCTGCAACGTGATCGCTTCGCCGAATGCAAATCCGATTCCAGCCACAATGAGGTTTTGCAAACCGGCAAGCGTGCCGCCGATAATTGCGATTGTCGCCCACTTGCTCATGACGTATTCGCATCGGCTAATCGGTCGCGAGAAGACGAGGGCAAGATATTCACCGCCGCGACCTTGTGTTGATGAATTGCCCGCCAGCCCCAGACAGAGCACCATCAAGACGAACGCCACACCGACTTTTCCTGTAAGCATCTCGAATGTTTGGGAGTCGGCGGCGCCGTGCAACATTGAAGCGGTCTTCATTCCGATTGGCATCACGAAACCGAGCATGGCTACGTAAACGAGCTTCAACGGGTCCAGGCACGCGGACATGGTGGTGAAGCGAACGATTGTTGAGTTAATCATTTTGATGCACCGTCTTTGCAGTTTCTTCGGTTTGTGGCGTGAATAATTGCTCGAGTCGTGTTCTTTCCGGCACCGCTTCTTCGACCGGAACGCCGCGTGCTATCAGCTCTTTCAACAACCGCGAGGCGGTGGTCGCGTCTTTCACTTTGAAGCGACCCCACTCGGGATTGCACTCATCGATGGTTGAGCTGGCCGACATGGCAGCCTGCGAAACGGCGGATTGAAGGCTCCCATTCAAGGTGTTTTCCGACCAACGCACAAACAGCTTGTAATCAACAATCAAACCGCCTTTGAGGGTCTCAATAGATGCGATGGTGCCTTGCTTTATGAATGCGACGCGATCGCAAAGTCGTTCGATTTCATCGAGTTGGTGCGAATTGATGATGGCGGTGGTTCCTTGGGCGCGCATGGTGTCAATGATTTTGCGAACTACCGAAACACCGATCGGGTCGAGCCCCAGTGTTGGTTCATCCAGGAGCGCGACTTCCGGTTTTCCAAGCACTAGCTGCGCGAGATTGAGGCGCTGCAACATTCCTCTGGAATATGTCTGCAGTCGCCGATTCCATACATTCTCCGGAAGCTCGACGAGCGTAAGCGCCTCATCGATCTCCTGCTCGGCCAAACGCGGGTCTCGCTTGGCTAAACCGTGATGAAAACGAAGAAACTGCCTTGCTGTCATCCAGTGCTCGAAGTCGGAGCGCTCTGGCACATAACCGGTGATACGCCGTACTGCGACCGAGTCTACCGGCTTTCCAAAGACTCTTACGACGCCCGAGTCTGGCTTGAGAAGAGCCAGTAGACAACCTATAAGTGTGGTCTTTCCGGCGCCGTTTGGACCAATTAATCCGAAGATTTCTCCTTTTGCCACTTCGAAAGTGACTCCTCTAAGCGCAGAAACATCGCCGTTTTTGTAAGTCTTGCGGAGGTCTATGACTTCAACGGCGGGCGAATTGGGTTTGTTCGTGTGCATTTAGGCATCCTGTAACGCCCTGCGACTGCTAGGGCGAGAGGTGATACAGGTGGACGAATAGTAGTTTGGTAGCAAGTTGCAAAGTGGGTGGTTCGCAAGAGAATACAAATTCGGCATCCCGCACGCACTGGGGATAACCCTGAGGTTTGAGGCAGCGTTGCATGGGGAGTAAAGGAGGTGCGGTCAATGCGTTTCTACAAAATACATGGATTTGAACTGAAACATGAGCTCAAACGTTCGTCTTAAGAGGGTTGCAGGTTTTGCCACGCTTAGCCTTTTGTTTTTGGGAACAGCCGATGATGCCAGCTGCGCTCCAGTAGTTCGAGCACCGGCGGCCAAAAAGCCGGCAGCAACTGCAGCCGCCAAGAAAACCGGTTTCAACCCGGCAATCTTCCAAACGCCTGATGCCAAAGACTTCCTCGACAAGGTCAAGAAACACATAGAACGCAACTGGTTTCCTGCAAAAGCAGATGCCGCAGAAGTCACAGTTCGATTCAGAATTCACCGAGACGGCAAAGTCTCTTGGGTAGAGTCGCCCGATCGTTCGGACATCGAAGCCGTCAACCAAGCTGCTGAAGATACCGTCTACTATGGCGGCAAATTTCCGTCGATTCCAATGTCGATGCCAGATTATGTCGACGTAGAGGCGGAATTTTTGAGCGATTACCAACCGCCAACAGAGTCCGGTTACTCAAGGCCTGCAGCGGCGAAGCTGGCTGAAACAACCAAGCTGCTCGAAGAAGCGGCCAAGGATAAATCAGGTGGGAACTATGATGGTGCGATAGATAAATTACAGAAGGCTTTTTCTTTGACACCACACGATGGTCGAGTCAAAGATGCATTGGTCAAGGCTTACGCTCACGTCGCCAAAGAGAAACCAGCGGATGAAGCGATCAAGATTTATCACAAACTCTTGCTTGTCGACCCACTGCGCGACAAGTCGCGAGAGAAGCTGAATGAGCTTCTTCGCGCGGCAGACAAAGATCCAAAAGACTTCAAAGTTCGATTGAACTTCGCTCGCGACGCCGCACTTAACAGCGAATATGATGACTCTATCTCAGAGTACGGTGAAGCGTGGAAACTTGATAAAGCTCACTTTCCTGCAATCGAAGTCAATGCGGTTTGCAAACTTAAAACTAAGTCTCGAGATTTGACGAAATGGGAAGCCGCTGCGAAAACATACAACACGCCCGAAACCAGAGGGATGTATCAACAAGCCCTGGCGCGCATCGAGCCCCTGAAACTGGCACTGACGAATTACATCAATGCTCAAAGGAAGCAAGAGGAAGACGAGTCGGCAAAAGTTGATCCTGCGGTTGAAGTTGAGTTGTGCGCGGAAATCGCAGGCACCAGAGATCGCGGTGAACGAGGACAGTCACTTCGCCGAGACGCTTTGACATTGGTTAGTGATGAGTTTCCGTACAATGACTTTGGATCGCTTACCCTAAAAGTAAAAGCGTTGCCCGATCGAAAAGCGCAAGTCAGCTACTTGCGTCACGCTTGCCCGACCCAAACAATCCGATGGGCTTCTAACAGAATTCCTCTCAAACTCTATGTTGAAGAGTCTTATCATGCTCCAGGTTATAGGCCTCAATTCAAGGGATTTGTAGTAAGAGCACTTGAAACGTGGAACAACGCCGCCGGAGGCCGCCTTCCTTTCGAACTCGTGACCGATCCGTTTGAAGCAAATATAGAAGTGCGATTCACTGCAAACCCCAGCAGCGCAAAGATGATGCGAGGAAACGAGCAGGGTGTTACGCACTTCATGTACTACCTGAGCGAAACCAACAACTGCATCGTAAAGTCGGCGAAGATCTACATTCTGACTCTCGATCGAATTCATTTAGCTCCTGCCACCGATCAGTTGATGGAATCAGTTTGCCTCCACGAGATCGGACACGCACTAGGTATAGCAGGGCACTCGCCGTTTTATGGTGACATCATGTTTCCTGTTTTGTTTGCGGACTATTTCATTCCACGACAACTGACAGATCGCGACGGCGCCACGATTAAGAACCTCTATCAAAATTACAATAGACACATAAAAAAATAGCCAATCGATTGTGCTAGGATAGCAGCGGCTAAACAGGCGATGCGAAAGCGCCGTAATGCCGTGGTAATAAGCATTTACAGCTTTTGGAAGTGGTGGGGATGAAGGTTGCGATTCTAGCTGGTGGTCTCGGTACCCGATTACAGGAAGAGACGCAGGTAAAGCCAAAGCCGATGGTCGAGGTAGGTGGCAAACCTATGCTCTGGCACGTCATGAAAATTTATTCCCAATACGGCTTCAACGAGTTTGTCATTGCGCTTGGCTATAAGGGCGAGATGATCAAAGACTACTTCCTCAATTACAGAGGACGCGGCAGTAATCTCGTAGTCAAGTTGAAGACAGGCGATGTCACCATCTCTGACTATGGCGAAATTGAAGATTGGACCGTGCACCTTGTAGATACAGGAAGCGCACCACTAACAGGTGGACGCATGAAACGAGTTGCTGAATACATCGGCAACGAAACATTCATGGCTACCTACGGAGACGGCGTTGCCGATGTCGATATCAATCAGGTTTTAGAGGTCCATCGAAAACATAAACCACTGGCCACTGTGACTGCGGTGCGGCCACCTGCGCGTTTTGGTGAAATCGAGTTGGCTGAAGGAAAAGTGACGCGATTCGAAGAGAAACCTCAAACGGACTCAGGATGGATTAACGGTGGATTCTTTGTTCTTGAGCCTGGAATCAAGGATTACATCGCCGGTGACTCAACGATCTTTGAGCGAGATCCTCTGGAAAATTTAGCGAAAGCTGGGCTGTTAGCCTCGCACAAGCACTATGGTTTCTGGCAGTGCATGGATACCATTCGTGACGTCGATCTTTTGCAAAGGCTCTGGGCAACAGACTCAGCACCTTGGAAAACCTGGAAGTGATTTGGAAGTAGTTGATGAGACATCTTGTAGTTGGAGCATCAGGTCAGATAGGCGCTGCCTTGATGCGCCAGCTGCGTGCTCTGGGGCAAGAATGCTATGGCACTTGCCGGAAGCATCCAGAGAAAGGGTTGCTTGAAGTCGAAATCGCAGACGAAAGCAGTGTGCGCGATCTAATGCTCAAAACTCGACCGAAGTTTATCTACTCGTGTGCGGCGCTGTCGAATATAGATAGAGCGGAAACGAAAAAAGAAGAGGCTTACAGAACTAACGTCACAGGCATCAAAAACCTGGTGAAGTTTGGAAATAGATTCGGTGCAAAGTTTATTCATTTCTCCACAGAGGCCGTTTTTGATGGAACCACCGGTGGTTATCGTGAAGATGACACACCAAATCCAATTAGTGAGTACGGAAAGCAGAAAGTGTATTCCGAGCACATTGTGGCTAGTCTTGCGCGCGACTACATAATTGCACGAACAACAGTTGTATATGGATGGGAGACCTTAGGTAAGAACTTTGCAATGCAAATGCTTGCAGGGTTGGAAGAGGGAAAACCACAACGAGTACCAGGTGATCAGATAGGAAACCCAACGTACAACATGAGTCTGGCACGGGCTATCATCGAACTCGCCACATCGCACAACACCGGCATCTATCATGTATGCGGTCGAGATCGCATCAGTCGCTACGAGTTTGCAGTCGAGATCGCAAAGACGTTCAATTTCGATCCCAAGTTGATTACTTCTGTCCCCACTAGCGAATTAGGGCAAGTGGGAAGACGATTACTTAAGGCTACCTTGAGCACTGAGAAAGCTGCAAAGGCACTTGGTTACGAGTTACCTGGATATGCCGAGGGACTTAAACTGATGAAGCTTGAAAGGCAGTTGATTTAGAAAGCGAGAAACGCGGGGGCACTCATTTCATGTTGCTATTTGAATTCATCGCCATCGAATCAATAATGGGTATCGGCATTATCTTGCTTGTACTGTTTGATGTGTTTCAATCGGTCATCGTGCCGCGCTTTACCCCAAGACATTTTCAGATGACTTCGTTTATCGTCGGGCAATGTGCGTGGCCGATCTACAGAGCATTGTGTTTGAAAGTAAGATCCGGAAACCTTCAAGAAGTAATGCTTGGAAGCTTTGGACCAGTGTCCTTCCTCGTAATGCAGCTGATTTGGGTCGCAATGCTGATTGTCGGATATGCGCTATTACTTTTTGGTTTGGGGAACGACATTGTTCCACGTTTAGCTAACTTTCATAGCGCCTGTTACTTTGCCGGAACATCATTGTTGACGCTTGGTTTTGGAGATGTAGTCGCAGTGGGCGGCTTCGCTAGATTTTGTGTTCTATCGGCAGCGGTCACAGGTGTGTCGGTAATGGCAATTGCCATTTCCTTTTTATTCTCGCTGCAGAGTTGCGTGCAACGACGCGAGGCAACAATAAACTCAATCGAAATAAGAGCAGGTTCTCCTGCGTCAGGACTACAGCTGCTTTTGACGTATCGTCGCTTGGGCATAGTTACGCATCTAGGATCAAGTTTTCAAAACTGGGAAAGTTGGGCAGCCGATATTTTGGAAACGCACAGATCGTTTCCAATACTTTCGTATTTCCGTTCTTCTCAACCTGAGGTCTCATGGATAGCCGCTCTCGGCGCAGCGATGGATGCTAGTGCATTGATGTGTACGTGTGTTGAAAATGTTGCTACCGGGGAAGCGAGACTTTTTCATGAGATGGGAAGAAGAACTATCGTGACCTTGTGCGACTATTTAGGACTAGCGCACGTCGACAAGGTCGGCGTATCGAGAGGAGAATTCGAAAGAGCGTTAGAACTTTTGAGCAGCGCCGGATATAAAACAGTTGATCACAACGAAGCATGGATTTCATTTTCAGAGAAGCAAGCTTCGTATGCCGGGCATGTGGCGGCATTGGCAAAGAACTTCGCCTGCGCAGCGCCCGGCTGGTTAGAACCGTGCACTACACATGGTGTCGTTGAAACGGACACGTCCAGGATCGGCTCTGCCCCTTAGTTTGCGATTCTTATCATTCGCGTATGCCAGCGGAGATGGGCTCTACGAGCCATTCAAGCTCAGCTGTGGGGAACACGAGCGCAGCGCGCCCGTCAACAGTTGCAGCAAGGATGACCGGAGGTAACTGTATGAATATCAGACGACATTTCTCATTGGCTCTACTTGCTGCAGGCCTCTTGGTTGCGGGATTAAGTACTCCTGCATTGGCTGACCGTGATTGCGTTTACGTGACACCGGCCTATCCAAGTCAATCGACCTATTATTCTGGCGACTACTTCTATAATCCTGCTCCAATACAGGTAAGAACGTATAGCGTGAATAGAGATCGATACGTCTACCCAGACCGTCGCTATTACAGGGAATATCGCCGATACCATCGTGGCGACCGAGGCGGGTTGGTAGGGGCTGCACTCAGAGCCATTTTCTAGAACATTTTCTAGCAACCTGAGAGCCAAAACTTGAGCCGCGCAAACTGACTTTTAGTTTGCGCGGCTCATTTAGTTTTTCAGTGTTATTGCTGCTGCTGCTTTTGCTGCTGTTGTTGTCTCTGTTGAGCGCGAATAAGATCTTCTTGTTCTTTCTTTTTGCGCTCCAACTCTTTGACTAGAAGTCGCGTTCGTTCTTCAGCTTCTTGTACTTCCAGTCTGCGTTTTTCATTTTGCTTTTCGCGAGCAATTTCATCCCACCTGCGCCGTTCATCATCTTCACGGCGTCTTTTGCGTTCTTTCTCTTCTTTCAGACGTCGTTCTGCGCGTTCCTTGTCAATGCGCGCTAAAGCCTCTGCTTCCTTTCTTCTGCGCATTTTCTCCATTTCAGACATGGTTTAAGCTCCTAAACATCCAAGGAATTTCTGAAAGCGGTCTTGAGACATCTTCAGCCAGCTTACCACCATCCTTCGCGGGGTGGAAGCCTGACAATGCGCAGGCGCCAGATCGATCAGTCGGAAGTCCGCGCTATGAGTACAGGCTGAACCCAGCGCTTCATGTCCGGAATCTCTGCTTCTCGCCCGGTTGCAGTCAACAGTCGTTCATATGCGACCATAGCCGGCTTGCAGTCCGGGTGCAACGGAAACTCGCGCCCCACCGCATACGCTATCTCAATCAACGCCTCGGCTCGTTTGTAGTCTTTTGCCGTGACGTACTCATCTGCAAGCAAGGCCAAGCCTTCCATTCCAAACGTTCCGTACAATTCCAGCTTTGTGCCGTACCTTTGAAGAGTGACATCGGTGAGGTTGTTAGCCTCTTCGATTTTGCCATCTTTCAAATTGACTAGAGCCAAAAGCACGGCCGAATTGATGTCGGCCAACATGAAGCTTTCCGGCAGAATGCACGCCGGGCGTTCTTTTGCGTTCAATGCAGAGCGGGCTTCTTCGAGATATCGTCGAGCCTCTTGCAGGTCTCCTTCTTTAATGCAGGAAAGCCCAAGAGTGACAAGCGGTGAGGCTTCACCTACTCCCGGAGTCTTTTGGCTGCGCCAAAATAGTAAAGCCTCGCTTGAAAGGAAATGACCCTTTTTCGGCTCGCCTTGCCAGTTCTTGATGCATGCAAGATTGTTCAGAAACACTGCATAGAGATAATGCTTTTTCAACCGACGATCTTTTTCCGCCACTTCAAGGCTGTATGTAAGAGCATCTTCGGCACCGTCAGAATCGCCGAGAGCCAGTCGCACCATTCCCAGGTTTGATGCCGCGGTCGCAATTGATGCGTCATGTCTCACCGGAAGTTTCGACCAGACCCTCAACACCCTTGTGTAGAGCCGTTCAATTTCTTGATAGCGTCGCTGCTTATATAGGCTCCAGTAAGTAAGGACCATTGGCGTATTAATGAGTAAGCCGGTGGTCATCCACAGCCAGCCAGTGGCGAGAAGCAGGTTGAATGCGCCAACCAACATCAATGGGCTGAACAAATAGTAGAGTCCGAAACCAACGAAGTAGGCGAAAACGCCGATTGAAACCCACCACTGCAAAACCAACATCGCGGCTAGACCGTTGAATTTGCTACCGGATTGCGTGACTGTGGCGACCTGGGTATTGACCGTGGTGACCGGGTTATTGGACATTTTCAACAACCTGCTGCGACTAGAGGTGGCGGGCTAGCACCTTATGTCTCTTCGTCGATTTTATACTTTCTGGCGACGCCCGTCCGCATTGCTTCCTTTGTCACTTCCCTGGCAACATACTCTGCAATTTTGGGATTGAACACTCCAGGAACGATATAGTCCTCGCAAAGCTCGTTGTCTTGAACCACTGAAGCGATTGCGTTGGCGGCAGCCAGTTTCATTTCTTCGTTTATGTCTTTGGCATGGCAGTCGAGTGCGCCTCTGAAGATGCCCGGGAAGCACAATACGTTGTTTATCTGATTTGGATAATCGGAACGCCCTGTAGCCATGATGCGTACGTATGGAGCCGCCTCTTCGGGCATGATTTCAGGAGTCGGGTTTGCCATTGCAAAGACGATTGCGTCGCGATTCATGTTTTTCAGATCGTCTGCCTGAATCGTACCGGGACCACTTAGACCCAGATAGAGATCGGCTCCCTCCAAGGCTTCTTTTATAGTGCCCTTCAAGCCCTCAGGGTTTGTGTTATTGGCGAACCATTCCTTCATGTAATTCATGTTTTCTGTTCGTCCACGATAGATCGCACCCACTCTGTCGAAGCCAATCAGGTTCTTTACGCCCGCCGACATCAGGATTTTGGAGCACGCCACGCCTGCGGCACCGACACCGCTGACGATGACCTTGATCGAAGTCATTTCTTTCTTTACGATCTTGAGGGCATTGATCAGTGCTGCCAGAACAACCACGGCTGTTCCATGCTGATCGTCATGAAAGACTGGAATATCAAGCTCTTGCTTGAGTCTCGATTCTATCTCGAAGCAACGAGGCGCAGAAATGTCTTCTAAGTTTATGCCACCAAATACAGGGGCAATGTTTTTGCAGGCTTTTATAATCTCTTCGGTATCTTGCGTTGCCAGGCAAATCGGAAATGCGTCGATTCTTCCGAACTCTTTGAAGAGCATGGCTTTTCCTTCCATCACCGGAAGCGCCGCCTCTGGTCCAATGTTTCCCAAGCCGAGCACAGCACTACCGTCGGTGACGACGGCAACCGAGTTGCGCTTGATGGTGAGCTTGTAGACGTTCTCCGGCTCTTTGTGAATTGCCATGCACACGCGTGCTACGCCGGGAGTGTATGCCATTGAAAGATCGTCGCGTGTGGCGAGCGGCACCTTGTTGGTCACGCGAATTTTGCCGCCCAGGTGCATGAGGAATGTTCGGTCTGAAACATTAATGACCTCGGCTTCGGGCAACTCCTTCAGGCGTTCCACCAACTCCTCTCCATGCTCGGAGTCGCGCACTTTGATGGTCAAGTCGCGAATGATGTGCTCTTTCTCGACGCTGTGGATGTCGATAGCTCCGATGTCGCCGCCGACTTCGCCAATCAAAGAGGTCACTTTCCCGAGCATCCCTGGCAGGTTGGGAAATTTGAGCCGAAGGGTGAGGCTGTAACTTGCGCTTGGTTTCACTAGTTTGCTGCTTTCGGAGGATTTTTCAGACGGAGATTTTGTGGTGGTCATGAGGATACTTCGTATGAGGTGCTTGAAACGGCCCAGAATGTCAGTATCCTGACGGGTTCGCTGAGGATATGTTAAGCTGGACCACTGTTAAAGATAACGCTTGAAGCCGCTTATCGTGGCTTCCTCGGCGCTAATTTTATCTTTGATCTGTCTATTGGTTTTCAACAGGAGAGCACAATGAGTTCTAAGGACCGTGAGCTTGTAGGGAACTTCGAAGTATCGGACAGTGGCGCCGTCACTAGGCGTGAAGTGCTTTTGATGGGTGCGATTGCGGCAGGTGGACTCGTAGCTGCGGGCACAGCCGCCAATGCCGAAAGTAAAAGTGATGCGGTTGCAGCGGCAGCCGCCGCTCCGGTAATCCTTTATAAGGAAAGAGACTTCAGCGCTTTGCTCGGCAAAAAAATGGAAGGGCTCAGCAGCGGGCAAATCGAACAGCACTTGAAACTGTACAAAGGCTACGTGACAAAGTCGAATGAACTCAATGCCAAACTAAAGGAAGTTGACTTGGCTGGTCCAAATGCGACATATGCACCGTTGAGAGAGCTTTTGTTGGAACAGAGCTTCGCAGTAAACGGAGTGGTTTATCACGAGTTCTATTTCGGCAACCTTGGTGGCGCCGGTGGTGACCCGACCGGAGATGTTAAATCCGCTATTGAGGAACGCTGGGGCAGCACCGGAAAGTTTATGGACTTTCTAAAAGCAGCCGGCAAGTGCATGAGGGGCTGGGTGATTGTTGGTTTCAACACCCGCAGCGGCCACATCGATGCGTTTGGTCTGGATATGCACAATATGTGGAGCCCGGCCAACTTTGTGCCAATACTGGTGCTGGACGTGTACGAACACGCTTACATGATCGACTACGGCATTGATCGTGGCAAGTACCTTGATGCATTTGTGAAAAACCTCGATTGGGATGTGGTCAATAAGCGCCTGGCTGCGGTGAAGAAACACCCGACCGGTCTTGACACCACGCTCTAATTTCACTTCCAACATATGTTGACGAGACACCGAATTGTTTGGGTTGTCGTCGTCACAATCGTGGCGGCTGCTTCTGCAGCCGCCTACATTGCATTTGACTCTTCAAATCACGAAGCCAACTGCGAGAGCCTAAAACAGGCTGCTCAAGTCGATTTCCAAGCCGGCAGGTTGCAGGCGGCTCAAGATAAGTTTGAGGCAGCAGTGAAGGAAGCCGAACAATCAAAAAACGCCATGCAACTGCCCATGGTGCTATTCGGATTGGCGGGGGTCTATGAAAAAGTCAACCAGCTGTCTAAGGCAGAGGACTGCTTGGTGCGCGCTTTGGCGCTCAATGAGAAGCTGGGGGCGACCGATGCGCAAACTGTGGACAGAGGTACGAGATTGATTGTGCTTCGCAAAACTGTCGAGGCTGAGATCGCTCTTGCAAGGATTCAAAAGCGGAAAAGACATTTTACCGAGGCGCGGAAAACCTACGAAAGCGCCATCAAGCACGAAAAGGAAGACCCTCACCAGGTCGAGAGTCTCGCACTCATTCGGGAGTACATTACGGTTTTGGAAGCGTTAGGAGAAAAGGACCTGGCGACAAGAACCGAAATCGAAGCAGAATCGAATTTCGGTACTTCCGGAGACTTTTTCAAGTTCACAACTCAGGCTACGAAAGCAGTCTTTGAGTCGAATCTCGCCGATGCTGAAAAATGGTTTCGCATAGCATATTTGATTTCGAAGAATCATGGCGACAACGATCGTGCAGCAAGTTCCGTCAATTTGATTGCAATGTGTAGGTTATTGCAGAAGAAATACACGGAAGCAGACAAATACATTCAAGAGTCGCTTGCGATTAAATTGCCAGAAAATAAAAATGTTCAGTGGATTACAGTGAAGAACCTTCAACTTGCGGCGTTCAGCGCGTATTTGCAAGGGAAAAGTGAAGAGGGAGATCGCCTCTGCCAGCAGGCTAGAGACGTTGATCCGGTATTGGCAGTCTCGCCTGAGTCATTCGTGTTGATTCGGAATTACTACAACATTCATGGAGAGAAGAGAGACAATGTCATTCTTCTGAAGATGCTGTTGAGCTGGCATGAGCCGATGGTAAAGAGCAATCCAACAAATACTTTGTATGAGTGGCTGATTGATGAATATGGCGCGGCAAAGATGGACCAAAAGTGTATCGATGCACTCAAGAGTTTAAACAAGCTATTGGGAAAAGGACAAAACGAAATCAAGCATCTCAATGCATTTCAGGCAAGCACCGTGGCGCAAGCATACAGTCGTCTGCGTAACTTCAAGGAAGAGAGCCGATGTTGGCGTGCGGCATATGCGCAGCTAGACAAGTTTCCGCAGTTGCGATTCATGGTCACACGTGCACTCGCATACAGTCTGATTTTCAGCAAAGACGGTCATGACGAAGAGGCAATTAAATTTATCATTGAGTCATGGCAGCATGTGGACGCACGAAATCTGAACACCGCGGAGTTGGGCGGTGATATTGGTGAGTTGGGGCGGCTTTACGAGAGCATCGGAAAACCTCGCAGCAGATTCGACATTCTGAAAGACGCGCACAGTCTGGCTGTGTTGAAGTGGAAAGTCCCCGCGTTAACTGCCTGGCTAGATCAGAAACTTGCACATCAGTACCAGGCAATCTATGACTGGCCGAAGGCAATTGCTTCGTATAAGTCATTCATAGCGTTCGAGCAGAAGAAGGGTTTTACGTCTGATTTGATGGATTCACAAGCTAGGCTGTCTTGGTGCTACTTGATGGACGGTCAACTTTACGAGGCGCGAAAACTAGCCTCTGAAGTTATCGCCGCTAAATGTCCGGAGGAGTATTGGAGCCGACGATTGAAGGCACACTGTCAATACAATCTAGCGGTTATCTATGAGAAGGAAGGCAAGCACGAATTGGCAATCAAGACTTTGGAGGAAGCGCGAAGTATGTGCCCCGACATCGAGTCAAGTTTGACCTGGGCGGCGATGGCAGTTTTTGCTTTGACATACGAGAAGAAGAACTACGAGTTCGCCGAAAACATTTGTCTAGAGCATTTGGAACATGGAAAGTCTGCAGCCTCCAGCGCTGCGGCGGCAGCGTTGATGAATACGCTGGCGGATATCTACACTGGAGATAGAAAGTTCGATAAGGCAGATTTCTACTATAAGAGCGCCCTGGCAATCTTCTCAAAGCTGAACGGTCGGGACGTGCGCGCCATGGAATCGACCTGCAAAAACCACTATCAAATCTCACTGAAGCAGCGAAAAGAACAACACTAGTGACCCGGGCGAGCGCCTTCAGTCACTGCTTCCAGCACTTGGTTTTGTTGCTGCACGCTAAGTTCTGGATAGATGGGCAAACTCAAAACGGAATCAGAGAGAGCCTCCGCGTTGGGAAAATCGCCACGCTTATGTCCGAGCGAAGCAAATGCAGGTTGAAGATGAATGGGCACGGGGTAGTGAATTCCGTAGTTGATACCACGCTCTTTCAGCACAGACTCAAGATATTGGCGATCCGCGCATCTTATTACGTAGAGATGAAACACTGAAGTTGCGCCATCAAGTACTGTCAATGTCTCGATTCCCGGGAGCCCTTCCAGTTCTTTTGTGTATCCCGAAGCAATCTCGCGCCTCTTTTGATTCCAACTATCGAGATGCTTGAGCTTGACACTCAAGATTGCGGATTGAATAGAGTCGAGCCTGAAGTTGTGTCCCAACACGAGATGGTGGTACTTCTGCTCTGAGCCATGATTGCGCAAGAGTCTGACGTGCTCTGCCAATTGTTCATCATTGGTGACAATTGCTCCGCCATCGCCGGCGGCACCAAGGTTTTTACCCGGGTAAAAACTGAACGCTGCGGCTTCTCCAATCGTTCCCACCCTAGTACCGTCTACGGTTGCACCATGCGCCTGGCATGCATCTTCGAGAATCTTTATTCCATGCCGATCTGCAATTTCTTTGATTGTATCCATCTCAGCAGGCTGTCCGTAAAGATGCACTGGAATGATCGCTTTTGTGCGTTCATTAATTGCATTTTCGATTTGAGAAACATCAATGTTGGCAGTGTCGAGTCTTGCGTCGACAAGACGCGGTGTTGCACCGCAAAATGCGATGGCCTCTGCCGTTGCGATGAAGCTGTTTGCGGCGGTGATAACTTCGTCACCGGGACCGACACCCATCGCAAGCAGGGCGAGGTGGAGGGCAGCGGTTCCTGAATGCAACGCAACACAGTGATTGGCACCACAGTATCGCGCAAACTCTGTCTCAAACTGCTCTACTTCAGGACCCAAAACGAATGAGGACTTTGCGAAAACGCGAGCAATCGCCTCATCGATTTCAACCTTGAGTTGGTTGTACTGAACACCAAGATCTAAAAACGGAACTGTCTTGCCTAACTTACCTTGTTTCAAGAGCCGGCACCGGAAGCGATTTGTGTGTCTTCAGCGATTTGTCTGCCAATTCCAACAGGCGCACCACGCGCAGGCCTGACCAGCCGTCGCTTAGCGGCGTCTTGTTGTTTGTAATGCAATCGACGAAATGCAATGTTTCAAATTTTAGTGCTTCGGTGAGGTCGTATACAGGCGCACGCATGTCGCCGAACCGATACTGAATCAAGGCTCTATACCTGTCTTTTTCAGTCGCGAGCGGGACTTCCAGTTGCTGAATTCCTTTGTCATAGACGCACACTTTTTCGATTGGTCTGTGGTCGTCGAACATCAACATCTTTTTTGTTCCGCCCAAAAGAAGCTGTCTGATTTTTACCGGAGACAGCCAACTCATGTGGAAGTGTGCGATGAAGTTGTCTTCAAACTCTAAAGTCATGAAGGCGATGTCTTCGAACTCCGAGTCTGTGTGGGATTTCCCAATGGCATGCACTGCCGTTGGGGTTTTGCCGATTAGATAGTCAAGAATCGAAAGGTCGTGAGCGCCGAGGTCCCACAAAACGTTGACGTCGCTCTGGAAAATGCCCAGGTTAACCCGAGACGAACTCAAGTAGAGCAGGTCGCCCACTTCACCCGAGTCGATCAATTGTTTTATCAGGCGTACTGGACCGTGATACACGAAGGTGTGATCGACCATGATGACGAGATTTTTCTCGGCGGCAATGGCGATGAGTTCTTCGCATTCCCACGATTCTCTGCACATCGGCTTGGAAATCAAGACATGCTTGCCGGCTAGAAGCGCCTTCTTTGCCAGGGCGTAGTGGGTTGCAACCGGAGTTGCGATGATGATGGCATCTAAGTCGGCGTCATCGAGCAATTGCTGATAGTCGCTTGTAAATATAGTGCTGCGATATCGCAACTTGTGTCGCTCAAGCTGCTCGGGCTGGGAGTCACAAATGTATTTGACTTCAGTCGTATCGATCTCGCTGAAGTTGCGAACCAGGTTTGGGCCCCAATACCCGTAACCGACAACTCCAACTGTCAACTGTTGCATTTACTCGCGAGCCCTGCCACCGTGGGGATTACCGTTGCCAGATCATATCACGGTATTCTTTCGGATTAAGGCATGTGACTATGCTAGACTTGTCAATCGAAGGAAGGGGAAAACTTCAAACATGAGAGAAGTCAGCCCAGAAGAGTTGCTCTCGGGCGCAACGCGCCCGGCGAGTTTACGTCTCGATTCTGTTCACGCGTCTGAACTCTCCAAACATTTCTCATTGCAACTTTTTGGTGACGATCTTCAGGTTCGATCGATCGAGAAGCTAAGCACTGCCAGCGGACCATGCGCAGAGTTTTCGACAAGTTTTTTTAGCTCCGCCAAGTTCGCTCATTTACTCGACGGAATCAAAAACTGCGTCATTATCACGAAACCTGAGTTGCGCGAAATCGTTGTCGCAAGCGGTAATTCGGCATTGATTTCGAATGATCCGAAGTCGACATTTTTTGAGATTCTCTACCACTTTGTAAAAGAAGGCAGATACGAAGCTCTGAAGAGCCATCGGGACTGGTCAGCGAAAGTGGCTGATACAGCCTTTATTGGAAGGAACGTTTATATCGATCGAGACGCATGGATTGGCGATGGTGCAAAAATTTTGCCGAATAGTTATATAGGTGTGGGCGCAGTCGTGCACCCTCGAGCGGTGATTGGTCACAGCGGGTTTGAGCCCGTGGAAATCTGCGGCAAGCGTCGTCTCTCACCGCATGCGGGTGGCGCGTGGATTTCCTCCGGTGCGACTATCGGTGCCAATACTTGTATCGATAAGGGATACTTTGGTGAATTCACATATATCGGTGACGAAACTTCTATCGGTCACTTCGTGCACATTGCACACAGTGTGAAAACCGGCATGAATTGTGAGATTGGATCAGGTGTGCAAATTGCCGGATTTGCCTCCATAGGTGATGGCGTCCAAATTGGACCACATGCAACAGTTTTGCAAATTACAACAATTGGTGACTACAGTTTGATCGGAAGCGGCGCTGTTATCCTGCGCGATATTCCGCCATTCAGCGCAGTCAACGGCTCTCCAAGCGAACAAAAATTGAAGACACCGCAAGCTCATGCAGCGCGCATCTGAGGAAAGACATGTTTACAAATCACATCGCTCCGGACCAATTGTTGACTGCAGACGGCACGCCTCGAAACCTCGGCTTGGTCTTTCCCATCAGTCTCACGCAACTTGCAAATGATTATGGTTTGAAATTCTCCGGGGAAGACATTGAGGTGTCGTACCTCTTGTCGTATCCAAATCGGTTCTCAGAGGCAGGACCGTTTCTGAGCTATTTCGATACTTCCGTATGCAGCGATAAATGCAAAGCCACTGCCGATTCGCAACGAATATTGATCGTGAATGAAAGCGATCACAGGTCGCTTGTGTCCGACCCCATATTCTCTAATCTGTCATTGCTCGTCACGTCCGACTGCCCAAAGCAAGTCTTTTGCACGATTCTCAATGACCTGCATGGCAAAGGTCAATTTGAGTTGCTGTTAGCTCATACAGATGCAGAAGCGACGGTGGCGAAGTCCGCAATCATTCATTCGAACGTCTATATCTCGAAGGGCGCAGTGATTGGTGAAAGCGCCGTCATTCTGCCAAACACCTTCATCGGAGAGGACGTGATTGTTTCGCCAAACGCGACCATCGGAACAGATTCAATTGGCCAGTTCGCAAAATTGAAAGAACGCACAAGAGTCAGCCATGTTGGTGGAGTGTGGCTCTCAGATGGTGTTGAAGTCGGACCAGTGACGTGCATCGATCGCGGAATCAGCGGCGAGTTTACCTTCATCGGTCGCGAAACGAAAGTCGACAATCTCATTCACATTGCAAGCGGCGCCACTATCGGTAGCCATGTGTCTTTGCCCGGCTCCTCATACGTTGGGAACGATGCGGTAATTGAAGACGGAGCATGGATTGGGCCTAAGACCGCAGTTGAGGCGCGAGTTCGAATCGGCGCGAATGCCTATGTGGGCACCGGCTGCCTCATTGCAACCAACCAGCCTTCGCAATCACTTGTTTACGGGGTCAATTCGCGCGCATATGGTTGGGCGTGTTATTGCCGCAACAAGCTCGAATTCAACGATGGCGCGGCGGTTTGCGGCCAGTGTGGCAAGAAGTTTCAGCTTTCTAGCGACAAGAAGACGGTTGTGCCGGTCTAAATTCGATTCTTCCGCTGAGCTATAATCTTTGTGCGTGAAATAAGCGCCTAGGTAAGCTTGTACGACCGACACAGACTGCTATTTCCTATCAAATTACTATGGATTCCCTGCCCAGACTCAAAAACGCTTTTGTTGATGCACTTGCCGTTGGACCTGAAGTCGACGTCGAGGCTTTGACTTACGGAAGCATTGCTGAGTGGGATTCTGTTGCGCACGTGCAGCTGATAAACGCAATAGAGAAGGAATTCGATGTCATGCTCGACACAGACGAAGTGCTGTCAATGAGCAGTTTCACGAGAGCCAAAGAAATTCTATCTACGCATGGTGTTGTGTTTTGATGATTGATGGAAAAGTTGCACTGGTCACAGGGTCGACCAGAGGCATCGGTTGGGCAGCGGCCCAAGCGCTAGCGGCAAATGGCGCAAAGGTCGTAGTCAACGGGCACTCAAGTGCCGAACTTCTAAATCAACGAGTCAAAGAACTCAATGAAATTAATCCTGACTGCGCAAGCGGAATGTTGTTTGACGTGGCTGATTTCGAAAAAAGTGCGGATGCGTACAAACAGATTTTCAATCAGTTCAAACGATTGGACATTCTCGTAAACAACGCCGGTGTGCTTGGAGACGCACTGTTGGGTATGATCTCTCAGAATTTGATCAAAGACACATTTGCAGTGAACGCGTGCGCTCCATTGTGGCACCTTCAAAATGCCGCCCGCCTAATGGGTCGCAACAAATCTGGTTCGATAATCAATGTCAGTTCAATTATCGGAGTTCGAGGCAACGTCGGCCAAAGCGTCTATGCCGCTTCCAAAGCGTCTCTAGTGGGTTTAACACTTGCGGCTGCAAAAGAGTTGGCTCCGCAAAACATCAGAGTCAACGCCATTACCCCTGGTTTCATAGATACGGATATGGCAAGAAGCATTCCCGAAGAAAAGTTCAATGAACGCCTAGGTAGCATTGCCATGAAAAGAATCGGACAGCCCGAAGAAGTAGCCAAAGTCATACTTTTTCTTGCTTCGGACATGTCGTCCTATGTCACAGGACAAGTGCTCGGTGTTGACGGTGGTTTCTTGATTTAATGCTTTTCGAGAGCTCATCGGCGATCGCGATTCTTGACCCCGAAAGAGGCGAGACACTTACATATAACGACCTGAGATTGCGAGTTGATGAATTGGCAAAAGTTCTCACTCTGCCTTCGAAAGGTCTGATATTCCTGCTTTCCGACAACAGTGTTCGTTCGATTATTGCTTACTTGGCAAGTCTGGAGTCCAACAATGCGGTTGCATTGCTTGATTCACAGCTCCATAAAGACAAGCTCGACGGTTTTGTCTCTTCGTATCATCCTGATTTGATCGTCGATTCAACTGGAAAGTTCCAATCTGCCGAATACAGCCAGGACAGTAGCGCAACCGGGCTTTCCGTGCTGCGAACACAACACAATTCTGCGGCTATCACCGGTGCGGTGAAACTGTTGCTACCGACCTCGGGCTCCACCGGCGGTGGCAAGATGGTAAGGCTGTCAGCTGAGAGTGTCAAAGCGAACGCTTTGTCTATCGCGCAAGCGCTGGCGATAACTTCAAGTGACCGTGCGGTTCTAAGCTTACCAATTCACTATTCATATGGACTCTCTGTGCTAAACAGTCATCTTGTGTCGGGTGCTAGCGTCGTCGTAACTCGACACATGCTCACAAGCAAAGAGTTTTGGAACCACGTCCAAGAGAGCCGCTCCACATCGTTTGCTGGCGTGCCCTATTCCTATGAGATTCTGCAAAGGCTCAACATTGACTCACTCAATGTTCCACATTTGAAAACAATGACCCAGGCAGGTGGAAAACTAGGAACCAACCAAATCGAGCACTTCCACAAAGTGATGGCTGACCGCGGAGGTCGGTTTTTCACTATGTACGGTCAAACCGAGGCCACCGCCAGAATTTCCATTTTGCCAGCGAACTGCTTGCCTGCAAAAATCGGTTCTGTAGGCAAAGCCATTCCAGGCGGAAGCATTGAGATTGTGAAGCAAAACGTTGACGATGCTGTTGGGGAGATTGTCTATCGGGGTCCAAACGTGATGTTAGGCTACGCTACCAATCGCGAAGACCTCAACCTCGGCGATGTAAATCAAGGCGTGCTGCACACAGGCGACCTTGGATATCTAGACAGTGACGGACTGTTGTATGTCACCGGAAGGACGCAGCGCTTCGGCAAGATTTTTGGAATTAGACTCAATCTAGATGAAATCGAAGCGCTTCTCTCAATGGAGGGAACATTAGCAGTAGTCAGCGACGACCGACGCCTGCTTATCTATTGCGAAGGCGATTCGTATAGCAGACTGCACTCGAAAAAGGTCGAGTTGGCCCAGAACCTTGGCATTCATCACTCTGCTGTTTGCCCTCGTCCTATAGAATCTCTTCCGAGAATGTCGAATGGCAAGATAGACTATATGAAGCTCATGACCGGTGCCAGTGACTAATTTGATGGATCTTCAGGCATTAATAGAGATCGATCCGTACAGCTTGCGGCAAAGTGAGAAAGAAAAACTCTTGCTTGCGCAGTTGAATCTTCTCACGGAGCACCACCGGCGAAACTGCCCTGAATATGACAAGGTCCTGCGTGTTTTGTATCCAGGATTCAAGGAAGCGAGAGAGTTAACGGAGTTGCCGTTTTTACCTGTCGGCTTGTTTAAGCAAAGAGACCTGCTCAGCATCGAACGTAAGGATGTATTCAAAGTTCTGACGTCCAGCGGTACCACCGGACAGGCGGTCAGCAAGATTTATTTGGATCAAGAGACTGCGCGCCTGCAAACTCTGTCACTGTCTTCGATCATGAAAAGGCAGTTAGGTGTAGGCCGCTGCCCAATGATCGTCATCGACACGAAACAGGTGTTGGCAGATCGATCGAATTTGACGGCACGTGCAACAGCAATTCTAGGATTGATGAATTTTGGAAGAGACCATTTCTTTGCATTGAATGAAGATATGACGCTGGACGTGGAAGGTTTGAAGTCTTACCTGAGCAAGTATGCCGGACAGCGTATTTTTCTTTATGGATTTACCTATATGGTGTGGCAGTACTTTTTGCAACCACTCCAGAGTGGTGTCATCGGTGATACTACCAAGGATCTGAGCCAAAGTGTTCTCATACACAGTGGCGGCTGGAAGCGTTTGATTGAAGAACAGGTCAGCAAGCAAGAGTTCAACGATCGCTTGAGGCGCGTTGCAGGAATTCCTGAGGTGTATAACTTTTACGGAATGGTCGAGCAAGTCGGCAGCATTTTCATGGAAGGGGAGGATGGTTATCTTCATGTCCCCGCATTCGCTGACGTCATAATCAGAAACCCACAAACCTGGCAAGAGTGCAGAGTCGGTGAAACAGGCGTGATTCAGGTGTTGAGTGCATTACCGAAAAGCTATCCGGGATTTTCAATTTTGACGGAAGACCTCGGCGTAATAGAAGGTATTGATGACAAATCCTGCAACCGGTTAGGCAAGAGACTCTCTGTGCTTGGCCGGGTGCCGAAGGCGGTTTTGCGCGGATGCAGCGACGTCCATGCATATGCCAAGCAAGAGGTGGGTGGACTATGATTGTCGAACAACTCGTACCCACACGACAGGATGTGGATTTGTCTGAGGTGTGCGATTCATTCAAGTTCGCCGAGTGCCAGGGAGCCTTTGCAGACGAACTTGTCGCGCTAATCGATGACGTTGCTCAGTTGCTGTTTTCCGATCAAGCCGCCAGGCAATATCCGGAATTGCAAGCGCTGGCATTTTTTATGCGCAAATCCAATGTTCTTTCCATGATACCAAAACCGGCGGAAGATGACCTTTCTACGGTCAGAGTGCCGGCCGGTCGAGTGCTCCATTTTGCTCCTGCTAATGTCGACACAATGTTTGTCTATTCATGGCTGCTTTCGGCGGTCAGCGGCAATGTCAACTTGGTGCGCGTTTCTAATTCTCGGCGAGCACCGCAGACGGACCTGATTTGCGAACTTCTTAACCGTGCGCTTGAAAGTCACCCCAAATTGCAAAAGACTATTTCGGTGGTTAGCTACGATCACTCTCCTGAAGCTACTGCTCGCCTTAGTTCTGTTGCAGATTTGCGTGTTATCTGGGGTGGCGACTCTACCATTGATGAAATCCGGAAAGAGCCACTCAGACCAGGCGCACGTGATCTTTGCTTCCCTGACCGATTTTCCATAGCCGTCATATATTCTAAAAAGTACATGGAATTGTCTCACGAGGCAAAAGAGTCGACTGCCAATGACTTTTTCAATGACAGCTACTGGTTTGATCAGGCAGCATGTTCTTCACCCCGTCAGGTGTTCTGGTGTGGTACAGCTGAAGACAACGTGGCTGCAAAAAAGCAATTCTTCGAATGTCTTTCCAAGATCCTTGCGAAACGTTCGTTTAAGCTCGATTCAGGACCGGCTTTGTCAAAAATGACAAACATCTATGACAACGTCATCGAATTGCCCGTCAAAAATGTAACTACCGTCGGAAATGAGCTTGCTGTCCTGGAGTTGGACGACGAGTGCTCAATTCTGCCAACTGCACACTCAAATTTCGGAACGTTCTTCAGCGCAGACATAAAAGAGTTGGTGGAGCTATTGCCATTGCTTACTCGAAAAGTGCAAACTCTGACATATCTTGGATTTGAAAAGGACGCGTTGAAGGGGTTCGCTCAAGCCGCAAATGGTGCGGGAATTGACCGAATTGTTCCCATTGGCCAAGCGCTGTCATTTCATCG
>CAYZJR010000025.1:0-72556 GCA_964478655.1 uncultured Candidatus Obscuribacterales bacterium
CAAAAGTGAGTTTTGGTTTTTTAGCCGGCAGTTGGCCGAGGATGTTCACGGGCTCTCTTCGATCGGTGTCGATGAAAAGAGCTTACAGCACAGTGCGTGTGCTAACAATACTTGCTTACCTTAGGCCGTATCTTCCCCAATCCAGCAGAGGGAATTGGTACTGCGCGATTGGCTGCTGATAGACGTTTGCGTGTCCCTCTTTGGTTGTAAACGGTCTGTCAACGCTAACCAAAGCATTTTCGAAAAACCCAGGACCCTGCGAACGGTAAACATTGAGGTCTGAACCGACACCGCGTTGTTCCATCTCGCGAATATGTGTCACCATTGAAATGAATGTATTGCGATCCATGTTGACCATATCGGCGCGAAGTCTATTTGCGGCTTCGTGATCTTGACCTGAGTCGAGCAGGTATGCGACGTATCTTGATTCTTGTTCAAAGTAGCTGTTCTTGTCAGACATATTGGACCTCGCAAGCATAGTTAGGCAGCAAACACCATAACGCCGGCAACGTGAAAAGAATGTGTGAGGCTGGGAAGATTACGCTAGATGCGCATAGTGTTGGACATCGCGCCATGGTTTAAATCAATAGTGACCACGCGTCCTAGGTCATCGCAGAGAGTGAGCGTATCGTTATCAATTCGTGCATTGAGCCGCAGTGTTCGATTGAAATCAATCTGCGCTCTGACCGTGCCGCGAGCAATATCGATGATGAAGCAGGACGAGAAGGGGGTTGGTCCTTCCTGATTGGTGCGCCCCACCGTTAGGGCTAACCACTTGTTGTTGGCGGTGAGCCCGCACTCGCGAGGATAGGTGCGTTGGAATGTCGAATACACTTGCATGCCGCGAATCTTGACGGACACCAAATCTTCTTCTTCTGTCAGCGTTCGCACCTCAAGCAAGTCACCCGCAGGAGTCGTGCTGCACCACAGTAGACCTGGTGATTCATGCACTTGTGTATGATCTGTGCGCCGCCGCAAAATCATTCCAGGAACGTCGCATCTCCAGATCTCAGTCTTGAAGACCGGCGCTGCAAGCTTCCGACCGAACATATCTTGTGTGATCTCCCCTGATGTTACAAATGAACATGTGTCAACACCTGCAGAGATGCCGGTGACTTTGGTCACGACATTAGGCATAATCCAAAGCACCTTGAAACGATTTGCAAGCGCATCGACGATAAAGAGCTGTTCATCCTTTGCCGCATACCAGGCGGAACCATCGTAGGTGTCGGCATAAACATCAATGTGAGCTTCTCCGAGATACTCAGCTTTGCCGGCCAATAGATCAATTCGCGTAAGGCGTTTTGCATCTCCGCGATTTGCAATAGCAATTACTCTGTCCCCGTTCTGCGACACGACGAGACGATCTGCAGGAACGGCAAAGTGCCTCTGCGTGCGGCCCTCTCGATTCAGAAGACAGACTCCAGCTTCTCCCATCGCCACTATTAGATTGCCATTTTTCAGTTGGGAACAATCATAGAGTTTGTTGATGCCGACATCATTTTCCGAAATTACATAATTGATTGGTTGGGCACGCGAAGATAGATCGAGCAAGGGGCATTCTAGTTTGCATAGAATTGCGTCAGTTTGAAGACCGGCATCATTAGATGAGTGCAGAAGCTGTTTCACTATCTTTTTGTTTAGAGTTACGTAACCACGACCGCTGTCGGCGAGCGACGCACGAATCGCTGCCCGCATGAGTACGTGTGCCTCAGCGCTTCGCAAGATACTCGATTTTGCAAGTTCGGTGGTAAACGTGAGGCGTGCCGGAGCCAGCTCCCGGCTCTCGTCGTCCAGCAGACGGAGTGCATACTCTTTTAGTTGAGGCCACTCTTCCGAAGGCAGAGGAATCAGCCAGTTTGCTAACAGTTGTCCGGAATTTGGATCTCCAATTTCTAGAGCGAGTTTTGTCCATTCCAATGACAAATGCGCGAGTTCCGGCGTGTTTGCCACCATTGCTGCCCTGGCATAATCACCGGAATCGGCGAGATGTGATGCCCACATCGTACGCAGTGCATTCGCTAGGTCTGGATGTTCCTTTTTGAGTAACTGTACGGCTTCTGCGAAACAGCCTGATTTGCGCGCGATTAACATTGCGCGTTTAGGGTTGTTTGCCAGGATCCACAGTCTAACGATTGCTTCGGGTCTCAACTCCCGCGCTTCTGCGAGTTTCGCTGCTGTTTCGAAGCGCTTGTGCTTTTCCAAAAATGCCATTGCCTCGTCGGGCTCGCTCAGCAACTCGGCAAGAACAAATGCTGCTTCATCTATCTTTCCTGCCGCTTCGAGCCGCTCGAATGCATTTCGATACATGCGCCGCATGCGTTCATAAAGATCATCTTGCGAAAGGAATGCGCTCGTAGCAGGCACCTGTGGCCCAAAGTTCAAACTGATGTCATTTCTCGGCATCGGAATTCCCAGCGACGGAATCGCTCTGCCACTCGAATCTTTCGACAGAGGAATCGCGTGACGTAGTGCTTCGTTCCAATCTCCACGCTCAAATTTGTCGAGCATGTCGTACATGTAAGCTGCCTGTTTTTTATGGAACAGATCTGCGATTCCTGTGGCAGACATAAGTCTGTACAGTTGCATGCGGAAGTTAAAGATCATGTCGTCTTCATTTGTAGTGCCGCGCTGCGGTGCCGCCGGGGTTCTAAATTGTTGTTGTCCGGCACCGGCTGCGCCACCCTCGCCGCCAAATAGAGATCTAAACCAGCGTCCAATATCCAGCTCACCGGGACGCCCCGCTTGCGCTGGCTGTCCCTGCCCTGCCTGCCGCGCTGCATTTTCCCTGCGCAGTTCTTCCATGAATTCGTTTAACGCAGGCGCCGCAGGAGGAATGCCATGAAGATGTTCTCGAGGGTTGAAAGTCTCAGGTTGGATCTCCGGTGTGGTTGCAGAAGGCTTCACCTTAGGCGGTGTCACTTTTATTTCCGAATACCCTTCGAGATTAAACCAACAAGCCGGGTCTTCCTCCGTGTCGAGGTTGTCGATTCGGATGGCGCCGTGCTTCGCGCGTACTAAGGATTTATAAGGCGGGCGCAACTGTTTAATCTGTTTCTCTGTCAATGGAACGGCCGAAAGCGGCGCCGCAGCCGATGAATCGAGCGCAGTGAGCGGCAACCCAGTTGCTTCGTTGCAAAAGATAGGCATCGGTTTGGGCCACAGCAGCACGAGGGCATCAGATAGCCTGAAAACCTTAGAGCCGGTTTTCCACATTCCTAAGATTCGCAGCTGCGCTGTGCGAAGGTCGATGAAGTCCAAGTCAAACAACAAAGCCGAAGCAGTCACGTTACCGTGATGTACGACAGACTTAAGTGGTGCGAATCGTGTCTTCATATCAGTCTGGCTGATCCTTTATCCAAGAGTTCATACCGATTTTCAGAGTGAGAATACTTCTGCCATCTGTCTCCATCCATCCAATAGAGATAGAGAGTTCCCGCGGTGTTGATGTAAGAGATTACATTATTCGGATTGCAGCAAATTGACGTTATCTCTTCAGGCGATTCAGGCAAATCGAGCTGCCAATCTGGCGCGAGAATGTAAGGTCTTTTGCGAGTCGAATCTAGAACAATCAAACCGGGAGATTTCTCCAACCACTTTCCAACGACACCGAATACGGTGCTATCCAGCGGCACCTCTATAACAGTTTCAGCGCTAACGTCGGCCACTGTCCACACACCGCCAGTAGTTTCGTATGCAACCAGCCCAAAATGAGAATCGGCATGACGGCCACCATAGCCAATGTGTATGTTCTTTGAGACAGTGGGTAATTTCTTTTGAAGTGTTCTGCCGGAATCTACATAGTCAAGTCTTGTAAACATTGCGTCTGCGGAAACGCATTCTCGAGCATAAATCACTCCTTTTCCTCTCAAATACAAGTCGCTGGAAAACGATGATTTCAAAATGGGACACGTTTCTGCATCTGAGTGCTCTAGTCGCATCTCAATCAGATGTTCGTGCAACACCAAACACGCGCGTTCGTTGTATCTGGTAAATGGCGATTTCGAAAGCACGACGAGTGGCTTGTTGCCGGCCATCTCATCTTCACTTAGAGAGAATGGCAGCTTCGCGCGAATGGTCTCGTATTGGTCCCGACCGCCAATCATTTCAATGCGCAAGGTCTTCTCGTCTTCGCAATCTACAAGTATTGCAGCACGATTACACAAATCAATTCCTGCAGCAATGATCGGCCGATGTGTTGCGTTTGAATAGATTCGCTGCTTGAGAGTTCCATCCGTCGGGTTACGCGGAGTCTTGTATGAGATGACAGAACCAACTCCGGTACGAGCCAAAAAATGCGCCAGACCATTGTGCATAATCTGCCCTTCTGGAAGGGCCGAAAGGTTTAACTTTCCAGTCCTTGTTGCCTTTGGTATGGGAACAAAAGGGTCCCGCAAAAGCCTGGTGCAATGCGATGGTGCCGGAAGCGGAAGGCGAAACTTTACCTCCTTGCCACCATGCGCTTTGAATGAAGTTTGCAAGGCTTGAACTTCGGGTTCGAGAACGTCCTCAACCGTAAGACGCGCCGCTTTTGAATTCGAGAAAAACTTTGCCAGGCGCTTGCCACCAATCACATATGTATTGGCGAGTTCGCCCTTACAGTGCTCCAGCCAATTTTGCACATCTGCTTGGGTTACTTCTTCAATCGAACGCTGCTCGAGAAGGAGTTCAAGATCCGATTTTGTTACTCCGGAATACAATCCGAGGTCCGGCTTTTGGAGAATGCCCCACTGAATGCTTCGACCCATTGAGTCCGCCCGCCGTGCCAAAACAATTAGCATGGCTATATGCACGATGCGAGGGCTGCCGAGTTGGTTCGGTCCGCTGTCGAAGAGCGCTACGATACGAGGTTGCCCAGTTGGAGTCTTTCGTGCAAGTTCGAGAAAGGACTGTTCGCCAGCGGCATGCCGTCTCAAAAACTCATCAGGCAGTTCGTCGGCGAGCAGCCACTCCGAAATTAGAAGTCTCTCGTAACTGCCTCTGCGCGCGATTCCGTCGTAACCTTCCGGTTCGTCCGAATCGCTGAACATGACACTTTCGGCTGGTCCAAGCACCCTTTCAAGTCTCTGCACAACGGGAGCAAGCGATTCCGAAAGTACAGTAGGAAACAGACTAAGATATGAAGCCCAAGGCGCTAGTGCAGCTGGAAGTTGCATCACAATTTCTCCGCATACTTGCGCAGGCTGTCAATATTCGTAGTGAATGAGTCAGACAATGAAAATACTGCTGGTATCGCAGGTAATACTGCCAGTGGAGGTTTTACCTTCGGAAATTTGTTATTGAAAGCTCGCTCAAAAAGTGGAATTGGCATTGACGGGATCAAATTTGTAGGAAGGAACAGATTCGATCCTGGCTGACTGCCGAGATAAATGGCTCCATCTGCCCAAGGTAAATCACCCTCGTTTGCAATCGCTACAAGAATGTTCTCGCCGAATACGAAGCGAACCCGTTTGACCGCTGTCTCCTCTCGCAAGGACAATCTTTGCACGAGTTGCTTTATGCAGGTGTTACCGTGTGCCGCCACCGCTGCTGGTGGAAGCGGTGGATCTCGATGCAGCCATTTCACAAGCAATTGTTCAGTAACCATCATGACGCTGCCTCGTCAATTGTTTGTGACCGAATGCATATCTGAAGCCTCGTTTGATTTGAGGACTTCCACAATTCGAGTTCGCACTGCCTTCAAATCATCGGGCAGATTCTCAGTTGAGAACCCAGCATCGATCTCTCTGGCAATGCCTTCCAGCTTCAACAACCACTCCTCAATCGAATCTCCATTCTGTTCCTCCAAAAGCTGCCGACCAACTTTTGCAATACGAGCCGCGCGTGCGAGAGGACCAAGCGATACTTCTTCCACTGCATGCATAAGCGTGGTGTTCTGAGAGTTCTTCAACAAACTACTCAAACATTCTCGTGCGGTTGCTTGATCTTCTTTCGATGGAACAGCCAAAATGATTGACCACAGATCGGCATCAGTTGGGTCTTTGCGTCCCGACAAAACTGCTGCTGCGGAAATCAATCGTTGCATCTTTACGATACGCCGATCGCTGAGTGAAACTCCGGCTTGCCGCAGTTGTCGAATTGCATGAGCGATTTGATTTCGCATTCCGGATACATCTGACTTCCGCGCTGCCTCCGCAAGAAGCTCGATGTCACTCATCGAAGCATCAGCCGTTAGGGTGCTGTTATCGGCTGACCAGCCGCCTTCCAGCAGGTCTTCCAACCTTGAGTCCGGAATCGGTTCTGTAAAGACGTGCACCAAAAAACGATCTGCAAACGCAGATAGCGGATCGTTCTCGGGAAGTCGGTTCGATGCGCCGACGCAGATGCGCAAAGGACACGGCATTGCTGTGTGACCACGCCTAAATACGCGTTCTTGAAGAATTCCAAGCAGAGTATTTAGAATCGCGGTTGAGCCCAAGAATATTTCGTCGATGAACGCGATTTCCGCTTCAGGCAACATGCCGCTCGTTTGCGTTTCAACGATGCCTTCTTTTAACTTTCTAAGATCGACAGGACCAAAAATTTCGCTTGGCTCGGTGAAGCGACCGATCAGGTACTCAAAGTATCTTCCCCCAGTCGATCTCGCGATTCGTCTGACTGCTTCGCTTTTGGCGGTTCCTGGCGGTCCAATGACAAGCACGTGCTCCCTTGCTACCGCGGACAGCGCAATGGTTTCCACCAATCCTTGGCGTTCAACGAGCCCCCTTGCTGCGTGCTCGATTGCGGCATGCAAAGCGGCAGCTGCCGCCTCTAGTGATCTTTCCTGACCCATTTCGTCACCTTATACGGAGATCAAACATTATAAGCGCTAGCTCATGTTGTGGGTATAAATGTCCTGGAGGGGGACATGCCGGACAAACCTTTTAGCAGTAAAGAGATCGAAGATGTCGAACTGATTGATGTTAATGGCGACTGTTCAAGCAGTGATGAAGAGTCTCCCGCGCAAAACAGCAAGGAATTTCAAGCTCTTGGTTCGTTGACTTTGCCGCCGCAGTATCAAATTGTCGGCAAACTTGGCGAGGGAGGCATGGGTTCTGTCTTTCTGGGGCGGAACCAATTAATAGACAGACCGGTTGCCATCAAGGTTTTTACCGCGGATTCAGTGCGCGGTGAGACCATGATGCGACGATTTCAGCAAGAAGGTCGAGCCGCCAGCAAACTCAGTCACCCGAATCTTGCGCAACTCTATGAGTTCGGAGTCTCTGAAGAAGGGCTTCCATACATGATTATGGAGTATGTCGAGGGAGAGAATCTCTCTGAATACATAGAAAAGCACGGCGTTCTGAGTGTGGAACAGTCGATCGCAGTCGCAAGGCAAATGTGTGATGGGTTGGAACATGCGCACGAGCGCGGCGTAATTCATCGCGACATCAAACCGACAAACATCATGATAGTGAGAAGTGGTGACACCATCACAGCGAAGCTCGTGGATTTCGGAATTGCGAAAGTCTTAGAAACTGACGAGAAGGGCGCGCAGCAACTCACTAGAGAAGGCGATGTCTTTGGTAGCCCGCTCTATATGAGCCCAGAGCAAGCCTCCGGAAAAGTCATTGATAAGCGTAGCGACATATATTCGTTGGCGTGTGTGCTGTATGAAGCGTTGGCTGGGCGGGCACCTCTGATGGGCGCAACAGTCCTGGAGACGCTTGGCAAGAAACTTACCGAAGAGCCTGAGTCTATTCGAGCAACAGCAAAGCGAACCGATGTTCCACTTGGAGTTGACGTGGCAATTCTGCGAGGACTGGCTCAGTCAGCGAGTGATCGTCCTCAATCGATGAAGGAGTTTTGGGCAGAAATTGAACGTGGCTTCGAGGGAAAATCTGTAAGAGCGAAACGTAAGGCTAAGTCTTCATCACGCTCCATGTTTGTGGGCGGAGTATTGGTGGTCGCTCTGGCAGGCTTCGCTGCAGTATTCATGCTCAAACCAGAAGTAGCACCTAAGGCTGGAACGGAACAGGCGTCGAACCCGATGCTCGCGACAATGAAGTCTGCAAACAAAGATTTCGTAGCGCACAGAGATGCGTGGCGGTTTCTTTCAGCCAAGGCTCGGCAGGAAATCACCGACAAGTCATACGGAAAAGCCAAAGAATTTGCGCAGAAATCCCTTAACGAAGCCCGCGCTTTTGAACCCCTTGGTGAGTGCGAGTTGATAAGTCTTAAGTTACTCTTTCAGGCAGCGCAGAAGTCGGGTGAGTTGGACTTGGCCAAGGATGCGGAGACGAGTTTAAAGTTTGTCATGCACCAATGGCGGTGCGACGGCTTTGCTGATCCTGAAGAGGCGATAGAAATTCTGCAGTCCAGTTCATCAACTCCAGAAGCCAAAGCAAAGACAGTGAATGAACAGCTGGAGCTGAGGCGCGAACTCTATCTGACCGGCTACAACGCCTCTAGTATTCCTGCGCAGTTTTTGGACATCGCAAGAAAAACTCCGAAGGGTTCTTTTGAGAATGTTCGTTTCCTCATTAACTCCGCTGCGGTCGCCCAAGCGAGTGGCAACAACCCGGAGGCGAAGAAACTGCTCTTCGAGGCTCGCGCGTCTATCGAATCAAATCAGCATCCAAGGCTGAGGTCAAACTGGTTTGTCCAAGCGTTCGAGAGTGGCGTAATTTCTCAACAGGCACTTGAGAAAGAAATTTCCGCCGTTGCACCTGGTTCTGTTGATGAGTTCACGCTGAGACGATCCTTAGCTGAATTCCTAAAGCATGGCAATGTCGAGCAAGCCCTCAAGCAGTTTCAGCGAGTGCAAGAAATTGCAGCAGCATTGTTTGGTGCTCAACACTTGACTGTGGCACAGAGTCTCTTTGATCAGGGATATTGTCACATTGAGATGCAATCGGCGGATGCGGCGGCCGAGACTGATTCGAAAGCATTGGACATCTGTAAACAGATTGCACCCATTAGTAGGTGGACAGTGCTGTCACTGTGCGGTCTGGGCAAGAGTGCGTGGGAAATGCGCGAACCTAAAAGGGCAGTGGAATATTATCTGCAAGCCGCTGCTGTAGCGGTTCACACGCTGCATCCCAAGACTGCTGAGTTGGCAGACGTGTACCTGGATACGGCTGAATCACTATGGTCGTACGACAAGCATGATGTCCGAATTTCTGAATTTTCAAAGAAAGCCGAGAAGATTTTTCGCGATTTAGACACTAAAGATCAAAGACTGGCGGGTGCGTTGAATTTGATCGGAAACATGGCGTCAATGAACAACAAGTTTGATGAAGCAGAGCGTGCTTACAAGGAAGCGCTCGCAATTCGCAAACAAGGTCTGAATGCCGGCGATAGGCGTTGGGATTTAGCATATGAAAATCTGTCCGTTCTTTACAGAAAATTCAAGCACTTTGAAGAACTGCGCGATATCACGCTTGAGAAAATAGCCATCGAAGAAAAAGCGCTTGGACCAACACATCGTGAGATCGCATGTGACAAGTATTTTCTTGGTGATGCATACGCTGGACTAAAGCAGACCGAAAATGCCAAAGCGGCATACGAGCAAGCCATGAGTATTACAAAAATCGGAGATGGGCTTGAGTCCTACGCCAAGTTTCTCAAATCAATTGGCGACACTGACAAAGCAAAGAAGTTGATTGAAGAAGCGAAAACTTTGAAAGGCCCCGGACTATAAATGAAAGACGAGATTTTCGTTCGCCAACTCTCACAAGATGATGCAGAAGAATTCTTCAAGCTTCGACTGGAGGCATTGCAAACATCTCCATCATCCTTCGGAGCATCCTACCAGGACACGTTGGACGCTGGTGCTGCCAAACTAGCTGAACGTCTAAAGACAAGTAATGAAGCCTTCGTACTTGGTGCCTTTCGAAATGAAGAACTTGTAGGGATTCTTGGCTTTGTGCGTAATGAAGGTTCCAAAGTTCAGCACAAGGGATTCATTTGGGGCGTCTACGTGACCTCGAAAATGCGAAGAAGCGGTCTTGCTCGCAGATTGGCAATAGAAGCAATCAAACGTGCTCAAGAACTTGGTCTTGAACAAGTGCATCTGTCAGTTACAGTTTCAAATCACAGCGCGATCGAGTTGTATAAGTCGCTTGGATTTCAAACCTATGGCATAGAACCTGCTGCCATCAGAATTGGTGGCGAGATATTTGATGAATACCTCATGGTTCTTAGACCGGTTGTGCTCGCTTCAACCTAAGCTCGCGGCAATTTGCGCAAAGTGTAACAAACGCAGGGATGTTTTCTTCATTCGGGCTCTACTTAGCGATTGGTCAGTCTATCGATGCTGGCATCCCTTTTTTGGAAAATCAGCGAGGTGAAATAGTAATTTATGGTTAGAAAATCGTCGTTTCTTGGCATTCTTTTGAGCGTTTCTCTCTCCGCTGGACTAGGCTTGGCGGCCTATTCACAGAACACCCAAGAGATCGCTCGGGGAAATTGCAAAGCAACTTCAGACACATGTCAAAAAACATTGGATTACTGCACAGAGAAAAAAGGCAAACTTGGTCAAGCTAACATCACCAATGCATTGAAGGATTGCATCGACGCATGTAATGCTACCGAAAAGCTGTTGGCACGCGGATCTGCTTTGCAGAAGAAAGCAGCATCGTTGGCGATTGACGCATGCAATAACGTGAGCAAAGCATGCGATCAATTTGGTTCAGATGCGAAAATGAACACTTGTGCCAATGAAGCGCGCAAAGCCGTCGGCAATTTGCAGAAAGTGCAATAGTCGCGAAGTTCGTACAACTTAGTTTTCCATCATTTCGAGCCACTGATGGGCTCGTGATACAATTCTCGTTTTCTTAACCATTTGAGGATTGTTCCGTGCCAATCAAAGTGTGCGTGGCCGGCATCACAGGCTGGACAGGACGTTGTGTTGCCGAGGCGATCTTGAAATCGCAAGATTTGCAATTAACCGCTGGAGTGGCGCGAAAGTCTGCAGGTAAAGATGTTGCAGACGCTCTCGGCATAGAATCGAACGGCGCGAAAATTTATGGAGACACTCGCTCAGCTCTAGCACATAAAGCGGATGTCTTTGTCGACTTCACCAGTGCAGAGGCTGTCAGAGACAATGTTCTAACTGCGGTGTCTTGCGGCGTCTCAGTGATTGTTGGAACATCCGGACTGACTGCTAAGGATTATGCAGATATTGAAGTTGAAGCGAAAAAAAATTCGGTCGGTGTGATCGCGTGCGGAAACTTTTCGATCACGGCGGCGCTTGCCAAGCACTTCTCGCTGATTGCCGCAAAGTTTTTGCCGCAATGGGAAATCATTGATTATGCAAGCGCATCTAAAATTGATGTTCCTAGCGGCACCGTACAAGAACTTGCTGAGCAGATGTCGCATGTACGGAAGAATGAGATGGGCAGGCAACTTGGAGAGCTACATGGCCCGGTGGAAGCTCGTGGTGCGCAAATTGCGAATACACCGGTTCACTCATTGCGCTTGCCGAGCTATGTTATTAGTTTTGAGACCATATTCGGATTACCGAACGAACGATTGACAATTCGCCACGACAGTGGCTCCGGTGCAGAGCCGTATGTAGATGGCGCCCTTCTAGCAATTAGAAAAGTGCAAGACATAAGAGGAATCGTACGCGGGATGGATACGCTCTTGTTTTCCGAGGCAACATAAATTTCTGCATAGTGTTGGAACTTTAGTGGATGTCTCCGGTCTATTTGTTCGGAAAGAGAATCAAAAACGTAAGTGAACGACTCATCGTTAGAACGATGATGTTCCGCGGTCAAGCGGAGATTCCGCATTGACTGCATGATTATCAGCGCCGGACTTAACTCCGGCGCTGATATCTTTTTCTAAAAGAAATCGTAAAGTCGGAACGATTTGCTTTTCACCCGGTCTATTTTCTTGAATACCAAACTAAGTCGGAATCGCATTAAAGATTTCGCAGAAGGCGGAGATATGACAGGCGCAACGACAAAATTAAGTGATGCGTCATTTGATTTGAGAGAGCTTCCAAAAGACTTGCGTAGAGTTTTGTCTATGCAGATCAAAGAATTAGTCCATACGATCGAAGATGCAGAAGAGTTGCAGAAACTTGCAGGGCTCACTGTGTCCGAGATCCAAGTGGCTCGAGCCGTTGGCATGCACATGATCGCAAGATAGTCTGGCTGTCTGCCGCATTGGAGTACGAATGTAATGGAAATGAGTTTGAATGACGGTCAATTTGCTGGCCCAAATCTGTCTTTCAACGAACTGGTTGTAATGCTCGGAGCTCACATGACAGGGGTTCAGTCGCTGTCTGAAGCTGAAATGTTTTTGTTGAAAAGTTGGCTTGTGCTGCATTCCGAGGCTTGTGATCCTGGACACGTAGTTGTTCTTCAAGATGGAGTCGCACAAAACGGATGTTGTGATGAAAATCACGTGTTCGTGGTGGCAGGTAAACTGCCCAGTGGTGATGCGGTGGTCTGGCACAAAGAGCTGCCATGGCCTGACGAGTTGCGCGAATTCTTTGCGGCCTGAAGACAGATTTTTTAGAGCTGAATTCTGCTGGTCACGTGGAAACGTAGGAGGGACTATGACACGAGGAATTGAACCGGAGACAACGGAACGCTTTCCGCTGACTGATCCGGCATATGATTTGATCACGATCTTGCATAACAAGTCGCAGGCGATCAAAGCCTATGATGAATATTTGCGCGACGTCAGTTCGGATACTGCCCTCAGGCAAATTCTGGTCGAGATCAAACACGATGATTTGAGACATATTGAAAGACTAAAAGCGCACCTTGGAAGATTGCTTGCTGAATAAGTACATCATGTTTTAGAAACGCTGATGGTCACCGCATTTTGAATCGCGGTGACCATTTCATCTGCGTTAAAAAAAGACAAAAAGCGAGAGCGCCCATGCATGGTGGGCGCTCTCTCATTGTGATCGTTCTCACGCGTCTTGCTTGTGTGTCACGATCAGACGTGAGCCCTTCCTCTGGCTATCAAATGCACCATGAATACGAGGAGAGCTGAGCCTAGAATGGCAGGCAGCAGGGAGAGTCCCGCGACGGAAGGTCCAACAGGACCGATCAGCGATCCACCGATCCATGCTCCGATTACGCCGAAGATTGCTGATGTGAAAAATCCGCCAGGGACATTTCCGGGTACCAGCATACTCGCGATCCAAGCACAGGCAGCCGCCATGCACAAGTAAATAATGAAAGTCAGTATGGTCATGTTTGTATCCTCAACTCGTTGCGGAGTACCAGACGCAGACATCAAAGTTTGGTTCCAACCGGGGAAATTGCTTCGTGTAAACCGGTTTTTTGAACTTGAAATAGGCCAAATCGTATATGAAAGTAAAACTTGCGTTTAGTAGATATGAAATGATGGAACCTAATGGTTATGTCTCAGCTCTTACAAAAATTGTTTCGTTATCGCGGCGCTTGGTTATTATCTGCCGCATTGGCTTTTGGCGCTTCCACAGTGTTTGCAATGCCTGTGTGTGCTGATGTTCCAAGCAATGACGCTAAGGCGACCGAACAAGGAGCCAATCGCCTCACACAGAGACAGCTCGAATCGCTTGTGCTCACTAGCAAAACGGGAGCCTCGTCGAAAGTTACCGGTTTGACCGGTACTGGTCCAAAAGTCTGGATTACCGCTCAGCGCGAGCCTGAGGCGACTGAGAAGAATATGAAAATTGATGCTGTGATGTTGGCCAAAGCAATCGTCTCATCGGCCGGCAGCCAGGTTGAGGCAGTCGAAGTTGTCTTTTCCGAGGAAGGCGGCAAGAACGGTCGCGTCGTGACTGTGAGCAAGGGACAAATCGATGGATTCGGCAACGGGCAGTTAACGGTCGATCAGCTGCTTGCGGCACTGCAAGTGGAGTATGTGCGACCCAAGAAACAGATTGAGCTGGAACCCGGTCCTGAATTGGCGCGCAGACTGCTTCTCAAGCAGCGCTTGGAAAAACTGCGCGAGCAAGGCACAGGAATTAAGCCGTTTGAGACCATCTTCCAAGAAATCGAATCACTGGTGAAGGCCGGTGACGAAGAGAAGATGAACACGCAACTTTCTTTCCTCGAAAGTCGAGTTGACGGACAGGAAGAACAACTCAAACAAGCGAAGTTGAAAGCCCGTGGTTTGGGTGGAGTTCCTGCGGCTCCCGGAGCGGCTGCTGGTGGACAAACGCGCACAACCGCCGGTGTTGCAACTGCCGGAGCCGAGCTTCCATCAGACTATCAGCGTGTCATGGGGATCTTTCAAAAGGATCACGCAAATATTCTTCGACAAATTGAAAGCAAAGATCGCACAGCCGGTGCGAGATTGCGCACGGTTGTCTCTCAGGCAACCACGTTGCTAAGTCAAAACAAAGTGAAGGAGGCATTCCGCTTTATCGGCGAGTTTCACCAATCAGCGCTTGCAGCCTTAGGGTACGACCCCTTTGCCCCTTCCGGTGCCCCTAGTGGAGGCGGATACGGCGGCGGAAATAGCGGCGGTGGTGGTGGCTATGGCGGCGGAGGCGGAGGCTATGGCGGAGGCCAAGGCGGACCGCCCGGAGGTCCTGGAGGCTTTGGACCGCCCGGTGGCGGACCCCCAGGTGGACCCCCACCGTTTGGTGGGCCACCCGGAGGTGGAGGCGGATTCGGACCCCCTCCCTAGTAAGATTCGCCATATAATTGATCATCGAAGCAAACGAGGCGTTCGTGGACGGCGATGCAAATTTAAAACAGTCGGACGACTCTGTCGAACAGCAGAGCGGCGCTGAATCGTCAAAGAATAAAGATCCGTTGATTGGAACGACTTTGGATGGTCGCTTTCTTGTGGAAGAAGTGCTCGGCTCCGGCGGCATGAGCGTCGTCTATAAAGCGAAACAGCTTAGAGTCAATCGATATGTCGCAATCAAAACATTGATCATGCGACTTGATACAAAACCTGTGTACCGTGAGCGATTTCAACGCGAAATTCAAAGTCTCTGTGCACTGAATCACCCGCATATTGTCACCGTATATGATTGCTTAATTGGTGATGACGATCACCCCTATGTAATCATGGATTTCCTTCGTGGGCGCAGTCTAGAAGCCCTAATCGAGGAGGACGGACCACTAGCTTTGGACAGATTTGCACGCATCGCTGTCCAAGTATGCAGTGCCCTCGAACATGCACATCGCAACGGCATCGTGCATCGAGACTTGAAACCAGGCAACGTTGTTTTGTTGGATGAAGAAAATGACTTTGTGAAAGTTGTTGACTTTGGTCTTGCGAAAATCGGAGAAGACAGTCGCAAACTGACCAAATCCGGTGAACTATGGGGAAGCCCGCCATACATGAGCCCCGAACAGTGCATGGGCAAGGAAGTCGATCCACGATCTGATTTGTATTCTTTGGGCGCTGTGATGTATGAAATGCTCACGGGCAAAGATCCCTATCACGAGGCAGTCACAGTCTTCGAATTGATTCAACAGCATGTTGGCGCACCACCACCGCCTTGCTCCGTTACGAATCCATCTGTGATAGTTCCTCCCAGCGTTGAGGAAGTTATCAAAAAGGCTATGGCGAAAGATCCAGCTGAGCGGTTCCAAACCGCTGGAGAGTTGCGCAACGCGCTGGTAAAGGCGTGCACGGGAAACGTTGGAAACTCTGCTGATCTCTTGTTGGGAATGCCTTCATCTGCGGAAACGTCAGGGAGTTTTGCGATGCAAGGCGGAACCTTCGACTCCGGCTATGATACTGCACCTGGTGCTAAATATTTCGATTTTGCAATGAACCCTTTAGGTGGTGCTCAGTTTGATGGCGCGAACGATGCCGCATCAAATACTGCGCCGCCAACCAGTTTGGATGATGCATCCGTCGCCGCCAGTTTAATGGCGGTGGTATCGCCTACAGTGCCAAGTGGACAAGCAGGGGGCGATCCTTGGGCTCGGCAACAGTCAACAGCTCAAGCAGTGCCGCCAACTCCACCACAAGCTCCACCGTCAAATTCATCTCCGCCTTCAGCGCGTGACTTGAGTGATGGATCAGCCGCTGACTTGGAGCAACTCAACCAGTTGCGCAAACCGACTCGGCAGATGGAAACGTCTCAAGCACCGGGTTCTGCCCCAAGCCGGCTTCGGCAGTCTCTCGATGTTCCGCCCGCCAACAACATGGTTACTATTCCGGTGATCATTGCAATCTTCTGTATCGCGGCAGCTGGAGCCTATGTTGGTGTCACGTTCCTGGGTGGAAAGCAACCAGAGAAACCTTCGATTGAAACTGCCGCACCCCCAGCCGACGTCTCCAAAACGCCTCCTGTTGAGACGAAACCCGCAAAACTGGACGATGAGGACAAGGATGATACAAAGGAGCCGGCCAACGCGAAATCCGCAAAGCGTCCGCGTCCGCGACCAGCGGTCCATCGCAGGGATGCCGAACCACCGAAGCACCGCACCGAGCGCAAACCGGCAACCGCCACGTCTACAGCTGCGCCAAGAAAGAAGGATGGCGGCAAGGGTGGAACACCTTGGGCTGACCTTCTCAACGCAAAAGACCCTCCGAAGAAGGCTAAATAGATCAACGAGGAAACCGCCAGTGAAGTTAATTTCGGCGCTCAAGTAACGCAAGAGCTCGAAATCCGGGAATAAATGCAGTGGCGGCCCGATCTATTCATTTTCCCTAGCCGAGCAATGACGTGACAGCTGATAATATCTACGCTCTGAAGCAGATTCTGAAACTTCAAGAGAGCTTGCACGGCCCATACAGTGAGCAGTGTGCAACTGCTCTTGTGCGGCTGGCTGAGGGCTATACGCTGTTGGGCGACTTCAAGACGGCAGAGAATTGTTATGGTCGCGCGCTTCACATTGAGGAAGGGCTGCGAAATGAGGAGAATGCAGAGAAGATTCGGCTCGCTCTGCTCGAGCTTAGAAAAGATGACGATGAAGACGGGCTGAAAGTGAGCTCGGCGAGAGTGCCGGTGTTTGTTCCGCAGACCCAGTTGATGCCGGCTCCGACACCGGCGACTGAGAAAACTGAAGATGGTACCGCACTCACTGAGATGGAAACCGCATGGACTGAGCAATATCTCAAAGCTCAGCCTATCCCGGATAAGAAGAGAGACCCTCTCGATGAGGCTATAAGCGTCGCTCAAAACGAGATCTTTCGCCTCAAGCAATCGGCGCAAAATACGCGGCTTGCAGACGCGTTGGTCGAACTTGCCGATCTGTACTCTCGCAGAAAGCAACTGGATCAAATGGAAGTGTTGCTGCTAGAGGCGCTGAAAGTCAGGGAAGCCGTACTTGGTTCTAATCACCTCAGCGTTTCAACTGATTTGAAAAACTTGGGGCGACTCTATTATGTCACGGGGCGTTATGCGCTCGCCGACAACGCTATTAAAAGAGCGCTAGAGATGCGTGAAGCGCAGCTTGGTCCGTATCATCCGCAAGTTGCAGACATCGCAGAGATTTACGCGAAGCTCATGCGCAAAACCGACCGCGAGCAAGAAGCGCAGGAACAAGAAGCACGAGTTGCAGAAAGCAGAGCGCGACATCGTTCTGATTGGGAAGCCTATAAAAAAGCCGCACTAAAGGCGATGGATGATAGAAACTTTTTTGATGCACAAGCGATGTGGCTTGCTGCACTGGAAGAATCAAGCGAATTCGAACCGGAAGATCCGCGCGTCATCACCACGCTGGAAAACCTAGCAGAGGTTTACTGGAAGCGAGGGAAGTACGAGAAAGCTGAGCCGCTCTGCAAGCGCATTCTCAATGTTTCTGAGCGACTATTGGGTAAGAACCATATTGACGTAGCGCTCGCCGCAAACAATTTGGCGCTGGTCTGTGAACGGCAAGGAAAATATACTGAAGCAGTGCTCTTGTACAAAGAGGCTCTCACCATAAAGGAACAACTTTTGGGTGCCGACAATCCGGATGTGGTAGCCACTCGTGAGATGCATGATTCAGCCAAGCAACTCGCGCATAAACAACTTGAGCGAAAACTGCAAAAAACGAATTTGCCTTAGTCGTCCTGAATTTGCCTGGCTGCACCATTATGAATTATGGCGCTTCGGAAAAATCACGAGAGGCACCTGATATACAGGTACCTCTCGTGTCGGCTCGAAACCTTTTACTCTCTCGGAAGTGACGTCCGTCTAGAACATTTTCAGTTTGACAAACGGGATTTTGGCATCAATCAAATGGTGCGAATCACGTTTTTCAATGATGCGCTCAGTGCGCATTACCGGAAGTCGGCGTTCCATCACGACTGGTGGATCAACCACCACAGATGATGTCACAACCGATGGACGCTCTAGTATCACAGGTGATGACATTACCGTCGGGCGTTCCAGCACCACGGATGATCTCACGACTGAGGGGCGTTCTAACATTACTGGTGCCGTCAAGATCGCTGGCTTTTCAATAACCAGTGAGGGACGTTGCTCTACCACAACACTTCTGCGGATGATTTGTGGTTCTTCCAAATTCACGCGTCGTTCGACTACGTAGGAAGGCTCAGAGTACGAATACTCCATGACGCCCGGTCCCAACGAACTCGATGTGCGCACTACGCTCTTGCGAATTACACACTCGTCTGCTTGCGCCGGAACCATCGTTGCAGTTATCGCTACTGCTGCGATCGCTACCGTGGCGGCAATGTATCCTAACTTTTTCATCGTTGCTCCTCCTAATCTTTGAGCAATCGGCGCGTCCTTCCTCGCGCTCTGAACTCTTTCTGCATGTTGCACTTTGTGAGACAACTGGAAGGCACTCTGGTTCCCGATTTGCGTTCGATTTTTCTTTTTGTGTCTGAACGTTATCGTCTGGATGCGGCTGTGTCAGCCAGCTCTGGCTCATGCATGGCAGATGGTGGAAGAACTTTGGGAAGCACCTTCTTGCGGTTGTACCAGACGAGAATGGCTGCCACAGGCGTTCCTACTGCGACGAGTGCCGCAGACACAAAGATCGCTGTGAGAATCATTGTGAGCAAACCCTTCAACTCTGCAAGCTCTTGGTCTAAGTGAGCCAATCTTTCATGCACTTCTGAAACAGGCTTGCTGACTTTGATTAATGGATCGTGCAAACTAAGAATTGGACCTCTCAATTCTTGAATCGGTTTCTTGAGTCCGCTCAGTTCAGCTCTCATGATCGAAATGTCTCGCGAGACTCGTTGCATCTCTCCACGCACATCTGCGATACGACTATCGACACCAGCGATCTGTCCTTTCACACCTTCCATTCTTTTATTTACTGTCTTCATCGTTCCTTGAACATCTGTCATCTCGTGTTCAAGACTCAGCATAGATGGCTGCAATGCTGCGATCGGCCCAGTGAGCTTCATGATCTGCTGTTCCAACCGAACAGTCTGACCTTGCAACTTAGTTACCGGGCTGAGCAACCACGAAACTGGGTTGAGATTGAGCTTCGATTTCTTCTCAACTTGTCCTTCTTTAAGATCATCCGGATGCACTGTCGCGCCAGGAACTTTGTTTATGACCTTTGCTTGTTTTTCTGCAAGAGCATCACTTTGCTTTAGAGCTTTTTTGTATTCTTGCTTACTAATATCGTCATCTTTCTCAACTTTTTCAGCAGCTGCATCCGCTACGGCATCAAGGGCTCGGTCCTTAGCGGCTTGGGCTTGTGCTCTTTCTTTAGCGGCTTGGGAGCTAATTTTCTTTGATGCTTTTGATTTTGCTTTCGCACTTGTGGAACTGCGATTTGATGCACTACTCGACGCATCACTGTCTTGTGCGTGACTGGACGGTGGTGCGCTGAGCATCACCAATAGTGTCAATGCGCAAATCTGTGAACCCACACGTACTGAACTTCGCTCGAAATTCATGAGAATCCTCCGGTGCGGTGATTGCCCTGGAAGACGGGATACAGTACGAGTCAGTTCCGTTTGTGGCAGAGCCCGCTGTTATAGTTTCAACAATCGAGAACCATCATCAGGGCACTTATCGATCTCATCGAAAATCATGCGCTTACATCGCAGGCATCGACGTTCCTGACCTTTCTTTCGCAACTGATCAACTTGATTCTCGCTGACAACAGTCCATTTGTTGCCAAGATAAATTTCGAATTTTTTTGGTTCCTCAGGCTCTTTTTCTGGTGCCGGAGGAGCCTCAACTTGCGGTGTATCTTGATAAGTCATTGACGCCTTCAGCGTTTGAAGCGATCTCGTTTGACTTTCGCCACATGTCGGGCAAATCGAAATATCTGCAGGAATTGCTGCGTTGCAACTGCGACAGATTTTCTTTCCGGACTGAGCTGCACGCTCCATGCGCCGCCGCTCAATCTCTTGCTGTTCGCGCGCCATTTCTTCAACTTGAGTCTTTATATCTTTGATCTGATTCGGCTTTATGGCTTGCAGCCGATGCCTCTTCAGTTCCTCATTAATGAGATCCGGTGAGAGTTGATAGCGAAAACACATTCCGGCAATCTGCGCTTCCGGATAAGGTCGTTTGTTTTCAAATGAGTTGACAATGGCTGTGAGCACGATGGGCTGCTTGCGAACAGCTTCGCGCTGACTTGCATACTGTTTGTGAAACTCATATTGCAAAGCGCCCGACGGAAGCGGCTCGTAGAGCGAGCATTCGAGCTCATCGGCGAATCTTGTGAGGTAGTCGGTGAAGGTTCCAAAGCCATAAACGCGATCGAGCGAGGTCATGTCAATAGAGAGAATCTGCCCGTACTTGGGCGTTTTCGGCACCAAATCAAGACAAAGCGGAACCATAACTGTTGTGCACGCAAACGGAACAAAAAAGGGTGAATACCGCGATTGTTGATTTGGTGGCGCCGATCTTTCCGACTCGGGATACCACTCAGCCATGCGTTTCCACGTTTCTGACATGCCGTTCAAACTTAACAGCCACATTGGATTGAACAGCCCAATGTCCTTTTCGCGCGATGGCGACACCTGCGCCTCTCGCAATAGTTCATCGCGTTGACCGTTGTGAACCTTGATCGATGCGCGAACTTCCGGCGGTAGCTGGGTTTTCAACTTTTCTTCGAAAATGGCAATATCCCGCTCAGACGCCCCAGGGTTGAGCGTTTGCAACAGTTGTGGAGAGTTGGCGGAAAGCCACTTCTCGATTCGAGTCCAGACTTCTCTCATTTCCTCGTTTCCGTGCTCATCAAGCCGGAGCGGGTTTCGCCCACATGAAAACGTGAGCCGATTAGCCTCCCAATTGTACTGATACCGGAGCCTTGAATGCTTAAATGCGGAACAGTAGAGATTGGCGGCGAGGTCATGGCGGCAATGCAGGCTCTTGCGGCGCTTGGATGCGCATTGGCAAAAGTCCCGAAACGATTGTCAGGCAGCAATTTGCGGCTCTGTTATCTGAATGTTATGTTTGCCCCGCAAACTGAGCGCATCGAACACCCCCCACTGCGCAAGTCGCACCCAGAGGACTCCCCATGCCGAACCAATCCACTCGATCCGCAGAATCAAATCCTGCGTTTGAAAACGAGACTCCAGCAGAAAAGCTCGCACAACAAGTGAACGACAAGGTCGCCCACAACTTGTTTGATGCTGCATACGCCGATCTGAAAAAGGGCGTGGCCAAACAAGTTGCAGATATGCCCTTGAAAGAAAAGCAGGCGTTCTTTACCGATGTTGCATCGCATCTGGACGAAGGAGCCATGGCGAAGTTAAGTGCGGTTTTCATCAATGAAAATCGTAATCTTTATGACCGAGACAAAAATGGTCAACTGACTAAATCTGAGTTGTCGCAATCTACTCAGGCGCTTGATCCCTTCTACAAAGGACTTGGAACAGAAGCGGTCAAGCACTTCGATGTCGCGTCATCGCTCAAATCTGCTGATGGTGTCATCGATGCTGATGAAGCTAAGAATTTCGTCGCACGCCAAAAGATGTCCAGTCAGGATAAATACACTGACGATGTTGTTGCCAACGTCATTCGCAAGCTTGCTGAGCCGACGAAGGTCGAGAAGGGAATGGAACCGGAATCTGCAGCGACCAAAGCGATGGAGTATCTAAACACTTCAATGTCTGGAAGAGCGGCTCTGGAAACCAGTGAAGAGAGCCAAGCGACTTGGACACAACTCGCTGAAAAGCTCAAACAGAACGGTTTGGTTGAGAAGCTTTCCATGGCTTACCTGAAAGAGAATCGCGACAATCTGCAGATGAAGGATGAAAATGCAGCGTTCTCTATGGGGCATCTCAATCTGCTTAAAAAGAGTATCAACCCTGTTCAAAAGCAGTTTGCTGAATATGTATCTGCAAACTTCGCCAACATAGCTGAAGTGCGATTGAATGATCCGCTCACGATGATTTCTGAAGACGAACGGAAATTGTACGAGCGTAAGATGAATCCGAAGCCGCAGACAGTTGAGGCTAAGCCAAAGCAATAGTTCGGATTCTGGAAAGTTTGGGAAAGGATGGGTCGGAGGCGAGTACTTGTACTCGTCTCTTACCGCATTTCAGTCAATTGCCTTTGTTGCCTCACTTTTCTTGCGATGCAGCGGCTCGTTCAAGCAATAGCTTTCTCAACTTTTTCTGTGCACCTTGCTTTGCCGATGCATCTAAATGGAATAGATGATACGGAATCTCCGGCAGTTCCTTTAGAGGTTTTGATACCAAACCACGCGGAACAGTGCAGCATGAATTGACGATGGTCAGCCCCATTCCTAATTTTACGAAGTGCATCATCAATTCCCACCCTGATGCCTCAACTGCAACACCCCACTCAACACCTTTAGATTGCAATGCTGCTGAAACCATCTGTCGATGAGGTCGATCCGCTGGCGGAAGAATCAACTTTTCACCGTTGAGATTTTGCAATTTGATGCGCTTGGCTGATGCGAGTTCGTGCTGAGCCGGCATGACCACCATCTGCCCGACTTTGCACAGTAGCGTAGTTTCCATTCCTGGCGGCTTCGATTCGAGTGACGCGACACCAATGTGCGCACGCCCTGTCGCAACTGCGTTGATGACGCCATCGCGGTTGGCTGTGACTAATTTGAGCGGTGCATATTCTTGCCGAATGAACTCTCGAACTGCCTCGCCCAGGAGGTATAAGAAGGCGCCTTCACCGGCGGCAAGCACGACCGGTTGTTTGGTTTCACCGATGGTGAGCTCGTCGACGAAGCTCTCGGCGCGTGCGGTCATGTCATGCCCGAAGCGTGCAACCTTGCGGCCGTGTTCGGTCAACTCGAGTGCACGTCCGACTCGACGATATAAAGGAACGCCGAGCGTCTCGGAAAGTTCTTGTACTTTGACGTGCAGCGCCGGTTGCGAGATGTGCAGCAACTCTGCTGCTCGTGTGAAATTGAGTGTATCGGCGAAGACAGCGAATGATTTCAGTGCATCAAGGTTTAGTGTTTTAGTCATAGCTTTTGATTATAGTGTATATGAATTAAATAGTTCCTCTTTATAGCTGCGAATTGTATAGTCGAAAAGAACGAATGCAATCAAAGATAAAGAGGAACTGCAGCGATGAAAAACAATGATAGAGAGATGACTTTGAAGCCTAGACCAATTGTTGGAATCGATATCGGCGGAGTGATAATAAGTAGATCAAACGACAATGCTGATACATCATTTTTCGGTTCCAATTACTTGCAATCGGCTGCTGTTGATGATGCTTTTAATTCAATTGCGCGATTTGCGCAGGCTGGATGTGAAGTGCATTTAGTGTCCAAATGCGGCGCCAACACAGAGCGAAAGACAAAGGAGTGGTTGGCGTATCACGACTTCTTTGGCATAACTTCGGTCGGTGAGTCGGATGTGCATTTCTGCCGCGAGCGCAAGGACAAGGCTGTGATTTGTCGCAACCTCGGTGTCACTCACTTCGTTGATGATAGATTGGAGGTGCTGTCCTATCTCGACTCTGTGAAGTATCTGTACTTGTTCAATTCAGTGGAGGCAGAGGTGCAGAAACATTCACGGCATTTGGCGCGAGTGACGCGCGCCGAAAGTTGGAGCGACCTTGCTGCGATGATTTTGGAAACGACGCTCGTGTTGGGCTAGTGTTGTGGTTGTCGCGGTTGGATACCGTCAACGTTGTGTTCGACTGGCTTGGTTACTTTGATTTCGCGCTGGCGGCATCGGCGTCCATCAGCGCGAACGAGTATTCCAACATGGTGCTCACATCAAGCACATCTTTCTTCAACGTGAATGGATTCCACATTGTATTGTCGATCGCCATGATGTCCCCGCCATAAATGTGAATCGAGCAGCCTGCAGTCGGGTTTGGATTGTGCACTGCATGAATTGCATCGGCAGACAGAAGAATTGCGTCCGGAGCTTCGATTTCGACCTGGTCGATCACCTCGATGCCGTTTGGAGTTTCTCGGTAGAGCGTGTTCAGCTCAGTGCCTGAGTAGCAGCCGATAACTGCCCACATATCGTGAGTGTGCGGAGCGATGCGCAGATGCGGAACGCTCTTTAACTTCATGATTGTCAAATCTTTGTGCAAATGTACAAGGCATCCGAACATCTTCTGCGAGACGTTGCCGCCGTCATTGAATGGTTCCAGAGCTTGTTTTAGTGCATCTCCCTGACGCATCTCGCGCAGCACGATTTGCCTCACGGCTTCGCCAGGATTAGGGTGTTTGAGTGCGGCGTGGCATTCTTTGATGAAGTCTGCGAGCATGTGCGAATTCCACAAGAATCTTGTCGATATTCTAGCCTGCAGATATTCCGATTACCAGCGGTGATACGCTGGGTGCCCTGGTTTCACACTAACGAATTTTCCGCGACTTGTTGCGCAGAGCACGCCTTCGGAAAAGAGTTCACCTTCAACGACTGCTCTGTCTTCTTTTGATTCTACGACCTTTGCTACTATGCGAATCGGTTTGTCCGAAGGCGTCGGCTTGAGAAATTTGACGCTGAATTCGGCAGTGACTGTGCAAGGTGGATGGTCTAGATTGTTGGCTTTCATGATGTGATATGAGCCGGTCCAATTGCAGTGGCAGTCGAAGAGACAGCCGATAAGTCCGCCGTAAAGCGTTCCTGGAAACGCTTGGAACTTCGGGTCTGGGCTCCAGTCTAAGACGCAAGTGTCGCCGTCAGGAATGCTGCGAATATGCAAGCCATCATCATTGGCTGGTCCACAACCGTAGCAAATGCTCTGCGCTGAGAACTTCTCTTGCAGGCTCTGTTCATCACTCATTTTTGTTCCTTCCTAACCTGGATGATTGATCATGAATGTCGCGAAACTGGCGAAGAATTCGTCGAGCGTCTCGCGATGCGGTGCGAACTCGGGCACTTTGTCCAAGGCTTTAGACATGTTTTTGACCCAGGCGTCGCGTTCGAGCGTGCGGATTTTGAATGGCATGTGGCGACCGCGCATACGAGGGTGCCCTCGCTCTTCGCTGTACGTTGGGCGACCGCCGCAGCGTTGAATTAGAAAGAGAGCCAGTTTCCGTTTGGCGTCAGTTAGATCTTCAGGATAGAGGGGGCGTAAGACGGCGTCTTTTTCGACGCCGGCGTAGAACTCGTCGACAAGGCGGAAGAAGGGCTCTTCGCTGTTTATTGTTTTGTAGATAGCTACGACTGGGTCGAACATCATGTCGTTCATGGCTTGGCTGTGGCGGACCTTTACTCATGGCGCTCGGGAGCGCCCTTTGTGGGACAAGTGGTGGAGGACTAACGTACCATCTTGACTTGCTGGTGGATTTTCGGTGGGATTTGACTGGAATTTGCTGTGATTTGTTGGGGTTTGTTGGGATTTGCCTGAATTTGCTGATTCTGTCGGATTCTGGTGTTGAAATCGCGGAGTGTTGCCAAGTTTTGCCAATCTGGTAATTCTTGGCAACTCGGTGTCTAACAGCTGGGGCTCATGACAAGCGTGCGTAAGTGCGTTAAAACCTGATGGGAGTTCGCAAAACAAAAACCGCGAGAATGCACAGTCCCGCGGTTCTTAGTTTATTTTGAGCGCTACTCTTGCGTGATTTGCGCTCGTTGTTGCCTCGCGACCAACAGAATTACTCTATTGATTGACGGTTGCGACCTTGGTTTTCGCTTCGATTTTGTCGGCTTTCAGTTGAAGTCTCGTGATCTTCTTATTGATCTTCGCTACTTCTTTCGGAGGAAGCGATGGTGAGAGATCCAAGTAGGCCTTGTATTGTCTCGCCGAGTCTCTCAGCACTGGCGGCGCTTTGGGCGACCAGCGTTGCTCGGTGTCGGCAAGAGTCAATCTCGCGGACGGCATGCGCGGGTCATCGGCGATGGCTAAGCGCAAGTGATCGACTGCGCTTGCGAGTTGTTTTTTCTTCGAGAGGTCGGTGCCGAGCGTGGCGTACCGAGTGGCTTCTCCGCGTGATTTTTCGATTGCTGACAAACCGCGGTTCGCGCGTTCGACTGCGCCTGCGGTGCGAGCCTTTTCGTATGCGGCTCTCGCGCTGTCATAGTCCTTGATCATCAACGCCAAATCTGCAACTGCCAACAAATCTGCTGCTTCATTGGTGTGGCTGATGACGTCTTTCATCTGAGTTGCAGACTCATCGAATTTGTTTTGTGCAAGCAATGCTTCTGCGTATGCAATACGCTCAGGATCGTTTGTCGGTTGTCCGACCTTCGCCAGATCAACTGGTTTCCCTGACAGTGAGCGAATCTTCGCGGCTGCGAGACGGAGCTGCATGTCGTTAGGATGCAATTGAATTGCTTTGTCGAGGGTTGTGAGTGCCGATTCGAAATCGTTGGAGAAAGCGAACGCGCCTTGCGTTTCCTTCTGTGATTTCAAATAGAGCGCGCGTGTCAAACCATTGACTGCGGCTGTGTCGCCAGGGTTGGAGCTCAACGCGGAATTGAAGTCACGAATCGCATCGTCATACTTGTCGAGTTTCAACAAGTTTTCGGCGACTCTTCTTCTGAGTGTCGCCTCGTTCGGATTGAGTTCGAGACCGCTGCGCATTTCGGCGACGGCGAGTTCGAGATCGCCGCGTGTTTCGCGCATATCAGCCATCTTGAGGTATGGCTCAGTGTTGTAAGGGTCGATGAGAAGCGCTTGTTTGTACTCTTTGAGCGCACCAACAGTGTCGCCCTTTACTTGGCATTGGTTGCCGAGCTTGACGTGCAGTGCGGATTGACGCGCGTAGGCTTCTTTGAGTTCAGGTTTGATCAACGCGGCGCGCTCGTAATATTTGAGAGCGGCCGAGATGTTGCCTTGAGCTTCGTAAGCCTTGCCCAGAGCCAAATGCACTGGAGCGGCGTTGCGGAACTGATAAAGAGCGATGTTCAACTCTTTGATTGCTGCATCGGGCATATTTTGTTGAAGCAGAACTTCACCGAGTGCAAAGTGTGCAGTCGGGTTGTTCGAATTCAGCAAGATGGAACGACGCAGGTTCGTGTCAGCTTCTGCAAGCCGACCATCCTTCAACTCAATTTGACCCATGCCTGTGTAGCCGGGTGAGAACTGAGGATCTGAACCCACTGCATTTTTGTAGTCATTGTAGGCTTCAGGAAGTCTTCCTTGTTCCTTATGTACTTGACCCAATGTGTAGTGAGCGAGCGGCGAGCCTGGATCTTCTTGGATAGCTAGATTCGCTTCGCTTTCTGCTTGTGTGAGCAATCCTTCTCTGCTGTTAATTACAGTTTGATCGGATGACTGCAAGCGATTCAAAATTGTCATCGCTTTGCCGACATGGGCGACCGGGTTATTCGGATTTACGGCAAGTGCCTTATCGAATTGTTCGTTCGCTCCATCAAGTTTGAATTGCATTGAGAGAGCCATTCCGAGACCAGCCAACGCATCTGAGTTCTTCGGATTGCGCTTGATCTGTTGTTTGAAGACTTTGGTTGCTTCGTCGTAGCGCCGATCCAAAAGTAACTGTTCTGCTTTGGCGAGTTGGTAGTTGATTCTACCTTTGAATAGCTTCTTCGCCGGCAAGTCTGACGTGGATGTGGCACCATTGGTGGTTGCACCAATTGCCGAGGCCGCCGTGGAGAGCAAGCCGATGCTGAGACAGATACCTATGAGTGATGATCGCATAATCAACTCCTAGCTAGTGACATACACGCCTGTGTGACGTGTCGGGGCAGTTTACCACATGATTTCGCATAAATAGGACAAATAGCCCTGTCGCATTCTTGATCGCGCGCTTGCAACAACTGAGTGTCTCAGTGTTTTGGGGCTTGATGAAGATTGTCTACAAAAGTCGTTCCAACACGATTATTGGAAGGATCGGGTAATTGTTGGACCGAACTCATGTGTATTCTGCAATACAATTCAATATCACTCGAAGTTGCAATATTGAGACGGAGTGCGGTTCTGTCGCGGAACACACCGAAGCGTTTCAATCAGCGCAGAGGCGGAACCTCTGTCATCAAACGCCAATCAACGCCCGGTGTCTCGGTTGAGTCTGTACCAAATACTGTTCCACCCGAATTGATCCAATGATATTTGGGACCGTACTCAACGTTGTAAACGCTACCTGTCTGGGGGTCTTGGAGATCTTGAGTGCCACGAATGTAGTTGGAAAAGTTGCGAGCCGCTCTGTCTTGAACCGCTTGTCGCGCCCAGTAAGAATTTGAGATTGTGTTGAAGATTGAGTTGCTCGCATTCGTCACAATGTTTGAAGTCTCGCCTGCAGCCTTAATGGCATTGCTGCTCCATTGCGAATTGTATTGAAATGACTTGAGCATATGCAGAAATACTTCGACGCCGGGCGCTTCATTTTCAGCAGATGTCACGACGCCACCGAGGAGGGTGACCCACCACATTCCGGTCCCGTAGGCGACGAGCGACTTTGTGGATGCGAGAAAGTATGCGACGACCGGCACGCCTTTGTACCTTGCGGTGAACTTCATAGATGCTGCAGACGATGCAGTGCAATTAGTGTTATATGAGCGTGCGAGCTCTGGATACTCTTCGACACCTTGTTCTGCTATGTCGGTTGCGAAACGAGATAGCACCATATGCCCATATTTCTTGAGGAACACAGGCGCAGTCTGATAGTTCAAGTAGACAGTCTTCAAGCCATAGGCGCTCGTTGTGGTCATGCCTTGTCTGGCGCCAAGTTTGTAATTGAGGGCACTAGGTATGGTGCACGGTCCGATCTGCGGGTCTCCGACAAATGCGGTGATGGAACTATCCGGACTTACAGTCTTAGCCCACGGGCGTGCGTCAACCGCGATAGGGCGCACCATTCCTCCTGTGTTAGTCCAGCCTGCAGGCACCTCTACTGAGAAAGAATTTTGATCTGGGTCAACGAACCTTGTATATGTGATTGGTCCAATTCCGCCATTTTGGGGTGACCCCGCATTTGGTGCACCGGCATTTGGCACTCCCGCGAACTTCAAACTATTCATAATATGTGCGAATGTGTCCGCGCCTGTTTGCTGAGCCCCGCGTGGAACGCGCGTGATGCAGAATCGACCTGCAGTCCCAGCGGTTGTGGGTGTGAATACAATCGATGCCGCAGCGGACTCGGTCGATGATGACAACGTGGATTTGATCGCGTTTGTCCCGATTGGTTGCGGTTGCGACCAAGAGTCGCTCGGTGCGGTTTGCTGAAGCATAAGGTGCAGCAAGGTTGGCGCGTTCGTTTGGCTGATTGCCGTATTTGCAAGAAAGAATGGAAGAACGCTGAGGCTGGCCCCCTCCGGTGATGCGACTTCGATGCGACCGGATTTGGGATCGGCTGAAACTTTCCAATTCGTTGGATATTGCATGGTAAATGCACTTTCGTCTCCACCATAGTTCTGCCAACCTTGGGATGATTGTGCTTCTGCTGGACTACTATTGTTTTCCTCATCTTCGTCGCTGCCAGATTTCGTAGTCTTTGTTGCACCTGCTAATAACGTGTTACCATCCACTCGCTTAATTTTTGCAGTGTAGGTGCCCTTAGTTGGCGACATCATATTCAAATTCACGGTTGTTCCAACTGCTCCGCGCAGTGTATTCATCACATTGTCATAGCCAATTTCCTGCAGTGTTTTTCCTTCAATGCCGATAAGCGCGTCGCCAACGGCAACGCCGGCGTTTGCGCCAGGTCCATTCGGCACTACGTTGGTGACGCGAACACTACCGTCCGGAAACGGATTGATTACGAGTCCGACAGCACCGGGCTCTGCCGTGTTTCCATCTGCTTGCTCAAGTTGGATTGGCACGCTCGATTCTGCAAGCAGAGGTAACGAAGTGCCAGCGCTAACAAGTACTGCTACGAGCGCAGAGAGGGTGAAGAGTTTTCGCATCTTGAAAGAACCAACTAAACAACAAACGAATAATAGCAGGGGGTCAATCGTCAGTAGGAAGTATCAGTCGTCTTAATTCTCCCCTTCGTTCCTTCTCTAACTGGCTTTCGAGCACAAGTCCAACTCGGTCTCGGTGCGCCTTGCACAAAGCTGCGTAGTAGTGAAGTTTTTCCGTTGGTAATTGGTGCCCCACTATTCGACCGAGTTTTAATATCAATTCTGCGCGTTCGAAAGTCGTGCATTTCTTGTTTTGCACGATCGCGTACAAAAGTTCGACAAACATTTGTACTTCAGAGCTGGTGAGTTTTAGGTCGATTTCTAATAGCAGCTCTACGACATGTGCACACGTGCGGAATAAACCGTGAAGTTGTGCGTTGCTTAGCTGTTCGATGCATGAATTCATCGCGCTTGTGATCGTGTTGACATGTCTTGCGTGTCGTGCCACTGCGTAGTGATAGCCGAGGGCAGAAGCTTGTCCGAGAAACTTATCCCAGTTTCCGATATCGCCGTTACGATCTGCTTGATGCCAGAGTCGGTCCAGCGGCCAATTGAATGATTGGACAAATGCACGTTCAATATTTAGCCTCTATAAACTGCGTGAAACCATAGTTCACAGCCTTGCTAGAATCTGGACAGAGTCAATCGGTGAAACCTATGACCACCTTCGAGATTCTGACGCGAGATGATTTCTTCGAGTTTTTTGACTCCTTTTATCGACCACGGAAGTGGTTTATGTGGCCACATCTCGGCGGCAATTTATCTTGCCAGGACGCGGAAAAAGCACTTAACTCAAGAGGTGTTCTAGATCCGCCGGATGAGGATTTTCCAGGACCAGTAAAACGCTGGTATGTGCGTACAGCGGACTCTCTTTTCACGGTTACTTGTGCACTAAGTCACGATGCGATGGAACTCGGAGCAGTCAATTCCTTGAGTCGCCCGGACGGATACGATGAAAACAAATGGCTCTTTCTCAAACCGCTCTTGCATCTGCCGAAAGACTTGTTCCGAAAAATTCACTGGTTGCGGTCTGCCGATGTTAAGGGTGCTTGGGTAGTCCAGGGAAACCGGGATGGTCTTTCAACTGATTTTTATAGAACAGGTAGTGAAGTTGATGCGTTTGAAGTCGCGCAATTCTTGCAAGACTTGGGAGTTCAACCAAGTGGTGTCGTGAGGGTCTCATCCCTTTGAGTCTCTTTGAAACGGGGCACAGAGTGCTAAACGTGATATTATTCGTGCGCCTTCGACACATACAATGATGGGAGATGTTGAAATGCAATACGGCGCAAGAAACAAAATCGTGGCAAAAGTTACCTCCGTGAAAAGCGATCAAATCATGTCGCTGGTGAAGTGTGAAGTGACCATGCCAATCGAGATGGCATCTGTGTTGACTACGGAATCTGTTGAGTCGATGGGTCTTAAAGTCGGCGATTCGGTAGAACTAATCGTCAAAGCCATAAACGTTCTTCCTGTTAAGGCATAGCCTGAAGAACCTCAAAAGGGCGTGGTATCACATCTGGTAACCCCATCACAGTTTAAAAGTTTGACTGCAAGGCGCGACTTGAAGGCGGTTTCTGCTGCTTCTCTTTTGTGCTTAAGTTTGCTCGTAGCACCGCTTGACGCGCGGTCGCAAACAGCGGCAAGTTCGTCTGCACTGCCGCGCAGTGAAAAATCAAAGAGCGAAGAGCCACAAGCGAGATCGACGTCCATAGCTGATGTGCAAGGTATGATGGAAAAGGCGAAGCAGATGGTTTTCAATGGCGATGATGATGCCGCCAGGGAAATGCTGCTTCAAAAACTTGCAGAACTCGAAAAACAAGGCGCAACATCGTCTGACCTCAACCTGATGGTCTCGATTATGTATGCCGCACGGCATAACTATGATGAAGCAATCAAGTATTTGCGAAAGGTGCAGTCCACCGGCTACGAGACTGAAGTGCAGTCGGTGCGAGAGGGCGCGCTTGTCACTTGCAGGATCGGGGACTGCTTATATAGGCAAGGCAAACTGAAAGAGGCTCTCAGCGAGTATTACATCGCGGTGCTGCAGGCGAAGCCGCTGAAGGAAAGTGATGCGGCAAAGAAGCACATCCTTGAGAATACTGTTGGTTGTTTGATTGCGTTGCGGAAATACAAAGAAGCACAGCCTCTCGCAGAAGAGCTGGTTGCTGTATCTAAGGCTTGTGCGCAGGATAACATGCCTTGGCATTTGGCCGATTACCTCTGGTCGGCGCTTCGACTCAGCGATGTGTATGAATTCACTGGTGAGAAGACAAAGGAGAGCGAAAACTCTGAACGAATCTATCACCTGATGATGAAGCTGACGAATTTGCGCTCGCAACTCGAAAAGCTTGGGCGACTTCCATCGATTGAAGAGATCAAGCAGATTTCGACCGCTGAGTATGTCAAAGACAACTCACCTGAGACTATTGGAGAGGAGTGGTGGTTATCCTTCGAAAACACGTTTAAGACGCTTCCTGTAGTGACTTGGGAAGATCCGAATGTGAAACCATGGGCGGTGCTCATATGCATTCATGGACTTGGTTTGGAGAATCGTGCATTCACCTTCTTCGGCCAACGAATGGCTAAGAGAGGTGTTCAGACGTGTGCCCTCGATGTGCGTGGTTTTGGAGCGTGGCAAGAGGAATATGGATCTGAGCGTGTTGCATTCGACAAGTGTCTCGCTGATATTAGGCGAATGGTGCGCGCTTTGCGCAAGCATCGTGAGCTTCCCGTGTTCGTGCTGGGAGAATCCATGGGGGGAGCCATTGCTCTGAGAGCGGCTGCTGAATTGGGTGGAAGTATAAATGGAGTGATTTCATCTGTTCCATCCGCTGAGAGGTTTCAAGAAAGAAAGATGAGCGCAAAAGTCGCCTTTCACTTTTTGAAAGGTGCGAACAAACCATTTGATATCGGCTCGCAAGTTGCAGAGCAAGCCTCTTCTGACGACGTTTTCAAATCTAGGTGGGAGAACGATCCAAAAGCAAAAATGGATATGACTCCGAAGGAGTTGATCAATTTTGCTGTGTTCATGCGCAGAACCAAGGCACATGCGGCGAAAATTGATGATGTCCCCGTCATGATTGTGCAAGGTCTAAAAGATCGCCTCGTAAAGCCAAAGGGCAGCTTTGAGTTGTTTGAAGCAATTCCTGAAGGAGACAAGAATCTTCTTTTGTTGGGAACCAGAGAGCACCTGATTTTTGAGAATGCTGAACACCCCGAGTCGTTGCTGAATTCTGTGTGTGATTGGATGAAAGAACACGCAGCAAAACCAGTCAGTGAGTCAACAGATACGAGTAGTGTCGAAGGTTCCCATCGAAAGACCTCGAAGCACAAGTCATCGCATGGCACGTCGCTTAACTCGACGACCAAGCCCTCGCTGGACTCGAAGAGCAGGGAATCACAAGGTTTGAAGACCAAAGATACTTCAGTCGATCTATCTCCCAGATGAACGAATCTGATTCTTCGCGCAAAGTAGATCGTGTGCTCATGGGTCGCATTGTCTGCTGCGTGGTTTTCGTTATTCTCGGTGTCATGCATTTCGTGAAGACAGATGCATACATGAAGGTGATGCCGCCAGTGATACCGTTTCACCTTGAGTGCGTATATCTTAGTGGACTCGCCGAGATCATTGGCGGAATCATGATTCTATTCCAGCCGACCCGAAGAATTGCTGTTTATGGGCTAATCGCTTTGCTCATCGCTGTGTTCCCTGCAAACATTTACATGGCGATGCGACCAGATTTGTTTCCGAAAATTCCTCAATGGGTTTTGCTTTTACGTTTACCGTTCCAACCAATCTTTATCTACTTCGTTTGGAAATTGAGAAAACCATAGATTCTCTTTGCAGCTGCGATGTAACTATCGCGGCATCCTCGTCGTCGTCAAGATGAAATTGGAGCTCTGGACATGATAAATACTATGTCGGTAATTACTATGTCTTGGTTATATGCCTGACTGAATTTCGGGCGCGCACAAGCTTCTGGAGGCAACGTGAAGAACATCGGCATCATTACATCTGGCGGAGACTGCGGTGGGCTCAACGGCGTCATCAAGGGCGCGGCGTTGACTGCGCTCAGCAAGGGCATGACTGCATACATTGTTCCGAATGGGTATGCTGGGCTGTACAACCTCGTTGACTTCAAGGAGTTGGCGAAGTTGACCAAGGAGCGCATTGAAAAGATCGATGTTTTCTTGGCTGGCAGCGAGGCGGGCAACTCGCGCGTGAAAGTTTCGAAGATCAAAGACGACAAAAAGTATGACCGTATAAAAGAGGGTTTGAAGAAGTTCAATCTCGATGCGTTGGTCATCGCCGGTGGTGACGACACGGGAAGTGTTGTTGCAGACTTGGCTAAACAAGGCATTCCTTGCGTTCACGCGCCGAAGACCATGGATTTGGATTTGATGCCGTACAGTGTCGGAGGTGATTCGACAATTAATCGAATTGCGGAAGCAGTACGCGATTTGCGAACCACCGGAAGAACGCACAATCGTATCATCGTAATGGAAGTCTTTGGAAGATACGCTGGTCATACCGCTTTTCGTGGTGCCGTCGCAGCGGATGCCGATGCGGTTTTGATTCCGGAAGTGCCGGTTGATTTTGATGTGTTGTACAAGCACGTGAAAAATGCGTTCATCAAGCGCATTGAAGAAAGCGATGTGAAGGCTGGAACTGCGATGGTGATCGTCGCGGAAGGATTGCGTGATGCGTCTGGAAACGAGCTTGTCGACATGAGTTCGGAGCCTGATTCCTTTGGACACAGAAAGCTAATCGGCGCCGGTCGATATGTTGTGAAACAAATCGAAGATCGCATCAAAGCCGACCCTGAAATCAAAGAGTTCATGAAGCGCACAGGACAGTTTGTTGAAGGCGTGTACGAAATTCCTGAAGTCAGAGAAATCAGACCAAGCCACCTCGTGCGGTGCGGGTTTACTTCCGCGGTTGACGCGAATTTCGGCTTGGAAGTTGGTTCTGCAGCGGTTGAATTGGTTTCGAAAGGAACATTCGGCGTCACTGTCGCCTCATATCGTGGCGGCAAAATTCAATACATGGACGTTGCCGACGCCATTGTTCAGCGCCATGTCGACCAAGCCGATGTTGCGCTTTACGAAACACTAGGAATTTCCTTCGGTCGCGAGCCGGGCAAAGTTGCACCGGAAGCAGAGAAATTCAAAGGGACGCCAACCCGCGTCTACTAATGGAGCCTTTTGGGATCGTCGCCGAAACCCAGCCAGCGAAAGAATTCGATGGTGTAGAGGTAGAAGCCGACCAGCGTCGGCAATATGCCGAGAAACGCTAGAACCGCCAAGAGAGCCTGAATGCCACAATTCAGCTCGGCTGGTGACGGAAAAGCTATTGTTCCATAAAACAGCCCAATGCCCACAGAAAGCACGATCAATTGGGAAGATTGCCTCAACCAAGCCGATAGAAACGGTGAGCTCGAGGGGGTCAAGCTAGGACTGGACTGACCTTCCGAGGTACTCTGCGGGTAGTTTCTCAACTCTATCAAAATGAAACCCACGGCTGAGTGACTAAGGAGTAGCACAGCCAAAGTAAAAAGTAAGCGTGCATCGTGCCGAGGCAAATCAAACAGACGGCGGCGACCAGTTCACGTGTTGATTTTGCATACTTCTTGCCGATGGAGTATGTCAACGCGCCGACAACGCAGGCAAGCAGCACCCCCGGTCCCAGTTCCACTAGTAGAGTTCTGCATTGCGCAGGCAATGTGAGAATGTAGCCAAAGCCAATACCAATGACAAAGAAGGCAGGTATCGTGATGGCAGATGTCTGCGTGATTTCTGAGCGCACGATTACCCTCCTGTTCTCCATTTCCAGTAAAGCACGAGTCATAGAGACCCGGAAGGGGACTAAGAAACCAATCTTAACGTCCTTAATAGACGTGACGAGGAACAAAATTCATGGCGCGATGCGAAAAATTGGCGTATTATTCAGGAACCATTTGTGGTGGCAATGAACTTCTACACTTACATTTTGATTTGTTCAGACCACAGCCTCTACACAGGTTGGACAACCGATGTCGAGTCGCGCCTCGAGACGCATAACAATGGTCGTGGTGCGAAGTATACGCGAGCGCGATTGCCGGTTTCGTTAGCATGCAGTTGGGCGTTCGAGACAAGAAATCAGGCGATGAGTTTTGAAGTCGCAATTAAGAAACTAAGTCGCGCTGAGAAGTTCAGCCTTTTGCGCGGAGAGTATCCGAACTCTCTGGAGGCGAAGTTGAACGGTCGACCGCGCTGCGTGTTTTCTTAGCCCGGTAAAAATGCGTCTGCAAGCATGCACTCTCTCGAAGTTATTTATCGCGATTCACATCTTTTGGTCGTAAACAAACCATCAGGAATGCTCGTGCATCGAGGTTTGGACAAAGACAAGGTGACAGTATCGGACATCGTGCGCGATGAAATTGTGAAGGCGCCGGTGCATGCGTTGCATCGTTTAGATCGTGGAACTAGCGGTGTTTTAGCTTATGCGCTTGATGCAGAGACAGCAAGAAAGATGCAAGCCGCGATTGAAAGCGAGCACACGATGAAGCGCTACATTGCTCTGGTTCGCGGTCCTATGAAGGATGCCTGCGTAGTGGATCATCCGGTTCCTTCCAGAACTGGAGATAAGAAAGTCGACGCCGTAACTGAGTTCATTCCGCTTGCTCAGGTAGATCGGTGGACGCTCGTCGAGGCGCGTCCAAAGACAGGACGGCTGCATCAAATCAGGCGACATCTCAAGCATTTATCTCTTCCAGTGATCGGTGATGTTCGTTATGGCAAGGGCGACATCAATCGTTTGTTCCGCCAAGAGTATGGTTTGAATCGACTGGCATTGCATGCGTTTGAATTGAGTATCTATCAGCCTTCATACATCTTTCGCGCAAATATCCCAAGTGACCTCGCCGAGCCGCTTGTGCACCTTGGCATCGACGCGTCGGTTTTTGAGAAGTTGAACCTAGGCTGATCCTCGAAAGTCATGAGGCAGAAAACGTCATGGCCGCCTGTTAATTAAGAAAAGTGCGCGAACCGCCAAAGAGGCTGCCTATCAGCGCTCTGGAATGTTCCTTTTAGATATAAAGATTCTTCACTGTTTTTCGACAATTTCTGACCCTGAAACCGCCGTGCTAAAGGCTTTTAGAACTATAATTCCAGCGTTATCAAGCTCTGGAAACTAGGAAATTGAAACGTCAAGACCCAGATACACAAAAGCGGAGATCCGAGATGGATTCGTCAACTCTTAGCACCCTCCCGGTGCCCACAGTGTCAGGCTATGAAGTGAAAAACCCGAAACTCATTGCCTGGGTGAAAGACATGGTAACGCTGCTGAAGCCGGCGGCAGTGTATTGGTGCGACGGCAGTCAGCAAGAGTATGACCGCTTCGCCGAGGACCTGGTAGCGCAGGGCAAGTTGATTCGACTCAACGCCGAGAAGCGCCCCAACAGTTTCCTTGCGCGTTCGGATGTTGAGGATGTCGCCAGAGTTGAAGACAGAACTTTTGTTTGCAGCCCGCTTGAAGAAGACGCCGGTCCCAACAACAACTGGATGGCGCCTGCCGAAATGAAGAAGACTCTGCTGCCGTTGTTTGATGGCGCGATGAAGGGTCGCACGATGTACGTGGTTCCTTTCAGCATGGGACCTTTGGGTTCGGAGCTTTCGCACATTGGTGTGGAACTGACTGACTCACCGTATGTTGTGATGAGCATGCGCATCATGACTCGAATGGGAGCCAAGGTTATTGAAACGCTTGGTGAGAATGGAACTTTTGTGCCCTGTCTGCACTCAGTCGGCGCGCCGCTTCAGCCGGGGCAAGAAGACGTTGCATGGCCATGCAATCCGACTACCAAGTACATTGTTCACTTCCCGGAAACTAGAGAGATTTGGTCGTATGGTTCCGGATATGGTGGCAACGCGTTGCTCGGCAAAAAGTGTTTTGCGCTGAGAATTGCGTCGACCATGGCTCGTGATGAAGACTGGCTCGCAGAGCACATGCTCATTCTTGGAATTGAATCGCCTGAAGGTCGCAAGTCGTACATTGCGGCGGCATTCCCCAGCGCTTGCGGCAAGACCAATCTCGCCATGCTCATTCCGCCGCCCGCTCTCAAGGGTTGGAAGGTGACTACGGTCGGCGACGACATCGCCTGGATCAAGCCGAAAGAAGGGGATGGTCGGTTCTACGCCATCAATCCTGAAGCCGGTTATTTCGGCGTCGCACCGGGAACCTCCGACAAGACAAACCCGAATGCGATGGCGACGCTCAAGGAAAACTGCATTTTCACTAACGTCGCGATGACTCCGGATGGAGACGTGTGGTGGGAAGGAATGACCGACACGCCGCCAGCCGAGTTGATCGATTGGCAAGGAAAGCCATGGACACCGGATTGTGGACGCAAGGCAGCGCATCCGAATGCACGCTTCACAGCACCGGCATCGCAGTGCCCATCGCTCGATGAGAAGTGGGATGATCCTGCCGGTGTGCCCATCAGCGCCTTGGTTTTCGGCGGTCGCCGCTGCAATACAATCCCATTAATTGTTCAGGCATTTAATTGGGAACATGGTGTGTACATGGCTGCGACCATGGGCTCAGAAACCACTGCCGCGGCTGCCGGCAAGGTTGGAGAGGTTCGCCGCGACCCGATGGCGATGCTTCCTTTCTGCGGTTATCACATGGGTGACTACTTCAAACACTGGCTCAAAATGGGCTACAAAGTGACTAAGACTCCGCGTATCTTCTGTGTGAATTGGTTTCTCACAGACGAGAACGGCAAGTTCATGTGGCCGGGATTTGGCGAAAACATGCGCATTTTGAAGTGGATTTGCGAACGCACCGATCACGGAGCCGCCGCTGACGAGCATAAGCTCGGGTGGATGCCGCTCTATGAAGACATGGACTGGACGGGGCTTGAGCACATCACCGAAGAGAAGTGGGACAAGCTCACTCAACTTGATGACGAAGCTTGGGCAAGAGAGCTAGAACTGCACGGTGAGTGGTTCGCCAAGCTAGAGCCGAAGCTGCCGCGCGAGTTGACGCTCATTCGAGAACTGTTCCAACTGAGCTTCAAGCAAGGTCACGACGAGCATCTCGGGCACTCATAGGCGCGTTAGTGCCAGTTGTCTGACTTGTCGTCGCTTGTTTTGCCGACCTCGGTGCCGTCTTCGACACTGTCGAACGCTGTGTCGTCCGCATCCAAGCGCATGTCGACATAAGCCCAAGACTCGTCATGACCCAGGTCCGTGACGGTTATCTTGCACTTATCGTCATCGGCGTGCGCGATGAAAGAGATGCCTCCTCCCGGAATTCTGCGTACCTCCGAAGTCTGCCAGCCGTGTTTCGCGAACTCGTCTTTGTAATATGTTGCCACGGCTGGTGCCGGTTCTTGCGTCATCAAAGAGAACTTCCGCGCAGATGGGTCGACCTGTTCGAGCTGAACGTTTGTGGTCTGCGCATGGAGTGCAAGCGGAAACTCCTTGGGTAAATCCTGCGCATTTCGCGGTTCCCCTTTAGGCTTCAAGGATTGCGTGTCTTGCACCGATGATACCTGAGGCGAGGAACAGCCCAGGACTACAAAGGCAATCGAGACTAGAAACAAGGCAAATGGGGCATTGGTAGATTGACTAGGCCCTAACATGACGTTCACCCCTTTGATGGAAATTTCAGTCGAAACCTTAATAAATAAGGTTCGAACCGCAAAGATGACATCGCTTAAGGGGGCCTGGTTCCATAAATTTTGGCGGCGAGCTTTGGATTTCGTAAAAGTTTAGTTACACTTACTGAATAACCAATGAATAAAAATACAAATTGGATGTATGATTATGCAATCACGAATTGATCGGCATCACAAAATTTTGGAGCTTATCTCCAAACGTGAGATCGGTACCCAAGGTGAACTTGCGGAAGCACTCGAAAAGTCGGGATTTAGCGTAACGCAAGCAACACTCTCTCGGGATATACGAGAACTAGGGCTGGTCAAGATCGCAAGCCAAGGAGTCTACCGCTATGCTAGTCGTCAAAACATATCTGCAACGTCGCCGACGACGACGCATGCGACGCTTGCGAGCGTAAAACGCTTTGTACGAGATATCGATTGGTCGGGAACTACAGTAGTAATAATCACAGATAGCGGCGCAGCCGCTCACGTAGCCGAAGCCATAGATCAGCTTTCATTGAAGCAAGTGCTCGGCACTGTAGCCGGTGACAACACGATATTCCTCGTAATCAGAAGAAACGCAAACGCAGCAAAAGTTGTTGAACAGCTCGAGTCATTACTCGGCTAACTCAGCGAATATCGAAGTTTCGAATTCCGAGTTCTTCAAGTTCAAGAGTTCATCACACTCTTTGCTGTTACGTAAATAGCATCGCTTTGACGGTCATTTGTCAAAGCTACTTGAGGAACATCAAATGAAAAAGATTTTGCTTGCCTACAGCGGCGGTTTGGACACGTCCTGCATCCTCACATGGCTGAAGGAAACGTATAAAGTTCCAGTCGTTGCATACTGTGCAAACGTCGGTCAGGATGAGGATTTCGACCTCGTCACCAAGAAGGCGCTCGACACCGGTGCAGACAAATGCATCATCGATGATCTGACTTCGGACTTCGTTGAAAATTACGTTTTCGAATCAATCAAAGCCAACGGAGTTTATGAAGGCACCTATTTGATGGGAACATCTTTGGCCAGACCCTGCATTGCGCAAGGCATGATCACTGCTGCTCTCAAAGAAGGTTGCGACGCAATCGCTCATGGTGCCACCGGCAAGGGGAACGACCAAGTGCGTTTCGAACTCGCCGTGAAGTCGCTCGCGCCGCATTTGACTGTCATTGCCCCCTGGCGCGAGTGGAACTTCAAGTCTCGGACCGATCTCATCGAGTATGCGAAGAAGCATGGCATTCCTGTTCCTGTAACAGTCGAAAAGCCATACTCCATCGACGCCAACATCATGCATGTCAGCTACGAAGGCGGCATTCTCGAAGATCCCGCTGCGGCACCGCCGGCAGATATCTATCTCTGGACGACAAATCCTGAAGATGCGCCAAATCAAGCAGAGGAAGTGGAAATTGAGTATACATGCGGCGTTCCTACAGCATTGAATGGCACAAAAATGTCACCAATCGAACTCCTCAAAGCAATCAACGAGATTGGTGCCAAGCATGGAGTCGGAAGAGTCGATCTAGTTGAGAATCGTTTCGTCGGCATCAAGTCGAGAGGCGTGTACGAGACTCCCGGTGCGACGCTTCTGATGCAAGGACACAAAGCAGTCGAATCTCTGACTCTCGATCGTGAGGTTCATCACTTAAAGGAAACATGGGGACTGAAATTCGCAGAACTTACATACAACGGATTTTGGTTCTCCCCCGAGATGACTCTCATCAAAAAGATCATCGATGCATCGCAAGCGCCAGTGACAGGTTGGGCAAAGCTGAAACTCTACAAAGGCAACTCAATCGTTCTGGCAAGAGGCGCAAAAGCCAGTCTCTACGACATGAAGCTCTCGAGCTTCGAAGAAATGGGAACCTTCGACAAATCAGACAGCGGTGGTTTCATCAACGTAAACGGTATCAGATTGTCCGCATGGAGCAAGTGTCATGAAAGTATTGAGAAAAGCCTTCAACCAACCGCTTGATCCCGCGATCACCACATTCGTTTCCTCAGTGGAAACTGATGCGAATCTCGCGACGGCAGACATTCTTGGAAGCATCGCTCATGTGAACATGATGATGCAAACCGGTTTGATCTCACAACAACAAGGTGAAAAGCTTCTGCACGGTTTGTCCGTTTTGAAGCTGCAAGCCGAAAATGGTGAGCTTGCTTTGGATGCCGAGTACGAAGACGTGCATATGAATGTCGAGCACAAGCTTGACGAGCTAATTGGAATCGATGCGAAGTCCCTGCACACAGCAAGAAGCAGAAACGATCAAGTTGCTCTGGATCTGAGAATCTATACCGTTCAACATATCGAATTGATCTCTGATCTAATCAAGCAACTTAGCGCGCAGCTCATTGCAAAAGGGGAACAATACATTGATGTCGTAATGCCCGGATACACGCATTTGCAAAGAGCGCAGCCAATTTCTTTTGGTCACGCAATGCACGCGTTTGTCGAAATGTTGTCTAGAGATCTCGCACGGTTTCAAGACGCAAAACAGAGAGCGGCGATCTCGCCACTCGGCGCCGGAGCGATTGCTGGTTCTTCGCTGTCAATCGCCCCGAGCATCTCGGCTTCACAACTGGGTTTCGGTGGCTACTTCGCCAACTCAATCGACGCCGTAAGCGACAGAGATTTCGCTGCAGAGTTTGTGTTTGTTTCGTCGCTCACTGCAGTTCATCTCTCGCAAATTGCCGAGACATTCATCATATGGTGCAGCAAAGAATTCGACTTCGTGCATTTTGAAGATGCCGTCACGACGACATCAAGCTTGATGCCGCAGAAGAAAAATCCTGACCCTATCGAATTGGTGCGGGCAAAGACAGGAACAATCTCCGGAGAACTCATCAATCTGATGATGACGCTCAAGGGGCTTCCCATCGGATACAACAGAGATCTCCAAGAGACAAAACCTCCTGTCATCAAATCTGCAAACACCATCGAGCAGTGCCTCAGCGCGCTGACTCTCGTGGTCAAAGCAATGAGTGTCAACTCGTCTAAGACCGTTGAAGCAGCATCTGACCCGGAGCTCATGGCGACGGACCTGGTGGAGTACCTGGTGAAAAAGGGTGTTCCATTCAGAGCTGCCCACGAAACGATCGCTGCCATCGTGTTTGACGCACGCGAAGCATCGACGCCGCTGAATCAGTTTCCACTCGAAAACTTCCAAAAGTTCAGCGACAAGTTCGAATCCGATGTGTACGACGTTTTCGACCCTGTGTGCTCGGTGAATTCCAAGACAACATCAGGCGGAACGGCAATAAACAATGTGAAGCTCCACCTGAAAAAGGCGAAAGCACAACTCAAGACTACAAGCGATTAAACCTCGACTCAGAACCCAACTCACACCACACACGACTGAATCGAAAGGAACATAAAAATGGTAAGCGTACTCCCCGTATTGAAACTATTGAAAAAAGGCACCGATAGAACACCGCCTTCGCAAAGAATGGCGCCGCCGATCGGTAAGTCGGCTCTCAGCGGAATCATGGAAGAGCACGCGCTGCGCGGTCGGGACATTCTCGGCATCGCGGACTTGATGGCGGCTGAGTTGTTTCTCATTCTCGACACGGCACAACTCCTCAAAACTCACAAATTTGACGAGACGCAAATGTCTTTCTCAAAAGGACAGACTTTGGTGATGCTGTTTGAAAAACCGTCGCTGAGAACACGGGTAACTTTCGAAGCCGGCATGACGCAACTTGGCGGCCACGCCATCTATATGGAAGGCCAACTCGGAATAAGAGAGCCGGTTAGCGATGTTGGAAAGAACCTCGAAAGATGGGTCGATGGAATCATGGCAAGAACTTTCAGCCATCAAACCGTCGTCGATCTCGCCGCTGCATCTGAGATTCCAGTAATCAACGGCTTGAGCGATATCGAGCATCCGTGCCAAGCAATCGCTGATTTTCAGACGATCTTCGAACACAAAGGAAAGCTTGCTGGTCTGAACATTGCCTTTGTCGGTGACGGCAACAACGTTGCTAACTCCCTAATGCTGTTCGCAGCGAAAGTCGGAGCCAACTTCACGATTGCTTGCCCGAAAGGCTACGAGCCCATGCCTGAGATTTGGAACTTGGCTGTCAAAGCAGCTCACGGTAGTGGTTCCAAAATCAAAATCACGCACGACCCAATCGATGCCGTGACGAATGCCGATGTCGTATACACAGATGTTTGGGTGTCGATGGGCGAGGAGTCACAAGCAGAGGAGAAATCGAAAGCGTTCGAATCATTCATCGTTACACCTGAGCTGATGAAGTATGCAAAGAAAGACAGCATCTTTATGCATTGTCTTCCCGCGCACAGAGGTTCTGAAGTAGCAAGTGAAGTAATCGACGGACCTCAATCGGTAGTGTTTGACCAAGCGGAAAACCGCTTGCACGCTCAAAAGGCACTGATGGCATTGACGATGTAGCTCCAAGCAGGGGATCCCAAAGTTCGACAGTTCAAAATTCAAGTTCGAGATTTTAGGAACAGGAAAATGAAAGGCACAACGAGCACATTGGTTCAAAACCAAACGACGTCGAAGAATGGCATGACCGCCAAGGTTTCGGTGGCTGGTGCCACTGGCTATGTTGGGCAGGAACTGTTGAGACTTTTGCTTCAGCACCCACAAGTGCAAATCGTTTCTGTCGGTTCCAATAGCAATGATGGCTGTTCTTTCTCGGAACTGTCGCCGCAAATGAAGAAGCAATTCGATCAGATTTGCAAGCCAATTGATTTCGACGACTTGGCTCAAGATGCCGATGTGCTCTTCCTCGCGCTTCCACATGGAACCGCGAGTGAAAAGCTCAACGCTCGAGTGTTGAAGTCGACCAAAGTTATCGATTTGAGCGGTGACTTTAGGCTGGCGACTGAGCAAGACAATAAGAAGTGGTACGGGTACTCCGCTGCCGATACGACTCTCATCGGAAAGGCGATTTATGGTTTGCCTGAGATCAACAAAGTGCAAATTTCACAAAGCTCATTTGTAGCCAATCCTGGTTGCTACGCTACGGCCGCGACTCTTGCGATGGCGCCTCTTGCAAAGGCCGGAATGATCGTTGAGAACAGCATCATATTTGATGGCAAGTCAGGAATCTCCGGTGCGGGCAAATCGTTGTCACCATCGCTTCAATTCAGCGAATGCAACGAGTCGATGAAGGCATATCAACTTCCACAACACAAGCACTGCGGCGAGATCGAGCAAACGCTGAATCAAATCTGCAAAGTTGGATCAAGCGCCGAATTCGTTTCCACATTCTCTGCACATCTCGTGCCAATGAACAGAGGAATTCTCATGACTGCATATGCACAACTAAAGTCGAATGCAATAACTATTGAAGATGTCGATTCTGCCTACGCAGCGATGTATGGAGACGAGCCATTTGTTCGACTAACGAATCCAATTCTGCCCGAGACGCGATGGGTCAAAGGCAGCAACTTCTGCGACATCGGCTACGCACTCGATCGACGAAGCAACAAAATCGTAGTCGTAAGCGCCATCGACAATCTCGTAAAAGGCGCGGCCGGACAGGCAATTCAAAACATGAATCTAATGCTTGGTTATCCGGAAACTCTAGGTCTACAACAAGTTTCTTATGTGCCTGGCTGAGCCAGGAGTCCCCAAAAAATCCCAAGTTGAGGCGGGTTGTCCTCAACAGGAGGTAAAGAAAATGCTTAAGATGGCTGGCGGCGTAACGGTTCCACAAGGTTTTTGTGCGGCTGGAATGCATGTGGGTCTTAAGCGTAAGCGCAAAGATCTGGCTATTCTTAGCGCCAGTGTTCCTTGCACTGCAGCTGCGGTATTCACAACAAATGTCGTAAAGGGCGCTCCGGTACTGTGGAGCAAAAGTGTCCTCACGTCAGGAAAGCTGGCGAAGGCCATCGTTGTGAACAGCGGTCATGCAAACTCCTGCACGGGACCTGAAGGCAACGTTCACGCAGAACAAATGGCTGTTGCTACTGCCAAACAACTCGGCTGTGACCCCGATCAAGTGTTCGTGGCTTCGACAGGATACATCGGCGTTCCCATTCCAATCGACAAGATTGTGGCGGGCATTCCTCAAGTAGCCAACGCTCTCTCGTTTGAACTCTCGGGTGGGACTGCCGCTGCTGAAGCGATCAAGACCACGGACTCTTTCACAAAGGAAATTGCATTTCAATTTCAACTTGGCGGCAAGACCGTGAGAATTGGCGCGATGGGCAAAGGCTCCGGCATGGTTCACCCGAACATGGCAACTATGTTGTCGTTCATCACAACCGACGCCAACATTGATGGCGAAGTGTTGCAAACCGCTATGAGAGATAGTGTTGGATCTACATACAACATGATTTCGGTCGATGGTGATACAAGCACCAACGATATGTGCATTGTCATGGCAAGCGGCTTGGCAGGTAACAAGAAAATCGAGAGCATGGACGATCCTGACTATGCGATCTTCAAGAGTGTTCTGCACAAAGTAAACGAGTTCATGGCAAAGGCTATTGCCAGAGATGGCGAAGGGGCCACCAAGTTTCTCGAAGTGTCAGTGCTCGGTTCTGAGAATCAAGACGACGCGCGGAAGCTGGCTAAGACAGTGGTTTCTTCGAGTCTCGTAAAGACCGCGCTTTTTGGACAAGACGCAAACTGGGGCAGAATTATCGCTGCTCTCGGAAGAGGTGGTGTTCAATTCGACCCATCCAAACTTTCGATCAAGTTCGAAAGTGAGGCGGGGCAGCTTTCGTTAATGCATACAGGAACCCCAATCCCATTTGAGGTAATTGACGCACAAAAAATCCTCGGTGAAAAAGATATCCGCATCTCAATCGATCTCATGGCGGGCGCATCGGAAGCGCGCGCATGGGGCTGCGACCTGAGTTTGGACTACGTCCGAATCAATGGTGCGTACCGATCCTAAAGCCGGGTGCATGAGCATCTGAGCTGACCGAATCGATTGAATGGAACAAGCTTTTTTGAAGGGATACGAAAATGACTAAGCAGATTACAAAGCAGATTACGAATCAAGCAGCAAATCAAGCAGCAAATCAGATCACGGCAACCATGCTTCCTGACCCTACATGCAACGTGAAGAAGCTCGAAGGTCAGACCATCGTTGTCAAAATTGGTGGCAGCGCGCTGCAGTGTCCAGATGCGGCAAAAGAGCTGATGGCGGATGTCGCCGGCATCATTGCACAAGGCGCTAAGGTAGTCCTTGTTCATGGTGGCGGACCTGCCATTACGAAGATGATCGAGGCGAGCGGACAGGAATGCAAATTTATCCAAGGACTGCGTGTTACCGATGAAAATGTTTTGGCAGTTGCGACGGAGGTCTTGGACTCTCTCAACGCTACTTTGACCAACGAACTTGCATCCAATGGCGTACCCGCACTGGGTATGAACTGCAGCTCCAACAGCGGCATTCTTGCTGCCCGCAAGAAGCTCATTGCGGCTGCTTCAGGAGCCAAAATCGACATCGGATTGGTGGGTGAAATCTCCTCGGTCGACACAGTAGCGTTGAAGGATGTGATGGAAGTCGGCGTTCCTATATTCGTCTCCTTGGTCAAAGATGCGACTGGGCAACTCTACAACGTGAATGCCGACAACGTTGCCATGGCGATTGCCGTAGCTCTGGGAGCAGACAAGTTGGTGTATCTGACCGATGTTCCTGGAATCAAGCTGGGAAAGGACGTTGTCATGCCTGAGCTGCCAATTGACGAAATCAGCCTGATGATTGATAGCGGCATCATCAGCGGTGGCATGATTCCAAAGGTGAGAAACTGTGCTGCCGGAATTCGGCAGGGCGTCAAGTCCATCATCATTACTGGTGCCGATGCGCCTGGTGAGCTTGTCTCAGCGGTCGTAACTCCCGGCTCTAAAGGAACGGTGATCGTGTCGAAAGGTTCGTATCAGATTGAAGCGATGGAAGTGTTGGAGATGTCGGCTTAGGCTCGCCCCGGTTCGGCTCCATTCGTATAGGCGAACAAATACTAAGAATCTTAATTAACCTGTAGAACAGGGATGGGCATCTTTGTGGCGCTTTACGCTCCGTTAATTACAAAGCCGCGGTTGAAAGACTGCTATGATGTCATTAGAAAGATTGTGAAAGTGCGCCTGATGTTGGGCTTGAGAACCTTGTAACTGCCGCTATTTACACTCGGTCTGGTAATTACCGTGACACGAGGTGACTGAAGATGGTAGTTCAATGTGATTTTTCTGCCGTTGAGGAGACATTCTTCAGTTGGTCAGCCGACCTTTGTTACAAGGCTGGCGACAATGCGTTGGCTTGGAGGAGAGAGAGGACATTGTCACGTCTGGGGACAGCCGATGGGACGAGATACATCTCAGTCTCGCTGCTCGCCGCTGCATGACTCAAATAGAGTTCACGTTTTTAGTATTTGTTGTAACTGGTGTGGTCACTGCGATCTTCGTCCTCGCTATCGGCATCTCTGTATGGATCGCACTTGCGGAGGCTGATTGATGAGTATTTCTAATGCACCCCTGGCATGACGTGGAACTTGGAGACGAAGCGCCCAAAGTTGTGGCAGCCGTAATCGAAGTTCCTGCTGGCTCTAACGTCAAATATGAATTAGACAAACGGAGTGGTTTGATTCGAGTAGACCGAACGCTGTTCAGTTCGGTCCATTATCCTGCCAATTATGGATTTTTGCCGCAAACATATTGCGAGGATCATGACCCACTCGACATTTTGGTACTAGGGCAAGAATCACTTGTGCCACTATGCATAGTGCGCGCCAAGCCTATAGGACTGATGAAGATGATCGACCAGGGTGAAATCGACGACAAAGTAATTGCCGTCCATTTTGACGACCAAGAGTACGCGCATTATGAATCAATCACTGAGTTGCCACCGCACAGGTTGGACCAGGTAAGGAGATTTTTCGAAGACTACAAGGTGCTTGAACACAAAACCGTAAGCGTTGAAGGGTTTCTTGGGGCAGCTGAAGCAATCACGACTATTGAGTGTTCAATGAGTCTGTATACCGAAAATCGCGTACGTTTGCAGGCTCTGAATCCTTGAAGAGGCTCTAAGTGACTCAGTCCGTCGATTAATGCTCGTATCAATCAACCAAACAACTCAGAAAAGGGAACAGCAAACTATTTAATGGCAATTACATTCTTGACAGCATTTGTACTTTTCTATCTCTGGCACATAATGGGCGTCACCATAGGCTATCACCGCTTGCTCTCACATCGTTCCTTTCGATGCCCGAAGATCGTTGAATACTTCTGGGTTCTTGGTGGCTATCTGGCCTTTGAGGGCTCGCCCATTTGGTGGGCGACCATTCATCGTGCGCACCACCGTTATGCTGATAATACTCTCGATCCACACTCTCCTCGTTACGGTTGGATGAACGCGTATTATGGCTGGATTTTTCACTCAAACTACCCGAACCACATCAGTCCGAGAGATGAGGCGAAAGATTTGGTCAAAGATCCGGTTTATAGATTCTTGGAACAGAATGGTCACTGGCATCGAGCCCACGTCCTGGCTGTAATGATTGGACTCACATTCAGAATCATATTGTTGCTTTGCTTGGGTTGGCCGATCGCGCTAGCGAGCCTTGCTGCAGGCGTCCTCGTTCAGCAGGTGCCACTGCTGCTGAATGTTGTGTGTCATCGGCCAAACATGGGTTATAAAAACTACCAGACAGGAGAAGACAGCGTGAATGTCTGGTGGGTCGCTGTTTTGACAGCTGGGGAAGGCTGGCACAACAATCACCATGCATTCCCCGGCTCAGCAAGAAGCGGTTTCAAACCATTTGAGATTGATCCATCGTGGCTAATGATACGACTCATGAAACTTTCGGGGCTAGTAGGATGGTTGCATGAAGAATCTATCGAGTCCAAATACCTGCAGCTTACACCCAGAAAACACGAGGCGAGAAGATGAAACATCCAGAAGAGCAGCCAAATAAAGTAGGTGCAGATGATCTATCATATTTGTACAATTTCATTTGCGAGTGTCCGAACCCGCGAATTACGCAAGCCATCAAAAGGCTGGTGGATCACTGGCTCAAAAAAACGACTACAGTTCCAGAACTAGCATCGGCAATACAAGACCAACTCCAAGCAACCGACGAAGAATTAGTTGAAATCTGTTGGTTATTAGCAATAAATCCGAACACACCGCCTTCGGTGCTCAATGATCTGTCAATAGGTGCAGAAAGTAACATGCTTGAGCGGATAGCGGAAAACAGCAATACAGGCGCTGGAACTTTAGCTCAGCTATCCTATCAAGCAGTTGCCGAAATTCGGGTTGCCACAGCCAGCAATTCAGCAACACCGCTTGCATCGATCATGATGTTGGTCACAGATGAAAACCCAGACGTCAGATTCAGCATTGCTGAAAATCCAAAAGTACCAGAAGAAGCGCTGCAAGCTTTGAGAGAAGACGACAATCCTTATGTGAAATTGCGTGCAACAGCCACTTTAGCTCGAATAGAAGTAGAGCGTAATGTTTTTCGGCAACTGTCCATGCCAGAATAGCGACAATAAGTCAGCTGTGACGTCCGCTTGCGGGGATTATTGCCGATTCATGACATAGCCGCTTCGAAAGATCAGTCCGAATAACAAGAGTACAAACAACTAATGAAATCAAAACCACGCAAACCAGCTCAGCAATTGCCGCCGGACACGCCAACCAGATATGGTCCACTAACCATTCACCAAAACGGCATTGCTGTTAAACAGCTCGCAGCAACGCCAACACCGTTGATTGGAAGAGAAAGTCATCTGGCACATTCTCTCGAGAATGTACGCTTGTCGCTGCACGTGGAACGTTTCAACGCCGTTGACCGACTCTCGTCGGACATAATTTGCATTACCCGCTTCCCTGAATTCGGCTACGAAATTAAGCACCTAGCACCATGTGAGATGCGCGTCGGACAAACTCATGGAACCGCCGTAGTTCAATCAACTTGCATGTGCATGGACTTTGAAAACGCGCACGACACGGTTTTGGAAGTAGAGTATTCGCTTGGCGAGGAATCAATCTCGCTGGTGTCAATCCCCATAAAGTTCCCCGTTGTCTCTTCGGAGGACGAGGATTCGCGGTAAATCATCTATGACTAGTTCCACTCCAGAGTTCCTTGTTCTGCTTCTTACAATGGGCGAAGATGCAAAACAGAGCGAAAGAGTGGGATCAGCGGTTATGCCTTACCAGCTGTTGCCGTAAGCGGTGGACGGTTTGCGATCTCGGGGCTCGGAAATCCCGACGTAGAGTGTACGACCGTTGCACTGGCTGTTATCCAAAGTGCGAATGGCGGTTTGCGCCTCTTCCTGTGTGTTCATTTCGACAAAGCCAAAACCGCGCGATCTGCCAGTATCTCGGTCGGTAGCCATTCTCGCGGAAATCACCTCGCCGTAGCCAGCGAAAATTCCACGAAGCTCACCGTCTGTGGTGCTGAATGCGAGGTTTCTGACGAATAGTTTATTGTTTTGCATTAAGAGTAGACCTTATAGAAGTAGTGTTTCGACCGCAACGCGGACGAAGAAAAAGTCATAGGGAAATGAATATACAATGCAACGATGCGGCGACATCTCATAATCGAGAGCGGCAATCTGATGCAGCGCCCGATTACGCAGACAAAATCGATATCCGGAAAGTGGCTTTGCACCTAAACCTTCGGCAATAAAACTCAAAGGTAGAGCAAGACAGCCTGACAATTTCAATGACACTGTAGCACGATTCACTGGTAATTACTACCGTTGCTCAAACTCTCCGGTTTCGACACCGAGCACTACATCTATCGAGTCATACTCAGACTCGACGACTGCGACACGAAGTTGACACGCGCTGAACTTCAATCTTGGACCAAAAACTAGCGGGTGACAAACCTAATTGCGTCGGTAAAGAAATCCCACGTCGTATCTCTTGCGCCTTTTCCCACTGCAAGACGTTTTGAGTGCTCGCTGAGGTCTTTTGCGGTGATTCCTTCGTCGTTGAATAGCTGGTCGTTGCTTTGCTCTGAAATCAGCTCAAACTTGTCCATCATGTATTTGACCGCTTCAGACTCTTTGAAAGTCATGCAAAAGTTTTTTGCTGCAGACTTCAGCTCTTCCATAGTAATCAAGCCATCGTCAAGCAAGTCGTGGTCCTTGGCAAACTTTGCCGCTTCGTCAGCAAACTCCTTTTCCTTGGAAAGTGAGTTTCTCAGCAAGCGAAGTGAATCCGTAGTAAGAGTGCCGGCTGTAGGGTTGTAGTCGTCGTCTGTGGCATCGGGGGTGTTGAATCTACCTTGCTCCATAAACCTTTCCTCTAGAGGTCGCATGCAGTGACTCTAGCCCCTCAACATAAAAGTCTCGTGACAAAACAATTTTTTTGAGGAGTGAAATTCAGGGTGGGGCGATCTTTCCTTCGACCTTTTCTTCAACTCTCGGTGTGCTGCTGGGTGCCGCAGATTGAGGTGCAGCAGTCGATGCTGCTGTTGACGTTGAAGCCGCTGAAGCCGTTGAAGCAGTCGCAGCAGTAGATGCAGCCGCGGCAGGTTTCTGCTCCGGTGGCTTCGACGGTGCCTGATAGTTGCGAATATACAAGTTTGTTCCTGCAGGAACCAGCCTGGGACCAGACTTCTTCGAATTGTCATGCAACAGTGAATTCAAATTCTCTGCACTGTTTTGAATTTCTTCTGCTCGTTTTAATCCATCGTTTAGCGAAGTTGCTTTCTGCGATCCATACATTTGCTGCAGGCGATCGAGCAGTGCGCTTGCATCAGCCGGCATCGGCAGTTTGTACATTCTGCCTCTGCGGTAATAGGTCAGATTGTCGTCGATTTCACTTTTCGCGCGCTGGTAAGCACCTTGTCCGTAACGCCCGATATCATCGGCTCTCATTTGAGCATCGCGCGTGTGTTGATTTTTCATCCTGTTCGCTTGGTCTTGCAGTGAGTTGACCGCTTTGTCCAGGTGTCTGTCCACTGGTGGTTGCGACATCTGCGGCAAGACTCTCGGCTTTTCAATGGGTCTTGAGGATGTTTCGTCATCAACTCTCATGTAGTGAAGCGCTTTCTTAGCCAACTCCCCGACTTTGCTTTTGGGGTCAAGCGCAAATGCAATGCGAAATTCGCGAATGGCCGCATCACGCTCTCGCAGATGCACATAGGCGTTACCCATGTAATAGTGCATAACTGGATTACCAAATTCCTGCGAAAGCGACTGTCCCAAATGACCAACTGCATTGGCGTAGTCACCGTTGTTGTAGTCTTCGATTCCCTGCTTGAGCAGCGGACTTTCGGCGCGCGCCTGTTGGGTGCACGCAAAGAGCACACTCATAATCGCGATAGTTGTGATTTGTTTTTTCATCGGATGGGGAGTGTCCTTTTCACCTTTACTTTGGTGGAAGTCCTGTGAATTTGATTTCGGTCACATGCTGAAATCTTACCGCACCGAGGCATTGTCCGAAGCCGGTCCCTGGTTTCCAAAAGGCTTTCCCACTGAGTTCGGCGTGGTGGATGTCTGTTGGTCCCGGCGGTCCAATGATCGTCGACCAACAATAGTTGGGGTCGTCAATCAAAGGCGTTTCGTCTACGGACGCGGGTCCTTCCAGCCCTTCAGGTGGGTTGTCCGGATTGAGCCATTCAGGCAGTTTTCCAGTGTCTGGTTCTACCCGAACGTTTGGATTCGTAAAGTCGGGCGAGTTGTAGTCCGGAAAAATGAAATAGCGACTCGCGGAAGGAGAAATCATGATCTTCTTCAAAAGGTCTTTCAGTTCTTCCATCGTGTAACTGGATTTGAATTCCTTGATACGCTTGAGCATCTTCTCGTAGATTTTTGTGTAATCTCCGGGTGCTTTGTTGATCGCTTTTAGAATTGAGGCGCTTTCGTACTCATTTCCGAGAGACGCATAACCATTGAGTCTTCCGCCTTTTGAGAGCTTCACGTTTTTGAGCTGCCATTGCGATTCCGGTCCATTGCCGTACGTTGTCTCTGCCATCTTGTTGCCTTCAACGTACCATTTTGCAACGTTGCTAAAGGAGATGGTTATGTATGCTTGCGGGATAGCCATTTTGTAGTGTCGCTGAGGGTTGGTTACGGCGGCGGCACTGGCAGAGAGGCTACCATTCGAGCCTGTGGTGCGGGCTACGGCTTGCCACGCATTTGGCGGCGGTGTTGTGGACATGTCCAAAGGATGGTCTTTGCTGCTGTTGAGCGCGAAGTTTGTATCTGAGATGAGATGCGGCATCTCGTTGACTTTGAATGATGTGAAACAGAAGGTTTTGTCGCCTACCGTAAATGGCGTGTAGCCTTGCATATAGGTGTTGGCGCCCGCGGTGATTGGCTTTGCGCGTGTTCCTGTCGGCATTTGATCTTCGGAATATTCAAGGTTGCTTTCGGCGCCGCGATCGATCATTGCAGTTTGGTAGGAACCCTTAGCAGCTTTCAGCTCAATTGCAGAATCTGCGCTAAACAGCTTTGTATGCCGCTTTTCCGCCATGGCCCCGTAGTAGTCGTCGAGAGTTCCGGTATCGTTCAATTTTGCGACTAGGCTGTCGTTTATGTTCTGCGCAAGCTGATATGCGACATTTGCATTGCCCGACGATTCACCTGTGGCTAGACCTTCATTTTGCATCTCTACTTGATTGGCAGTGATGAGCAAGGCCTTGCCCCACACCCTGTTTATGTTAGATAGTCCGACTGTTCCTCTTGAATCAGCACAGTCTTTGTAGCAAGAATTGGGCAAGACCTTCGCATCGATTACGCGTTTAGAGACGTTGAGAACTGCGGCATCGACGGCGTTTCTGCACTCGCGCGACCCCCCCATGAACATGAAAAACTGAAAAGCCAGATACACCAGAAAACCAAGGCAGAAGGCACACATCGCTACGAAGCCCAGTGACACACCTGATTGAGAACGAATCTGTTTTGCCTTCATTTGTTTTCTCACTAGATTGGGGCTGGGGTCGAAACAATCGGCTGAGCCGAACTGGCGCGACACACAGTCTCGGAGAATCCCGGAATAGGTACCGGGAGTTTTACGTTCATGAGTGTGGTTACAGTGACCTGACCCGCGGCGACGTTGTAGTCGATGCTTTCAACAAGTGCGCTTTGTGCAATATTTGTCTCTTGAAAGATGTTGGTGACTGTTTCGGTTGCCGCGTCTTTTGCTTTGATTTCTGTGCGCTGCGTTGAGGCGGCGCGTGCAGCCGATTCTGCAAGCTGCTCGTTGTTCTGACTGGTTGTGACTAGGGCGACCACGTTTATGGAGAACAAGCCGATTGGAATCAAGACGATGAAACCGACTAACGTCTCAATGAGCGTTTGTCCACGGGTTCTTCGCTGTCGTCTTTTCCTCAATCGACGCTCCTAGTAAGTCAAATAGGCTGGATTTTCCAGCACACGGCTGCTGGAGATTTTGCAGACAAAAGGAGCTCCTATGCCAGGAACGCCCGGAAAAAACGGTATTTGCAGCAATGGATAAATCGTGCACGTTGTCGTGACGTTAACAAAAACGGCAGTGCTAGTCATTTTGAACGATACATCGGTTTCCGGCAGTTCTCTGGTGCCAGAGAAACCGCCCAAGACGGTCGCTTTCCATTTTTGGGGTATGACGGATTTGACAGGACCGGAACTCGATTTCGACTGTGTGAGCGGCAGTTTCGCCGCTTCGCGCAGCTGCAAATCGTTCAGACCGACGCAAGAGCAGTAGTTGATTCCAATCGCGATCATGTCTATGACCGGGAAAATAGCGAAGATGAAAATGAAAAACAAGGCTGGTCCAAACTCGCTGAGGGCTGACCCTCGGCGGTTTCTGGCTTTTCGGGACGTGCCCGAGCGCACTTGCGACGCAGTTATGCGAGACCGTCGCGAAGACGCCCTAAACCCCAGGCGGTAGCGCCTGTCAGCGGTGTTTACCGGTAAACCTTGCAGACGACCCATGTAGCAACTCTGGAGCCCCTGTTGACAATATACCAAGAAGTAATATTCCCATTCGTCTCTTATTTATAAATACCCATGGTTGGCCTGTTAATATTTGCTGGAAAAAGTAAAGGAGTCCTCGAATGGCAAACGCTGGAGTGAGCACCGTTGGTGATACCGCGACGGATGCCTACAAGCATTGGACCAAAGTCAATTTGCGATATGGAGACACAGATCGCCAAGGGCACGTGAACAATGCTGTTTTCTGCACTCTGCTCGAATCAGGGCGCGTCGACTTTCTCTTTGATGGCGAACGTGCAATTTGCGGCGAGGGAAAGAACTTTGTGATCGCGAAAATTTCAATGGATTTTCTTTCCGAGATGAATTTCCCGGGTGTCGTTGATGTTGGTAGCTGCGTTCTATCAATTGGTAACAGCTCCTTTGTAGTGGGACAAGCGCTATTCAAAGACGGAGTGTGCACGTGTACATCCCAGTCGGTAATCGTGATGGTCGATGAGCAGACGAGACGATCGAGTGCGCTCTCTGCGGAAGTTAGAACTCGACTGCAAAGTCTCAGCCGTGAATCGGCCTAAAGCGGACAAATAATGACAAAGCCATTCAACGAGCGTAGGATTAGTTGTGTGGTGCAATAGCTATTTAAGCAGGCAGGCGTAATTGACAGACGAACAAGGGAAGAACTGGCCCCTAATCATCGTGCTGTCGATTGCGGTGCTCGGAATTGTCGGCGGTGCCGCAGCTGTCATTATGAACGTTTCGTTGACGCCAAAGGAAGATAAGGCAGTGGCGCAGTACTTAGCGCAGCCACAAGCCAAAAGTTCACCGTTTCCTGAAGAATTGACAGCAGATTTTCAACAGCGCGGGCAGTGGTGGGTCGCCAATGGACCGGCAAAAGATCGAGACTTGAAGAAACTACTGGAGGGTGGTGGTAGTTTCAAGAAGTTTCGATTCATAGCTTGTGATATTACGGGTGATGGCTTTGCTTTATTGAAAGGACATGGCGTCAGCAACATCACGATTGTAGATACCAAACTCGATACCAAATCAATGGAGGCGCTTTCCACAATTGAAGGAATGGTAGAGCTGGAAATCAAAAACTATTGTACGGACGAAATCCTGAAAGGGCTTCGAGGTCCGCAGTCATTGAGGGTTCTGTCAATCAAGGAAGCCAAAATTTCAGACGAGGCGGTGAAAATCATCGCGACTAATCTTCCGCAGGTAACCTACTTGTCTTTGACCGGTGACAAGCGCATCACAGATGGTTGCATTAAGTATCTGAAGTTGCTCCCGAAAATCCATGCGGTCCATGTGTCAGACACGAAAGTTACACACAAGGGTTTAATCGAGATCATCAATGATATTAAGCCTGATAAGCTGAGCTTGGCAGGTCTGAAAATCACCGATGATTTTGTGAAGGAACACTTGAATAAACCCGAACTCAACATGCTCAATGTTTCTTTCAACCCGATTACGGACAAGTCGCTCGAAGTATTCGAAAAGATGCCGAAGCTGGGGTCGCTCAACATCCGCGACTGCCCGAACATCTCCCCACTAGCTATTGCTCGACTAAAGTCCGCGCGTCCAAGAATGGATGTTAGGGAGTCAAACTCGAAGAAGAAATCAAAGACTGATTTCCTTCTCGAAGAGTAGGCTAGTCAAAAATCAATCGATTGAAATCAGCCCAGAAACTGCGTCAACAACGTGTGGAAATGGTGAGGTCCCTCTTCCCATTCGGGCGAGTACCTTCCTCGGTCGTAGAAGCGAGACTTCACTCCTCGTTGCACGAGTTCGATAATGTTTTCGTCTTCTCTCTCCGTGCGATCGGTGTTGGCGCCTGCACCACGAGTCAGTTTTGATTCGTCATAAACGTAAGTCAAATAGCTGATCTTCGTGCGATCGACTGCAAGTGGAACGACAATGTTGATCGACAATCCCCAGGGATAGAAGTTCATCATCAGATTGGGGAACAACCAGTAATAGTAAGCCGCAATATTCTTTCCATAGTCAGGTGAAGACTTCGGAATGTCCATTGCATCTGCAGGATCAGCGGCAATACCGACTTGCAAATTCGAATACTTGTAGATCTCCGTTTTATAGTCCTTGGGATCAAGCGCCGAAGCAAGCGCCGGATGCACGTAAGGAATGTGGAATCCCTCAAGATAGTTCTCGACATACAAGCACCAATTTGCCTTGGCCGAATAATCGTGCGACATCTCAGGTCTGAACACGAAATCTTTGATAGGCAGCCAGGAAAGCCGCTCTTTCATCGGCTTGATCCATTCCTCGAAATCAATGGAGGGACTCATAGATGCGAACAAAAAACGTTCCCACTGGTGGAATGGAACCTTCGCAAGATTGTCTTCCTCTCTCGGAAAATCTTTTGCCAAATCAAAACCAGGCGCTGACATGTACTTGCCGTCGAGACCAAATCTGCGCCCGTGATATCGGCAGCGCATCGACTGCGCATGGCATTCGCCTTCAACCAAAAGGCTGCCTCTGTGAGTGCAGACATTTGCTACGCAGTTGACGTTGTCCGCTGTATCGCGCGTGAAAACAATTGGCTCATCCAAATAACCTGGCAATATCTCTACCGGCACGACATGCCCGGGCACTGCAACCTTGTCGGTGTCCGCAACCAAATGCCAGCTCTTGGCGAAGATTTTTTCCTTCGCCTCTTCGTAGTAATTTTTCTCTCTGTAATAACGCGCCGGCAGTGTCGAGGCACGGTCAATGCGACTGTCAATGATGGACTTGTTGGCGTCGAGTTTGGTCGCCATGGCATCTTCTCCAGAGGAAACAGGCGCCGATTCTAGATCCTCATAGGCGGTTCTACAAGAGACATCTGCACATGTGGTGTAATATCCTCATATTTTTTCAGAGACTTCATCCCTTTCAGATGGCTTCGGCAGGTTGCAATGGGTTCCGCCTCCAAATTCAAATCGAGGATGATTGCGTCAATCCTTGTGTTTGCGTCGGCGACAACCATTCTGGTTCAGCCAAATACTTTCGCCGCGGAAACCACTGCAGAAAGCCAAGACTGGCATATGTTGCAAAATGCTGGGGAGCGCAGTTTCAACACCAAAGATTACACCCGCGCCATTGAATTGTTTACGCGCGCGATTGCCCATGCGCAGATGGCGAAGTGCACAGCAATTGAATTGGCGGAACTTTATGATTGGTTGGCGGACTGCCAATCAAAGTCAGGGTTGTTGGAAGAAGCGAAAACTACGCAGCTAAAGGCAGTCGCCAATGCGGAGTCTGCATACGGGCAGAACAATGCAAATATCGAAAAGTTTCTCGGTCGGCTTGCGCTGATTCATCAAGATCTTGGTGAGTACTCTGAATGTGAAAAGCAGTTCAACAGGATGATGAAGCTGCACGAGGGGTCTGCCGTCGAGCATGCTGTGCAGATCGCAAACATCCATATGTTTTTGGGAGAGCTTTACCTACGCCAGTCTAAGTATTCCAAAGCAGTCGTTGCATTGCTCAGAGCTATTCCTGTGTTTGAGAAGAACGGCGAGTTGAAAAAGGCTGTACGAGCACGCCTTGACTTAAGTACTGCCTTCTTGCAGCAAGGTGAGACACAGGAAGCTGAAACGCAGCTCGCAGGTGCAATGCAGCTAGTCAACAAACTGCACGCCTCGGATTCGAACTTGAAACTTGACGTTTCCGCCTCTTTGGCAGAAGTTCAAATTGCGCAAGGAAAATTTCAAGAAGCCGAAGCGATCTTGAAGCAAGTTCTTGAAGCATACAGGCAAGAGAAACCTCCGAATAAGCAGAGCATGGCTAATGTTTTGAATCGATTGGGAGTCCAGTACCACAAACGAGGAATGTTGAAGGAAGCACGAGAATGCCTTAAGGATGCGTACGCGTTGCTGCAACATCTGCCGGATGACAGCGTCCCGAAAACGATCGCAAAGAGCAATCTCGATCGCATCGAGAACGAACTTGGGCAGAAGAACAACGATCCTGCGAAGCTGCTTAAGGAGCGCCTTCACAAGGTTGAAAAGTCAAAGGGCGACTCCGACCCGGAGTTAATTCCTATTCTATTGGCGATTGGAATCGAATATTTCAATCACAAAAACACTCTTAATGATGCAGTCAGAACACTTCAGCGCGCACTCGATTTGGTAATGAAGGCTGGACCTGAATCGAGTTTGTTGGACCATCTTCAGATATTGAGTAGTTTGGGCAACGCATACAAAGGGTTGGGCGATAACGAGAAAGAAATTGAATATCTAGAGCAAGCATTCGCGATCTCAAGCACTCAGAAAGGGAAGTTATCCATAAGCGAGCGCATTCAGCGAGATCTCGGCTATGCATATTTGAGTGCAGGAAGTAACGACAAGGCTATTTCGATGCTGTCTCAAGCAGTCAGAAACGCTCGACGAAGTGAAGGTCAAACCAGTGGCACCGCAGGTGATCTCTCGGCTCTAGCGATTGCGTACTTGAGGAAAAAGTCTTATGCCGAGGCAGCCTCATACATCAAAGATGCAATCGAGATTCATCGCAAGATTGCTTCGCCTCCCGATCAACTTGGCGCCGCGCTCGTGCTTTTATCGGATGCTTTTCATGATTCCGGCGACTTCGACAACGCCCGCCTCAACGCCAAAGAGGCATTGTCACTCGTCGAGAAATCGAAAGAATCAGAGATGATTCTTGCAATAAAAAAGCGCCTTCAGTCAATCGATGAAGATGCAAAAAAGACACCATCAAAAACATTGGCTGTAGCAAAATCAGATTTTTGGCGAGTGGGGGTTTCGTCGACTAGCAGTACGTTTCAGGGCGATTTCCCGCCTGAGATGGTGCTTGGTTCGCTGCGGATGGGTATCGAGCTGTACTTGTCGAGAAAAGATGTGGAGACGGCTCGCGGGCTGACCGATGATGCCATTCAAGTTGCAGAAAAGACTTATGGTATGAGCGATCCGAGAGTTCCTGAGCTGATGGACAAAATCTTAGGCATCTACGAACGGCATGGGCTCGAAGGTAGCGCGGAAACCTTCAAAGAACGAGCATGTTTCCTTTGGGACGCAGTTGCCGAGCGCATCTTGCGCAGTCGCAAAACCGACCCGAAGTTTTGCGCTGAGTGGACTGCACCGTGTGCACGCGCGCTAATCAATTATGCAAAGTTATTGGCGCGATGGCGACATAGGACTGAAGCCGTCGGAACAATCGATAAAGCCGTCCTTTTACTCAACAATCAATCCGAAGAATGCGGATACTCCGAATTTCTTCAGGACTACATCGAAATCGGCAAAGCATATACACTCGTTGGCGCCTACACAAAGGCTAGGTCTATGTTGGAGTCAGTGCTTGCAGATCTAGAACGAGTCGGAAAGGCACCAGCCTATGCTCGTTCGCGCCTGCTATCTGCGTTGGCACTAAATGCACTACCACAAAATGATCGCAGTGCTGCGTTTAGTTATGCGGAAAGAATGTTCAATCACGAACTCGAAGCAAGCAAGAAAGATGAGAGTCGTCGAAGTGTCGGGGTTCGTGCCGAAGCACTCGATATCATGGCTTCAGTTGAGGAACGCAGAGGGCGCCTCAAAGAGGCTGTCGACTATGCAAGCCAAGCATACGAGCTGCGGCAGAAGTTGCAGCAGCCGATGAATGTTAATCGGTTGGCGTCACTTTTGCTTGCCGTCGGCGATGAGTCAAAGGCATTTGATTTGATGGAGTCGACGTTTAAATCCAGTGGTAAGGAAAAACCAGAGCCGGAGCTGGTTTTGTTGTATAGCAGTGTTCTGCGAAAGCGCAACGATTCGCGATGGCGCGATGTCCTTGATTTCGCCGGGAGGCTGTTTACCGAGAGATACAACTATCAGAAGAATCGAGAGTCGCGCGAGATTATCAAAGATCTTACAACCCTTGCTGCTATTCATGCGATCAAAGGCGACAAGGACATGGCATCGATGGTCAGTCGCAGAGCTGCTGAAGATGCCTATAAGTATGTTCGAACCAGTTTTCCTCAGCTTTCATTCGGTGAGCAATGTCTCTTTGCTCAGGCGACAATGCGCGATGTTGCTGATTGCATGCTGACTCTTAACTCGGACGACAAACAGATCAAAGATTTCTATTCGTTGTTACTGTCATGGAAAGGGCTCATCACAAGTACCCTCCGGCAAGAGTCAGTGCTTGCCCAAACACTTACGAAGGAACAGGAAAAAGCAAATCGTTTCACTAAAACTGCGAGTAACCAAAATCTGCAATCACTATCACCGCGGCAACTTATCGATCGTCTGCAGAAGGTTCGAGCCGACCAAGCTGCATGGTTCCAAAAGCTCAAAGACCCCTCAGTAAAACCGAAGGATTGGACAACCACAAACGATCGGTTTACGCGAGAGAAAGAAGCGCTGCAACGCGAGCTTACAAGCCGAACTCAAAAGAGTGGAATCTTTGATTATGCTGACGATATGACGCTTGAGGAATTTCAAAAAGTTCTGAAGGAACAGGAAGCATTTGTCGATGTATACAGATTCAATAATGTGGTATCAGGTGTCGCTCAGTATGGTGCCATAGTTGTTGGGCGTTCGTCGATTTCATTTGTGAGCTTGGGTGCTGCCCAAACAATTGACAAAAGTATTCGGCAATTGCGAACAGCGATTATTGATTGCGACGATGACACGTCGCTGAGAACGGGAGTCCAAGACGCGCTCTGGAAGCCTATTGCTGCGAAGCTCTCGTCTGATACTCAACGCATTTTAATTTCGCCCGATGGCGAACTGGCGAGGCTGCCATGGCCGTATTTGGTGCAAGCCAGCGATGACTCTAAATTCGTTTCGTTCGCGGATAGCGCGCGCGAATTGGTTCGGATTCGCTATGAAAACCTGCTCTCGAAAAAGCATCAACCGTTCCTAGTTGCTGCAGGCGACATTGATTTCAAATCGAAGGATGTTAGTGCGCTTCCTGCGACAGCAAGAGAAGTCAACGCAATTGCAAAAATCGCAGTTGCCGATCGCCTTAAAGTCGATCTTCTGACGAAAGATAAAGCCACTCCTCATGCGCTTCTTGCTGCGGCTCCGAGGGCGACGACAATGCACATTGCATCGCATGGATACTTCGAAAGTCTCTCGCAACTCCCAACTGCGTGGCGCAATGTACTAGGCGTCTTCGGTGCTTCAAACGCGTCGTCCGACCTAGAGTACGCTCGCAACCCATTGCTTTCATCCGGACTTATCTTGGCTCCACCGTCCGAACATGCATCCGGCAAGCTCAGCGCCGAGGAGATTGTAGGCGCCGACTTCAGCTCATGTGACCTAGTTACGCTCTCTGCTTGCGATACGGGCAGCGGAGAGCAGGTTACAGGGCAGGGAGTGGTTGGATTGCGTTCTTCAATAATGGCTGCCGGAGCACGTTCTGTGCTTATGTCTCTATGGAAGGTTCCTGATGAGGCCACCTCACTGTTGATGACTACCTTTTATGAGAACCTTTGGCAGAAACGGATGAGCAAAGCCGCGGCTCTCAGAGCGGCACAAAAGGCTGTGGAGGCGAAGGGTGGAATGTTCAAAAAGCCCTGGTATTGGGCGGCTTGGGTACTTGGAGGCGATTCCTGGTAGGAAGATAAAACCTACGGTACATCTCTTAACGATCGCATGATTGCCAAGCAGTCAATTCTTAAACCGTGCTAATATTTTAGAGTGAGTTAAGGTGTCCCCCTAGCGCTCCCAACTGTTTGTTGGAGCCGGATTTTTGCATGACGTGTGTGAACGATATGAAAAAACGAAAGCAGCAACTAAAAGAACGTACTCTTGATGGAAAAAACTTCCTTCAGTCTGACGTCAGCGACGAATTTTCTGCTGGCTGGGAGATTCAAGCCGCCGATGATTCCGAGGAATTCGAAATCAACGATCCTACCAATTCGAATGATGACGATGGCGAGCAAGAAGTCGTTATCTGCCGTCCCGACTATGGTGAGGACTCGACTAGCCGCTATCTCAAAGAGATCGGCAGATACAGACTGTTGACCGGTACAGAAGAAATTGAACTCGCCCGCGCCTACAGATCGGGCAGTATGATCGCGCGAAGAAAGCTTGTACAAGCAAATCTTCGGCTAGTTGTGAGCATTGCCAAGAAATACATCAATAGAGGAATGAGCTTCCAAGATCTGATTCAGGAAGGAAGCCTCGGACTCTTGCGCGCAGTTGAAAAGTTCGACCCCGAGCGGGGTTTCAAATTCTCGACTTATGCAACTTGGTGGATTCGCCAAGCGATTTCGCGCGCGCTTGCCGACAAGAGCAGAGCAATTAGAATCCCTGTTCATATGATTGAACTGGTAAGCAGACTGCGCAAAGTGGTTCGCCACCTATTCACAGTGTACGGCAGAAAGCCGACTGTTGATGAGATCGCACAGGCTTCCGGTTTGGACGTTCAGAAAATCACAGAAGCTCTCCAAGCAGAGAAGAAACTGATTTCCCTGGATGCGACCGTTGGCGAAGACGACGAAACCCCAATCGGAACCCTCATCGAGAACAAGAGCGCCGAGTCGCCGGAAGATGAGGCTGATCAGGGTCTGCTTGCCAGCCAGCTTGACCGAGTGCTCGACGCGCTTTCAACTCGCGAGCGCGATGTCATTCGCCTGCGCTTCGGGCTCGAGGCTCAAGAGCCGAAAAGCCTTACGGAGTGCGGACAGCTTTTGGGTATGAGCCGAGAAAGAGTTCGCCAGCTCGAAGTTAGAGCTTTGAAAAAGCTTAAATTGAGTGGTCGTGCCGACGGATTGAGGGCATATTTAAACTAAGGACGAAAATAGACACGCAGACGAGCTGCTAACTAAGTCCCGAGGAGAGACAATGATCGAAGTTGACGTGTCGGGATTAGCGCTAGATGCTCAGAGCGCTCAGCCTATTCTCTTGCTTAACGACAAAGCCAAACTGCGGGCGCTGCCAATCTGGATTGGCAAAGCCGAGGCGCGGGCAATTGCCTTTGCGCTGGAGCACGTTAAATCTGAACGTCCATTGACGCACGACCTGCTGCTGCAGGTCATCGATCAAATTGGCTACCAGGTAACCTCAGTTGAAATTAACGACCTCGAGTCCTCAACCTACTTCGCGACTGTCTTTTTGACATGCCGAGAGGCATCGGAAGCGGTGAAGTGCATTGATGCACGCCCGTCGGATGCGATCGCTTTGGCGATCGCCTCCAACGCACCGATTTTTGTCTCGCCGGAAGTGATGGAGCTCGGCTCGTATCCAATCAAACAAGAGGAAGAGCTAGAGCCAGAGGAAGTCAAACCAGAAGAGTTCAAAGAGTTCGTGGAGAATCTCAAACCATCGGATTTCAGCAAGTTTTTGGAAGAGAGAAGCAAGAAAGAACAAAGTCGAAAGCGCAAAAGGAAGATAGAGATTGTGGAGGAACCGCCTGAAAAAGGGGCGGCGACGGAACCCAAAGAAACCGGCAAAGAAACCAAAGAAGCCAAAGAATCCAAAGAATCTGGCAAGGAATCTGCGCGAGATAAAGAGTCGAGTCGAGACAAAGACAAAGACAAGGACAAGGATAAGGGAACAAGCCGAGACAAAGACTCAGGCAAGGGTAAATCATCAGAAGGCAAGTCATCTGAAGACAAGCCGAAAAAGTCCCCACCGGATTCTGACGATTAACGAACCATGTCTACAACTGAACAAGTACTAGCCAAACTTGAACCTTGGCGTGCTAAACACACGCGCTCCGCCTGGAAGCCAATTGTTGAAGGTGGAGAAAGCCCACCCACGGCATCGAAGTTTGGTGGAACACCATGGACAAGCAGCGATCATCCATGGCCGAATTGCAAGAATTGCCAGAAGCAAATGCAATTCTTTCTGCAATTGAACCTGGGCGAAGAGTTACCGTTAGAGTTGCAAAACGCTTATGGAACCGGACTTTTGCAGCTGTTCTATTGCACCAGAGAACAGTGTGAAGGAATGGGTGGCTGGGATGCATTTGAAGACAAAATTAGCTGTGTCAGAGTAGTTCAACCAGGAAACAATTACGCGCCGCCAGCGAAAGTTGATGTTCAAGAAGTAGAGTTTGAGCCGATCCAGCTCGTCGGTTGGGAACACTTTGAAGAGCTTCCCTCTCCTGAAGAGCATGAAGACTTGGGTTTGCAGTATGTCTACGATCACAAGGCAAATACCGTCAAAATTAAGTGCGAGAGTCCTGCATTTGAAAGTGATTTTTTCGAAGACCCGTATCTTGCGGAAACCGTCGGAAATTCTGAGCCGGGAGACAAGCTAGGCGGTTGGCCTCATTGGGTTCAAAGTGCGGAGTATCCGTATTGCCCGAAGTGCCAAGAACAAATGGTTCTGGTTTTTCAAGTCGATTCAGAAGACAACATTCCATACATGTTTGGAGACAGTGGTTGCGGCCATATCACGCAATGCCCGAAACATAAAGACGTGGTCGGCTTCGGTTGGGCTTGTTGTTAGTTGAGTGAGAAAGTCGCGCTAGTCAAAGCGTGAAATTATATATGTGCGCAACCGAATGTGCGCAACCAAATGTAGTGGCATCACTTATACATGTAATCCCAGCCGGAACCTTGTAATTTTTCAGGACTTACCGGTGTAATTGATGTGGGCTTTGAAGTCGGCTGTGAGACTGCCGATGCCGACTGCGCTTTTGGAGTCGGTTTCGATTGAACCGATGAACCTTTCAGTTGTTTGGATGCTCCAGGCACTTTTGAAGCAACAGACGGTTTGGCATCGAAATTCGGATCTCGCATTCTCAGAATTTTCGTGATGTCTTTAATGTCTTGCTCGATGGCCACTCGTTCTTGTGCGGGTGGATTGCGCTTTAGGCATTGTTTGAACGATTCGACAGTGTCTGCAAGTTTTTCTTGTTTGAGATATGCGTTGGCTAGGTTACTCCATGCCATCCAATCAGCCGAATTGAGAGCCAGTGCTTGTTTGAATGCCTCCTCAGCCCCAACATAATCGTTCAGTTTTCTCAGTGCGACTCCAAGATTGATGTAAAAATCAGCCTCTTTGTCGTAGACGGTTATCGCGTCGCGATATTTTCGCGCTGCATCCTGAAATCGTCCCTGGTTGAGATATTTGTTCGCCAAGTTGTAGTGTGGAAGTGCGTCTACGCGAAATCCCTTCTGGAGAACACCGTCTGGAACGGCGATCTTCGCTTTCTGTTCCTGCAAAACAATTGGCTCGTCATCGGGATCTTCGATGACGGGATCATCCATTGTCAATTCCTCCACCGCATTAAAGTCGCGCTTCCCAGTTGGAATCCAACCATGGAGATGCGACTCGTCGTCACCTTCGACGTCGGACGGCGGTGTAGACGATTTGGATTTTTGTGCGGTGCCGACAGATGCTCGTGATGAAGAGCCGGTTGCCGTCTTTGTCGGTGAAGATTGCTTGGTTGATGAATTCGCTTTCGCCGGGCTTGAATTGGCAGGATCGGCATTTGCTGAATTTGCGACCATCGTCGTCAAAGGCAGAAGTGCTAACAAAATCGCGCTGGATACTCGGATTTGATGTCGTTTTAACATTGTCTGGTTAAAATAGGATTCAACTCGCTTCGGAGACCCAGATTGAGAACAACTTTTGTTCAAAGCCTGCTAGTGCTCTCGTGTTTTATAGCATGCTTGACCTGTCCACGAGTTACAGCAAACCCACTTACGTTTCAAAAGCGTGAGGCGCCGTCTGGCAATGACTTTAACTTCATGTTTTTGAATGGCGCCAACATCAGCTTCACCACACAACGCCCCAGTAGAGAGGACAAAAACGTCCTTCTTTGTCTGCCAGCTGCATTTACGATGAGGAATGGCAAGATCGGCGGTATATACATATCCGACGGCAAAGTGTTCAACAAGGGGATGGTCGACCGAGGGCTAGGCGGAGCCGCGAAAATGATTGGGTCTCGCTTAGAGATCTTCCCGACCGAGTATGGAAAGCTGCTTACCGACGACCTTCTCAATGATGTCGCAAAGCAGAATGGAACACTATTTCAACAGTTCCAGGCAGTTGAAGGAGGCACCCCAGCTAAGTTTAAAGACCGTAGCTACTTTCAGCGACGCGGAATTGCGGTGCTCAAAGACGGATCGATTGCAATCGTTGAAAGCGTCGATTCAATCACGCTAACAACATTCGCAGAGGATGCCGCAGCTCTTGGTGTGCGCGACTTGCTCTACACCGACATGGGAGCGTGGAGCGAAGGCTGGGTGCGCAACCCGAAAAATGGAGACATTCTTCCCATCGGAAATGACCGCGGAATGACAGATCGCCAGACGAATTGGGTGATCGTTACCGAGCCGAAGCCGGAATCGAAGGCGGAACCGAAGACCGAATCTAAGGTGAAGGGCGCCGAGAAGGCGTCAACGGCTGAATCTTCGAAAGATAAGTGATTGGTTATTCATTTTTGTCGGAAGGCAAGTGAACATATGCAGAAAGCGAGCGTGAACTAAGTGGCGACAGGAATTTGTGGTTCCAAATTGCCAAAGTGCTCTCTGTTTCTTTATATCTGAGTAATCCGAATGTTTCTATGAGAGGTCTCAAAGCGTCAGCTTCTCGTATTTGAAGTCGTGTCGGTCGAACTATTTCATCAGTGTAGGTTGCTCGAAGCAGCGACCTGAGGCGAGCGAATACTGATCGATCGGCAGCGAAAAAATATGTACTCGTTAGCCACATGCCAATGTCTCTGCTTAGCTGACATTCTCTTTGTTTTAACTCAGCGGATTCTTTTTCCTTTTTTGATTTGTGCTTGAGCTGCTCCAATTGCGCAGATTCTTGCAAGACAACTGCATCTGGTATCGGCACAGCTAAAGTAAGCACACCGAATTGGTGCCCGGCTACTCCAGATCGAATCCGTTGAAGCTGTGCCGAGCTGTTGGAATCACGGATGCGCGGAAATCCACTTAGCAAACCGGTGTATCTGCATACCGGAGTGAGCAGTCTCTGAATCTCAGCCGCCTCAATAGCCTCTGACACTTCGATTTGATCTTGGTAGACGCTGCTTATCAGGGAATGGAGTGCCGAGTATGATTTTCTCTTTGCAGAGCTTGATTTAGGGCACTCATCTGGAAGTGAAATTCCTAAGTAAAATTCTGCGAGCGTCGATGTTCCCATCGTCAAGAATGCAAGGTTTGCATTCGCACTGTGGAATCCAATTAAGGCGTTTTCCATGACGTAGCTGAACTGTGGTAATTTAGTGAATTCTTCATACTCAGGTGTCGCCGTCTCGACAAGTTTGCCTGTGTCCCATTGACTTGGGTTTTTGACTCGGACTTTCAGCCTAGCAAAGGTAAGATCGGGAATTTTCCAAAAAATCAGGTCGTCTGTGGGAATTATAGTCGGTGACTCATCTAAGTCATATTCGCCACTACGCTTAGCATACGTGTTTGCGTCACTTCTTTTTCTAAGGTCCATCTCGAATTGGTCTAACCAGGGCTTTAGTAGTGACCATGCTTCATTGAATAGGTCCAGCGAAGAGTTGTGATTCTTGATCTCGTAGTAACGATGCTGTTCTTTTTTCCACCAATCTGAGAAAGAAGCTACTAAATCTGTAGCTTCCTGAATTGAATTCGCTATGAGCTTTGGCGAGGGCACGTTGGAGAGCGAAACCTGCCACAGGCTGCCTTGGTCTTTCTTCAAACCGAGGAAGACCGATTTATTGGCTGAGCCGATCGCCTCGAACTGTGGTGCATACTTGTCAATGTTGTAAAGCTTCCTTTGAAATCCAATGGTATCTGGCGGCCAAAGCTGACAATTCAGAAGCATTGATGCACGATTGATAGTGTCCTCGTTATGAACAACGTAGGGAGCAGGTTGTTCAAACAAACTTAGGAATTGGGAAAAATCTTCCGCAATTAGATACAGATCTTGGTAGTTACTAGAATCGACTGGGATGCTTGAAACGCATGGCACATTTCGTCGTAGATCAAGAACAATGAATCCGCAAGTCCCGTGTTTTCCTATTCTTAAGATCCCTTCGATTCTGTTGGAAGCTTGACCAATAAGGTCCATAACAACACGTTTGGCGTCAAAGAGAAATACATCGTGTGGACGAATTGGAATTGTGCCCTGACCTCCGTCTGAACATTTTAAGTACTCCAGGTATTCCAGTGGCAGCCGTCCTTTGGCTTTTGAACATAGCTCATTCAAAACCATGGACTCAGCTGGCTCGTTTTGGTGTGTCCACATGCTGTAGTTCGATCTGATAGGTTGTTATTTCACATTATAGATGTCGTCAAAAAGTGCCACGTTATCGCCACACAACGGGCGTATGCTTTCGACAATTGAGAGGCCCATCAAATTTGAGTGCTCAGTCACTAGTCACCCCAGCGGGTGGGCCGAAGTTGGTGAAGGGTATGAACGATATTCAAGAAGCGCGCAAAGCAGTAAAGGCAATCATTCGATCGGCCAGCGAGTGCGGAATGTCAGAGCAGCAAGCATCGTCGTTACTAACTGAAGCTCGAACGAACGCGCAAATGGCTTTTGGGCCAACCTGGCGTGATGAGCTGACCGCAATCATCGTCGCGCAAGTAGCCGAAGTGTACGAACGTGGTGCTGTTTGTCTACAACGATTCGCTTAAGTCGTTCCTGAAGCTATACCGCCGTGAATTGATTGTGCGGCGCGGTCATGCGACGTATGATCGTCTTGTTTGGAAATAGCTGTGCTTTCGGTTTCAGGCGCGGGTTGTTGACTGAGTAGGTCCGCGAGATCAACACCCATCACTCTCAGTGCATTGGTTACAAAGACATTTGCCGTCTTTCTGTCACCTTCTTCTCTTGCTCTTTGTGCGGAATTCCAAAGGATTTGAAAGAGCTTTGTTCGATGCATGGCATTGTTCCTGAAGCCGATCTTCATCTCAATTATCTGCCAGCTTCGGAATGTTCAACATCATCCTTGCGGGTGTTCGTGACTACCTAGACTGGGGGATGTTGGCGAGCTCGACTTGTGCAACGCGCACAGGGGTTAAGATTCCGCTTTTGAACCTTACTGGATTGGAAAAAATAAACAATGTCTGATCTCCGGGGGTATGGATGAGCTTGAAGTGTTAAATGGAAGTATCCTTTCGTGGAGAATTTGCATGAATCGTTTGAGCGCATTGCAGATCGTCGCTCTGGCGGCAATCTCTTTTTGTTCTGCCGCCCTGGCGCAGCCGGGTATTCCGTCCTCACCTCCGATGGCTGAAGCAGCACCGCCGGCCGGTGCAGTACCTCCTACGGAGCCAGGTCCGAACCCGCCTGGTGCGCCACTGATCCCGCCACCATCGCAAGAGACTTTGAGGACATCCGACACGCAATCAACGCAGAACTCGGGCAGCTCCACGACGCGTTCATCAGGAACAACTGCTAGCTCCACCGGCACTTCTTCATCCGTCACCTCGCCATCTTCTACGACTACATGGAATTCTCCAACTGCGCCGACGCTTCCTGCGCCAAACTTGCAGGGACTGACGCCGCAGCAGGTATTTTTCAAGTACATCGAAGCATTGAAGAACGCAAAAACATTGGACGATCTTCATTGGTATATGGCGCAAGAGTCGAAAGACAAGATGAAAAAGGCGATGGAGAAAGGCTCCGGACCTGATGCTGTAACCAAATCCGGCGTTTTGCTTGAATTGGTCAAGTCGATGCAACCAACTGGTATTAAGCTGAAGAAGGAAGTCATCACCGGTGATACCGCGACCTTGGAAATGACGGCTGTCGACTCAGGTGTGTTTGGATCGGCAATAGGTAAAGGAGTTGAGCAAATCGGAACTGGACTCGCTCAAGCCTTCGGTGCGAAACCTGGGGCGGTCAAACCGGTGAAGTCGATCACAACTGGTGTTGTGACCATGCGCAAACAGGACGGTGTCTGGAAAGTCGCAGAAGAAAAGTGGCACACGCAAGTAGGCGACCCACCCAAGCCACCATCGCCACAGAAATCTTGGGCATTCGAAGCGAAGAATATGGACTATCCGAAGTCGCCTGCCAGTGGCAAAATCAATGGCGTTCCATTTAAAGTTGAGAACGCTGAATTGAACGATGGAATTTTGACTTTGCGGCAAGGCAAAGACTTTTTTGCCGATCGGAAGTTCATGATTTTTCTGTTTGGAAACAAGAATCAATCATTTGAAAATACATCATATCTCTCGCCCTCAAATAATGGCGCGCATGTTCACGTCTCTTACAAGACGCCTGGAAAGGACTGTCCGCAGACTGATATGTATTTCTCCAACGAATACGGCATGAAGCTGCAGTTTGGCAAGGCTCAAGCTAACAAAATGCTACCTGGCTACATCGTGCTGAGAATGGCCGACAAAGGTGGAAGTTGCGTGCAGGGTTACTTCTACGCAGTTCAGAAATAAGCGCTATCTGATAGAATCTCCGAATCAAAAAAGTGGATTGGGAGATTCAGCGTGAACTCTAAACTATTGTCGTCGATGCGCAGTATCACAAATGGTGCCGCAATCATTTTGACGCTTGTGTGTGTCATTGTGACCACTTCCGGCTGTAGTACTGCACCAGGCACCTATGGCGGTGACACTCCAGTTAGCTCGGCATCCGGTGGAGCAGCATCGTCAGGTTCTGCTCAAAGCAGCAGTGCCCCCAGCAACGGCTCAAAGTTCAATGTGAAGGCCGATGCCGAGAAATATTATGCGGAGAACCCTGGAGTTGAAGGTGGTTGGTCGAAAGCGGCAGAGATTGTAGTTGAAGAGAAGCTTGGGTGGAATAGTTTGCCTAATGGCACAAAAACAACGGATCTTCCCAAGGACCTCAATGGTGTCACATTTTTAGGCGATGATGGCACCGAAGTTTCGTGCCTTGCAGACTCGAAAGCAACAATTTTGACACCTCAGGATCAGGCACCAATAGAAGCTTCTTATTCGATTGGAGAACCCGGCGCAACCGAGGCGTTTGATCTGAAGTATTCGGATGCAGGCAGCGGTAAGGAATGCCACGTTCAATATGCTGCGCAGTGCCTTGGCCGAAAAGTAATGCTGAATGTTCAACGCTCGACGGTGCCTAAGCTGCCATCAGTCCTTCGTGGGACATTGCCGCAGTAACCTCTAATTTCGCCTGCTCGTGCGTTAGACTTTTTGCGGACTCGTTTCGCGGTTAGTT
>CAYZJR010000026.1:0-71750 GCA_964478655.1 uncultured Candidatus Obscuribacterales bacterium
GGATGGAACCTTTGCAGAACTTTGAAGCAAGACAAAGCGCTAGCAAGCATCAGCGTGGTTATCGCCACTTCACATCCGGATCAATCGATGGCATTGGAAGCTGGTGCTGATTTGTACTTGCCGAAACCATTCGAGCTACCGGCGTTGCTTAGTGAACTCAGTTTGCTCATTCAATCCAGTTTCAAGAGATCTTGAAAGGCTCAAGTGCTTGCCTTCTGAGATTGAGACTGCGTGCGCGACAACTCCTGGAACACCCAATCAATTGCTTCGGTGATTGTATTGGCCGTGTAGTCCGGCGTCACTTTCCATTGATATGTTCCATCCAAAACCGATTGCCCGTAGCCGGTTACAACCAGAATCCCTTTTGCTTTGCAGTTGACCGCCAGTTCTACGTCTGTGGCTTTGTCACCGACAACAAATGATCTTTCTCTGTCGAGGTCTTGATGCTCAGAATAGGCCTGTTCAACCATGCCGATCTCCGGCTTTCTGCAAGCGCATTGCTGAACATAAGGCTCGACCGTTCCCTCTGCAAGATGCGGGCAATAGTAGACTGCATCGAGGTGTGCTCCTTGCGCGTGCAAGAGATCGACTAGGCGTTTGTTCAAGTCGAGAATGTGTGTCTCTGCGTAATAGCCCCTGGCCGCGCCTGATTGATTAGTCACTAATATCGCCGCGATACCACTGTCGTTGAGCCGCTTTACGGCTTCTGCAGCGCCTTCTATGAGTTCTAAATCTGTGAGGTTGTGGATGTATCCGCGCTCTATATTCAGGGTTCCATCCCTGTCGAGAAAGACAACTGGACGTTTATTGTTTTCGGTGAACTTGGCTTTCATCTGGTTTACTCGGCTGCGGCAGTCATTTAGCAAAGACAAGGTATCACATAGTGTGGTTCTAGTTTTGTTCACAGATTCGCTGAATTACTGAATTATTACTATTTGCTACACCCCTTCGTAGGTTGAACAAACGGGCTCCATAACTCTGTGTGCGGCATTTAGAGGCTGTTTTTCTAGTTCTCAGGTAATTTTCCTAATCGATCAGCTGTGCTAATATCGGCGAACCGAGCACAGAGTGAGTTTGCATGCGCCTACACGACGAAAACGCTTCATTTCGATTCAATCAACAAGGTCTTCGGAAGTTCTTAGGAGATCTCGAGTGTGAAATCATGGAGCTGGTGTGGGATCTTGCTGATCCGATCGTAACTGTGCGGGCTGTATACGACACACTGAGCCGCGAACGTCAGATCGCTTATACGACGGTCATGACTACTATGGTGCGTCTTGCTGAAAAAGGCTTGCTCAGAATTGTCGATAAACAGGGATTGGCCAATTGCTACAGTCCCGTAGAAGAGCGCGAAGAGTTCATCAAGAATGCAGTTGGTCGCGTGCTCAACATTTTTCTATCAGAGTTTCCGAAAGAATCGCAGGCGTTCTTGGACGACTATAAGAGTGGCAAGAGACCCTCTGAGAGGAAGTCACCACCTAAGAAGCGTTAGGTAGGCGTTAGGCAAGCGAACTGATCTTAATAGGAGTCGCGTCATGCGATCCATGTCATGCGATGCGTGTCATGCGATCCAAGTCATGTGTCCGGCCCGGACACATGGGTAACAGGACGTTCCGGACACATGGGTTACACTCCTTGGCCTTCCATTCCAACATGGCGATCCGTGTCAGGCCGCTCACTCGCAGAAAGAAGACGGGCAGCTTTGCAGCTGCCCGTTTCAGTAGTGGTTGTCGTGCCGATTACGCGATTATTCGTTATCGGGAATTGGAGCGCCTTCAGGCAAGGTTGGAGAAGTCTTTTGGTGACGTTCTGCTCTTCCTGAGGTGTAGTGGCGTTCGTCCATGACGGTAGGTTCAACTTGGAAGAGGTTCATGTCGCGAGGACCTTCAACCCGTCCAATTTCTTCCGGCAGTTTGAGTTGTCCAGGAGTTCCAGGAAGGATGACTTCTGGTCTGACTGCGATTACGAGTTCGCTTTCGTTTTTGCTGAAGGCTTTGGAACGATAGAGCGAGCCGAATACGGGGATTTCACCGATGATCGGAACTTTGTTGAGTTCGCGACCGTTGTTGGTGGAGACCAAGCCGGAGATGAAGAGCTCCTGACCGGGCTTCATTTCGACGATAGTTTGGCACTTACGTGTGGTGAAACCGGGGATGTTGGTGTTGGAACCAGGAATGTTCAACACGATTGCGTTGGAGATGATTCTTTCTTCCGGAGAGATCTGGAGGTTGATACCGCCGTTTTCCATGAGCACAGGAATCATGTTGATTCTCATGCCGAATGGTTCGAAGGTGACCGATTGTTGTGCCTGACCAGCTGTTGCAACTGATTGCAGAATTGGGATTTCACCACCAGCGAGGAAGGAAGCTCTTTCACCGGAGATGGTGACCAGAGTGGGCTCGGAGAGGACTCTGGCTCTCGAGTGAGAGACGATACCTTGAACTGAAGGAGTGAAGGACGCTCTAGTTCTGTTGCCGAGCGACCAGTTGTTGACGCCGGTGAACAAGTTAGAGAGACCGCCAGGTTGGAAGGTTGCACCACCAGGAGCACCCAAGAGAACAGCTTGCTGAATCAGAGCCGGAACGACTGGGAACTGAGCCAAACCGATACCGGAAATAGCTTGTCCGAGAACGCTCGAGAGACTCTGGAAGCTAACAGCGCCAGTTGAAGGAGCTGCGAACTGTTGAGTGACTGTGCTCGGAGGAGGTGTGGTGAAGGTCAAAGGAGAGGTAGCCGAAGCACCCGGGACGAGTACTTGGGGAGCCAAACCTAGAGCACCAGTACCAGCGCCGAATGTCGGAAGCTGTTGGGTGATACCCGGGCTGGAGAGCAGGTATTGAGGTGATTGCAACTGTCCGCCTTGGAGGTTGTTACCACCGATACCGAATCCGAAGCCGTAACCGGAAACGTTGATACCGAGCTGGACGCCGAGCGAGCGAGCAGCAGAGGTGTTCATTTCCATGAAGGTCACGTGAAGAACGATAAGAGGAACCTTTCTGACCTTAACCAGAGAAGTAACTCTGCCACCGTCAGACGAAATCAACTGAGCTTTGCTGATGTTGTTGTTGACGTTGGGGAAGAATGTATAGCGATCGACCGAGCCGATTTGCGAAAGAGCACCGGCTCCACCGCCACCACCTCCAGCGCCGCCGCCGCCGGCCGCGCCGACTTCGCCGATTCTGGCGTTAGTCAAACGGTTGTTGGCGACTTGGATGTTGAAACCGCGGTCATCCATAAATACGTTGGATGCGGCGAAAGCCCTGATGACCGACTCAGGGTGGTCAACGTCGCCGAGAAGAAGAACTCTATCGCCACCACCGACGGAGAAAGCCTTGACGATGATGCGAGGGTCGATTTCGCGAAGGGTAGCTTGGAGCTGACCGTAGTCGCGGGTAACTCTGAGGTCGAGAGCAACGGAGTTGCCGGCGTCGTCCCAAAGGAGCATGGTGCAGGTGCCGGGGGACTTGCCGAGAAGAACCATTTGGTTTTCAGCGACAACGACCGGTTCAGCGATACCAGGATCACTAATGGAAGTTCTGACGATCTTGTTCTTCATTTTGAAAGTTCTGGATTGAGAGACTTTCAATTCGATAACGTTGGTCGGCTTGAACTCTTCGAGGTCGACAGTGCCAGTCACTACGGGCGGTATCGGTGTAGCAGTGATACCGGTAGCGGAATCTGTTGCTTGAGCGATGACGCGATCGGGAGCGAGTTGGGCGAGCAGTTGGTTTGTGCTGCCACCGGTCTGCGGAGCAGAGGCGCTCATGATCTCTTCGCCGGAAGGAATTTCACTTGTACGCTCGCTCGGTTGAGCGGCGATCAATTCTGGTTTTTCTTCGATTGCCGGCGCTCCAGCTGCTGCAACTTCAGCAACCGAATCGGGCAATGCAGGGTGAATTGTCAGCGCTGCTGCCGGGGCTGCGCCGCTTAGACCTGCATCCTTTCTGCCTGGCAAGAACAACATTGCATGTCCGTCGGCCACTACCGGCGATGCCGATGCAGTTCTGACCTTTTTAATGGTCTGTTTTGGTTGAGCCGCTGTGCGCACCGCCTGTGATGGCGTGCTTCGGCTGACCGCTGCCGAACCTGACATTTGCTGCCAGATTGATCCTGCGGGCGCTGCTTGTGCCGGTACTAAGATTGTCTGCCCAATTGTCAAAGATATGCTCAGGGCTAAGCACAATTGCGGTCTAATCATTCACATCTCCCTCTGTCCGACCACCGTAATCGTACACGATGCCATAACTCCACTACTACCACAGAAGCTTAACACGACTTCTACAAGTTGTAGCAAAAAAGTTTCTGCGACCACTTTGTAACTGCATGATTGAACCAAATGCGACACCACCCCACATCTCGCTACCGCTTGGCGTGTGAGAAATAGGCGTTGTGCGGCAATCGATGAGTTCGACTATGAGAAAAAGAGAATGATCGCGTGTGCATGACAACCGCCGGTGGTGCCTATACTTCGTGGCGCATGTTAACAAATGAAAACCGATATGCGTTCGCTATGTTCTTGAAAAGTCGCAACCGTCCCGCATCTTGGTGGTGTGAGAAATTGCGTTCGATGCATTCCAACAATTGCGACTTTCACAATGTGGACTGCTTACCATGTCGCGACTACTGCATACATAAGGATTGAGATCGTCGCAGAAAGAAAACGGGCAGCTTTGCAGCTGCCCGTTTCAGTAGTGGTTGTCGTGCCGATTACGCGATTATTCGTTATCGGGAATTGGAGCGCCTTCAGGCAAGGTTGGAGAAGTCTTTTGGTGACGTTCTGCTCTTCCTGAGGTGTAGTGGCGTTCGTCCATGACGGTAGGTTCAACTTGGAAGAGGTTCATGTCGCGAGGACCTTCAACCCGTCCAATTTCTTCCGGCAGTTTGAGTTGTCCAGGAGTTCCAGGAAGGATGACTTCTGGTCTGACTGCGATTACGAGTTCGCTTTCGTTTTTGCTGAAGGCTTTGGAACGATAGAGCGAGCCGAATACGGGGATTTCACCGATGATCGGAACTTTGTTGAGTTCGCGACCGTTGTTGGTGGAGACCAAGCCGGAGATGAAGAGCTCCTGACCGGGCTTCATTTCGACGATAGTTTGGCACTTACGTGTGGTGAAACCGGGGATGTTGGTGTTGGAACCAGGAATGTTCAACACGATTGCGTTGGAGATGATTCTTTCTTCCGGAGAGATCTGGAGGTTGATACCGCCGTTTTCCATGAGCACAGGAATCATGTTGATTCTCATGCCGAATGGTTCGAAGGTGACCGATTGTTGTGCCTGACCAGCTGTTGCAACTGATTGCAGAATTGGGATTTCACCACCAGCGAGGAAGGAAGCTCTTTCACCGGAGATGGTGACCAGAGTGGGCTCGGAGAGGACTCTGGCTCTCGAGTGAGAGACGATACCTTGAACTGAAGGAGTGAAGGACGCTCTAGTTCTGTTGCCGAGCGACCAGTTGTTGACGCCGGTGAACAAGTTAGAGAGACCGCCAGGTTGGAAGGTTGCACCACCAGGAGCACCCAAGAGAACAGCTTGCTGAATCAGAGCCGGAACGACTGGGAACTGAGCCAAACCGATACCGGAAATAGCTTGTCCGAGAACGCTCGAGAGACTCTGGAAGCTAACAGCGCCAGTTGAAGGAGCTGCGAACTGTTGAGTGACTGTGCTCGGAGGAGGTGTGGTGAAGGTCAAAGGAGAGGTAGCCGAAGCACCCGGGACGAGTACTTGGGGAGCCAAACCTAGAGCACCAGTACCAGCGCCGAATGTCGGAAGCTGTTGGGTGATACCCGGGCTGGAGAGCAGGTATTGAGGTGATTGCAACTGTCCGCCTTGGAGGTTGTTACCACCGATACCGAATCCGAAGCCGTAACCGGAAACGTTGATACCGAGCTGGACGCCGAGCGAGCGAGCAGCAGAGGTGTTCATTTCCATGAAGGTCACGTGAAGAACGATAAGAGGAACCTTTCTGACCTTAACCAGAGAAGTAACTCTGCCACCGTCAGACGAAATCAACTGAGCTTTGCTGATGTTGTTGTTGACGTTGGGGAAGAATGTATAGCGATCGACCGAGCCGATTTGCGAAAGAGCACCGGCTCCACCGCCACCACCTCCAGCGCCGCCGCCGCCGGCCGCGCCGACTTCGCCGATTCTGGCGTTAGTCAAACGGTTGTTGGCGACTTGGATGTTGAAACCGCGGTCATCCATAAATACGTTGGATGCGGCGAAAGCCCTGATGACCGACTCAGGGTGGTCAACGTCGCCGAGAAGAAGAACTCTATCGCCACCACCGACGGAGAAAGCCTTGACGATGATGCGAGGGTCGATTTCGCGAAGGGTAGCTTGGAGCTGACCGTAGTCGCGGGTAACTCTGAGGTCGAGAGCAACGGAGTTGCCGGCGTCGTCCCAAAGGAGCATGGTGCAGGTGCCGGGGGACTTGCCGAGAAGAACCATTTGGTTTTCAGCGACAACGACCGGTTCAGCGATACCAGGATCACTAATGGAAGTTCTGACGATCTTGTTCTTCATTTTGAAAGTTCTGGATTGAGAGACTTTCAATTCGATAACGTTGGTCGGCTTGAACTCTTCGAGGTCGACAGTGCCAGTCACTACGGGCGGTATCGGTGTAGCAGTGATACCGGTAGCGGAATCTGTTGCTTGAGCGATGACGCGATCGGGAGCGAGTTGGGCGAGCAGTTGGTTTGTGCTGCCACCGGTCTGCGGAGCAGAGGCGCTCATGATCTCTTCGCCGGAAGGAATTTCACTTGTACGCTCGCTCGGTTGAGCGGCGATCAATTCTGGTTTTTCTTCGATTGCCGGCGCTCCAGCTGCTGCAACTTCAGCAACCGAATCGGGCAATGCAGGGTGAATTGTCAGCGCTGCTGCCGGGGCTGCGCCGCTTAGACCTGCATCCTTTCTGCCTGGCAAGAACAACATTGCATGTCCGTCTGCCACCACAGGTGAAGCTGAAGTTTGTGTAGCGACCTTCTTGATCGCTTTCGGTTTTTGCACCGGTGCTGGTGCGCTGATGTTGCTGGACGATCCAGACATCTTTTGCCAGATAGTACCAGCCGGTGCTGCGCTGACTGTAAGCCAAGCTGACTGCCCGAACGAGATGGTCAGGCTCAAGGCTAAGCACATTTGAGGCTTATTCATTTGATTCTCCATAACGGGTTTCGCATTTTTGCGAAAGCGAAATTTGGTAAGTGCCGTCGCCGGCAGATCTGAACTGAAGCTTAACACGATAGCCGTGTTAGCGCACCATACAATTTCTATAGCCTTTACACGCCCAACACTGTTTTAACGAAGAGTTGACGCGTGTTGCGAAAGCATTAATGGGTGAGGCTTCCGGCGTATATGACTGATAAGAATTTGACCAATGACAACTGGGTTGTGCGTTGTCCTTCGATCAACCGAATGGTATGTCAAGCGCGCTAGAGTGGTGCTGCTGCAAGCTGTTTCGGACATTCTGGCAGTGCGCTGCATGGATGTACTTGGCAATTTAAATGTATCTAAAAACATTGTGATGTGAAGAAGTGAATTGCTGTGCCGGAGCATGTAAAGTGATGCCACCGCCCCCAGTGCGCAACAGTGGAAGACCGAAACAGGTGCCACGTTTTAAGCACGAAAATTTGTGCGATCAGATTTTGAAGATCGGCCTTTAGGCGCACCAAAGTGATGTTTCGCCGGTTGATCGCGTATATGCGACCAATAGTATCAGCAGTAGTACCATATTTATAGCGAGTCGTTTGAGCGCAGGTTTGGCTGATATCAAGTGTGTCGAACAATCTGTTTTTCTCTGAGAATCGAGGTTTGCTGCGGTTAGTGAAACTAATGACCGCTAACGATTGTGCATTGCGAAAACTTTGCGTGTGTTTGTTATATACTTCATGTTGATTAAACCCGAGGACGATGAATAGCTCTTGACCTTCCTTGTCGTGAGGTCGCCTCGGAGAGAGCGGACAGTGAAAGTAGTAGTCAGGTAGACAACCGTGGTAGACAACAGTTCTGATCAGGAAAAAATTCTCGTTGTTGACGATGAAGCGTCAATACGACGGATTCTTGAAACCCGCTTGAAGCTTGCCGGCTACAACGTTGCGACTGCGGCCGACGGGCAAGAAGCACTCGAGCAATTCAACGGTTTTCAACCAGACCTTGTCATTCTCGATGTCATGCTTCCAAAGATGGATGGTTACGAAGTTTGCAGAGAGATTCGTAAGACCTCTGATACTCCCATCATCATGCTTACTGCCGTCGCCGATGTTTCCAACCGAATTCAGGGGCTGGAAATCGGTGCCGATGACTATGTTGTCAAACCTTTCAGCCCGAGCGAACTTGAAGCCAGAATTAAGGCCGTTCTTAGAAGAACCGTCGAGCGTCATCAAGAGACAGGTCAAAGCAAGAGCGCAAACGTAATTACTATCGGCAACCTCAAGATCGATCTAAACAAGCGTCAAGTAACAAGGAAGAACGAGAGAATCAGATTGACTGGCATGGAGTTCAGTCTGCTCGAACTTCTCGTGACCAACTCCGGCAAACCTTATTCAAGAAGCGAAATTCTGCAACAGGTTTGGGCGTATCCTCCCGATCATCGAATTGATACCAGAGTTGTAGATGTACACATAAGCCGTCTGCGTTCGAAACTGGAGGAGGATTCCTCGAATCCTGATCTCATCCTTACGGCGCGTGGAATCGGCTACATGTTCCAGAAGATCAACTAACAACCTGCCGATTGATCTACGTTCTGCGTGCCGCTCAATTGCTTGCGTGCCGATCAATTGATGGTATGCCAGGCTCTAATGGCGCCATGCAATGGTGCTGTCAATTGCTGCACAGCTATTGAAATGCAAAAAACTCGGGCAGGTCACTGCCCGAGTCTCGCAAATTAAACGACTTTGTTAGGTTCCGCTCTTCCACGAGCTGAGATACTGAGTCATTTCTTTGGTCAGAGAATCAATCTCCAACCCCAGTGATTTCAGTTTCAGCGATGCAATTTCCTGGTCGACAGCTTCAGGCAGAGTGTGCAAACCGCCTTTCAATTTGCCTTTGTTCTTGACTAGGTACTCCAGTGCAAGAGCCTGGTTGGCGAAGCTCATATCCATAACGCTCGCTGGATGTCCTTCCGCGCATGCCAGGTTGACAAGGCGACCCTCTGCAAGGACGTAAACGCGGTTGCCGTTTTTGAGTGAGAACTCTTCCATGTAGGGTCGCACTTCTTTGCGTGACTGTGCGAGTTCGGCCAAACCTGTGAGATTGAGCTCGAGATCAAAGTGTCCGGAGTTGCAAACGATCGCACCATCTTTCATTGCTCCGAAGTGGTGCTTGTCGATGACGTGTTTGTTGCCGGTAACGGTGATGAACAGATCGCCGATGGGAGCCGCTTCTGCAATTGGCATTACGCGGAATCCGTCCATTACTGCTTCAATTGCTCTTATTGGATCTACTTCGGTGACGATAACGTTGGCACCCAAGCCGCGTGCTCGCATTGCGCAACCCTTGCCGCACCAGCCGTATCCGAGGATGACGACATTTCTTCCGGCTACCAATCTGTTGGTTGCGCGGATGATACCATCCAAAGTTGATTGACCGGTGCCGTACCGATTGTCGAACATGTGCTTGGTGAGCGCATCGTTCACTGCGATCGACGGGAAGCTCAATGCACCGTCGCGTTCCATAGCGCGCAAGCGATTGATACCTGTGGTTGTCTCTTCGGTCGTTCCTACTATGTCTTTGACTTGGCCGGCGCGTTCTTGGACCAAGGTCGCGACCAGGTCTGAACCGTCATCGATGATCAATTGTGGTTTGTGATCGAGCGCAATGTTGATGTGGCGGTGATAGGTCGGAATGTCTTCGCCTTTGATGGCGTAGACCGAGATGCCTTCCTTCGCCAACGCTGCTGCTACATCGTCCTGTGTGGACAACGGGTTAGAGGCGATCAGCACGCAATCGGCACCGCCTGCAGCCAGAGCTCTGGCGAGATTTGCTGTTTCTGATGTGATGTGAGCGCAGCAAGACACTCGCACTCCTTGGAATGGCTTTTCTTTTGCGAAACGCTCTTTGATCATTTTGAGCACAGGCATGTCGCCTTCGGCCCAGGCGATTCGCTGTTCGCCGAGTGTAGCCAGGTTGATGTCTTTGATTTCGCAAGCCTGCATGGTCTTATTACTCACGTAAACCCCCTTCGAGTCCGGGTTGAGGTGTGAAAGTTGAACTAGGGATCGTACCATCCCCCCTGTAAATGGCGGGTAAGCGAGTACTAAGGTGCGCGCGGAGAGGGGGTGAAACGTGCTGTGTCCAACCTTTTGCGGTTCTCAAGTGAAAATCAAATTATTCGATACGTCGCTTAAAGTGTCGATTATAAGACAGTTTCAAAGGGCACAATATCTTTAGCATTTTTACGAGTTTTGGACTTCTAAGTGCATGGAAACACTTAAAGGCAAGAAGCCGAAAAAAACGAAAAAACAGGGTTTCGGCGTAGTGCTGGAAATGCTGAGCGTGGTAATCCTTCTGTCGATGTGCTTGATATTGCCGGCGGAAGTCTCAGCGAAGGTTCTCCACGGGCACCTCGACAAAATTCAGATCGATCCGGATGGTGACGGAGGGGTTCAGACGGTGAAGCCGACACGCGTGGCACCGAGCGAAACGCCCATGAGCTCGCCCGTTGTACCTGCCACGAATCCGAATCAGGTGATTAATCAGCCTCAGCCAGTCAGAGTTGTGGAGTCTGGACTACTCAACAACACGTTTCCACGGTCTTTTGAGGGGACTTGGAAATGCGAAACGTTGGTGACTGAGTCCGGAGTCGATACGGTGATGGCCGGTAGCAAGCTCGTAAGCGATGTGCAGTTCGCTCGAACCGCTGACGGCCGAATCGTTGCGAGATGGAACCAACCCGGTTGGACGGAAACGCAGGCGAACGCAATGACCTTCAACGCAAAAGAAGCAAGGGTCGATCGCACCAGCTACTACTACGGTGAAGGAGTGAACGGTGCATGGGCTGCGCGCTCTCGCGATCATTTCGTGCAGATTGGTCCCGATACGATTGCCGTCAAAAGTTACGTCGATCAATATATCGACGGGCAATACGTAGGCAGATACAGGACAGCGTCAATGCTGCATCGGATTTATAGAAAACCCGAAGTTGCTCAAAACGCTGAGTGATCTACTTGGTGCGGCCTGATACCGCTTCCTTTTGGTCGAGTCGTGCATGAGAGAATGCACGCTTTCCTTTGTATTCAGCAGTGCGGCCGAGATCGCGTTCGATGCGCAGAAGTTGGTTGTACTTCGCCGTTCTTTCAGAGCGGCAAGTAGCTCCAGTCTTGATTTGACCGGTGCCGAGACCAACTGCAAGATCTGCGATGGTGGCATCCTCGGTTTCACCAGATCGATGAGATAGAACACTTGTATATCCATGTTCGCGACCCAGTTGAATCGCTTCGATGGTTTCTGTAAGGGTCCCGATTTGATTTGGCTTAATAAGGATGGAATTGGCCACACCACTTTCGATACCACGAAGTATGCGTTTGGTATTAGTGACGAATAAATCATCGCCTACGAGTTGTATTCGCGAACCGATACTGTCCGTGAGCATCTTCCAGCCGTCCCAGTCATCTTCAGCGAGACCATCTTCTATGCTCACGATAGGATATTTGTCGACCAGCTTCTCATAATATTTCACCATCTCCTTAGTGGAGAGTGTCAGATTCTCTGTAGTCAACCGATATTTGCCAGACTCATAAAATTCTGTCGATGCAGGATCGAGAGCGAGTGCGATTTGATCTCCAGGTTTCAATCCGGCCGCTTGAATTGCCTCGATTATCAGCTCAAGCGCTGCTTCGTTGGTTTTCAAGGAGGGTGCGAATCCTCCCTCATCACCGACGGCGGTGGCTAATCCTTTTTTATGTAGCACCGTCTTTAGTGCCTGATAAGTTTCAGCACCCCAGCGCAAACCTTCGGAAAAGCTCTCAGCGCCCCAAGGAACGATCATAAACTCCTGAAAGTCGACGCCGTCCTCAGCGTGTTTGCCACCATTCAATATATTCATCATCGGTACCGGCAGAACATTGGCTGATAATCCGCCGACATATCTGAAAAGAGGCATGCCGAGAGAGTTTGCAGCAGCCTTTGCAACTGCGAGACTGACACCAAGGGTGGCATTAGCACCAAGGTGAGATTTGTTTTCTGTCCCATCCAGACGTTTCAATTCTTGATCGATGAGACCCTGCTCCATCGCACTGGCGCCGGCTAGCGACTTTGCAATCACTTCGTGTACGTGCGTGATAGCACGCAACACGCCCTTGCCGTGATATCGATTTGGATCTTTGTCGCGAAGTTCAACCGCTTCGAAAGAGCCTGTCGATGCCCCCGATGGAACTGCCGCGCGCCCCGCAGCGCCGTTGGCGAGGACTACTGTGACTTCGACTGTTGGGTTACCCCGCGAGTCCAAAATCTCCATCGCCGATATTTCTTCAATATGCGTCATGAATTCACCTTTCCTGTCACCAGGTCAGAGTCCTTATTTATCAGAGAAGTTGATCAGAATCATGATTCTAATTAGTGCAATCAACCGTTGTTCAAGTATAATCCTTTTCACCGGATTTCTGATTCGTCAGGCGGGGGGCGCCAATCGGAGATCGGGGAGGCTTCCTAAGATAAAAGCTAGTAGATTTACTAACTACCTCGTTTTCAAGTCCTTTTTGCGTGCAATGTGATTCGTTCTGTTTCTTTATCGTCGTCCTCGTTCAAAAAAAACAACTCACTCCAAAAGAGAGAACCTAGAATTGGCGGTCCACATGGGCAAATTTCACGGCGGGAGTTTCCAGGCAATCCAGGAATACTTCCAACAAAAATTTTGCCGTCACTGTTCGAATGCGTTCAGATCTGAAGGCATTCAATTGCTTCGAGAAGAGCCTGGTGTGCTCGTCGTGCGTGTAACTTGTAATGCATGCGGACATCCACTCGGCGTTGCGATCGTTGGCACCACACCACAAAGTCGCAGACATGCAGTCAAACAGCATCCTCCAGAATGGACAAGGCGAGATGCTGAAAGACTCGGCGGAAAGCCTGCTATCAATTATGATGACGTTTTGGCAGCTCATCAGTTTATTGATTCATTAGAGGGCGACTGGTCTAAGCATCTGCCGAAACACGGCAGATAGAGACACATAGACAGGAACATTCAAAGGCGCCGGTTTGTTGCTCGGCGTCTTTTTGTATGTATTTGAAGTTGCGGTGACTATGTTCTCCATGGACGATTGCTGCATATGCGAGAATACCCATATGGTGATTCGTACTGCCTATGCTGGGAAATGAAATTAGGCTGGTTCCTAAAATCAGCAAAGACGCCGCAAAGTTCTCTGTTGGCTGGTATTTCCCCAGCTCGTATGCCGTCGGCATGGCTGGGCTCGGATATCAGCTCGTTTGGTGGCTCTTGGAGCAAGATCCCGAGATCTTTGTGCAACGAGGATTTGAAGACGTCGAAGAACCGTGTCCTCCGTCAAGAGAGATGCTCGGATTCACTGTCTCCTGGGAGCTTGATTTCATCAATATTCTCGGCATTTTGCAAAAGCAAGGTGTTGCCTCTCTAGTCTGCGATCGTGCGGAGGACGAACCGATTGTCTTTGGCGGCGGACCTGTTCTGACTGCCAATCCAGAACCTTTCGCCGATCTGTTTGATGTCATTCTGCTTGGCGATGCAGAGGCTGTGGTTCCTGCGTTTCTTGCGGCTTGGAAAGAAGCGAGGACTCAATCGACTCGCAAAGAGCGGCTCCACAAGCTGGCTTGTATGCAACTTCCTGGAATATATATTCCACAATTTTATGAACATATCTATGAGTCGCCGCTTGGATCTATAGTCGATCTGCAAACGATCGACGGTGTGTTAAACCCAGTAAGCAAGCAGCTTTTCACGCCGCCCAAGGAATATATCGCTCAGTCGGTCATCCTTACACCTGATACCACATGGGGTGACATGTTTCTGATCGAGCTTGTCAGATCTTGTCCTCAAGAGTGTCGTTTTTGCCTTGCTAGTTTTCTCACCAGGCCATTTCGTTCAGCCAATGTGGAAGCTGTTTTAAGCACTATCGAATCGGTTCTGCCGCACGTAAAGAAAGTAGGTTTGCTTGGACCATCGGTCACGGAGCATCCACAATTTGAAGAACTGGCCGGCGGACTGGAAAGATTTCCGGACCTGCGGGTTTCTGTTTCATCAGTTCGTGCAGACACGCTCAACGAGCCGATTCTGAATATGCTCAAGAGTCATGGTCAGCGTTCAGTAACCATTGCAATCGAATCAGGATCAGAACGCCTGCGCACTATCATGAAAAAGAATTTGACTGAACAAGAGATAGTCAACGCCGTCGAACTCGTTGATAAATGCGGTCTCGAAGCGCTTAAATTCTACGGAATCGTCGGACTGCCTTACGAGACCCAAGAAGATCTCGAAGCAACCGTCGAACTCATGACTAGACTAAAAAAGAGCCACAAACGATTGAGAATCACCTTTGGCGTGAGTTCTTTCGTTCCTAAAGCGCAAACCCCTTTTCAGTGGAACGGTCGAGACAAAGACTCAGCCAACAAACTTGAGTACGTACGCAAACATCTTTCTAAAAAAGGAATCGAAGTGCGTCCGGAGAGCCATAACTGGAGTGATATTCAAGCGCTGATATCACGTGGCGACAGGCGGCTTACTCCTTGCATGCTGCGTGTATCTCAGAAAGGCGGCAAGCTCGGTGCTTGGAAGTCTGAGCTGCGCCAGGCTAAAGACTCGCCAGGGCTCGAATACTATGCCTTTCGCGATATACCACAGGATGAGATGTTGCCGTGGTCGCATCTAGTAGACGAAACAAAGACCGTTTACCTGAAAAAACACAACGAGACCGCCTCCCTTCAAAGCGTCTAAAATAAAGACACGCCCGTTTCAAGGAGCGATTGCATGAGTGAAAAAAGCGCACAGATTGCTGAGTTGGTCAGACCGCTCAAGGACGACCTATTGTCAGGTGCTGCGGAGATAGCTCTGCGCGCCATAACCGTTTTCCAGACCGTAATGGCAGGAACGGAAGGGCAAAAGCCGGCACAAGTGAAGGAGTTGCTGGTTGAGACCGCAAGAACTTTGGTGAATGCTCAGCCGGCGATGGCGCCGGTGTTTCACTTGAGCAATGGCGTTCTGATGGCGGTTGAGAATGCCAAGACCACTGAGGAGATTCACCAGGAATGCAACCTCGCTCTCGAACGCTTTGAGAAGATGTTGTGCGACAGCGCTGCAGCCATCGCAGAGGCGTCTTATGACCTCATAGAACCCGGTGCCCTAATCTTCGCCTACTCCTTCAGCTCTACCGTCGTGAGCTGCTTGCTCAATGCGCGGTCGAAAGGACGATATTTCCGAGTCGCTTGCACAGAGGCCCGCCCCAGTATGGAAGGGCGAAAACTTGCTGCAAGACTCGCATCTGGGGGCATCGAAGTCATTCATACTTTCGATAATGCGATGGGTTTGGTCATTGGTGACTGCTCTGCAGCCTTTATGGGATGCGATTGTGTCGGTCGCCCCGGCGTCGTCAACAAAGTCGGGTCGTGGATGCTCGCAGTTGCCTGCCGCGAGCTAGGCGTGCCTCTTTACGCGATGACAGGCACGGAAAAGTTTGTCACCGACGATCGTCTCTTCGAATTTGAACGGCATCAACGACCTGGTGAAGAAGTTTGGGACTCCTCGCCGCCAAAAGGAATTCAGGTGCTCAATAACCAGTTCGATTTGGTTCCGTTCTCACTTTTGTCTGGGCTTGTAACTGAGCGCGGAATTCTAAAAGAGAACGATATTGAAAAATACGTGTCTGAACTCGAGGTGCATGAAGCCCTTAAGTTGGAACCTGCAAAAACGTTTTGAGGCAATGCTATGCACAAATTGAGTAGAGGTTTGTCGCTGCGCAAAAAGCATTTTGCTGCCATTGCGCTTTCGCTTTTGGTTGCTCTCAATGTTCCGGCTCAAGCCAAAATTGGCATGACTGCAGGCGACTATATGAGTCATGCGCCTGCAAAATTGAAGTTGGCAAAGCAAACTCCAAACGCTTTGATTTACACCGTGTTAATCGGCGAGAACGAGCTGAAAGTATCGAGTGGATTCGCAGCTGGTGCGACAATTAGTTTGCGCGACGGAGTCGTGTCCGGTCAATCAATTGCCCTTCGTATCGGTTCAAATATCCACACAGGAAAAGTGTTGGCGGCGGCGCATATTCTTGATTTCGTCTATGAGGCAATCGGGAAGAGCCTCAACGGCATGAACAAGCCGGCAATGGAAGAGGAAGTGCTCAAGTATAAAGCCGCAGTTTCTCAGGCAATGGCCGGCAGAGCTCAAGAGCTGCGGTACAAAGGGTTTAACTACAACATCAAAATAACCTCCAATCAAGAAGGAAGCGTGATGGCATTTATTCTTCCGGGTCCGCCCCCATCGCAGGGCAAGAAGCCGGCTGCAGCGGCAAGAACGCGATAGCATCTCGCTCGTTCGTTATGAAATTGGCTCACTCTTTGCGATTGCGACTCACTAGAAATCGTTGCACTGCATTCGCTGCTGTGATTGTTGGAATCTCCTCGGTCATCGCTATTGTTGCAGCACAATCCGCTGCCATAGCGGCTTCTAAAGGAACGGTGCGAGATGGATGGGAGCTGGTTCAGAAAGCTGAAGAAGGTGACTACAATGTCTCGGTCACAAGCGATGCTGTTCGTGCATATTGTGTTCGACACAAATACAGTGTTATTGCTACGGCGCCAAAATGGGACGTCTACGCAGTCGACACGAACAAGAAAATATACGCGAAAGTACCGTGGAGTAAATTCGAGACGCAAGGATTGCTCGATTTTTTTCAACCCATTCCTTTGCCGACACAAAAAGAACGAAAGCTCGAAAAGATTGATTATGACGGCATTCCAGCGACAGTGATCAAGGGCAAGTACCCGCAGAATGATCCAAACATAAAAGCGGAGGCGGTGACCAACCGTTTCATGCTTGGGAAGGACCCTAAGAAGGCACCACCCCTGGAGTCATTTACCTACACGGTGACAGATCGTATGGGAACATCGAAATACGTGAACGCTGTTCTTCGGATAATGTATGGGCTGCCGGTTATCGACGAATTTCCACTTGCTTATTCACACAGAAAGAGCGATGGAAAGAAGAGCAATGTGCTAACTACTAAAAGAATCGCGAAAGCGAAAATTGCTACCGATACTTTCAATGTGGATTTGAAATTTAAACTCGTGAAAAGACCACTAGATGTGGTCTATAAGGCTAGATCGCAAGAGATGAACGACATTTTCGACAGTCTTGGTGTCGGAACTGAATTCGGATCTGGCAACACAAAGAAGAAGTGAAGGCTAAAGACAGGTTTACGGATACAATCCGCGAAGACGTCTGGCTTCGAGAACTCTTCCAACTGCAAGTTGCATCGCTGCCGTTCTGAAGTCTACTTTGTTGGTCGCGGCGGTGACGAACACTCGATCGCAAACCTTCTTCACTAGTTCGTCGAGACGGTCGTAGACTTCCTTTTCCGACCACAAGAGGCGGATGTGCCCTTGCACCCATTCGAAGTATCCCACTGTCACACCGGCAGCGTTCGCGAGAATATCAGGCACGACGATTATGCCTCTGTCGTTGAGAACCAGGTCTGCGTCAGGAGTCGTTGGGCTGTTTGCGCCCTCGACGACAATCTTGCATCGAATCTTGTCGACGTTGCCGGCGTGCAATTGATTTGCCACCGCGCACGGTGCAAGCACGTCGCAGCTTTGCTCCAGCAATTCTTCGTTTGTGACTTTGTCGGCCCCGGTATAGCCGTGCAGAGTGCCCGTCGCTCGTTTGTGTTCCAACAGCTTAGGTACATCGATTCCCTTTTTGTTGAACAGACCGCCATTGATGTCAGACACGCCTGTAATTACGAATCCGGCGTCGTGAAGGTTCTTCGCGACCGACGAACCGACCTGACCGAGACCCTGTACGACCACAGTCGGCGAATCCTTTTTCAACTTGCCTTGAGCAATAACTTGCTTCAAGCAGAAAGCTACGCCATAACCCGTTGCTTCGAGCATCGACATTGAACCGCCGATGGATTGCGGCTTTCCTGTTGCAACCGAGGGCACTGTGTGTCCGACGTTAACACTGTAAGTGTCCATCATCCACGCCATTGTTTGCTCGTTTGTGTTGAGGTCGGGACCGGCGATGTCTTCGTTTGGTCCAATCAGCTCGATGATTTCCGATGCATAACGACGAGTGACGCGTTCTAACTCTTTCGGGCTGTGTTTTGCCGGGTCGATTCTGACGCCACCATGGGCGCCACCAAACGGCAAATTCATCAGCGAGCACTTCCAGGTTGTTAGCATCGCCATTGCCGCTACCTCACCAAGATTCACTTCTGCATGGAATCTGATGCCGCCTTTGGCGGGTCCAAGAGCAATGTCGTGCTGTACTCGATAGCCGAGAAATACCTGAACTTGGCCGTCGTCCATGCGGGCAGGCACCATTACTGAAAACGATCTCTTCGGGTGTCTTAGCGGTTCGACCACGCTCGGGTCGAGCTTCATGGAAGTCGCAGTCTTGTCTAGGCGCTGCTGAGCCATTAGAAAGTCGGGTGTTTCCCACTCGTTGAGCAGGTAACCCTTATTACCCGTACTTTCGGTGGTTGACGTCATGACCTCTCGGACCTCCATGAATGCGTGCTCAAATGGGACAAATCGGACAAATTGGACAAATTGTACTACTCGTAGTGCTTTGGAACAGAAAAATTATGGGCAAATCAAGCTCTTCTCGCCCCCCAACTTTTTGAGAACGCTTGTAGTCATCCTTTCGGCGCTAGCTCTCGCCTTGTCGATGAGCGCGTCTGCGCCCGATCTGGTTTCCCGCACGAAGGCTCTGGCATCCGGATCATCGTCAAAACTTGATAGGTTGATGAGGACGTTGTAGTACGCTCCTTCAGCCGCTGCCAGCGCCGTAAGACCTGCTACTCCAACATCGCTCAGTGAATTGGGATTGCCCTCTTCAACCATCGTTTGTGCCAGCTCAAGCGCGACGAGGCACTTCCCGATCACCTCCAGGGGCACTATGGTTGCGTTCTTGTTTGCGTTCAAGATTGCAAGATTTCTAGCTGCTTGCTCTTCAGGTGTGCTCTTGGGAAGGCGCCTGGCTTCTAAGATTCCGTCGAACGCTCGCTTGTCTCTGTCGACAGCTTCAAGCAACTCTTTCTTTAAGCCTTGCCCGTGTTCGGCAGCTGTAGCGAGAACCGATCGCTTTTTCTCAAAACCTTTCTTCTCATACGTCAAGTTTGCAACCATCGAGCTTAATGCCGCCGACAATGAGCCGCACAGCGCAGCCACACTGCCCCCGCCTGGCGCTGCCGATTCAGAAGCAAGTTCATCCACGAAGTCGCTTAACGACATATTCTTCAGGTTTTTCGAAGCGCCGGCAACTCTGTATTCAATAATTTTCTGCTGCGGATCAAATGGTGAAAGGTCTGACAGACCCAGTGACTGCACCGCTACTGTAATTAGTTCTTTTTCTGAAACGCCCGTTGATCTGTTCTGTTTTGCAAGGTAATGGCGGCCTGCGGCAAGCATCGGTTCGAGTGGAACCAAACCAACAATCTCACTGCCCGTTACCCGCAAACCGAGTGCGTCAGCTTGTCTTGAACACTCGTCGAATGCCTGGTGCATTGATGTGATCTTGTAGTCAATCAAGTTGATAGATACCTGCGCTCTCTCGTACTCGTCAACATACCAACCAACCGCGCGGCATGCTTTCAATGTTCCCGCCACTTTAATAGGTTTGCCTTGAGCATCCTTTTCCGTCTCACCAATGGCGTTCTTCTTCACGCGCCCGGCTTCTCGGATATTGAGAGCGACTTCGTGCGCCAGTTTTTTCGACTTCGTATTCAGGTTGACGTTGTAAGCGATAAGAAATGGGCGAGCACCAATTACGGTGGCGCCTGACTGCGCGTTGAATGTTGTTGGTCCGAAATCCGGTTTGTGGCTGGGGTCTTCCATGCGCTCGCAGAGCCCCTCGTATTCACCCTTTCGAATGTCCGCCAGACTCTTTCGATCATCTCGCGTGGCCGCTTCGGCATACAGGTAGACAGGAATTTTCAACTCCGAACCCACTCGTTTGCCCAGCTTCTTAGCCAGTTCGACGCAATCTTCCATCGTTACGCCCTGAACGGGAATGAATGGACAGACATCGGTCGCGCCCATGCGGGGGTGCTCGCCACGGTGTTTGCGCATGTCGATCAAATTGGCGGCGGTTGCAATTGCTTGAAAAGCCGCTTCGACCACGGCATCTGGTTCTCCGACAAATGTTATGACTGTTCGATTCGTGCTCCAACCAGGATCAACATCCAGAAGATTCACACCCTGCACTGATTTGATGGCGTCAGAGATCGTGTTGATGATCTTTTCGCTTCGACCCTCAGAGAAGTTTGGAACGCACTCGACTAGCCGCATTCTTTAAATCATCCTCCGCGCGCATGAATCCTTAAGAGCAACGGCTCAAAAGGTTAACCGACTGGCCAAGCCAAGTCAATCGCCCCGACGCTTACTTTTTGCCGTCGAATGCCCGCATGCGTTTGCCCCCATAAGTCCACCAGATGGTGCCTCCGAGCATCGCCAAAGACAAAATCACCCAAAAAATCGACCAAATGACAGCCGGAATTCCAGTCATATTCTGCAGATTCGTCGCATCACTCCACACGTATTTACTGCCAAGATTGAATGATGCCATCACGACGGTTTGAATGCTGACCAGGCTGTTCATGGCGGTTTGAATGGCGAGGAACAACACCAAAAGGTTTGCCTGGGATGCCTTCAGTTTCTTTGCACACCAGATAAAGACACCACCGAGAGCCAGTCCCCAGATAAGACTGAAGATCGCTTGAAACCCCGACGACCAGATCGCTTGGGTCATGAAAACCAAGCTGGCCGCGCAGATGAAAACACCAAGAGAGCCTAGAATGAATCGCGAAAGTCTTGGAAATTGCCCGAGATAGATGAGGACGCAGCCGAACAGAGTCGTTCCTAGGTAGCCGGCTTGGGACGTCCACCATTGGTTGCCGCCGATAAAGTTTGTGATTCCGCCATGCCCCTGCCCATCGGGTACTATGGTCATGCCTGTGACCGTGCCACCCGTAATAATGCACATTATGGCGTGGCTCATCTCGTGCACGAGCGTCGCAAACTGCGTGATTGGACCGAAAAGCCAGCTAATTTGCGGAATGAGGCTCAAGCCGATGCTGAGTATTACGAGCCCCCAGAACGCCATCGTGTTCTTTTGACCGGCGTGCGTGTGAGAGCCGGGCGTTACGCCCGTGCTTGTAGAGGACATGGTCGCCGGAAGGTCGGAGTCCACCGAAAACTCGGACAGAACGTCGTCTGTCTTGAGCTTCGTCTTGTTTTTCTTGGGTGCAAACCCTGCCATCTCTCCTCCAGTTAATACCTACATTGTATGCTTGCCGCCGCCGAGTCGCTCGAAGCTCAGCAATGAATTAACAGGTCGGCAAGTTTGTTAAACTAGCCTTCCGCACCAGTGATTGGATGTCCTATGCAAAAACCCGACCGCAAGCCTCATGACGATGAGCAGCAGGCTTATTTCAACGAGCGTGTCGACTTGTTTGTGCAGCCCATTCCGGAAGCCATACAGAATCGGACTCGGACGATAGTGCGCGCCGCGGCGCTTGAACGTCACTCGACGGTTCTCGATGTGGGAACAGGAACTGGCGTTCTCATTCAGCACTTCTTGGAAGAAGGGGTGAGTGAAAAGAGTATCGTTGGCTGCGATCTCAGCTCTGGGATGTTGGAACGCGCCCAAGCGCGCTTTCCCGAGATTTGCTTTTGGCATGGTGATTGCATCGATTTTTCACTGGACAAAGTCGCCAACCTTCCGAATCACATTACCGGATTCTCCGCAGTTTTCTTCAATGCATGTTTTGGGAACATTTTTGATCAATCGCAAGCGCTTGAAATGGCGCGACATGTTTTGTATCCGGGTGGCCGAATTGTGATTGGACATCCCATGGGTTCGAGATTTGTTGCCGCTTTGCATAAAGGTGAGCCGGAGATTGTTCCGCATCTTTTGCCTAGTAAGAAACAAGTTGAAGAGTTTTGCAATGCACTACAAATGGTGCCTGGGCGTTTCGTGGATGAACCAGAACTTTATATCGCTGTTCTCCAAAAGGGAGAGGCCGCATGACGCTCGACGTCCTCGTTTTGGTAATTCTGTTTTGCTGGAGCATCTGGGGCGTTTTCGATAAGAAGGCGATTGATAGTGCTAACTATCTTGACGTTTTGCTGATGCTGCATCTTCTCCTTTTGTCTCAGATTCCGTTTCTAGTTGTCCTATGCAACATCTTCGTCCCGGGCTGGCATCTGAGTGAGCAGGTACTGTTCTGGTCGTTTCTCGGTTCTATGTCTGCTTCACTTGGAACGTTTGCGTACCTCGTCGCTATGGGCAAAGCTGAAGCGAGTTACGTACTGGGTATTACTGCGGCATACCCACTAGTGATGCAGGTTTTGGCGTACTTTATGCTCAGTGAGCAGATTGTTGCGAATCGCATGATCGGCTCAATCCTGATCGGATTCGGCGTAGGCGCAATTGGTTGGTCGGGAAACACTCAGATAATGGAGAATAGTTCGACTCGCGATAAGTGGATCATAGGCATATCCTGCTTCACAGCCTGTTTGTGCTGGGGCATTTTTGGATTGTTCGACAAGAAAGCTGTGTCATATGGGGCACCACTGGAGGTGTTTTTCGCGCGCACAATTTGGGAAGTAATTATTGTTGCTTTGGTGATTATCGGCTTCAAAGTAATCAAATACAAGGCGAACTTGAAGAACAAGCGAGCTTGGCTATTCTGCGGATTGTCATCTCTTTGCTTGGCTGCTGGAAGCTTATGCACACTCGCTGCGATGGCGATCAGCAGCGCTTCATACGTGCTGGTAATCACCGGATGCTATCCACTCTTGACCTATGTCTTTGCACTTGTTTTTTTAAAAGAAAAATTGAACAAGACACGATTGTTCGGCATCTTGCTGCTCGTAATTGGTGGACTCTTAGTGCAATTTACTCAAGGTAAATAGGCGCATCACTTACCGACTGTTTTTGGAGAGCCTTCGACGACCACGTCAAAGTGTGAGGCCCAAGAGGGTGGACGAAGTAATCCGAAATTCAGTTTGCGTGTCCAATGCTCTTGTTTGAATGGACCGCCTGCTGTCTCGTAGTAGGTGTAGACAGCGCCTCTGCCGAGCGTCCAGCCTCGGTTTGTGTTTAAGATTACAAACAGCTGTCCCGCTCTGCCGATACCGATTGTGGCACCACCGATTTTTGCCGGTGTAGCCTCTGATTTTGTAGTGATGACGCTTGTTGCTTGTGACGGCTTTTGTGCAATAGAAGTATCTAAATAGATGAACCCAGGAAGTGGAAAGTCGACTTTTTCAAGCACCATATCGATATCGCGCAGGAGGCGAAAGTCATTCGGGTCCATAGGATAGCCGCCGATTTCTCGATCTGCGATAACTGCCAATCGGTCGCACAATCTGACAAAGTCTTGAGAGCGTTGAGCATAGCGTTTGGGGTAGTAGCCTAGTGCAGTAAGTTCTTCGTTCAATCTTTTGCATTCGGCAGAAATCTTACGGAACACATCAGGAGACGGCTCTAAGTAGTGGAAGTCAGCTGGCTTTATTGCTCGTGTGTTTGGAGTATTTGTTGCGGGTGTCGCATTGGCTGTAGTTTGTGCTGCACCAGGCCCTGGACTTGCAGTTGTTGTTGTTGTTGTTGCTGTTGCCGTCGTTCCTTTGGTGCTACCAGTCCCCAATGCGGGTGTCGCACCTGTCGATGCTGTAGCTGATCCTCCTGCCGGTTTCGGCGCAGCAGGATCTTCTATCGGCGCTATCGCCAAGAATGTGTCAATCCAGCCGCCAAATGCGCTTTCCAGATTGCGAGTCATCCATAGGGATTGCTTGATTGCGCCCTGGGCACCCTGCGACGGTGGCTTAAAGTATGAAGACAAAAGCTGCCATCTACGATCGGCAATTGGCATTAACTGTCCTGTTTGAGTTTTACGACGCACGGCAATTTCCAGCTCTGGAAGTGCTCTTGCTATTGTCGGCTCAAGCTTGAATGAAATGTCGTTCAAAACATTTGTTGCTTGAGGCGCTCCCCACGCGTGCAAGTCGAAAAGTGCCAACGGATTGGCGGCAACTTCAGCAGTTTCTTCCTGATAGCCGTGAGCTCGCTTCTTGAGCCAGTTCAGCTCAGTAGGCTCAATCGCGGGAAAGAGTCGAAAGACCATTTCGTTTGAACGTTCTTGTCCCTTATCACCAAGTTCAAAAACAGATCTGGCTGAGATTTCCATCGGGCGTTGCTTCTTCACGGACAGCAAGAGCTTCGTGCGAAGAAGCGGTTGCGCTAAGGTGTTCAGCGTTAGTCGGAGGTTTCCCACGCCTTCTTTGAAGACTGTTTGAAAGTCTGGAGGTAACAAGTTATTTTCTTGCTGTTGAGACGAAGCTCCAAGCAAAGTCCAGAATGAAATGAGTTTACCCCAGGCTTCGGGAGCCGGCTTCTTGTCTACAGTAGCTTGATCCAGGGCGCGATACAACAGCGCAGCTCGCCTGAAGCTGTTGCCACCACCGGCAATGGTATCAATGGAAATATTGCTCAGCGTAAAATACATTCGCGAGAGCCACTGACAGCAGCGATAGAAGTTGCGCGTGCGTTCGCTATGCCCATACCACCCAATTGGTCTGTAGGCTCCGAAGTCTTCGGAACGATTGAATATTAGCGATACAGCAGGCTTTTCTGCGAGGATAAGCTTAAGCTCGTCGTCCGCCAGATCGGTCGCTCCGCCCATGTCAGCAAGTTTCACTGAAGGGTCGAGCAATCTCATTGCGACTGAAATAAATGCGAGGTTGCGTTGAATGTCGTCTTTAACATCGGCCTCTTCGGTGGCGCGATAATCTTGGATGGAGGCCTTGAGCAAGGCATCCAAAAGCTTGAACAAGTCACGGCTTGCAGACTCTTCGATGGCTGCGGCAAGCACTGCGTTGTTGAACCCAAGATAAGGGTGAATGACTGCGTCGCAAGTGACGAAATTGGATTTGTTTTTGAGTCGATTATCTCGATAAAGATCTGACATTCGATCATATGGTGTGTTGTTTAATACAACAAAATGATTGAAACCGAGATTCTCCAGACCTTTCTGATTGAGCCCGGGAATGCGGATGCCTTCTAATGAGACAGGAGTCGGCGGCGTGAGTTCGAAGTCGGTTTTGGGAAAGAGTTCTTCTAGCTTTTGCTCACGTCGCTCAATACTTGTTCGGCGCTGTGGTGGCATTTTGAATGGAAAGGGGGAACTTTCGGAGATTTGTGCCTGCGCAAACGGAGCAAATTGCGCAGCGAGCAGCAACCCGGTGAGCACTATGGCGAGGGACAGTGTTCGCTTGCGAGGCGGCATTTGTTACACGGTTCTCTGGTTGATCGGTTCAAGTGAAACGAACTTTGCCATGTGAATTCCCGGCAAATTGGCTAAGTCCGTGATGAGTTCCCGTTTGAGTGGGTCGTCCAAAGTCATGACCATGACTGCATCTTGGCGCACACCGACGCGGCCGACGCCCATTGTGCTGATGTTTACATCAGCTGATCCCAGCGCTGTTGCAACGGCGGCGACCATACCTGGTTGGTCTCTGTGTGCGGTGAACAGCATATACTTCGCAGGAGTCAAGTTGATCGGATGATCGTTGATGCGAGTAATGATTGGTTCGTCGTGTGTCAGGATTGTTCCTGAAATTGATGAAACACCCACTTCTGTGGAGAGTATGATCGATAGTTCGTCCTTAAACTGATTCGACTCTTCGAAACGACTTTCTCTTACCTGAATTCCATGATTCTTTGCAATGAGATGTGCATTGACGTAGGTCACATTTTCGATCCTGCTGAGAAACATGCCTCGGAGTGCAGCCACCGTTAGTGGTGCGATGTCTTTGCCTGCAAGTCCGCCGTATGCGATCACTTCGAGAGCACGAATCGAGCCTTCACTTAATTCTCCAACAATGGCTCCCATGGCTTCTGCCAGCCAGACATATTTCCCAAGCAACTTTAGGACTTCGGGTCGCATGAATGGAAGATTCACAGGACTGCGCGCAACACCGGTGGTGAGATAGTCTCGAATTTGTTCCGCCAAATCAATTGCAACATTGAATTGTGCTTCCATCGTTGATGCGCCCAAATGCGGCGTCAACACTATCTTGTCGCCCAGCTCATAAAGAGGGCTGTCACCGGGTGGCTCCGTCTCAAAAACGTCCAAAGCGGCGCCGGCAACACGACCTTCTTTAATTGCTCGTGCCAATGCGTGTTCGTCAATTACTCCACCGCGCGACGTGTTGATTATTCTCACGCCCTGTTTCACGCGCGACAAAACAGTGCCTGAAATCAAATTGCTGGTTTGTGGCGTTTTTGGTGTGTGGATAGTTATGAAATCTGCTCGACGCCAAATTTCTTCGAGAGACACGCTCTGCATGTTTAGCTGTGCGGCACGATCGGAATTGATAAGGGGGTCGTAGACGATGACCTTCATGCCCATCGACTGTGCCGTGTGTGCGACGCGACTGCCTACTTTGCCTAGACCAATCACTCCAAGAGTCTTGTTGAACAATTCGCTGCCGAGAAAGCGATTTCGCTCCCATTTCCCGGCCTTCATGGTTACGTCGGCGGCAGGAATCATGCGAGCCAACGACATCATTAGTGCGACTGTATGTTCTGCAGCGCTTGCAGTGTTACCTTCCGGCGAGTTCAATACGAGGACACCAGCTTCGGTGGCAGCCGTGATGTCTATATTGTCGACACCAACACCGGCTCTTCCAACAACCTTGAGGTTCTTGCCTCGTTTGATCACGTCGGCCGTAATTTTGGTTCTGCTTCTCACTAAAACCGCATTGAAATCGCCGATGGTATCGAGCAGTTCCGCTGCAGTAATTTCTGGTCTGTAAGAAACCTCTAGGGCCTGCGCCATCAAGTCCAGACCTTCCTGGCTGATCTCGTCGGCAACAAGAATGTTTGGCATTAGTTCCTCTTTAGTGATTGCTTAACATCAGCTTGTGTTGAAGCTGTTTATCGGTTTGTTCTGGTGAGAATGCAAATGGATACGGTGTTATGGTGAGCCATGCGCGAGTTTGGTCACCTCTGTGTGAGGACAAAATGTGTTCCGATTGTCCTTGCGCCATCGTCACGTAGAACTTGTCGTTGTCGGACATGTCGAGCAACAATCTGAGTGACGGACCTGACGTGCAATCCATGCGCCATGGGTCTTCGCTAGTCAGTGCAGTGTCGCAGGCGTTGACAGTGTCGCCGTCGCCGCCGACTCCTACTGTTCCATTATTGAAGAGCCATCCCAAATAGCGTGTAACGTCCGGGAGACCAGTAAACAGAACGTTCGTAAACGTCACTTTGTGGAATGCGCGCCAACTCCATTTCGATGGTTCGTCAGATTGCGTTCCTAGTCGCAGATATTTGACCGCTTGTGTAAACGTAGTGAGCACAAAGGTTTCATACGTTCTCTCTTCCGTCGGCAGCCACTCTTTTGGTTTCTCCATGAAGAGTTTTTCCATTACAACCGACCATCGCGGCCAACGTTGCAGATACTCGTTAGTCAATTCCGGTCCTAATTTTGGAACCAAAACTCGATGAGCCGCAGTGTTCAAGAATGACTCGTAGAGCGCTGCAGCGGTGCTATCAGTCTTGAGGAATCCATCCCAGCGGTCGAGAATTTCCAGCGCTGAGTTTAGAAAGCGATCTATGTCTTGCGACTTGCTGACGCTGGCTTGAATTTCCTTGCGAACCAATGGTCCAAGATAGGCGTACTCATCACCTTGGAGTTGCGCCATTTCAGGCAACCCGGGACGCTGTGCGCCTTTTTTTGCTGACGCAAGAACGCTGTTGATACGCAATGGACGATAAGGGCTCGTAATCTGCACTTGCCCGGGGAGCTTCTGATCTTCGGCGACAACGTATCCGTTTGGCGGATTGGTTCCCTTCGGAAGTTCGGACAGCTTCAGGCGCGCGACCCAGTCACTTTGTCCAGTCCACCCTGGAAGCTGAAGGTCTCCTCGAAGTTTGCCGGTTCTGTTTGCTGCGTTTCTAACTGGAATGTTGCCGGCGACTTGAAAGGCCGTTCCGCCGCCTCTATCGGCAAAGAGAAACGTCTGCGGCGCACCTTTGTATTTATCTAGAACCGCTGCGAACTCCGGCCATGTTTTGCACTTGCTCAAGTTCCACAAACTTTCCCATGCAGGCAAATTGACGTCGTTGCCTGTCCAGGACAGCACAACTGCGCTTTCTTCAGACTTGAGCAAAACAGGACCATGTCTCGTCAACACAACTTTGTGCAAATAGTTCTTGCCGAATCGAACTGGAATTTCCTCGATTACCTCTTCAGAGTTAGCCCAGCCCTCGGGCGTTCTATATCTTGTTGGAAACTGTGGAGAGAACTGCTCGATGAACAGATCTTGCGTATCGGCTTTGAATGCGACACTGCCCCAGCCTATGCTGTCATTGCGTCCATTCAATATTCCAGGAACACCAGGTATGGTGGCACCAGCCATATGGGTGGATGCGGTTGACAGCGAGCACAGATACCAAAGGTCCGGCGTCGTAAATGCAGAGTGTTTGTCGATTGCAAGGAGTGCGCCGCGAGAGTCTGTCATTGTTCCTGACACGACCCAACCGTTGCTTCCCCAGCTCAAACTAGGATGTTGCTTTAAATTGCATGCTTCCAGAATACTGCGCTGTCTTGGCAGTGCACCCTGAGTGGCCGGTGTCGTAGATGGTGCTGTCGTCGGTGTCGTTGAAGGAGATGTAGTTGGAGACGGCGATACTGATGGCAACGTGCTTGGCGATGTGCTCGGCGGCGTTAACGCCGGAGTCGTGGAATTGGAGGGTGTTGTTCCCGGCGACAACGTTCCGCTTGAAGGCGCAGCGCCCGGCGACGAAGGTGTCGGTATGCCCGTGGTCGTGGTGCCGGTTGCACCGGTTGCAGGCGCTCCTGGCGTCGGCGGAGCCGTGGTTGTTCCCGTCGTTGATGTCCCGACCGGCGGTGATACCACCGATGGTGCCGCAGGAACAGGCTGCGTGATTACGTCGTGACCAAAAATAAATGCGGTCGTGTTTGCATTCGTTTTGTCGAGAATCCTCTGTCGCAAATCATCGAGCGGCCAAGATGCCTCGAGTTGATAGTGCTGATACTTCAAAATTGAAAGCGAGTCTAGAGGTTCCCAAGGTCTGGGTCGGTATCCCAAAAGCAAAAACTCAACAGGCAGCGAGTCCTGATGCTCGGAGATATAGGAATTGACTCCTCTGCTGTAGGCGTCCAGAAGTGCGCGCCCATTCTTTGACAGTTGCTTTAGCTCGGCTTGACATGTGCGTGCTATGCCGATGGTTCTCGTAAGTTTGTCTTGTGCCAGGCAAGTCGAACCGAATATCTCGGACAGCTCTCCTTTTGCCGTTCTGCGGAGAATATCCATTTGGAATATGCGCTCTTGTGCAGTCACATATCCCTGCGCGACCATGAGGTCTTCGTCGGTTGACGCCTCGATATAGGGAATCGCGCGCTGGTCGAACTTAACCGCTGCGGCTCCCGATAAGTCGGAAATCGTCACAATGCCATCGAGCATTGGCAGGCTGCGTTGAGCAAACCACCAGAGTCCCAGAGGACAAATCAGAATTGCCAGAACCAGAAGGAGCGATAGTATCCGGAGCAAGGTGATACCCGAAATCAATAGACAGATTCAAATTATAGATACTCAGTCTGCTGACTTACCGCTGGCTAAGTAGCTGTTTATGAATTTCGTGATGCGATCGCAATCTTGTTCGAGGGCACCGTAGGAAAGCAAGGCAGGTTCCCAATCCCCTTGCTTGGCAGCCCTTTCGACGGCTAAGCTCCACTTGTCAATTTCGGAAGCGCCCATGACCGCCGCCAATCCCTTCAACTGGTGTGCCGATTGCGCTAACTCTCTTCCATTGCGAGTTTTGAGCGAGTCGTTCATTGAACTCAAAAGCAAAGTGGACTCTTCTAAGAAGCTTTCAAGCAATTCGCAAAATCCGTCTTTTCCGTACAAATGTTGCAGATAAGGAATATCAAGGGGCGAATCGGTTAATTTACCTTCCGATTGACCTTCGGCAGCGCGTCGGTCTTGCGTCAACTCGGCGGCATGTGCGGCGTATGGCAGCCATTTCTTGATCATGTCCACGAGCTGATTGAAGGACACGGGTTTGCTCAGGTAATCGTCCATTCCTGCGGCAATGCAATTTTCGCGATCGCCCTCCATGGCACTGGCAGTCATGGCAATGATAGGAACATGCGCGCCGGTTGGCGCCTCTTCCCGGCGAATCGCAAGCGTCGTTTCAAACCCATCCATTTCCGGCATCTGACAATCCATAAGGATGAGCGAATACGCCCGTTTGTTGAATGCTTCAATCGCTTCTCGTCCATTGCCGGCCACATGCACTATCAAGCCCAAACGTTTGAGTTGTTTGACGGCGAGCTGCTGCATTATTTTGTTGTCTTCTACGAGCAGTACGAGTTTGTCTGAAACCTCAGTCAACACTTGCCCGTCGCGTTCGCCTTCAACCGCCGTTTCTTCTTTCGTCCCCTGCCATTTACCGAGCGCTTTCAACAGCGATTCCTTCAGGAGGTCGGCTCTCACCGGTTTTAGAATTGCATTGGAGAAGCCGTAGTGTTCTGCATCTTTCAGTCGTTCTTTGTCATCTCTGTTTATCGCAAGCAAGAGTCTTGTTTCACCGGATTTGGTGTCGCTTTTGATCGTCTGAGCCAACTCAAAACTGTCGGTATCTTCTTTCCACAAATCGATGATTGCAATCTGATACGGTGACTTTTCGCGTGCAGCAACTCCAATCAAATAGAGCGCCTCGCCTGGCGACCGCGCCGCGTCGACAGCCATGCTCCAGTTGGACGCATATGCAGTCACGACTTTGATCAATGTGTCCGAATTCGAAATCACCAGAAGCTTCACACCGAAGAGTGCTTCGGTAGTTGCTGGAGGTTCCGGCGCAGGCTGTGAAGTCGGTGCTTCGAGTTGAACTGTAAACCAGAAAAGTGAACCTTTCCCCACCTCGCTTGAAACATCGATCGAGCCGTTCATCAATTCCACGAGTCGTTTGCAAATCGACAATCCAAGACCAGTTCCGCCATATTGTCTCGTTGTCGAACCATCTGCCTGAACGAACGGTTGAAACAATCTTCTGCGTGCGGCCTCAGAAAGTCCGATGCCTGTGTCCTCGACTTCGAATCGGAGGGATATGCTCGTTGATGTTTGCGCCGCCAGGAATGCCCGCAGCACGACCTCACCTTCATGCGTGAATTTGATCGCATTGCCCGCAAGATTCACTAGGACTTGGCGTATTCTCACCGGGTCGCCGCGCACCAATTGCGGTACCGCAGGGTCGATGAAGGTCATCAAATTGAGTTTCTTGAATCGCGCAGCAGGAACCAACAGATCTGCGCTCCCCTCCAAGATTGTTGCAACGCTGAAGTCGATTTTCTCAAGTTCGATTTTGCCAGCTTCTACTTTCGAGAAGTCCAAAATATCATTGATGATTGTCATCAATGAGTGCGCCGACTCCCTCACGGCGGAGGCGTAGTCGCGCTGTTCTGCATTGAGGTTGGACTCGAGGAGCAGGTCCGACATTCCGATTACGGCGCTCAATGGAGTTCGAACTTCGTGCGAAATGTTCGCCACGAACTCTGATTTCAACTTTGATGCCTCAAGCGCCTCGTCATACGCCAACTCCAGTTTCATGGTGAGCAACTCTAGTTCTTTGTTGACTGCCGCAAGAACTCCGACTCTTTGCTCCAGGCGCTCGTTGAGCTGGCGAATTTCTTCCTCGGCCCGCTTCTGCTCCGTGACGTCGATTAAAAGTCCGTTCCAAATGCTGTCCCCGTTTTCGAGCAGCTCCGGCGATGAAGATGCTTGCACCCACTTCATTTTTCCGGAGCGCGTTATGAATCGACCCTCAAATCTGAAATCGGAGAGATTCTCAGCGGCTTGAGTGATGCTCGCGTTGAGTTGCGGCCAATCATCGGGATGCACGTTGCCGAAAACCAGCTCTGCATCGTTCACGATGTCTTCAGGCTCATACTCCAAAAACGAGCGACAGCTGTCACTTATGTAGGGGAAAGAGCGGCTGCCGTCTTTTCGAAGCAGGAATTGATAGATGACACCAGGCACGTGACTAGACAACTGCGCGAGGCGCAACTCGCTCATTCTGAGCGAGTCTTCAGTTAGTTTTTTTGCCGTGATGTCATAGGCCGCACCATAAATGAGCATCTCCTCAAGCGATGGTGTGGCGCTCCATCGAATCCACTTAACTGTTCCGTCCTTGCATATATATCTATTTTCAAAATCAAGAACATCGAATCCCTGTGCGAGCTTATAACCTTCCTTCATCGTGCGGTCGCGGTCTTCGGGGTGAACCAAATCGATGTACGGAGTCGTTAAGAGTTCATGCATTTCGTAGCCAAGAAACGAACACCAGTTTGGGTTCAACCGCCTGAAATACCCATCAAAACTGGCAATGCACAAAAGGTCTTTCGACAGTGTGAAGAAGATGTTTGCTTCTGCGAGTTCTTTTGTGCGATCTGCAACTCTTCGTTCCAATTCGCCTTTTATCTCTTGAAGCTCTTCTTCAGTGTTTTTGAGATCGCTTATGTCGGAGGCGAAAACGATAACACCTTGAACCGCCCCGGTATGATCGCGATACGGAACCTTATCCGTGCGAACCCACACCTTCTCACCAGTCGAGGTCAACACGGGCTCGACGATGCCGCGCTTGGGCGTTCCTGACTCAATCACTTCGAGGTCGTCGGCATGATACCTGGCGGCTTCCTCTGGATAAATTTCGTAGGTCGATTTGCCGATCAGCTCTTCCGGCTTCAAGCCAATTGCGTTGGCCGCCAAATCGTTGAGCCAAAGAATGCGATTTTCTTTGTCCTTGTACCAGACCATTGAAGGTGAGGCGTTGAGAATATCGACGGCTGTTGACAGTCCCGGCTCGAGACTGCTCAAAGACTCCAAGGAGAACGTAAAACCTTTAATCGTCACCTGCTCGGGCGGAACATTAGATGCGTCTGTTCGGACCAAACCAAGCTCTCTGACCCAGATCTCGCGACCGTCGGCATGAATGATTTTGTATTTGCACTCAAAGCGACGCTCATGCCCCGAACTGAGATCGTTGGCTGGTCCTGCTGTCAAGGGACCAGCCGAGAAAGCTTCCTTCCAATCCGGATGAACTTGCTCCTTCCATAGCATGGGGTTGTCGAGAAACTCTTTTGCCGAAAAACCAAACAACTCTTGGACGTTCTCCGAGACAAAAATCATCTTGGAGTCGCTGAGCGTGCGTTCCCAAACCACGCCAGGCAATGACTTGACGAGTTCAGATAGCGTTGCCTTGATTTCTCCGGGACGCCTGACCATGGCCTTCACTTTCGATCTCAATCTCTCTATAAGGATGATATCTCACCGCAAGCTTAAGTTTCTTATATGCAACGAGCCGAATCAGTCTCCGAAAGTGGTTTAGGATTTTTGGATGCTTTCAAAGAAAGAGCTATTAACTATCGTTGCAATATATTTGGTCGTGCGGCTGCCATGGATCTTTATGGTACCGATGGTGGAGGCACCAGACGAATTTGCGCACTTCTGGGTGTTGAAATTTTTGGCGGAACACATGAGGCTGCCAAACCTTCAGGATGTTGCAGATGGTCTGCCCTCAGCGGTTTACGGAACCATCCCTCAACTCGGTTACATCCCGCATGTAATCTGCGTTCGGTTGCTGCCATTTTTTGACATCACAATTGCATGCCGGTTCGGAAGCCTTGTGATGGGGCTAATCATGTTGTGGGCTGCATGGCGCATCGGCTTTGAATTGTTTCCGCGCTCGCGGAAATTTGCCCTGTCTGTGCCGTATATCGTTCTTTTTCATCCTCAGATCGTCTTCGTACACGCTTACGCCAACAGCGATTCCACGACCATGTGTCTCGCAAGCATCATACTTTTGCTTGTTATCAAAATGGTGAAAAATGGACTCAACTGGAAAACGTCATCACTGATTGGAGTTCTTTCCGGTTGGTTGGCATTGAGCAAGTATTCCGGGACAGCAATATTCGGCTCGATCGGTTTTGGGATGCTCGCTGCGGCCTGGATTCACTCTGCTTCAATTCTCACAACTGCTTTGTGTTTTTTATGCTTTGGAGCCGGACTCGCATTAACTTCTGGCTGGTGGTTTTACAACAGTTGGCGAACGCTCAACGGCGACATCATGGGAACAAAGACCATGCGCTACATCTGGGCCTCACAACACGACAAACCTCAAGACTTCTATATGACTCCCTGGCAAGTCGTCAAACAGCTTGCCTGGTGGCGCATGACGATCTTTAGTTATTGGGCGATGTTCGGATACATGACGCGCTACATCATTCGCCCCCTCTATTTCGGCTATCTCGGATTTATGCTTCTTGCATCTGTGGGCGGTGCAAGAATGCTTGTCTTGTGGCTAAGGTCTTTTTGGAAGGAACGACTCACGAATTCGGCTCAGGAAAGGCAGAAATTTGTCATGCCGGCAGTGTGGTTGACTGTCGCAGTATGTTTTCTTGCAAATCTCGCCGCCATGATTTGGGCGTCAACAGTCAACCTCGGTGGTCCACAGGGGAGATATTTAATGACGTCGGAAATTCCAATTGCGGCGCTGATTGCTGGTGGTTTGTATCGCTGTCACGATAAGCTGCGCGATCGATTGATCATTGCCTTCGTCGTGTTCAATGCCATCGTTTATCTCTATTCCGTTTGTATGCTACTTCCAATCTACGGATTTCGACTAAAAACCTATTGAACTTCGAGTTCAACCTCCAAGTCGGCTCGAGATTCAGATCATGCGATCCGTATCATGCGATCCGTGATCGAGACAATGCTAGTAGGTAACGAGATCGATCTCGGAAACACCGTCTCGTTTCGAAATCAAAATCTGCGCGGGGAACATTTCCTTCACTTCGGAAATGTGCGTGATGATGATTATTCGAGCGAAGTCATCTTGCACTGATCTTATGGACTTCACGAGGCGATCGCGACTGACTTCGTCCTGGGAGCCGAAACCTTCGTCGATGATCAGCGTTTCGAGCTTCGCCCCAGACCTGCGTGCGAGCAGTCGCGAAAGAGCAATGCGAACAGCGAAGTTAACTTTGAATGCCTCACCGCCGCTGTAAAGCTCGTAGTTTCTCGTGCCTACTTCATCGCCGATCAAGAGTTCGAGAGTTTCGGTGATTCCCCCTGTCTTTGTCTTTTGTTGAGTGACCAAACCGATGTGCATCTTATTGTCGGAAAGCCGTGCAAGAATTCTATTTGCTTCTGCTTCAATTTCCGGAATTGCGTTTTCGATGATGGCTGCTTGAATTCCCTTCTTTCCAAACGCTTCGGCAAGGAGACTGAAATCATCAACCTCGGCGCGAAGAGTTGTGAGTTCTTCTTTTTGTGTGTTGTATGCACTTATTTCGTCGACGAGATGTTTGCGCCGAGCGTCCAACACCGCATGTTTGGTCGCCAAATTGTTGCGCTCGGATTCTTCCGCATCGGCTTGTGGAGACAAAGCAGTCGCTGCACTCTTCAACTCAGGCAAATGTGTGAGTTTCTCTTTCCATTCTGCGAGTTCTTTCTGCAATTCATCCGAAAGAGATTTCTTTGCAGCAATTTGTTGCTTGTTCGACAACAGAGCATGTTCCGTTTGTGGTCGCTCTAGAATAGCCTTCTCCAGCGCCCGCTTGCGTTCGACTGCAGGCAATAGAGCATTGAGCTGTTCTCTCAGCAGCGAGTGAGCATCTTTGTCATAGTCGAGTGCCTTGACCGCATCTTGAAGCAGTTTCAACTTTTCTCGAATGTGCACTCCATACGATTCGCCTTCGAGTTCATCGTTAATTGCGGTCAATTGCTTCTGGCGCTCAGGAAGCTCTTCTTCAAGTCGCTGTTGTTCGAGGAGATCGCGCTTAAGTTGGTGATATCTGCTTTCAACATTTCGCTTCATTCGCAGTTGAGACTGAATTGCCGAATAAGCGACAGGGTCGAATTCGAGTTTGTGAATTTCAGCTTTGATGGCAATCAGGCTCTCGCGTTCGATTCGAGCGTAATCGTGATTCTCAAGTCTTTTCAATAGCATCGCCAGGTCATCTGCGAGCTTGTCTCGATTTGCTCTCGCTCGGCTGATTGCATCTTTCTTTTCATTGAATTGACCGATACGGCGATCTAATTCGGTTCGTTGTGCGAGCGATGTTTTTAGCGTCGAGTAGCGCTTGCGTAGCTCGACAAGTTCATCGGTCAATTGCGTGCGTCTCGATTCTGCTCGCAATACATCGTTGGCGATGTCTTCAAGCATTCGTACGTATCGCTGCATCACCGCTGCTCGATCGGCAATTGGAGACGAGCATAACGGACAAACTGAAGAATCTAGATGCTCGTGAAGTTCGTCGAGTTTTTCCTGATTTTCGGTTTTCCGTCTTTTCAGTTCTTCGACTTCGTGATCGATGGACTCAATCTCGGATTTCACGGTGTGTCCGCGCTGTTCCACGAGCTCAAATTGAGCTTCGAGCTTGTCGAGTTCGGACTTCTCTTCTTCTAGGCGCCGTTCTTGTTCGAACAAAAGCAGCTCACCACCAAGAAGTAAATCGTGTTCTTTTAGGAGCGCGTCTTTCTGCGCGGCTTCAGCCTCCATTCTGATCTTCACGCCGGTGATTTCCGACTGCAGGTCATTCGATCGCTGCGTCAGTCGGCTGAAATCTTCTTGACGCTTTGCCAGTTCTGCTTCTTGAGCGAGTAGCTCTTTGTACTCCTGATGATGTGCCTCGATTTTTTCGCGATCGCTCACATCTTTTGCAATCTTTACTAGTTGTTCTTCCAGTTTGGTTACGCGTTCTTTCTCGTGTTCGAGTTCGACTTCCAGTCGGCTTCTCAGCGTCGCAAGCTCGGTTTGAAATCTGAGTCGTTGCTCGAAAAATTCGCGCATTTTTTCCGACTTTCCGTCTTGCTCATCTAGTTTCTTGCGCACTAAGTCGTATTCTTCGACTTCTCGATCAATCTGATCCGCATTCTCAATCAGCGCGACAAGTTCTTCCATGCGGCGTTGAAGCTCGGCTTGATGTATCTCCAGATTCCGAAGATCTTCCATGAAGTGTTGATGTTGTTGCTCGCTAGTCAACGACTTCTCTTCCAAGTTGGTCAAAGATTGAATCTGCGAAGTTAACTCATCGAGTTGCTGTTTCAGGCTCGCAGCGCGCGCTCGCGCAGCCTCAAGTTGAACTTGTGTTTCGCTGAGCTCTACTTCTGTCTCTGCCAGTTTGCGCTCAGATTCTGGGAGTTCCGACAATAGTGCCCCAAGCAGGTCGACTCTTGATTTGATTTCTCGAACTTTCTCTCTGCATTGTTCCTGCAACCGATCAAAATATGAAAGCCCAAGTATCTCGGACAGAACATGCTTTCGCTCTTGCGGAGTACGCGTAGTAAACTCGTCTGCTTTGCCTTGTTTCAAGTAAGCACTGTTCAAGAACGTGTCGTAATCCATGCGCAAAAGATCGATGAGATGCTTTTGCGTCTCTTTTATCGCTGGTGATGTCAGGCTTCTCCAACGCAACTCAGTTGATGGCTCGGCCGTGACTTTGAACTTTCGTTTCCCAGGCGTCTCCATCGAAATTGCTTGGCTCGGCGAACCGCCAACCACCGCTGTTGCCGAGAGCGAGGCAGTTCCGCCCAAAGTAACCAGCTCCTGCAACTGCTCATCATCAGCCAAAACATCACAACAAGGATCTTCCAGTTCGACCACATCGTCGGTCAGAAGAACTTGCAACTCCAGCGTGCTCTTTGCCGTAATCTTCTGCCCGCGCCCGGTGTGTTTTTGGCGCGACCGCCGGGCGCGATAAGTCCGCCCTTCGTGACTGAAAGTCAAGTCGACCCACATCTCCTTCTGACCCAGTCTCATGAGTTCGTCGGAGGAGGCGCGCGCATTTTCCCACAAAGTCCACGTCACGGCGTCCAGCAGGGCTGACTTCCCGGCGCCGTTCGAACCGCAAAGGCACGCGACACTAACGTCGCTCAAATCGAGTTTTGAGTCGGCGTAACTCATAAAATTGTGCAGGTGTATAGATTCCAGTATCACAACGTATATACGCGCGGTGTGCGTGAAATATGGCTTCGGCTGCGCTTCTTATAAGCGCTCTATGTGTATTATAAGGTGTGCTGAGGTGTATGGTATAAGGCATAAATAAGCCTACCAATGGTTAAACTTTCGGGAGTATTTCCCATTCATCGAACATTCGTAGAACTTGCTTTTTTATTTTCGGGCTTTGCCGCCCTTACGTATGAAATTGTCTGGCAAAGAGCTTTGGTGCGTTTGACTGGCGCTACGCTTCCGGCGACGGCGTGCACGCTTGCAATTTTCATGGCGTGGATGGCGATTGGCTCGGCCGTGGGTGGGCGACTTCTGAAGGAACGCAAAGATGCGTTGAAAATTTATTGTGTTCTAGAACTGTTGATTGCAGTTTCGGCGATTGCAAGCATCTTTTTGTTGTCGAGTCGGTGTCCGCTTTGGGCGGCAGATACCGTCGATACGAAGGTGCGCAACGAACAAGTTTATTTCCTTCTGACCATGATTCTGGCTGTTCCTACGTTGTGCATTGGTGCGACGTTTCCGGCGGTGGCGCGATACGCGGAGAATTTTATCGAGCAGCCTGCCGCTGCACTTTCGAAACTCTATGCGATAAATTTAGTGGGAGCCGTTGCCGGTACTATATGCAGTGGCTTCTTTCTTTTGCCTTTGCTTGGAATCAGCAAGACAATCTTGTTTTCTGCAGTATTGAATGCGGTGGCGGCTGCCTTTGCGTTCGCCGCGAGGAAAAGATTGCCTTCTGTTACCAATCCAAGCGAAAACAGTCAACCTGTGGCGGCACAGGTCCGTTCGATTTTAAGTTTCAACCTCTTATACTTCGCGATAGTCACTCTCATCACTTCTGCCATTTCTATGGGGCTTGAAGTATTTTGGACTCGCTACTTTTCACTGATAATTGGTGCTTCTGTCTATTCTGTTTCGACAGTTCTCGCTTCAGTGATAGTTGGTCTAATGATTGGAGCTTGGTGCGCCAAAAAGCTTATTGCGACTGACAAGAGCACGGAGCTCATCGTTACGCTCGCACTTCTGGGAGCGTTCATTTCTCTTCATACATTTTTGAACAATGAGTGGTCTATCCTGCTCGCGTCAGAAAGTATCTGCCATTGGATTACTACGCAGTTTCCCCATGTCAGCAGTTTTTACGCGATGCTGGCTTCGAGAATCAGTGTGGTTGCTCTTGCTGCGACATTGCCCGCAATTTTTCTGGGTGTCATTTTTCCTCTATTGATTGGGCGCTTGAAAGAAAGTGCGGGCTCAGTCGCAGACCAGGCCGGTAAGCTCTATGCAGTTAGTGTTGTTGGTTCTGTCTGTGGTCCTTTGATCGCTGGCTTTGTTGCCATTCCGCACTTCGCCTCGACCACTGAAAGTGGAATTCACACGAGTCTCCAGATTACCGCGTTGGTGTTACTTGCACTTTGCATTTTGAGTGCATTTTTTGTGCCGCGCGAAAAGGTTTCCGCGCTCAAGGCACTAATTGCGGTAGCAATGATCTTACTTTCGGGAATCTACTTTGTTCCACCTTTGGTGTTTGCAGGTCCGGTGAAAATGTATGAGCTGGCAAGAGCAGGTTATGCGTTTGTTGATCCTGCGTTGAAGAAGGGTTCTGAGGTTCTTGGACAGTACAATCCTGGCGAAAAGATCACCTTTTATCGCGAAGGACAAAACTGCACAGTAATGGCCGGAATAAGACCGGACGTCAACCTCACTTACCTGAAGAACGACGGAAAAACGGAGGCCTCGCTACCGCTTGACCCGAGCAAACCGACACCGGCGAGTGATTGGCCCACACAGATCTTGTTAGGCGCGATTCCTACAATCTTGGCGCCCAAGCTCGACAATGTGTTGTTGATTGGGTTAGGAACAGGCGCAACCCTTCACTCAATTGTAGTCAGTCCCCAAGTGCAGCATGTGACGGTGGCTGAATTAGAGCCGGCGGTCGTCGACGCATCGAACTTCTTTACTCTTATCAATGATCGTGTGCTACGTGCACCAAAGGTCTCCCTGCGAGTTGCAGATGGCAGAAACGTACTGGCCGAATCGACGCAAAGATATGATGCGATAGTCTCGCAGCCTGCGGAACCTTGGGTAAGCGGCGCCACAGATCTTTACAGCAAAGAGTTTTGGCAGCTGGCAAAATCTAGACTTTCCGATAAGGGCGTCTTCTGCCAATGGGTTCAGCTATACGCCATCGATACCAAATATTTAGGTGTGCTGTGTCGAACCTTCGCCAGTGTGTTTCCAAATGTCTACATTTTCAGACCGGAACGTGCAGGCGAAATCATACTTGTGGGGTTTGCAGGCGACTCTCAGATATCGCCAGAGCAAGTGAGAAAGCGTATTCTTGAAGATAGGGTGCGGCGGGAGTTATTGAAAGTCGGAATTTCAACCGCTGAAGAATTTTTGGCAACTTGCAAGGCCGATCCGCAAGCAGTGAATCGGCTCTGTCAAAATCTGTCCACAACCGCCGGTGGTGGCATCAATTTGGATGACAACGTTTCGCTCGAGTATGAGTTGCCGCCGCTCATCTACGATCAGGGCAAACTATTGGAGCGCAACCTGGACGAACTCGCGAAAGTGGAGTCCTCCGCCAAGAAAGCGAATCAGGAATTGCTCTTTATTCAAGACGAACCTGATCTCGCCCAATTGAAGGTAAGGGAAAAGGAACTTTCAAATGCAATTGAGAAAGATTTGTACCTGGCAAATGCATTTGTCGAGAGAGCTTTTGTGCGTGGCGTCCTGGGCAATTACAAAGCAGCTATGCAGGATGCGAACGAGGCAATTCACTTGACACCTACCAATTTCGAAGGGCGAATCGCGTTTGCAAAGGCGCTTTATGCATTTGGTGATTCAGAGAATGCCCTCCGAAATGTGAAGATTGCAAGTTGGGCAAATCCATCATCGTCGCTTCCATTCATGTTTGTTGCTGCGCACTATGCTTCTAAAGGGGATTGGAACCTCGCATTCGAAAACTACAAAAGGACGAAGTATTATGAGTTCAATCTTCCGACACAAGCAACGTCGCTAAAGGATCTGCCGAGTTATGACATGCCTCCGGCGCAGGCTGAAGCTCTCGCGATAACGTTATACGAAGCGCTATCCAAGACAGCGGAAGCACAAAAGCATAGAGCTGCATACAGAGTCTGCACCGCCACTGAACCCACCGCAACCGCACTCAACAAAGCACTAACTGCAATACTCAGATTTTGAGTTTTTGTCGATGCTCACATTAAGCCATTTTCTTGTCGATGCTATGCGGCCCTGATGTTCCATATGTCCCGTTTTGCATCTGTGCAGAAGCGTTGAAACGTCTAGATAGACTAGTATTGGCTCTGTGGCACACGTAAGGATTTTCGTCATCGAGCAGTCGTTCTAGGTACTCATCAGGAGTCTTTGGACTCTCGGCCAAGCTGTACCGCACGTCCACGTTGTCGTCGACTATCAATCGATCGAGAATGTGGATGGGAAGCGATGCGCGCTCACACAATGCGATTCGCACGTCCACATCTGGGTCTTCGCTCAGCCAAGTAAGGACATCTTCAGGCGTGAGCGGATGTTCGCAAATGCGCGCTCGCACAAGATGATGCTCATGCGTGGCGAACTGTTTTATGGATTCGACATCAAGATCTTCTCTTGCAGCCAAAAAATATTCTGCGGGTCGAGTCACCAGCTTCCTCCCGCGACGAGAGAAACTCAAGAACTACGAACTTGAAAATCCTCCCGCCCCAATAAATGGAACGTGCTGCCGACAATGCCTCCACTTTCGATCAAAGAACACTCAGCGTCTCTTGTCAACCCGGCTCAGCAAATATATTAGTAGAGTTTTCCTTATACTCATATAATGGTAAAAGGAAGACCGGAGTCTGGAATCCCTTCACCGAAGAGGCTGGAGATTGGCTTGAAAACAGACGAAAGGAAACAGTCGTGAGCTACAGAATTCTTCTAGTTGAAGACAGTCCAACCCAGCTTCTGACGATCAAAAGAACGTTGGAATCTGAGGAATACGTCGTGCTTGAGGCGCGGCATGGGGCCGAAGGGCTGGCTCGCGCTTACAACGAGCTGCCGGACCTCATCATTTCCGACGTGGTCATGTCAGGCATTAATGGCTATCAGCTCTGCCGGCTGGTGAAGAGCGATCCCGAACTGTCGTCGACGCCGATTATTCTCTTGACCAAACTTGATGGATCAATCGACCGATTTTGGGGAATGAAATCAGGCGCCGATCGCTACATTCCGAAAGAGCCGGGATTTCCGAGTCTGTTGAAGGCGGTTCGCGAAATGCTTGAGGAATCAACTCTGCAGCCGCGCTTGAGACTGATTGGGGAGGTGGGAAAGAGCCCCACTCCTGAAGAGATTAATGGCAGACTCAATCAATTGTTGGAACGCCTTTTGTTTGAAGCCACCATTGTTGATGAGGTGCGAAAAATTGGAGATGACATTCTCGATATCGACATTATCTCTGAGAAACTGTTTGCTCTCTTGAACTCCGTCTTGAGTTACCAATCTTGCGCGATAGTCGTCAACCAAGGCTCGTCATCGGTTTTGAAGTTGGATGCTGCCAAGGATGCGCAACAACAGTCACTCAAATCTTACGTGGCAAAGGTTGCTTTACAGCTTGGACTGCCGCCACTGAGAGAAGAGGTGGGAAAAGGCGCATTCATGCCCGACAACGCTTTGACGCAACCCATAGACCTCTCAGGAATGCGCCTAGGCTTATTGGTCGTGATTCCATATCCGCATCAAGGTTTTAAACCCGGTGACCAAAAAGTCGTTCGATTGATTGGCGAACAGTTGTCTGTTGTGCTTCGTCTGTACCAGTCTTTGACGCTAAGAGAAAACGCAATAATCTAAACATTCTTGCGCTTATGACGGTTGCCTGATTTGCCTGCATCCGTTTCCGAGATGGAGCGCTCGGAGTCTGGGTCTGAATTTTCATCTGATGAGGTGGTGGAATCGTCATCTGATGCTTTCTCGTCTAGTGTCGCATGTGGTGGCGGTGCATCGAGCGTTGGATCAGGGAACGAAGTGGTGGTTGTTGACGGCGCGGAACGTTCGTCGGCAGCGATGTCTTCAGTGATGGCGTGCTCAGTCTCGTCATGCGGTGGTTCGAAGTTGTCTGTGGCGTCTGCTGCGCCTTTCTCAGCGTCTTTTGGGGGGAAGACTTGCCATTCCGAATCGTCGGTTCGAACGTGAGGTCTGTCGACGCGAATCTTGCCGGTTGATTCTTGTGTTTCGCGAGATTGTGACTGAGATGGGGAACCGCTTGTCGTAGACGGAGCAGCTGATTTGTCTGTATGAGGAGGATGTGCGTCGAATGTTTCTTCAGATGTGTTTCGTTCACTCCTGGCAGTGGTATCAGATGTGATGGCGGTAACGTTTGCGGAGCCGTCGGTATCCTTAGGGTCGTTCTCCGCGCTCTTGGTTGAATCAGTTGCCTCGAGTCCTGCTGTGGCACGCGCTTCTCGAGCCTTGGTGATTTTTTCCGATTCCAGTTCGAAGTCGATGTCCAATTTCGGTCGTTCTGAGGTTTTAATGGAGCTTCTAGGCACTTCGGCAACCGGCAAGTCAGGATCGGTTATCTTCTGAGCCTGGCTCACCCTCAGCAATTCGGCATCGCTCATCGAATGCTCGTCGGAAGAGGATTCGATCGAATCTGGTTCTCTGAGGGTTACTCGCGCATCATCGCGCGCTTTGAGATTAGGGCTCGTTATCGCAGAAAAGCTGTCTCCGCTGGCGGTGCCGACTTCATGATCGAGGTGAGAGTCATCAGCTGAGGAAATTTGCGATTCAGCTGTCGAGTCCGATGCATTGTGCGCGTTCAAGCCGGTGGAACTTTCAGAGTTTCCGGTCGACAACTCACCGGAGGCTTCACCAACGGCATCAATGGTGATGCTCGTAACTTCTTCCGTACTTCCTTCCGAGGCTTCAGCCTTCGCTTCAGCGGTTGGGGCAGTGGTGTCATCCGCGGTTCGCGCTGCTTGTCCTTCTTCGTCATCAGTCAGCGCCGAAATGTCGAGCGCCGTCAATTCCGCCTGAATGCCCGCAATAAGCGATCTCAGCGACGATTTTCCTCCTGCTCCGGAAGCCGGTTCGCTTTCGGCAAAATCTGTGACTCCATCGATTAGCACCGAACCCATGGTTTTCTGTGGTGGCGGCGGTGGTGGCGTCATCGGCTCGACAGAAGGTAGATGCACTCGCTCCGGTTCGCTCCAATCAAGCTGATCTTTCCAGCTTGGAGCGGCGTTTCCCAACTCCAGTGATGTTACGGGCGCTTCTTTTCCATCGGATGTTTGACTGACAATTTCAATGCGTTCGGGCGGGGGTCCGGGGTTGACTCCGAACTGTGTAGATGCTGTTGCTGCATAGATTTCGCGTTGGCTGACATAGCCAAGACTGACTAGGCTGTCCGCGAGATCTTTTCCTTCCTTGCGCTTCATTTCCATCGCTGTTTGAAACTGAACAACCGTAATCACGCCAGAGCGCAAAAGCTTTTGCCCAAGCAACACGGTGTTGAGATCGTCTTCTTCGATGAACTCCTGCTTCACAAGAAATGCGCCGAACATCATTTCCGGCATCGCTTTGTGCATGTCTGCTGCGATTTCCAATTCGGTTGGTTCGAGCAATCCAGCGCACAACAGAAGCTCTCCAATTCGCAATGGAGTGCGGTTGGAAGGACCACCCTGACTGGCGTCTTCCGGAGCCTGCGGAATGATCTCATCGAGAATTCCTCGAAGACCAATTGCTCGCAAGTCGCAATCCGTGCGCGTTACCGGATCAGTCAAAATGTCGTGCGCGATCCACAAGAACTGCAGCTTGCGCAGCGCCTGAAACCGTTCTTTGCGGTCAGTAATTTTTGCCTCTTGAATCAGCAACGCGCGCACTTTGCGTAGGAAATTTCGGTGAATCTCTTCAAACGATGAAACCTGCGCAACGTCCAACAATTCGTAGACCGCAAGCGGCGTGGTGACTTGAGAGGCAAACCCCTCATTGGGGCCAATTTGCAGCCATGGGTTGGGCGGCGGCTCAACGAATTCCTCAGTTCTGCGCCGATTCGAGAGCATCTGCGCCGGAGGCGGTGCGAGCGCCTGCACTGGTGTCGGCGGCAACGTCTCTACGCTCGAGGTGTTGTACTCCTGAGCTGTTGGTTCGGCAGCGGCTTCCGGAGGCGCTGCTCCAGGTTCGCTCGAACCTGGCACTTCTTGCTCTTCTTTCTTGTCCGTCGCCGCTGCTGCGGGCTCCACTTCAGCTGCGTCGGCGTCAGCAGGCTCGGCAGACTCTGCGCCTTTCGTGTCCGATTTCTCCTCATCGTCGGCTTCGGCTTCACTACTGTCCGTTCTGCCCTGATTCTCTTCAGGCTCTGTTGATGTTTCTGAAGACGAATCGCTGTCGGCGCTCGGAATTGTGATGTTTTCTGAACTCAGCCGCTTCTTGGCGTCGCCATTGCCAAGGTCTGGTTTGTGCCCGGACTTGAGCAATAAAAATAGCTGGCGGTGCGCGAGGCTGACCCCTTCTACGTCCCCGCGCTCAAAGCTCTGTTTTAGTGCTGCTGACAAGACGCGCGATTCTAAATCGAGGCGCGCCTTGGAGTCGCCTCGCTCTACAACATCAGTTCGAATCTCGCGTGGGTTCATAACTCCGGATACTAAGAACCGCCTGGTTTGGAGATTTTAATGACCTAGGTGCCTAAATCATCGACACTTTCGGCTCGTGTCTTGGGATCATTATTCCCGGACTACTCATGCTCAATAGAGCAATAGATATATTTTCACAAGAAATTTGAAGATAAGTACTTTATTGCAGACTACTGACAGCTAATTCACAGCTCAAAAGATACAAATGCCCTTGGAACCTGAAGAGATTACCCTTGCCAAGCTTCAAGAAGACGCCAAAAGTCTTGGTTGTGAACTCTGTGACGGGCGCCTTGCCCGTATTCACGACTTTTGGCAACTTCTGTTCGATTACAACCAGCACACGAATCTTGTAGCGCGCGCTGACCAGGCGACTGTTTTGGCAGATCATGTGTTGGATTCTTTGACGCTGGTGCAGCCGATTTTGGCAGCGGGGAGCCAGGTGCGGCTGATTGACATTGGTTCTGGCGCGGGATTTCCTGGGCTGGTGCTGGCGATTGCGCTGCCGCAGCTAGAAGTGGCGCTTGTGGAGCCGATTGGCAAGAAGGCGCGTTTTCTTCAATCAGTCATAGATGCGGTCGATGGGCTCGCCGGACGAGTCGCAGTAAGAGTCGACCGTGCTGAAGAACTCGCCAGAGCCGAGAGTTTCAGAGGCATGTTCGATTTTGCAACGGCGAGAGCCGTGGGCTCATTGCCGATGATAGCTGAGTTGGCGTTGCCATTTTTGAAAGTTGGCGGCAGTCTCTTGGCCCAAAAGACAGTCAGGCAAATGAATGAAGATATGAAGGCTATTGCTGGCTCAATTGAAAAGTTTGGTGGAACGCTGAAAGAGACGATTTTGCCTGATAGCAAGATTCTGGGTAAGGAACATGCGGTGCTGGTTATAGAAAAATCGAAGCTGACGCCGGATATGTATCCTCGCCTCTGGTCAACCATAAAGCGCGAGAATCAACGTTGATTTGAAGCGGTTGCTTGCGGAAGCCTAGATATTGACGGCTTCTTCTGGCTTGTCTTCGATGTCTTGCACGAGCCAGCCTTCTGCTGAAGCTTGTAGTTTGGCTTTGTTCCAGCCGTTGTCTGCAGTAAGTTTCAGCAAGCGGCGTCTGCTTCCAAAGACGTATTGGGCTCTGTTTATCAGAGAAGTGATGTCCACGTAGTCGTGGGCAAAGATAATGTTGTCGAGATGTCGATACCATGAATCGCCGACGGGAACGACGATATCGGCAACCATGTCGCCTACCGACAGCTCCTCGCGCGGACGTTGTGCGCGTGCCGGCCAAGAGATGGTGTACTTCTTCATGTCGAAGCCGAGGCACTCGGCGTGGCCGTAATAGGGGATGGTTTCTTCGTGAATCTGGAATCCATCCTCATCGTAGTGTCTGACCTCGTCTTGCCATGCTTCACGCAAAACTTCCGAGACCGTGGCTAAATGCGGCTCTAGGCGCCACATCTGCGAGGACGGTAGGTATGATTTTGATGGTTTGAAATCCCAAGTGTCGCCCTGATAGGTGAGTTCGTATTGGTGCGTGTGCGCCCACGAAGTCATCAAGACGCTTGTCCAGATGTTGTTTTCTTTGTAAACCTTGGCGTAGCTGCCTTTGAACCACTCTGCCCACTCTTCGAAGGAGTCGTATTGCCCGGAGCGCTTGGTCAAACCTTCTCGCCACTCACGCTCGTCTGCGTGCGGGTCTTCGGCGTGGAAAAACTCTTCCCAATAGGCGGTAACGATGGCCGGCTCTAGGATGGCAGGGTCCGGCTTGCCGATCAGTTCCTCCCAGAGTTCTTGACAGACCCTGAGCGCTTCTTCGCAGCGTGAATAGGGGTTCGAGTCCTTCAGTTCGTCACTGTGCCGAACGTGATCGATGCCTGCTCTGATTAGCAAAGCTGGAAGCATGAATGAGCGACTGTTTCCTTTCTTCCCCGACATTTAAACAACGATAGAAATACTAAACCACCGAGAAGCAATTTGTAAGAGCCTAATGACAAGCGAGAGCTTTGGGTTCTCGATCTGTCTTCTCAATTAGTTTGCAGAACCACTTTATCGGCTGCCCATAATCTGGGTTTGATTCGTAATCTGCCAGCCTTCTGTCGAGCCTTTGACTCCAACAAGACTCTCCACTCATGCCGGGCTCGTTGAACCTCACTTTCGTCCCCAGTAGATCGGTGATCATCAAAACGCAAAGCCAAGCCTTCGATTCGAGCAAAGCCTTGAGAAATGCGTGGTGCACCTCGGGCGTAAATTCAAGAGGCGGATTGTTTGCGTCGAGTCCAAGAAACTTCATCAGCCGTTGCATTTCCTGCCAACCGTTGTGCCCGTCCGGCCCATGCCACCACACGACCAAATTGTCGTAGAACGTCACCAGTGGCTGATGATCATGCGTTGCATAGGTAGCAAGGGTCAAAGCTGGAATCGTATCTTTTGGTTTGAATGCTGGTCCAAATTCGTCAGCGAAAAGTGGAATTGTAAAACCGGCGATTCCCATTTCCTTGAGAAGCGGTCTTACGTAGGATGGCACCATACCTAAGTCTTCGGCGACAACAGCAACTTGATCGGCGTCTTGCAAAATGTTTTGGAGAAGTATTTTTCCTTCCTTGCAATTTGCATCCGCATTCTTCTTTGGTTCATCCGGGCGCGGAAGAAACTGTGGAAGATCGCCTCCAGTAAGCTCTTCGGCCTCCTCTTCGGTTAGGTCCGCAAACTCTTCATTACGTTCAGGAATCCATGGAAACGAATAGACTCTGAAAAAGCCGAGCACATGATCGATGCGAAATATCGGGAAGATCTCGACTACATGGCTGACTCGTTGTCGCCACCATTCAAACTTCTGTTCAAAATGTTTCTTCCAACGATAGATTGGAATTCCCCAATTTTGTCCCCACATCTGTGTGAATTTGTCGCCTTGAAACAGGCGCTCAGGAGGCGCTCCACCAGACCATTCCACGTCAAAGAGCTCGCGATCCGCCCAAACGTCTGCGCTATATCGGCTGACACCAAATGGGATATCACCCATCAGCTTAACGGAATTCTTGTCAGCTTCTTTTTTGACCGTTCGCCATTGAGTAAAGGCCACCCATTGGACATAGGCCCAAAAGGCTCGCCGCCTTGCTAGGCGTTCTTTTTCACTGTTTTGAGAAGCCCATTTTTCTGCATCGGCAGGCAGTTGAAGTTCTTTCGCCCAATGTGTCCAACAGGCGTTTCCATCGTGCTCATCGACGAGCACTCTAAACATCGTGTAGTCGTTCAACCAGTTCTTCTCGTGCAGTTTGAACGCTTCGAAATCTTCCACTGCTTTTGGGTTCGCTGCAGGTTTCGCTGTCGAAGCAATGTTCTCTTTCTCAAACCGATCGAATGCTCTTTCTAAGAGCTTGGTTTTCAATTCCTTCACTCGTGCATAGTGCACGGGGCCTTCGTTTAACTCAGCGACGATAGATTCGGGTGCGAGTTCACTCAAATCGGCATCTGTTAGTCCTGGCACCATAGCCGGTGACATGGTGAGCAGCACCGGGTCTAATGCCACTGAACTAATGGCATTGTAAGGGCTGTTGTCACCACCCGTTTCGTTAATCGGCAGAATTTGCAGTACACCGATTTTGTTGCGAGCGCAAAAGTCGATTGCTTCAATTACGCATTGTGTGTCACCAATGCCGAGATCAACGTCTCTTCGCAATGCGAACACCGGAACAAGGATGCCAGCGACCTTTTCCGAGACATCGATGCTCATTTCTAAACTCCCAATCTGGTGAAGATGCGATCGACATTCTTCAAATAGCGATTTGCATCAAGACACTCTTCGACTTCTTCTTTCGTTAAATGTTCGAGGACAGCACTGTCGTTAAGCAGGTTGTGGCGGAAGTTTCCGTCGCCTTTGTTCCATGCTTTCATGGCGTTGGATTGAACCAGCTTGTAAGCATCCTCTCTGCTCAGACCTTTGTCGATCAGTTTCAGCATCACGGCTTGAGAGAAGATCACACCACCGAACACATCCATGTTGTTCTTCATGTTTTCCGGGTATACGACGAGATCTTTCACGATCGATGTGAAACGCACGAGCATGTAGTGCAGAAGAATCGTTGAGTCCGGCAGGATAATTCGTTCTACCGAGCTGTGGCTAATATCGCGTTCGTGCCAAAGCGGAATGTTTTCCAGCGCTGCAATAGAGTTCGCTCGCAATACACGCGCTAGGCCGGAGATGTTTTCGCAGCCAACCGGGTTGCGTTTGTGCGGCATTGCAGAAGACCCTTTTTGTCCTTCCTTAAACGGTTCTTCCGCTTCGAGCAAATCGGTTTTTTGAAGGTGGCGAATCTCTGTTGCGAATTTGTCCAAACTGCTTCCGATTAACGCTAGCGTGAAAATGAACTGCGCATGCCGATCTCGCTGGATGATTTGCGTTGATACCGGTGCTGGTTCCAATTGCAAATTTTTGCAAGTCAACTCTTCAACATCTGGTGAGATGTTTGCAAATGTTCCAACCGGGCCGCTCATTTGTCCAACCGAAATCATCTCGATGGCTTGATCTAAACGAATTAGATGTCGTCTAACTTCTTCCAGCCAAACTGCTAATTTGAATCCAAAAGTTGTGGGCTCTGCGTGAATTCCATGCGATCTCCCAATCGTGACCGTGTGTTTGTGCTTTTTTACTTGCAGCAAAATGGCGTCGTGAAGATTTTGCAGTTCCTTTTTGATCATGGCGCCGGCTTTGCGAATTTGGAGCGCCAAAGCGGTGTCAATTACATCTGAGCTTGTCAGCCCCATGTGAATGAATCGTGATGTCTCACCCACGTTTTCGTTCACGTTTGTCAAAAACGCAATTACGTCGTGCTTGACCTCTTCCTCAATTTCTTTGATGCGCTCAACGTCGAACTTTGCCTTCTTCTTTATCTCGACAACAGCTTCCGGCGGGATTCTGCCCAGTTGAGCTTGCGCCTCGCAAACAGCGATTTCAACTTCCAGCCAAGTCTGAAATTTGGCTTCATCAGACCAGATTGCACCCATTTCCGGTCTTGTGTAACGTTCGATCATTTTTGCTTCCGTGACCTAAGAGAAACGCGACAGTATGCGGCTTTTAAGCCACAGACCTGTTAATTCTACAATAAATCCGTGCTGCCATGAACACGCTCTATAATGTACCGGTCGGAACCCGCAGCGAAGCCGAATGTCATTACAACTGGCATGGTGAATCCTTTAACTTCGGTGCCGCACGATGCAACAAGCGCTTGGGAATACGAGAGCTCCAACAAGAGGATGTCCAAAGTGAAAATATTGGTGCCCATCGACGTGACTCACAAAAACGAAGGACTCGTCCAACAGATGAGCCGTGTCTTGCCGCTCTCTGGCGCCGATGTTCGGCTGTTGTTTGTGAAAGAAGAGCTTCCTTCGTACGAAAGCATGTTGTCGAGCATGGCGGACTTTCCGGAGGACTGGTCGAACCAGATCGAGAAAAAGGCGCACAGCATTCTGTACGAAATCAAGAATGAGTTGAAGCCTTTGTGCAAGAACGTTGACTTAGAAATCGTCTCAGGCCCCACGGCGTTGATGATTGAGACCGTCGCGAAAGATGACAACTTCGACATCACTGCGATGACCCCTCAACAACACTCTAAGCTTCATCAGCTCTTTGCCCGCAGCGTGTCATTGAATGTCGCCAAGCACGGCAAAGGAACGATTGTGTTGTTGCACGAAGCGAGACATCACTCCGGCCCGCTTCGCGTGGTTATTGGTGTTGATGGGTCTCAGGCGTCTGCTCATGCTCTTGAAATGGCGACGAAACATTTTGCGTTAGAAAAAGCTTCAGTGCATTTAGTGAACGTTGTATCAGTCGCGCCGATTTTGACTTTGGTATCGCCAGTAACGTTTATCGGCGCTCTGCAAGAAAAGATGATGTTGGAAGGCGAAACTTTTCTCGCCACTGCCAAAAATCAGCTAGATAAACTTGGCGTGAAGAACGTCGAGGTGTCGCTCAAGTCGGGCGACCCTGCAACGGAACTAAATTCGGTGGCAAATCACATCGAAGCTGATCTCATCATTGTCGGAGCCTTGGGTCATGGGGCCGTCCAGCACTTCCTTTTGGGAAGCGTCTCGAAGGCGGTGGCGCTGCATGCTACGTGTTCGGTGGCGGTCGTTAGAGAACCAGAAGCAAGGCACTAATATTTAGCTAGCGGGATTTGGATTGAACATGCACTTCTGCCATAAGCAAAAACTCGGCGTTGCTTTTGTTTCGGCATTCATTTTTGCTGCTTTGCCTTTGGCGCCATTATCGCTTTCGCCAGCTCTGGCGCAGCTCGAGATGATGGGCAGTCTTCGCGAAGAGCAAGAGAAAGAAAAGCAAGAATTAGACAGCATGAAGCAGGAGATGAACGAGATCAAGTCCACGATCAACGACGCCAATTCTCAAATGAATCAGTTGCGCGAAACAATGTCTCAGCAAGGCAAGATTCACGAGATGCACCTGTTTGCCAGAGAGGCGATGTGTGAAATCGTCAGCGGTGTCAAAGTCAACTGCATGACATATAACGGCAGGTTGCCGGGCCCGCCGATTAGAGTGCAAGAGGGTGAGATCGTCAGGATTGTTTTGCATAATCAACTCAAGGTGCCAACCAGTTTGCACCTGCATGGATTGATCGCGCCGCATAATGTCGATGGACTGCCGAAGAAGGACCAGGGGCTCGTGAAGCCGGGCGAATCTTATGCATATCAGTTTCAGGCAATGCAGCCAGGAACATACTGGTATCATCCGCAAGTCATTCATCAAGATCAAAAATTGAACGGTATGTATGGAGCGCTAATTGTTGATCCCAAGCTTGTTTCGAAGCAGGTTGATAAAGACATCGTCTTCCTTCTTGGTAGTATTCGCGCACCGTCGGTAGTGAAGAGTGTGACATCGTCGACGGTGCCGGCCGGCAGCCCAGGCGCCGGTACAGGCGCAGGTGCGTCCGGCGGGGCGAGTGCTGCCGCTTCGTCTGCGTTGCCGACGTACTATATAGTTAACGGGCAATCAGCACCGTCAATTCCGCCACTCGAATTGAAGCGCGGTGAACGAGTCAGACTACGTGTAATAAACGCAGGGCAGGAGGCTGTTCCTCTCCATCTAACCGGACATCGGTTCAGCGTATCCGGCATAAACGGGGGCGATCCGCTAGAGCCCCATGTTCTGAGAGACACTATTTCCGTCGGACCATCAGAGCGTGTCGACCTCGAATTTGTCGCCGACAACCCTGGGGTTTGGTCGCTTGCGTCTGAGTTGATGCACCAGGCTACAACCAATGGGAAATTTCCTGGCGGTATCGCGTGCGTTGTTAGATACGACAGTTTCTAGCTTTAGTGATCACGGATCGCAAGATCATGCGTCGCATGTCGAAAGTCTTCTAAGAACCTTCGCGGCAACGCTCCAGCGCATTATTTACTTTGTCTCTGGAAAGACCAGTGTGACTGCAAAACTCATTCCAGCCAACCTCTATCACTTCTTCCCAGCAGCTAAAAAAGACGTCCTGGTTTAGATATCCCTTGCCGAGTTCATAGGAATAATCGGCGATGATCGCCTTTGCCATGTCGTGTTGAATCAAGTGTTGTAGATCGAACCATTGTTCTTCCAGGGCCAACTCGAACAGCGTCCGCAGAAACTCTTCCTGACAATAGCGAACCTTTGCAAGTTCTTTTAGCCGCTCGTCCATTGGTTTCTCCGATGCTAACAGTGCACTTCTTTTGTATATGCACTAGGCTGATCGTCTGAATGGGCCTGGGTTTATGCTACTCATAAGCTACCATAAGATTTGTTAAGGGGCGCGCTTTCCCCATAAATTTCATGTTTGCAGCGTCGCGCCGAAGTCTTGCGACCCACGTATAATGTGCTTCATCGCAGACGGGCGCCAGGTTTGCAAAAGCAATGTCCAACTTCTTTCACCGTAATTTGAAAAGGAACTATCCGACTGTCGAGTCGGCTCACGGAGTGTGGATTCGCGACACTGACGGCAATGAATATCTCGATGGTTGCAGCGGAGCAGTAGCCTCAAACATTGGGCACGGAGTCGAGGAAGTAAGCGAAGCGATTCGCGATCAGCTTTCGAAAGTTGCGTTTGCGCACACTTCACAGTTCGTATCGGAGCCGGCAATGGCTTTGGCTGAGCACATTGCGTTGCTTCGTGCTGAGTCTTGCTCTGAGATTACCGGACGCAAGATACAAACGTCGCGAGAGCGCGTGTACTTAACCAGCGGTGGTTCTGAAGCCATTGAAACTGCAATCAAAATGGCTCGCTCGTATTTTGTTGAAATCGGACAACCAAAGCGCAGATATCTTCTCACTCGCTGGCAGAGTTACCACGGAAGCACTCTAGGTGCCATGAACGCCACTGGGCATCCAGCTCGGCGCAAACCGTATTTGCCGATTCTGTATCCTGATCTCGGCCCCGATGAATTGTCTTTGCTTGTCGATCCGCTCGGACCGCAAGCGAAACTAGTCGACAAAACGCACATTGAGACACCGTATCCTTATCGCTGCCATTGCGATGCTGCGGGCGTGTGCAACAGTCGCGAATGTTCCATCAATCTTGCAAATGAGCTTGAGAAGGCGCTCGAAAAGCTTGGCGCCGAAAATGTGATGGCGTTTATGGCGGCACCAATTGTCGGTGCGACACTCGGCGCGGTGACTCCACATGAAGGATACTGGAAGCGCATTCGTGAGATCTGCACAGAGCACGGTGTTTTGCTTATCTCTGACGAAGTGATGACCGGTCTGGGTCGAGTGGGTCGTCACTTTGGCACGGATCTTTGGGGCGTAGAAAGCGATATCGCTGTCTTGGGTAAGGGGCTTTCCGCGGGATATGTGCCCTTGGGCGCCGTTGTCGCGTCGGAAAAAATAGCCGAGGGGTTTGAAAACGGAAGCGGGGTTTTCGAGCACGGATTCACTTATAGTGGGCACCCGACTTCTGCCGCGGGCGGTTTGGCGGTACTGCGCTACATTCAGAAGCACAAGTTGACCGAAAGCGTCGCCAGTCGCGAAAAGGACTTTTTTGAACGCTTGAATGCATTGCGATCGTTCGATTTTGTAGGTGATATTCGGGGCAGAGGCTTCATGTCCGGAATCGAGTTCGTGAAGGACCGCACGACCAAGGCGCCCTTTGATCCGTCCACGCGGTTGAGCATGGAAATCACAAAAACAGCTTTTGCAAATGGACTTTTGGTGTACCCGGGCTCAGGTTTCTTGCCCGGTGCAGCGGGCGATCACGTGATGATTACGCCTCCATTGACTATTACCGATAGTGAAATGGACGAACTCTTCAAAAGGTTGACGACCACGCTCACTCAAGTCGCAAACAGCCCTGCTGTGAAGTCCCTGCAGGCACGATAGCCACAGCTCCCGTTTCTGGCACGTTCGCAATTATTAGTCGCGCGGGAACCTTCGGTTTTAAAGCAACATCTTACGCCAGAGTTTATAGTGTAAGAAGCCGATAAAATTGAATAGATATTCGATGCTGTATACACAACTGAAACAAATTCGTACTCAGTTGAATAGGCGAGAGCTTAAGGTCTCTGATGCCTTATTGTTAGCACTGCGTTCATTGCGCGGGCAGCTTCCTGAAGATCGGCTTCTGTGGCTGAACCGAGAGCTGTTGGGCTACAGGCAAGAAGACCTCTCGGCGTTGGTCGAGAAGAAAAACAAATTTCCTCAAATCTCACTATTGTGGGCGCCGAACTTCAGACGTTCGGAAACTGCTCCACCCGAATACAGATTTTTGTCCGGAACATGGGGGCGTGTTGATGAGGCCGGACAACTCGTTTGCGTGACAGGAACAGCCCTGGCTCAGCGAAACATCTTCTGCAATATCGGAATACAACAGATCGAAACTCAATTGGAAGAAATGGAAGATCCATTGAGTGGTTTGCTGAGCATGAGTTATGACGAAACGACAGGCGCTGAGTTCTTCTGTCTTTCCAAAGAGCTGGTGCGCATCTACGATGCGGTTCAATTTAAATTGACTGAGTTCATCGACGAAGTTATCGATGAGTTGAAATTGGATCCACATTGTTAAGAATGCGGGAATTTTTGTGATCGTGGTTACGTTTGGTTGCATGCGTAAACGCTTTTGTTGCCTGGCTCTTGATTGAATTGGGCGGAACGTTTATATGTGATCGCAGGCTTTTGTTTTTCACAGATGAGCCTATAATGGTATTAACTAATGCAAATGCATTTAGTGTGCTCGGAGTCCTTCACCTATGTCCAGCAACTAAACTTCGGCAAATAAAAATAAATCTCGAGGCGAGTTCGAAGGAGCAACAACCGGCCTTCGAACAGGACTGAAGCCGGCCTCGCACCGTTCGCGGTACCAGTCTCGCTTTAGCCTTGCTCCTAATTCCGGCGCTTCTCCGTTTCGTCAAGGGTTGTGTCTTGTCTGATTTGATCTTCACGACGAGCAGCCATGGTTGGCTGTTTTGTCTGGAGTCACATGCAAGATCGCAATAGAGACATCTCGTGTTTTGTTGGCACGAGATAGCCTCAACATGCGTACAGGGAGCCAGAAAACAATGATTACACCAAGTTATGAGAACGGATTTGATCTAACAACGTTGTTGATTCAACCGCTCTCGTTTCAATCGCAAAAAGAGGAGAGTGAATCTAATTGGGGACAGCGGATGTTCGATACAGACTCGGAATCCGTGCCGTTCTTCAAGCAATCAGGATCCGCAACCGTCTCGCCTGAAGTCGACTCGGTTGACAGCGATTTTTCCTTCGTGGGAAACGATGAGCGTGAGCGTTTTGCAAGAAACGATGAACGTACAAGTGGCAGTGATGAGCGATTTATCGACATCGACGATCGCGCATCCGCAAATGACGAACGTATTCTTAAGTGGTACTTCTCTATAGTCTCGAAAAATGCACTACTCTCGGGCAGTGAAGAGATAGAGTTGGCGCGCGGGGTAAAGGCCGGCGATGAGCAGTGTTTCAATCGACTGGTGCGTTCGAATCTTCGACTTGTGATAAGCATCGCGAAGAAATATATGAATAGAGGCATGGATCTTGAAGATCTCATTCAAGAAGGAAACCTCGGCTTGCTGCAAGCGGCGGCAAAGTTTGATGGTTCGCGGGGAGTGCGCTTCTCCACATACGCAACATGGTGGATAAGGCAAAGCATTACTCGTGCACTGTCGAACAAATCGCGTTTGATTCGTGTGCCCGTTCATGCGCACGAGATAATGAGCAAGCTTCGAAAGATCGCGAAACCATACTATCAAATGCATGGAAGACCGCCATCTCTCGACGAACTCGCCAATGCCGCGGACGTTCCTCTAGAAGAGATAACATTGATTCTTAAAAGTCATTCGTCACCTTTATCTCTGGACCAGTGCATGGGCCACAAATCGGACGGAGATGACGGGGCTGCAATGGAGAACTTTGTTGAAGATCGCAAGACAGCGACACCTGAAGAAAAAGCGGAAGAAGGCTTGTTGACCAAAAGAGTAGACGGCCTTCTTTCTGTATTGAGCGTTCAAGAGCGTACGGTCATCAACTATCGATACGGCATTCATGGCTGCGATGTATTGACTCACGATGAGATTGCAACACGTCTGTCGTTGACGCATGCCGACGTGCGTCGAATTTGCATTCGCGCAACTCGGAAATTGAGAAAGGCAACCAGAAAAGCTCGTCTCTCCGATTTCGTCGGTTGAGACGGAACGCTCGCTTCGGAGCGCTATATGAAACTCTGACAAGGCGCCTTTCGGTCGCCCTAATGTTTCCTTGAATTGTTTGAACTACAATGAAGTTGATCTTCGTTCATCGAATGAGGGCTAGCCGATAGAGTCGACTTCGTCGAGTGCAAATGCGTTTGTTTTTGAACCGTTCGAACAAAAAGAGTGTCCATACAATCGCGATTGCAATGGCGACGTCTATTGTTTTGGCTGGAGTCGCATCGAGTTCATTAGCGCAGGTGACCACTTTGGCCGACCGGATGAGCGCGCTCGAACAAAAGGCAGGCATTTCGTCTCATCCCGACGAGTCGATTCTGAATCGGGTCGGTAAACTCGAAGAAAAATTGTTTGGCTCGAAACAAAGCGGTTCTCTCGTTGAACGCGTTGACAGGGCCGCATCGTCGTTGTCCGGAGAACCGGGTGCGCCGAACGATTCTGCAGCATCTCAGTATCATTCCACCGTCGCAGATCCGCCAGCTGGCTCGCCATCACAGATTGCTTCACCAGGCAGTCTTTCGCCGGCAAAAGCACCCAACTCAGTCGTTATTCTCGACCTGTTCCCACCAAACAACACTGCTCCGCCTCACTTTGTGCGCATTCCGCCGCCAGGTAAGAATGACAAATTGAGTGAGGACTACTACACGGATGTGATGAAGGCGACGAAGAACAAGATCTTTCGGTATAAGGCAATGCCGGTTCCTGTCTACATTACGCCGTACCCGGATAGAAGATTCACCGAAGCTTGCATCAAAGGTTTTGAGAATTGGGAGGAACGCACAAACGGTATTGTCCGCTTCGTGCAAGTTGAAGATTCGCTCAAGGCGAGGATTCGAGTCATTTGGAGCCACCTAGGTGTGAAGACCGACGAGAACGATTGCACGCTCGGTGCTCACACCGTGACTAAGTGGAAAACAAAGGCGCCGGGAAAAGTGTCGTTCATGTCTGTCGGCGCAGTGCCGGTACCTGTTTACATTCCAACGCTTGGTCCGAAGGTCTCGGTACAACCGCAAGTAATTGAGGTGAATCTCGATCTCATCGCAATCAAGGATGACGAGATTCGAATGTTTGTCTTGCAGAATGTTGTAACGCACGAACTGGGGCACGCACTCGGGCTCTTGGGGCATAGTCAGGAACGGTCGGACATGATGTATCCGGTTACTGATGAAAATTCGAGGCTGTCGGCCAGGGACATCAATACGCTGCTGAAAATTTACGAGATGAAAGCGGACATTCCGTTGTAGCCACGTTCTAGTGCGCCTCTTCGCGTGGGTTTTTGGACTGGATCTTTTCGAGCGATTAGTATTGATAGGGTGCAACGCCAAGCTGATTGCGAAGCTGCCCATCAAGCGCTTTGTTGTTCTGATCTAAAAACTCTAAGTTCTGCTTGCGCTGCAAGAGCCCGCCTGCAAGCACGGCACCGTTCTGGTCTTTGACTAACGGATTCTCCTGCACCTTGATGTAATCAGAAAACAATCCGCGCGCATCGTTGAAATATCGGTAATAGCCAAGATGAAGTTGCTTCGTTTCTGGGTAGAGTTCGAGCTGTTTCATCTGTTCGCATGCCGTGTTGTACTTCGCCACAAGCTTGGAGAGAAGCGCTTGGGTAGAGACTTTCTCCTCGCCTGGTACAAAAATCGAAAGTCCTTTCGACATTAGACCATCCGCCTTCTTGCGTTCTTGCGGGGTCATCTGTGCGTCGCGGCGAACTTGGTCGTAACGGCCAAACCAACGCCGCAAGTCGTTCGGATTGGTCTGTTGCATTTGCGATTGCATCTGCATTGGTTGCTGCATCGGCGGTTGCTGCATTTGCGGCGCGCCTTGCTGCTGAAAGTTTTGCGGATACGACGCTCCGTATGCCGGCGGCTGCGAGTTGAACTGCGGCTGCCCCATCGGCTGGCCGAGTGCAGGTGTTTGCGTCAGAACAGCAAGTGGAATCAATAAAGCACAATATGCGGCGATTGAAGCTTTGTTTCTGATTCTCATGACTTCTATTCTATCCAAGGACTCAGCAAAATTCAGAGTTAGGGCAGTTTTGTCGCATCCTTGCCACTGGCGGGCGGAACGGACTTCATATATTCTAACTGCCATTGGTATAAAGAGAAACAAGACCAGCTAACAAAGGAGTCTGTTGATGACGATTCTCGTGGCGGTAAAGAAAAACGGGCGCGTCTACATGGGGGCGGACCGCATCACGACGTTCGGTAATGAATACTTCACAGATCTCGTCAATAACTCCAAACTAATTAAACTCAAAAATGCATACCTCGGAAGCAGCGGTTATACCCTTCTCGACAACGTCATTGAGCATCTGTATATCACCGAGAATCCGATTCTGCAGAATCCGTTCAGAAATCGTGCGGACGCATTTACATTTTTCTTGAGTTTGTATGCCGAACTCAAAAAGAATTACACGCTCGTCGATACTGGAAAGGACACCTACGCCAGTCTCTACAATACTTTTTTGTTGGCCACGGCAACGAGTATTTACGGTGTCTCCAATAATTTGAGCGTGCATGAACATGACCGATTTGTTGCAAAAGGAACAGGCGCAGACTACGCGCTCGGCTGCATGTATGGGCTCTATGATGTGATCGACGATGGTGCGGAACTGACGCGTCTTGCGTTGGAAGCTGCATGCCATTATTCGATTTATTGCAAGGAACCGATTGATGTGATCGAGGTAAAAGAGACGGACTTCTCTGAGGTTGGAGTTACGTACAAGGCCTTTAGTGATTCTTTGACGACGCACAAGGTACGAGTCGGTTTGTCAGATCATGTCTTGGTTCGAAAGAACCTGGAGAGTCAAAAGGACCTGGTGCAGAAAGGTTCGGCGCAGAAGGACCCGGCGCGAGAGAACTCGACAAAGAAGAATTCTGCAGGGAAGAACAGCCCAGGTTCATCGAAGAAAAAGAAATGAGCAAGTTAGCCGTTAAGCAGCTTCGCTAGGTCGTTTTCGAAAGAGGGGTATGAAATCTTTATCGAATCGATGGAATCGATTTCGACTGGATTTTTGAACACGACTGATGCGATCAATCCTGACATTGCCAGTCGATGGTCGTGGCAAGATTCCCATGGCGAGCCACCTTGGGGGAATTCTGTTCCGTGAATCACAAAGCCGTCAGCCTGCTCGGTTACGTCCAGTCCTGCTGCAATCAGGTTTTTGCAGATTCCGCTTAGCCGATCGCTCTCTTTGTGACGCAATTCTTCGGCGCCCGAAACCTTGAATTCGCCATCGCAAAATGCGCCTGCAATCGAGAGAATCGGTATCTCATCGATACCGCTCGGAATCTCTTGCGACGTAATAGATGTTCCTTTCAATCTGCCGTTGTATTTTACGCGAACATCGGCGACCGGCTCACCGCACACATCTTGCTCTTTGACGAGCGTCACATCGGCGCCCATATTTAGAAGAACATTTACGATGAGGGTTCGACCCGGGTTCATGCTCACGTTGTTTAGAGTTATGTCTGAGCCTGGCAAGCACGCCGCTGCAACCATGAAGAATGCCGCTGACGATATGTCGGACGGCACGCTCAACTTGAACGGTGCAATCGACTTATCAAGTCGCGAGACTGACATCATTTGGCTTCCGTCTGATGAATCCTTGATCTTGCAGTCGACTCCGATATGCTTGAACATTCTGGCGGTGTGGTCGCGCACCACCTGTGGTGTCGACACGCTTGTCGTTCCACTCGCTTGCAGCCCTGCCAAAAGCAACGCAGTTTGCACTTGTGCTGAGGCGACAGGCAAATTGAAGTGTTTGCCTTTGAGCTTACCCCCAAAGATTGTGAAAGGCGCAAATCCAGCTTTGTCGCCCTCGTAGATGACCTCGGCTCCCATCTCGGAAAGTGGCAACAGCACCCGTGTCATCGTGCGTTTTCGCAAGGATTGGTCGCCGTCAAATGATGACCGAAACTCTCTTCCGGCAACGAGTCCGGAGAGTATGCGCATTGTGGTTCCGCTGTTGCCGGCGTCTAGTAATGCCTCTGGAGCCACCAGTGAATCCAGACCTTTGCTTTCGACTTGAGTCTCGTTTCCTTCGGTTTTTACAACAAGCCCCATAGCGGACAAACAGCGGGCGGTGCTGGCGCAGTCTTCGGCGGGGGAGAGACCGGTAATTTTGCAGGTTCCGTTTGCAAGCGCCGAGAAGATAAGAGCTCGGTGCGAGACTGATTTGTCGCCTGGGACGGTAATTTTTCCCTTGAGGGTCGCTTTCGAGGGCACTTTGAATTCTCTTGATTTGATCCGGAACTGCTGTTGAAAAGCCTCGTCCATATTGGCGAATATGCCTTGAACTGAGAAAGATATTGTAAGATGTTGAGATTGATTTCGGATAAATTGTGCAGGCGAGTTCGGCAAGTCTATGTTGCGCTTCTTAACATGCGGTGAATCACACGGCTCCTGCCTGACGGTGATCGTTGATGGTCTCCCCGCTGGGCTGCCAATCGATGTTTCGCGCATCAATAAGGAGCTTGCAAGAAGACAACAGGGCTATGGTCGCGGCTCTCGGCAGAAGATCGAGCGCGATGAAGTTGAAGTCACCGGTGGAATTAGGCATGGTATTACCACTGGTGCCCCAGTCGGAATGATCATAAAGAACCGAGATTGGGACAATTGGCGTCACGTCATGTCTGTCACGCCAGTCGATCTCAAAGATGAAGAAGTGAGAGAACAGCTAGCGAAAAAGTCCATTGTTCAATTTCGTCCTGGTCATGCTGATCTTGCAGGAACAGTCAAGTATAGGCACACAGATATCAGAAATGTGTTGGAGCGCGCGAGTGCTCGCGAAACAGCAGCACGTGTCGCTGCAGGTGCCCTGTGTCAGCAGCTCTTGGACTTTTTTGGAATACATCTTGTCGGCCACGTCGTGCAAGTTGCAGACATCAAAGCAAGCGAATCGAAGCACTCGATTGCCGAGTTGGAGCGGCGTGTCGCACTTTCTGAGATGTTTTGCGCGGATGAGGCGGCAACAGAAAAGATCAAAGAGCTGATCAAGAAAACATGGCAAGACGGGGACAGTCTTGGTGGTGTCATAGAAGTAATGGCCACCGGACTTCCAATCGGGCTGGGCAGCTACACGCAGTGGGACAGGCGACTCGACGGCAGAATCGCACAGTCTTTGATGAGTGTTCAGGCTATAAAAGCCGTAGAGATAGGAGACGGAGTTTCTGCAGCATCCATGACTGGTTCTCACGTCCATGATGCAATTTTTCCTTCGCACAAGCCCGATGTTCCTTTCAAAAGAAAAACAAACAGAGCAGGCGGCATTGAGGGTGGTATGTCAAATGGAGAGCCGCTCCGCGTGCGCGCCTTCATGAAGCCGATTCCAACCATAAGGCAAGGACTCGATTCCGTTTCGTTTCCTGGAATGTCAGCGCACAAAGCGCACTATGAACGTTCTGATGTTTGTGCAATCGCCGCAGCGTCCGTGGTCTGCAAAGCTATGGTGTCATTTGTTTTGGCTGAGGCTTTTCTCGATCGTTTCGGCAGAGACACGATCGCCGCGATTGAAGCTGCCGTGCAGTCCTACCGCGTTTATCTGCGTGCGCTTACGAGCCATGAAGATCACGCGAAGCCGCATTCAGCCGCCAAGAATAGCGCTCCCGTCGAGGATGGCGACTCCACAGATGGGAGTTATGATTGTGCCGGCGAGTTCTAGGCCGTCTTAATGGTCGTTTCTTCTCGTATATATCTTTAAGCTTCCGATAAACATCTTGCCAACTTGAAGTTGCGGCGGCGTGTTTGAGATGGTTTGAAACCTGGCACAAAGTTTTAGGCACCCAGACCACTCGTGAATGTGAGGCTGAGATAGATGACTACAATGCGCCATAAAGCACGGCATCGCGGACCAGTCATAACGATGCTTTGGAACACCAACCTGGAAGTGAGAACCCGGGTGGCGGTGGGAATGGGAGCGCGCCAGAAACTGTCTAGTGTGTTGGCGCAGATTGGTGCCGGCAAGAGGGTTTTGGTGCTTTGCCAACCGTCGACCGCGGTGCATTGGCTGCGCGACCTGCTCTCCAACTTGCCGTCGGAAGACTATCAAGTGACGACGCTTGAGGTTCCTGATGGTGAGGCGTGCAAGTCGACAGACTGGCTGCTGCGCATTTGGGAGCACTTGCAGCAACGCGGTTTCGACCGCACCGATACTGTGGTGGCATTGGGTGGTGGTTCCGTTTCGGACCTGGCTGGTTTTGCCGCTTCGACGTATCTGCGCGGTTTGAACCTGGTCGTTGTTCCTACCTCGTTGCTTGCGCAAGTCGACGCTGCAATCGGTGGCAAAACTGCTATCAATTTGCCTGCAGGAAAAAACTTGGCAGGAACGTTCTTTTTCCCAAAAGCAGTTTTAGCGGATCAAGAAATATTGGGGACGCTGCCGAAATCGCAGATGACATCAGCGATGGGAGAGATCGTCAAATACGGGATGATCGAGGAAACCGTTGCGAAAAATACAGATTATGAGAAGGGGCCACGTTCGCTGTTGGACATTATTGAAGAAACCATAAGCGAAGACCTCGATTTTGAAGACCCCGCACTTGGTGGCATCATCACCAGTTGCATCAAGATGAAACTGTTCGTCGTGGGACGCGACCCGAGCGAAGGCGGATTGCGACGCTGTCTCAATCTCGGACATACGTTGGGACACGCTTTAGAAGCTACTTCCGAGTTCGGTCTTGGCCATGGAGAAGCTGTGGCAATTGGGTTGGCTCAGACCACCAAGTTTAGTGTCAGTCAGAAACGCATCGACAAGGATTCGCTAGAGCGTGTCAAGTCGATTCTGGCGAAGGGCGGCTTGCCGACGGATGTTCCGAAAGGTGTGCCCAAAGACAAAGTGGCGCAGTTTATGTCGTCAGACAAGAAGCGCGAAGGAAGTTCGATCAAAATCGTATTGCCGACGACACGACTCGGAATGGTCGACTATGAAGTAAGCATGCCGTTGACGGACTTGTCGAAGCTTGTCTAGATTGAAAGCCGGCGAACACAAACCTGAAATAGACGATCAGAGCGCTGACACCGAGCGCTTGAGTGTGGCGTTTCAAGGTGCGCGTGGCTCGTTTAGCCATCGCGCAGGACAACTGCTCTCGCGAAAACTAAAGGGCGACGAGCCGGATTTCATTCATTGCCGTTCGTTCGAGGAAGTCTTTCGAAAAGTTGTCGACGAGCAAAGCGCCTTTGGTGTTGTGCCCCTGGAGAACTCTTCGGTCGGATCGATTGTTGCGACTTACGATTTGCTTTCGCGCAACGATGTCTATGTGGTAGCAGAAGTATATGTTCCTGTTCATCACCAACTGATCGGGTTTGCCGATAGCAAGCTGGACGCTCTTAGGCAGGTGTACTCGCATCCGGTCGCGCTCGATCAGTGCAGGCAGTTCATCGCATCTCTTCCGAATGTCGAAACGATAGCGCATTGGGACACTGGTGGTGCCGCGTTTTTCGTCAAAGACGAAGGAGATCGCACCAAAGCAGCCATCGCTAGTGAGTTTGCCGCAAAGGAAACAGGCTTGGCGATTCTTTCATCGAACATCGAAGATTTCGAGGAGAACCGCACCAGATTCGGTGTTATTGCGTTGAATGAAGATTTGCTGGAGCGGCTGAGCTCAGTGAAGACTACCGGTGGCCGGTACAAAATGGCGTGTGTTGCAGAGCTCGATCACAAGCCAGGAACCCTCGCCCGCCTCCTAATCGCCTTGAGCGACGCAGGCACGAACCTGACCAAAATCGAATCGCGTCCAATTCCGGAGAACCCCTGGCATTACAAATTTTTCCTCGATATGGAAGTGCCGAGCCGCGATGGCTGCGCTGATGCGAAAGAAGTGTTGGAACGCCGAAGTCGCCACCACAAAGTTTTAGGTTGTTATTCAATTGCCCAAGCCGTAATAGAATAGGGTATTCGAATAATGAGATAGGGTTCTTGTTTACTAGGCCTCCCGCTTCTGTAGTTTTGACTGCGCTTTTGGTGAACGTGCTCATCGCGATTCACGCTTTGCAGCCCGCATTGGCAGAGCCGGTACAGTCACTCGCGCAGACTGCAGGTGATGCGGCAGGTGTTTCGCCGCCGGAACCGGAGCCAGCACCGAAAATCGCGCAGCTTGAAGGAACAGCCTCAACATCTCTCGATCTCTCAGATCGCATAGACAAACTAACAAAAAAGATCATGCTCGACGAAATTGCACTTGCGAAATTCAACGTGCATTTTCGTCAACAGGCAGCTAGGCAGGGCAGGTGGAAGTCTTTCCGCTACTTCCTCTTCAACCAGGCAAACGGTGGCTTAGGTGGCGCCGGAGCGACTGTCGCGATGGCCGAACGTCTAGGCCATACTTATCGGCAAAACTTCAACAACTTGCACCGAATCGCGCTTCTTCGCGGAAACGTTTGCGGTGGTGTCGGCCAAATCATCGGCGCCTCCGGCTCGATGAACGAATTTATGATCAACAACTACCATGCATTGCGAGCCGCTCGTGCTGGCTATTCCGCGTTTACTGCCACAACGTTCGTCAAGAAAACGGTCAAACAGATCGATGCCGATATTGCAGAGCGCAATCAACTCGTGACGCAGGAAAAGGGCATAAATAAGTGCGCTGCTGATGTGCACGAAGCTGAAGGACGAGTACTGGAAGACACGAAGGCTCTTCTTACAAGTGAGTTTGCCGGCTACCGCAGCAGCGCCAGAAGAACTTTCGTCACTCAGCAGTCGTTCTACCTTTTGGACGTTGCCCGCAACGTCACCGGGGCGCTGAGCAATCTATATGGATATAAGGCTGTTTTCTTCAGAAATCGCCTGTTCAACCAGCAAGCGGGTGCGTTGATGCTCGTCTCTGGTGGGTTCTTGATGATGGATCCAATCGTTAGCAGATTGTTCGGTCGTGCAGAGTTGGCATATGACGAGTGGTTGCTGAAGAAACAGGGGCTGCCGCGGATTCATGGTCTTGAAGAGAAGCTCAACAAGGACTATGACGCTCTCGAAGCTGCGTGCAAGGAAGGCGTCACCAATGCTGAGAAAACAACTGCAGCCGTCACAAGCAGACTCGAAGTGTTCGACAAACACTCAGACAGATTCGACACGCAGTTGGTCGCCAGGCAGAAAGAAGTCAGTCAAGGAAATCGAGTCGCCACCCAAAACATATTGTCAGGTCTCTTCATTGGGGGCATGAAAATAGCCAATGGCGTTCCCTTCACCCTTGCCGGCTTCAAGTATTTCAACAGCGCTCGACGCACTAATGTGATGCTAGGCGCAGGCGCAGTTCCTTCCGTTGTGGGTAGCTTCTACGGCGTTTTTGATAACTTCCGAATCCAAATCAACCGCGAGATTACTTACCAGAAGCAAAAACGGAAGCATCAAACGCCCGGAGAGCTGCTCAACAAGCAACTCGACGACCTCGATGACTTGGAAAAACAGGTGCAGGCACTTTAGTCTTTTCTTCAAGATTTGGTCCGAAACTTTTTCCGCCAACCCGTGTATTAGTCGATGTCCGGCAAATGGGAAGCCGACGACGACGACAACGAGGACGATGGAGAAACTATGAACATTCGATTTTCCGCCCCAAAAGGATTAGTGGCAGTGGCTTTAGCATTCGGTTTGGGTGTTGCGGGCACTCAGATGATCCAACCGGTCTTGGCTGGAAACACAAATACCGCGCCCATTATCGATGCAGACTTTGAAAACGCGCTTCGAAAGCACTTTCAGAAACGATTTTTCAATTTGATTGACGCGACGAAAGAACAGCAAGCGCAGATCTCGAAACTTCTGCAAGAACGTCAAGAACAAACCCGCCCACAGCGTGAGCAGTTGCGGCAAGGTTTGGTGGAACTCTCACAGATGATGGCAAACGATGCAACAACCGACGATCAAATCAAGGAGAAGGTCGGAAAGCTCAAAGAAATGAGAGCGCATATTCAAGACGAACGGTTGGACACAGTGTTGAAGGTTCGCGCGATTCTTACGCCAGAGCAACGTAAGGCGGTCAGCGACAAAATCAATGGAATCATCACTGGAAACATCAGACCAAGAAGGTTAGTTGGCTTGGTCGATGGCTGACAGGAAGGCTAAGTATGCTAGAAGGTGGCTCGGTGTGGTTGATCAAATGGCCGGAAGAATGGTCTAATTCGAGAGGACAGGAGCTCGCAATGCCCCAGGTTTCTCTACAACTTGACGATTCGCAACTGGTTAGACAAACACTTTCCGGCGATCATAAGGCCTATGAAGCTTTGGTCAGGCGATATCAGAAGCTTGTGTATAACATGCTTTTCCAGATGGTTTCTTCGCACGAAACTGCATCTGATCTGACGCAAGAAACTTTCATGAAGGCGTTTCGGGCCCTTTCAACATTCAGGCAGGAAGCGAAATTCAAGCCATGGCTGCTGCGCATAGCAAGTAATTCGTGTTTCAACTTGATGCGCGACAACAAGAACAAAGACTATGAATCGCTAGAGGCAATGTTGGAAGAAAACCCACACTCCGAGCCACCTGGGCGGGAAGACGTTGAGCTTGAAGTAGAGTGGAAGCTCTCACATCAGATGTTGAATGAAGCTCTCACGAACTTGCCGCCCAGGCATCGACAAGTATTCATGCTGAGGTATCAGCACGATTTAGCGTATGAGGACATTGCGGAAGTTACAGGTGAACCGGTTACTACAATCAAATCTCTGCTTTTTAGAATCAGAGAAACACTCAGGAAAAATCTCGCAACTAAAATGTGTGACGCAAGCGAGACGGTAAAGGAAAGGAGGTGACAACAATGGACGCATGCACTCAAGTGAGAGAAATGATCGAGTTCGGCTCAGAAAAAGGAACGCTCGATGTGTCGAGTAAAGCAACAGTCGACGAACATTTGCTTGGTTGCTTGTCCTGTCAAACGTGGGCCCAGCAGACGGAATCGCTGGTCAACGTGGCTGCGGCCATGCCGCAATTTGATGTGTCTGAGGCGTTGACGCAGAACATAATGGTGTCGATTCAATCAGAAGTATCGTCACGCAAGTCGGCGAAGATGCCGATGATGTCAGCAGTTGCTACGGTACTGGCATTGACGATTCTGTTCTACTCGTTCTCTTTTGATAACGTTTATGGATTGATTTCTTGGACTATCGGTTTGGCAAGCATGTATCTTTTGCAAAGATTGATATGTGGCGGAACAGCCGTGGAGACGCCAAAGTTGACAGGTTAGGAGCTTCGAAGAATAACAGGTTAGGTGACCAGGGGTGAAATTGCAGAACACGACTGAGAGGAACCCGATGAAGGGCAGAAAAAGATCGATGGAGGATCTCTTTCTGGTGTCGGTACTCTTCCTTTCGGTCGTGTTCTTCAGTTGTTTCAGCGTGCTGTTGGTCGGTGTGCAGCCCGCAATGTGTCAGCAAGCTAGCGAACAAACACCAGGGCCAACTACTGCGCCCGCGCAACCAGCGGAGCCGACCGCGCCACAAACTGCACAGATACAGCCGGGACCGGCTTTCGAAATGATTCCGGATGACGGAGATAGGCAGGACATTTCGGCAGAAGTCTCAATTATTCATCGCATGTTCGGCAAATCTCAGATGCGCGATTTTGCGGAACACGAAATCGCGACCACCGATATTCGCAAACAACCGTTCCTCTATTTCCGGCATTGGGCGCGGAAGAGACTGCCGATTGTTCCTTCGTTTTTATTCTTACTATTTGTTTCCATCACTCTGACCTTGGCATTTTCTAAACGAATCGATGTGGCAAAAGCCGCATGCAGAACGAGCTTCTGGAGGTGCATGGGCCGGGCGATTCTGACATTTTCATTGATGCTTATATTTGCCCGCATCTTGTTTATGACAGTAATAGGAACGCCCCTTGCACTACTGATGATTGCGCTTGCGGAACTAGTCGGAGTCTTTGGATTGGCAGTTGGCATCTCGTTGGTTGGCGAGAGCGTGTGTGCGAGATTGGGACTCAACAAATCTGATTGGAGAGAGCAACACCCCCGTCAATCGCGAGTTCTTACAGCATTCGTTGGATCGATCATTGCCGCACTCATCTTGCTCATTCCAGGAGTCGGCAACATTCCACCGATTGGAACCCGCATAGTCATGCTCATAGCCACGCTCGGTGCCGGCGGGTTGCTGCGAACGCATCTCGGGAAAAAGGGCGAAACTGCTGCATAGCGTTTATTGTAGACTTCGCGCGCTCCGAAAACTTTGCTATTATTCAAATTGCCGTCTATCATGATTGGGTGGCGTTTTTTAGTCTACGAGAAGCACAATGAGTAACGAGATTGAAGTTACGGACGCAACGCCGGTCGAAGGGACTTCGGTTGAACGCGCCACGTCGGATTCTCCGGTGGAGCAGGTTGAGGCAGTTAGAGTGCGACCCAAGTCTGATGAGTCTCTGACTAATGCTGTTGATGTGAATCTCAAAACTGACACAATGGATTTTCAGATTCGAACTCAGACTTCGATGACAGTCGAGGCTGTTGATTTGGCTGCACGGCTAGAGACCGCCATGATTCTTCTTCGTGAAACAACTTCGAAATTGGAGAACGCCCTTTATCGAATCGGCTTTCTTGAAGGGCAGCTCGCGCTCCTGCAAAGTCAGAAAGCGGCTAAGGGTGAGGAATCGGAAAGTTAGCCATCTACCACGTTGGCCAGCACTTCGCAGTCGCAATGCCCACCGTTCTCTGCTAGAGATCCAAGAATTAGCGCAGAGTTCGGGAATCCTTCGGATTTGAGCCAACCTTCGGTCAACTTGTAGGTGTGATCGCAGCCACAATTGCCCAGCGAAAGGTCGAGGTGATCTCCAAGATTTTGGAGTTGACTTGGACTCAGCGGAATCTCCATCCAATCAGCCTCGCACTTTCTCAACAAAGCAAGGCGTTTAAGAGTCTTTTTGTCTTTTTGTCCACCAAGCGTTAAGAACTGCTCAAGTGATTGACGTGCTGCGGGAAAATTGAGTAGACACTCTTCTGCGTACGATAGCAAATGCCAAGCTTCAGCCAAATGTGGCTGTTCGTGAATAATCTTGAGAAATCCATCTTTTGCTTCGGTTAGATACGGGAGTGCATCGTTGTCTGGAGTTCGACGTTTGTACGAGTGTTGCCCAGTGAGACGCTGACCTGTCTCCAACAAATTTCGCAGCCGAATCAATTCCTGATTTGTCATGGTCTAATCTAGTTTACACACTCGTTGGTGTGGTGCGTGCTTGCTGCTGTTCAGCTCGGTTGCATGAGGTCGTCTGTCAACCTCTTGCTCGAATGATGAAATGCAATTCGGCAACCGACACATCTTCATTAGTGTATAGTCTTCGTGCCTAGCCAGAGTCGAGTTTAGTTCTTTTTCGCTATATATCCAATGCGATGCGCCTTACCAGTCTTGCTTGCACTCGCGATTCCTTTGAACGCAGTTCAAGTTTTTGCAGCGACAGACCACGATTCTGGTGATGCTTCTTTGACTCCGAAGGGAAAGGTGGATAGGCAATACATTCCCGGCACTTCGCTGACCGAGGACACGCTTGCTTTGGCACGCATGTTGAAGATCGACAATACGATTGATGAACTCAAGAAAATTGTCACCGAGTCAGGCAAAGATCCAAGTCAAGAACAACTTGTGCGGCTCATCTTCCTGCGCCAGAACTGTCAGAGAGCACTACAATTTGCATCGCTCGAACTAGAAGAGGCTCTGGCGAACATAGACGGAGATCTTAGTTACACAGATTTAGAGTATTCGATTTTCTCTGCAAAACATGATCGTTCAGTGTTGCTCAACAACACTGCTACGTTCTTGACTGCAGGCGCACTCGGAGTGCTTGACTCCGCTTCCGGAATAAAGTACGCAGCACCTACGCCGAACATCTTTGGTATTACAGGTAGTGCAGCATCCGTGGCGATTCCTCTTTGGGGATTGCGTCCCCGTAGGTACAAACCACTTCAAAGCGACGGCGGTGGAAACATGCTGGCGCCTATATTTGGTCTTCCTTATGAAGGTGTCGGGTATGACCCGATTGTTTGGCAATACCTAAATACTGCCGCTCTCGACGAGAAGGCTCAAGTAACTAGAAAACAAGCCTTGCTTAGTCGCTGGAAAAAGTATCGAGAGCTGTCGAATGAAGGACAAAGAGACGAGAAGGAAATTAAGCGCCTATCCGGAATTCTGGACAAGGGTGATAAGGTGACCCTCGATCTTCTGAAAACACGACGTGAGTTGCTGGTTGAGTTGAGAGCTGAAGTCCAGTCTATGTACGCCGATCTCTCTGATCTAAGTACCGAAATCATGAA
>CAYZJR010000027.1:0-70916 GCA_964478655.1 uncultured Candidatus Obscuribacterales bacterium
GGCATGGACCTTCGGGTTCGATGAAGGTGAATACGTTCCTATGATCGAGTCTTAGCAGTAATAAGCACAATTTGGAAATATTTCACGGTTAAACCCGGGTATCCCATGGGTCATACCTTGACTCGAAAAACGATGCCCCGCAAGCATACCTTGGCAATCATGGAGCCTGGTTTTCAGATTTGCCTCGGTGGTTTTCAAATTTGGAGCCCAAGAGTTCCGGAACATTAAACGTGAGGCCTCCATACTTTTGATATTTGAGACAGCCTCCAACCGTTCCCACAAACAGGCGCGGCTTTTCGAGTGACCGATGCCTCAAAAGACTCATGCAGTGAGCGTTTGTGAACAATTTGTGACTGTCGAAAATTTGTCGCTCGCGGATATATCAGCTCACGTGGTTCACTTCCCACCACGCCCGATTCTATAAATCTGCGGAGAACGCCAATGCCTGAGAAGGACGAGTTAACGCCGGCCAATAAAGCTGCAAACCTTTATACAAAAGAGCGCGAGCAAAAGGCAGAAGAGAAACGCGACGGACAGCGCGAAGAGAAACGCGAGGGGCAAGATGGGCAGTCAGGTACGCAACGTGACGCAGCATCGAAGCTATTCGAAGATGCTTATAAGCAAAAGCAAGACGTAAAAGCCGATCCAAAGCTAGAAGTCAACGCAGAACAAAAACAAGAACCAAAGCAAGAAGCAAACGTTGAGAGAAAGCCCGACGAACCTCCCACGGTAGAGCAGCTCAAGGCGCGCACTGTTCAGGCGCTCGTAGACAAAATCTTGGCGCAGCAACCATACGCCGATTCAACTGCCGATGAAGCCAACGTTAGAAAGAAAATCGCGGAAAACAAAATCGGCGAATTGACACTAGCTGAGTTGAGATTGGCTCTGAACCTTGAGTGCAATGACAAAGCATTCGCCTCGCAAACTGGATTGAAGTGCACGGAAGAAGCATTTAAGCGTGCAAACAATTGGGTCAATCAAACAGTAATCAACGCCCACATCGACCTCGCTTCCACGCAGTTGCGGGTGAGGCCGGGAAGTCCGGTTCCGTTGCCTGATGTGCCGACTGACCAAGCCAACACGACCTATGCGCAGCGCCCTGAAACATTTGCGGCATTTGCATCGAATGGACAGCTCAACACGAAAGCGGTTGAAGAGTTGATTCGCACAGGCAAGCTAACACAAGGATTGATTCTTGATCCTAAGGGCGTTCCTGGGGAGCAAGAGTTGACCAAGTTGCAAAACAACTATGACTGGGCAATCGAAGCTCACGACAGATTGGCGACGAACAATTTAATCATTGAAGCGAACGGTCGCTATCAGGTCATGACCGAAATTTTGAAACTCAATAAACCGAACTGGAAGCCGCCTGAAGATCCCGCAAAGCTCCATGACTATTGTAATCGCGCAGATGAAGTTCTCAATTTGATCTTCAGAGTTCGCAACTATGCAGAAGCGATCAATTCGCTTAATTCAATTGATGGTGATTTCAAAAACCAAGCTCTAGCGAAAGACAATTTCCCAGGCGATGTGGGATTCGACGAAAAAACCAAGCGTCTCAATCGCATGGTTCTCAATCTGCCAGACAGTCTCGAAGCGACTCCGGAAAACGAGCGCGTCTTGCAAAAGCTCAGAGACTGGCTGGACAAGAACAGCAAAGAAGTCGACTCTGTCATGCGCGAATATGAAAAGGGCGCATTTGTTAGATACGGCGATGTGCAGACAAAAGGAACAGTCGGACTGGGCGACGATGGTCAAGTCAAAACCATCGTCGACGAACAAGGTGCAACGGTTGCCGTGATCAAGGACGGTAAACTGTATCAGCGGAGTTTGCTTGGAGAGTTGCTTGACGGTGATGGAAAGCCGGCGCCGAAAGAAGTTGCGGAAGCAGTTCAAAGCGGAAAGACCGAAAAATTCGACTACATCACAAGCAAGTTTGACGTTAAAACCAGAGACAATGGTGACATCGAACTTAGTATCAACAAAGGCTACTATGGAGATCACTTCGCGAACTATCAAAATTGGTTTGGACTCCATCGCGGGACCATCACCGAAACCCGCGTTTACAAGCCGGATGACTATGTTGCAGTGCAAACGCAGACAGGCAAAGTTCAATTAGTAAGAGCTGACAGACTGCAAGAGTTTAAGGACGTTCAAGCCTTCTTCCATCATGGTTCGAAAATCGCGAGCGCCGCACTCGATGTCGGAATGATAGTCAGCGGCAGCATCGGAGCAAGAGCCGCATTGCAAGCCGGAAAAACGCTCTACGTTGCGACCAACGTCGCAAGAGTCGGATTGGGTGTTGGTGGATTTCTTGATCCAACTTTCAGACAAATGGGCGAGACCGGTCAAGCAATTCGCGACTTCCGCCACAAAGCAATTCTATTTGACGTAACGCAAGGTCTCGTTCGGCACGGTGTCGGCAAATTGGCCGGTGGCAAAATGCTATTCGAAACCAAAGCAGCAGCCGAAGTTGCAGCGAAGATTGAAGCCTCTGCTCGTATGAAGCAGATGGATACAGCAACTCGTTACGTTTTCGGCGCGGCAGATGCAGTCTGGATTCCGCTTCTTTCTACAGAAATTCACGACAAACTCCAACGCAAACGCGGCGAAGCACCCGAGCAAAAAATTGACAAGGCGTATCAAAATACCGGCGGAGGTGCTGGAGACAGCTTGTCTCGCGGCTTCGCCAGAGCAGGCGATTCTACCACCAAACCGGCGGATGCAACCGCAGGTGTATTCAACGTATACAACTCCACAATCGGTGTCACTGACGAAGCAAGCAAGGTTGCAGTAAAGCAGAGATTTGATGCAGCAGTAGGCAAACTCTCCGCGTCTCAAGCTGAGCGAGATGCATATCGCAACGATGAATTGATCAAAGTGTTTCGACCGTCAGGTGAACAACTGCTCACAGCGAAGAAAGCCAATAACCATGCAATTCCTCGCGATCACAAGGTGACAGTGCGAGAACACGCAGCAGCAGAAAACGAAAAAGTTGCAACCGCAATCGCATTGCTTACCACAGCAGAAAAAGACGGTAAGTTGCCTGAAGACGGCATAATTGCGCGACGCACAGTAAAAGTCGATGGTTACACATATCAGGAAACACGCTCATCCGGCGAATCGACATACACTGTAGACATTCATGTCAAGCCCGAAACTATTGAACAGAATGTCACCATATCCGATGCCGCCAAAGTTCTGCGAGATGCCGCACTCAATTCGACATCTCCAGGAACACGATTGGTGGCAGCCGACGCATTGTTCCGCTTAGGGCTGTCTGACAGGAAGACTCCAGCCGCAGATTACGGTGCCGTACTGTGTGACATCTTAGAAAAAGAAGCCGCCAACGGCGCCAACTTCGATGTGAAGTCGAAGGCGCTGCGCCAATTCTCCGATGTAATTTCGCTGCGCAAACTAGAAGAAGCTTCGCCTCAGCAGTCAGGTTCAAGCTACGGGCTCTCTTCCGAACAGCTCGAAGGCAAGCTCAAGAAATACATGAAACTGGAGAAGGACGCGGACTTGAGAGCGTTCGCAGGAGCCGCACTCTACGCTGCAGAATTCGCCGATGGCAACGAAAAGGTTGCTGCATACTTCAAGCAACTGCAAGGAAGTTCCGCAATAAAAGGCGCGTTCAGAGAGTCTGTACTCAAGGAAATGCAAACAGCACTTCAAGCACCCATGACTGGCACATTGGAGCAGCTGGACAAAGCCAGACTGAGCCGCCTTCGCGCCGCACGCGGTTTGTCGAACTTCGACGGAGCACCCGACGAACCAGCGATGCGCAAAGATATCGACAAAGCATTGATCGACTGCATCACGTTGGAAGACAAGTCATGGTACACGCGCAGCGCAATGGAACGCGCAGATCTAAAAGTGACCATGAGTGTCATGAACGAACTTGTTGAGCGGATGTCTCAACTGGATGCCGACCAGCAGAAGGCAGTCCGCAAAACCGCACTCGACGTCATGAGCATTCCTCACAGTGACGTAAGACCTAATGCGACCGACAAAGAAAAGCTCGCCGAGTCTCAAGCTTTACAGGAAGCCTTCGCAGCCAAACTCATGATCGCCGGGCAACACGAAAAGATCTTCGGTGGAAACGACAACGATGTCGCGGTGAAAGCATACAAGAGCTCGATGGCAGCCAAAGTCAAAGAATGGCTCTCACGCGAGCAGATCGAAAGCGGTTGGGGACAATATCCTGAGTTCCGGGTCGCAGCAATCAGAACTCTTGGTCAACTCGGCGATCGCACAGCAGTCGACCTCATCGCAGAACGCCTGAACGTCGACACAACAAAGAAAGGCAATGAAGCCTTTTTCGAGCGTTCGCCGCATGTTCGCACAGCAGCAATCGATGCGCTCTATCGCCTCGACGAATCAAGATTCAGAAAGTCTCCTTCAAACTTCCAAGGACCTCCGCGGTTCCTCACAGCAGATCAAAAGCCAATTGCAGGAACACAATCATTCGTCGAAAACATGCTCAAATACGAGCGCGACCATGCCGCCGTCGAAATGCTCTACAAGATCTACGACAGAAGCAAACGTCCGGACCCGGAGTCTCTCGACTACGCAGACAGCGTTTCGAAGACCGTGGAGCTCCTCAACAACGGCAGCAAAATCGACACTTCCAACGTTGTCGGATGGGTGCAAGGCAACGGAAATTTGTCCATGGTAGATCAGGGCAAACTCGATGCTGAAGCGATGCGACGCGCCAACAGCTACTTGTGGTCAGGCTTCTGGGGTGGTCTCGATCAAACTTTCACAAGCAAGAGCACCGAACAAGCACGCGAACGACAACGCGCAGACGACACCGAAAAATACAGTCTCAGAGTCGACAGAGATAACCAACTCGCGTCACTGACCCACTTTGGAGACAAGTTCAAGTCGCCGGAAGAAAGAGCAATGGCAATCAAAACATTGCTATATCTGGTGCGCAACCAAGATCAGTCTTTGGTGGAACAGAAGGATCAACCGATCATTCGAGAGAGAGCATCTGCATACCTGAAGCAAATTGCGCTTTGGCAGAGAGATCACAAGCACGAGAAAGACGCTGTGGATAACAAGCTTCAATTGTCTCAAGCGATCGTTTCCGGCTTGCTGGATTCATCAATCGATTCCAGTCCAGAGGTCAAAAACAATCTTCTCGATGCACTAGATGCACTCGTTTCGAGAGACCAAGGAAAGGTCGCAAACGAAGGCGGAAAGGCTGATGATTACCTCATCATCACACCAGAGCGCGCCGGCGCCATCATCAGCAAAGCGTTAGAACGCGAATACAAACTGATGCCCGCCGACAACAAATTGAAGCAAGAGAACAAGGCATTGCAACTCAAAATGCTTGAGCAACTCCATGCTCTTCGCTATCACGGTGACTATGGCGTTCTGACAGCATTGAGCGATCCAACGTTCGGCAGCAAACACAAAGAAGTACAAGTTCGCGCGGCGCAGGTACTCGGATCTTTGAGAGATGGAACCGGTTGGGTGCATCAAGACACACATGCAGCAAGCGTTGGCAGCCTCGGGCAGCGTGCGGATCAAATGCGCACTGCTCTCGAAAGTGACGATGCCAAATACAATTATGAAAACACCATCAAAACCATTTTTGCTTCCTGCAAACAAGAGCCAATTAAATACAGCACAGACCCAAGAATTGCCGTGCTCAAGTCTGCAATCGCAGACAGCAAGAGCGAACGCGTAAAACTCGCAGCGGCTTGGATGTTATCACAGAGCGCAAATGCCGAAGATATCGATGCAGCTTCTGCAGAGCTGGCAAGACTGACAGCAGATGCGTCACGTTCAACAACCAAGAGCGAAGCAATAAGCATCCTCTCTTCCATGGTTCTGAGCAGCAGCAAGCCACACGCCGAGCGCGCCCAGAAGGCGTGGAAAGCCATGTACGAGCAACGAAAAGATAAAGGTTATCCAATACCGCCCGTGGTGACTGATGGCAAGCAAGTTCGTTTAGTACCAATGCAAAGCTCAAACGGTTTGAAGACTTACGACTTCTCGCCAGAGCAACAAACGAAGGACGCAATCCTTGCGGTAAGCGGTTTGAGCCCAGCCGACTTGGAAGCTCGCCTTGCAGTTGCAGACTATGAAATTCAAGAGAAGCGACAGCCGCAAGTCATCTTCACTCAAAGTGCAATCAAGTGCCACCAAAATCAGAACGATCGTTTCTCCGGCCCGGACTTAAGCAGCCTTAGTGCTGCCTTCGATAGAGATCGTAGAAGCAATCAATTCTTGATGGAGGCCTACATCAAAGACAACAAGCTAACACCAGAAGAGCAACGAAAGCGTTTAATGCAAGCGTTGGAAGCCGCACAAGCCCAAGCCCAGCCGGTAAGACCATTCAAAGCCTCCGACGACCCAACATGGGAGCAAGTTGAAGCTCGCCGCAGATACGTCAGAGATGGCAAACTTGAAACTTTGAGATATCAATACGGCGTAAACGATAGAATAATACGAGCGCAGGGTTCACGCCCCGACCTCGCACTGCCCCGATGGCAACCAGCTCCACTAGGCACTCCCGCAGGCAAATAGGACAGGGGGCACCACAGAAGGAACCAAGTCCGGTGTTGACGACAAAGAAGCAATCATTCACGTCGCAGGTCATTCATTCCCTGGACGAAATAGACGGTTTCACCTTTCGCCAAATGTTTGGTGGCGTTGGTCTCTACGGTGAAGGAGTCTTCTTCGGCATCATATGGGAAGATCAACTCTTCTTTCGCATCAACAGCAAAACAATCAAAAACTATCTGAAGCATGATTCCGTTCCTCTTCAATTCAGAGAACGACAGAAGACAAACAACTACTATGAAGTACCAAAATCCGTGATGCGGAACAAAGCTGAGTTCGTCAAATGGGCAAAGGATTCAATCAGATTCAGAGAGAAATAGTGAGGCTATTTTTCTTTGAGTTTTGACTTTCCCTGCAAAGCTTTGATTACAGCAGGACGATATTCCATATCTTTTTCACGCACTTCGACTCTGCACGCTTGCAGATCGATGTTTGTATACAACTCCAAGTAATCATCAGGATTCTCAGGTTCGAAGAAAAGTTTGATCTTCACCGGTCCCTTCTCCAACTCGCCGGGATGCCCTTCCAAACTTACCGCATTAAACTCGACTTCCTTTGTCATTGTCTTTGGCGACAACTTCGTTTCGTACAGTTGATCGAGAGCAGACAAGAACGCGTCGCTGTCCGTCCCAATCGTACGATATGTCACAGTCCCAGTATGTGCAGTGATCGGACTAGTCATGCCCGACGTCCATTTCGGCGACAGTAGAATTTCAAAACTGACTTTCTTTCCTTTGTGCGTGCCCGCGGCACGAATTCGATGCGTGCCGTTATCTTGCTCCTCATGTTCCTCCAGCCAAAAAACCAAGTCTTGAAACCCTTCATCTAGTTCGGCGGTCACTTCCGGGGGCTTCGTTAGCGCTTTCACCTTTGAAGTTGCTTGAAGCGTCTGCTTGACTGGCTCTCTTGGTACTTCTGGAGCTTTCGCTTCTTTCGCGATTGTCGCGCAGCCAGTGAACAGTAAGCTCACCAAGGTAGCCAAGAATGCAGTGATCATTGAAGTTGCCGACATTTAGACTCCTGCGAAAAGCATACGAATTGTACCCAATAAACTCACACTACTTTCGGCGTCGGGAGCTTCGATCTAGCAAATAAATGCCACAGCCGAGACATAACAGTGCCACAATCCACGCCCAAGGCTCTTTTGCAAAGCTGTACACTAAGGCGCCGGACAACACAACGAAAGCAAACCCTGCTGCAAACAATGCATCGCAAAGCGGACATCGCCACACAGACAATCCCAGTTTTTCAGAAAGCGGAGAGCCCGGAAACCGTTCGCCGCAAATAGGACAGCTATCTTCCATTAACCTAGTTCCGATTAACCGAAGAAAGAAATGAACTCAGTGCCTCGACCAATTGAAATGGTGCACGCTGAACAATAAAGTGCGGTCCCTCAATCTCTACAATCTGCATCTTCGGATTCAGCTCTTTCATTACTTCAACATTGCCCACAGAAACCAACCGATCCCTAGTTGGTTTAATTCGTGGCTACAATTGTTTTGCATCGTTGGCGAATTGCCACAGTTCCAAAATAGGAACCGCCTTTCGCGACCTCGCCCCAACCGGCTCACCATCAGCAAATAGAGGAGGATAGATAGAGATCGCTTCTTCACCCGAGATCCTCGATACTTCTGATTCCCAACCATCCCAACGGGCATTCGAATAAAACTCGTTCAGATTTCCAGTAAAGCACCAGTAGAGGAAATCTCCGTAACCCCGATTCAGACTTTCCCATTGTAGTGTGTCCGGGGCGAAGTAAAAAACGCTACCGGCTGCTCCCAGCGCACCGCCATCAACGGCAAAGAAACCTCCAACGACATCATCTGCTACCAGCAAAAACGGTGGTGGTCCGTTGTTAAGGTCGTTTCCAATAGCGGCGTTCCAGTCTGGCAGAGATCTCGATAAGCGTACATGACCTGATCCAAGAATGCGTATCCACCCATTGTCTACCAACAGTCCGCCAGATTCATAAATCACAGCACCCATTGGTGAGCGGGTCGTCACCTGTGTTTTGAGCAACGCCTCGCCGCGCTCGTGTTCTCGCGCTGGCAATACTTCCAGCCGATTAGTAGCTTCGGCAATCCAGCCTTCCACTATCGTCCAACCTGGCTCTTCGAGATTCACAAGTTCTTTGAGACTTCGTTGCACTTACCATCCCTCGTACGCAATGATGATCATAATGCATTGGTTGACGATTTTAGACGCTGGAGCCGACCTCAAATGCAATAGGATCGCAAGGAGTCAGAGCAATGCTGCAGACAATGATTGCACTTGCCTCAGATCTTGAGACGCGGTCGCCAACTCGTTAGGCCGTCGCACCCGCTCACAATCGAACGATACAAACAGACATGATCGTAATCTCCCCATTTGGATGGTGATCTAAATCTTGTATGTTGCTTTCGGCTGCGACGAATCGAACTCGAACTCGCTCAAGCACAGGCACTGAATGAGTCAGACTACAACGCAAACCTCAAATGATGCGCGCATTTCGTTTGCGCCGAAGGGTTGTGCTGTTGAAAAAAGAAGCGCCATCACTATGGGACTGCTCTGGATTACGATGGTCACGGGCTTTCCAACCGTGCTTGTGGGATTCGATTGGTTTAGGCGCGGTTTCACACTCGATCAAGTCGTCGTCGGAATTGCGATGAGCTGCGCGGTGCTGTTGCTGTATTGGGTTCCTACCTGCTACATGGGCGCAGTCAGCGGACTCAATTATGGTCAGCTAAGTCGAAGAGTCTTTGGCAAAGCCGGAGCGCGCCTCGTCACACTCAATCTCATGTGTTTTGCTGTGAGCTGGTATGCCCTCAGCCCACTCTTTCTATCCGATGCGTTGGTTCGGCTTATGGGCGTTCAGCTGCCTTTACCCTACCTGGCAGCCGGGTTGGCAGTATTGATGGCTCTGAACAACTTCTTCGGATTCCGCGGAATCGCCGCATTCGCTCAGTATTTTGCTGCACCCGTGTTCATTATCTGGGTCAGTTCGCTATTCGTGAAAGCTGTCACCACCTGCCCTGTCACATTCCACAGCGAGAGCATCGCGCAGACATTTGCACCTTTTCCAGTCATCTCGGCTGTGGTCATCGGTTATTCAGTATGGGGCAACGAACCGGACTTTTGGCGGCACGGAAAGCCTTGTGTCACAAGAACAGCATTGCCACTGATTATCGCGCTCGCCTTTGGCTGGGTCATTTTTGGAACCACGGGTTGGATGCTCGCTCGCAGCACCGGCGTAACCGATGCATCTCTTGCCTCTGACTATGCCTACGCAGTCACCTTCGGCGGAAACGCACTTGCCGGCATTGTTGTACTATCGGCATCGTATTTCGCATTCGCCGACTCATGTTTGTACGGCGCAATCAACGCGTGGGACACTTTGGTTCCTACGCCTCGTCGCCGCATCGCGGCTGTCTTTGCCGCGCTCGGAGCCACTGTCGCATTTTGCTATGCTCTTTCCGGTTCCACCAAAGCAATTGAATCAGTGGCATCATTGAGTTGCATTTTACTGCCACTACCGATGGTGATTGTTCTGACAGATTGGTTACTACTGTCGAAATCACGCCCGGTCCCAACTCATCCTGAGTTAGATGCAGACTACGCTGCAAACCCATGGCCGGCTTGCATGGCGTTTGCAGTCGGAGCTACTGTCGGGCTTTTGACGTCCGGTTTCATTCCCAACACACAAGCATTACAAGTGGGTATCTGCCCCTTGCAGGCATGGGTTAGTGCGGCAATTACATACTTGGTCCTAGCGCTCAGAGAATCGAAAACAAGAGCCTAGCGATCTACGACAGTCTTCAACCGAACGCCACCCGGGGCGGGAACAGCATAAAGTTGGTGCCCAGGTTGCCACAGCGATGGGTGCACCGGATGCATCGCTGGCATTTGCTGCATGTGCTGGGGATGCTGCATTTGTTGCGGGTGCTGCATGTGCTCGGGATAAACAGTCGGTTGAATGGGAGTCATCGGATGCGCGTGCGGTGCTACCGGCTGCGCGGCTTGCACGGCACCTGCGTTGGCATTGGGATTAGCTGACTGTCCGCCTCGAAGATTGAATAGTAAAATGCCGAGCACAAAGGCTCCAGCCAACAAACCGAAAAACAGCGGTATATTGCTACCCTCTTTCTTACCGACTTCCACCATGACTCGCTCCTGTGCCCTTCGATAAGGCAGCAACGCAAACTAACTGACGGTCAAACGGACTTGGTTACTATATGGATATTCTTGATCGACCTAGCTCGCGCGCAAGCATTTTAAAGTAGGTTTTAGGTAGTTTTCCCCCATTAGACCCGAAATCCAACAAGTTGGAACCGGAACTGCAAATTACAGTCTAATTACGCAAAAGCATCTGTAGTCGGTGGAAACATTGATGGCTACTGTATTTGCGCGACTGCGAAAAGTCATTCTATTGCGACTCGTTCTGTCACTTTTGATAGCAGGGTTGCCCTCGGTGAGATGTGAAGCTGTTGAAACGATCTCAACGGATGTTCCTGCCTATCGATGGGCTAACAAGTCGACAAACCCCAAGATGATCGTCCTTTGTATTCATGGGTTGACCTCACATGGTCGCGCCTATGACGAACTCGCCGACAATCTCGCAAGAAACGGATACCTTGTTGTGGCGCCTGACCTGCCTGGTTCGGGCGAACTCTATCGAAACAACAAAGCAGAACTTGATTACGACAAAGGCATAGGTAACATCGCCGAATTGGCTAGAACACTTAGAACACAGTACCCGACAGTTCCCATTATCGGGCTTGGCGAGAGCCTCGGCGCAGCCCTTGTAGTGCGGCTCGCCGCCGACCATCCCGATCTGATTGATGGTGTCATACTTTCGAACCCGCCGGTCAAACGAAACAGATTTTTCAATCCAAGAACAATATCCCGTGCCTTGCGCAGTGTTCTTCAACCGCATAAGCAGATGGACGTCACATACTACATGAAGCGCTACATGTCTCCGGATTCTCGAGTAGTGGAGGCGCGATTGAACGACCCGCTGGGACGAAACTATCTCAGCGCAGCAGAGATAATGAAATCCGCCAAGGTTGGAAAACAATCAATGGCGCTTCACGCGCAGCTTCCGCCCGACATTCCGGTAATGATGATGCTTGGCGGCAAAGACGGCTTGATAAAGGGCAAAGCGTCGAAGAAACTGTTCGCCATGCTGCCGGCGAAAACGAAGGTGTTGCGGACGTTCCCCGAGCAAGGTCATGTGATGCTGCAAACGCCGGCCATTAGCCCAGATGTTGAAATCGCCGTTTCTCAATGGCTCAGCAATCATGCACAAACAATTGCAAGAGTTGCAGAATTCAACTCGCGTCAATTCGCCGGCCGTTCCCAACCAGTGTATTAATCGCCCAGCTACTCAATCATCGCGCCCGCGACCCTTTCAACGCCACTACGTAGAACTCACATTGACGATGCATCGTTAATTGGGGATAGTCAACGTTGGTTTATTGGGCAAAGGGTCTTTTTATGACTGGTGGGCGATTTTCGGACTCTCAACTATCGGGCGGGCAAGAGCCGCAGCTCGATCCCAACGTGTTTTTCCAACTTGGTTACGGCGCGCGCGGAACAAGCATCGCCGACGATATAAATCGTCGAGTGCGTGATGGACAGCAGCCTCAGCCACAGCAGAAGACAGAACAAAACGGGTTGAAACCGGAAGATGTTCCTGCAGTTGCACCCATAGAAAAGCTTCCACCGCTGGATCCAACTGAGCTCAAAGTCGTTGATGGGGTGTTGGAAGTAAAGTACGGCAGCAAAAACTTCGATCGCATCTTGCGCGAAGCACAAGGCTACGACACGATTCGCATCAAGGATATGCCTCAAGGTGTTGAGCTAAGGCATTGGGTTGATGGCGGAGGAAACTTTTTCTGGTTTCGTAATGGACAAGATGGAAATGCGCGCCATTACTTCCCACCAGCCCTCAAAGGAATTGAAATCAACGGTGCCTATCAAGACGTGGGCAAGGAACGATTGTTAGTTGCAGATGCCTTCGCAGCAAAGCACACATACGGTTTCAACAGTTGGGAAAAGCAGACATCTCCAATCACGTACTTTATGAAGATGTCGCAAAACGCAGATGGCGCAATGGCTGTGCTTGAGAAGAGCCTGACTGATGCCATGCAAACTTCGAACAATCCCTATTACAAGATCTATCTCGCAGATGTTTACACCGCCCAAGCAGTTCTTGCAATTCCGGCAGTGAATGTCATTCTTCGCAATGCCGGTGATCTGAGAAATCCTCAATCGATTGCCAACCTCAACCGTGAGTTGAGCAGATTGCAAGGTGATGGTGCGATTCAAACCAACAATCCAGCGACAATCAATAAGCTGAATGACGCAATCAAGCTTCTAGAACAAGTTACGCATGATTCCAACGAAAGCTTGAAACCACTCAATCGGTTCCCTCCAAAAAACGTGTACACGCCGATGGACCCGTATCGAATCTACGATGATCCCAACAATAACGGTTACTTCTATGGATTCTGGGGTGGCAGTTTGGATCAAGCCAGGCACAGACAAGTAGCATTGACGTTCATGCGAGACCTGGTGGCTTCGGGCGCGCTCAAGTTTGAGTTGCCGCCGGTTCGGGCCCCTCGATAGAACGCCTGACTTTGGCGCCTCCTAACCTTTAGGTAACCTTGAAACTGGTTAACAACCAGCAATGCATAGTTTCCTTGCGAAACACTTTCAAGGCTGTCCGCTTATAATGTCATCTCACTCATTTGGAGACCGGGATGAAACGCATAGGCCTGCTTGGATCGACAGGCTCAATTGGACATCAAACGCTCGATATAGCAGCAGCTCATAAGGAACAGCTAAAAGTAGTTGCGCTGGCAGCGGGGGGCAGGCATCTTGATGTCTTGGCCCATCAAATAAAAGACTTTAGGCCGCAGTTAGTTTCTGTTCCGAATGAACATGCGGCACAAAAACTAAAAGACTTATTGAACGGCGATCGCCCTGATATCGTATATGGTGCCGAAGGCTTAGAAGCGGTTGCCACACATAGCGATGTGGAAACCCTTGTAACTGGGGTGGTTGGTTTTCTTGGAGTGAAGCCAACAGCTGCAGCGATTAGAGCTGGAAAAACAATCGCACTTGCAAACAAAGAAACATTGGTGGCTGCAGGCGCAGCTATCATGCCGATGATCAAAGAATACGGCGCAAAGATAATTCCGGTCGACAGCGAACACTCCGCGATTTTTCAATCATTGCACGGTTATGGCTCTGCCGACATCGAGCAGATTCTCCTTACCGGCTCAGGTGGACCGTTTCGCACGTGGACGCTGCAGCAAATGGAAGAAGCTCACATTTCTGATGCGCTGAATCATCCAAACTGGTCGATGGGAAAAAAAATCACGATAGACTCCGCAACCCTGATGAACAAAGGGCTCGAGATCATTGAAGCGCGATGGTTGTTCGACATTTTGCCCGACAAAATCAAAGTATTGATTCACCCTCAATCGATTCTTCATTCTGCAGTTCAATTTATTGATGGCTCCGTCGTTGGACAAATGGGATTACCTGACATGCGGTTGCCCATTCACTATTCGCTTTTCTATCCTGAAAGGGCTTCGTCTGAGCGCGTTCCGCGGTTAGACCTGGTGAAGTTGGGTCAGCTCACATTCGAAGAACCCGATCTCAAGCGATTCCCCTGCCTGCGCATTGCCAAGGAAGTAGCCGCATGCGAAGACACGACCGCCTGCGTTCTCAACGCAGCCAACGAGATTGTTGTCGAGGCATTCCTGGATGGAGCAATCAAGTTTTTGGCGATTGCCCAGAACATCGAAACGGTTTTGGAACGTCACAAACCTATAAAACATCCCACTCTAGACGATATACTTGATGCCGATCGCTGGGCTCGCGCAGAGGCGAAGTCGGTTTTGAAAGTGGCTGCCGGCACACTCTGATTGGGCGTTGCCCGCTTCAGCAATCCAAGTGAACTGTTTGCAAGGAGAAAACGAGATGATTTCAGCAGACGCAGGAGTCAAAGTCGCCGACCATCCACTCGTTCAAAGTCTGCTCACTCGCATTCGCGACTATCAAACACCGTCCAGTGAGTTTCGCCAAAAGGCGCGCCAGTTGAGCCAATATCTCGCTTATGAAGCGATGCGCGACATCACGACCCGCTCGGCAGGGGTCGAGACGCCGGTCGGACCGGCAAAAGGTGTCGTAATCAGCGATTACGTGATTCTGGCACCAGTTTTGAGAGCAGGTCTGGCTCTGGCTGAGGCTGCGCAAGACCTGATTCCGACAGCCAGGATCTATCACATAGGTCTGAAGCGGGACGAAACCACACTTGAAGCGAAGTCTTATTACGCCAAACTTCCCGAGTCACTGCCTCCGGAAAGCCGTGTGTTCGTCCTTGATCCCATGCTGGCAACAGGCGGTTCGGCGGTTGCGGCGATTTCGCTGTTTCACGAGCTGAGCGTCAAAACCATCCACTTGGTCTGCTTCGTGGCAGCACCAGAGGGAATCAAGAAAGTGCACGGCACATTCCCACATGTGCAAATCACAACAGGCGCCGTTGACGACCATTTGAACGAGCACGGTTACATCGTGCCTGGGTTGGGCGACGCAGGCGACAGAATCTTCGGCACATAAAGATTCGCACTCAAGCAGGCTTTCGGACCATCAAATCGGACAGAAAGTCCGCCGCGGCTGTGTGTTCGCTTTGAATTTCGCAGGTCGGCAAGAGTCGCTTGAGGAAATAAACCCCAGCTGCAGTTATCTCTGTGTGCATGACACTCAATATTTTCAGCTTTCGCAAAGGTCCAAGAAGAAACACTCCACTGTCTGAAACCATTGTGTTGTCTAGTCTGAGCGTTTCGAGCGTTGAAATCCTGGCGACGAAACCTAGTCCAAGATCGCTTATCATCGTCGACTCAAGATCGAGATAGGTAAGCTCTTTTAGCCGTTCAAGCTGCCACAAACCGGAGTCGGTAATCTCAGTGCGCATAAGCTGCAACCCGCACAGGTTCCTAAAATTGCGCACACACACCAATGAGCGATTGCTCATTGGCGTTCCATCCAAATTGAGCCACTCCAGCTCCAGATCTTCGATCTGAGACAATGCCGAATCGCTGATAGAGGTTTCAATGAGATGCAATTCTTTGAGGTTGCGCATGGACCGGACTGCCTCCAAGGAGGCGTCAGTCACCGCCGAACCACGCAAAGCCAGCGAATGCAGATGCGGAAGCCGCTGCCTAGCCTGAAACAGTCGCTTATCGGACACGAATTCGTTGCTAGTCATTCCGGCACCCCCTTACATCATCATTTCATGACGTACCGCAACTGACAACTCCGCCCGGGAGCTCCAGTTCGTTCGAGGTGTGGCTCAACAGCCGAAGTCTAGTCTTCGAGCTTGAATCCGACCTTGATGGTCACTTGAAACTCAGACACTTGACCTTCCTTAATCAAGCCTCTTTGGTCGACAACTTCAAACCAACCAAGATTTCTCAGTGTCTTCGAGGCTCTTTTTACAGCCTCTTGAACCGCATCGGCAAAGCTCTTCGGCGAGCAGCCGACGATTTCCGTCATCTTATAAACGCCTGCCATAGTCACTCCTGGACCATTTAGGTCCTATATTTTTGTCAGAAAGAACCATTAACCGTTACTGGCAACCATGTGGGAGTCGGGGCAGGCGAAGGTGTGATAAACGTTTACTTGAGATCGCCATCGTGTCAAAACCCGCGCAGGAACAAGTCGCAACGATTGGACCCATGCTTATGGTGGAACAATTAAATCGCTGCCCTTCACGCGACTGCGCGACTAATGGAACCAAGCGACAGCGACGTAATTTTGAGAGAGGTTTGCACGGATTGCGGCAAGCCGATTGTGTCAACGTACACGATGACGCAATGGATTTTGCGCCAAAACATTTGCCACTGCAAACGGCAGGACGCAAGCCACTCTCCGCTTCCCAACGGTCCTGTAAAGCGTCCAAGTTCGCAGGATCTTGCTCAGAACAAACGCATCGAACCAGTAGCGCGCAAACATACGGCACCGAATATGGTTGCACCAAACCCGGAGCCTCTGGACATTGACAAGGAATTCGAAAAGTATCGTGTGATCGAGTGCCTCGGTGAAGGAAACATTCACACTGTCTTTCGTGCCGAGATGATGGTCGGAAATGAGAAAAAGGATTTAGTGCTGAAAATCGTTCGTCCTGACTTGGTACCGAACAGTCGAAGCGCAAAGCGCTTTCTGCAAGAAGCCGGCAGAGCGATGGGCCTCGATCACCCGTTCATTGCAGGCGTCTATGATTGCGGCGTGACAAGCACAGGTCTGCCCTATCAAGTCACAGACTTTGTGGGCGGAACAAGTCTTTCTGCAATGCTCAAGAAAGAAGGTTTTCTTGATGTAAGACACGTTTTGGAAATCGCGATTCAATTGACTGAGGCGCTCGACTACTCTCATCAAAATGAAGTTGTACACAGAGGAATTCGCACCAGCAATATCTTCGTAATCAAAGATGCGCGAGGTTCGAATTATGTCAAGCTTCTCGACTTCGGTGTATCCAGAGTCTTGCCGAACACAGGACGTGAAACGAAGTTCTTCACGGCAGAAGGCGGAGAAGACTTCGGCGATCCAATTTATATGAGTCCAGAACAATGTTTAGGCAAGAAACTTGATCATCGCACCGATATTTATTCACTCGGTTGTGTCCTGTACGAGTGCCTATGCGGAAAGCCGCCAGTAGTCGGGCTGAACCCCATGCAGACTGCAGTTTTGAAAGTTGGCGCCGAGGCAAAGTCGCTGAATGTTCGATTCAATGATCTGGATATTCCAGACGACCTCGATGCGATCGTCATGCTTTGCTTGGCAGTATCGCCCGATAATAGATACCAAACTATCAAAGAAATTCATGAAGATTTGCAATTGGTTTTGGCAAATCGCCCACCGAAGTTGAACAATCGGAAACGGGCAAATCCTCCACCTCACAAGGCTTCCGTTGAAGTACCTCAGCCAAAACTGCCCGCACGACCAATGGCTGAATTGAGGCCCGCAGAACCATCATCTGGTTCGCTCACGACATTGCGCCACGTAATCATTCAAAATCCAGTAGTATCAACAATGGTGCTAGCCTTTCTCATTTCGGGCTTGGTCACAGCTCTTATTTTATTGGTCATATCCGGAGTCCCTTAGCGAAGGTACTTTCTGTGGAACAGAAAGAGGCGCAACAAGTAACCCTCAGGGAAATATGCTCCGCTTGCGGTCGTCCGGTCAGCAAAAAGAGAGGACCGGTCACGTCTTGGTTATTTGGTCCGTTTGTCTGCGAGTGCACAAGTACGAGTTCGGCGAAATCAGATGCATGTTCTCCGGCATCAAACACGGGTGCCACGGCCGCTTGCCCCGAAATTGCGCAAAGCAAATTCGAGTTCTTAGAAAAAATCGGGCAGACAAGATACGCGTCCGTTTGGAAAGTAAGAGATTGCGCTACCGGTCAGCTGTTTGCCTGCAAATGCCTAAATGATGACGTTTCAAAAAACCCGAGAACGGTGAAGCGTTTCTTGCAAGAAGCAGAAATGTCCGAGCAACTCAACCACCAAAACGTCACGAGTGTCTTCTCAAAGGGAACCACCACATCTGGTGCCCCATATCTAATCATGGACTATACGACAAATGACACATTGCTCAAAGTCGTTGAAAGAGACGGACCACTCGACTCAGCCCAAGCAATCGATACGTTCATACAAGTCTGCGATGCCCTCACCTATGCACACGAGCGCGGCGTAATACACCGCAGTTTGCGACCTCAAAATGTAATCATTTCAGCAGCGTCCAATGACAGTGCCGCATCGTTTATCAAAGTTACTGATTTCGGCATCGCGCGTGCGTTACCTCACCCAGCCAGAGAAACTATCTTCGCCACCGGCGCACTATGGGAGCTGCTCGACCCGAATTACAGCAGCCCCGAGCTTTGTCTCGGAAAGCGAATCGATCATCGAGCAGACTTGTTCTCCTTGGGTTGTCTGATGTACTACACGCTTTCTGGTTACACAGTGTTCAAAGGAAGTCCGACCGAGGTAATTCTCAAGACACTTAGAGAATCACCCAGACTGCTAACGAGGCGGTTTCCAAAGCTCAAATTGCCTGACGGCTTGGACTTGGTGGTGATGCGCGCTCTTGAAAAAGACCCAAGTGCGAGATACCAAAGCGCAGCGGCAGTTAAGGAAGACCTTCTTTTGATTCGAGCAGGCAAGCAGCCGATCAATTGCCGAAAACCTATTCGCAAAGGCACACCGACATTGCGTCTTGACACAATCAACAGAGTGGCCGGAAAGATAAAGCCGGTAAAGAAATCGTTGGTTTCTTTTGAGCCGCTTCCACAAGCAGTAACTATTCCTTTGATGGTTTTGCTGATTCTCTTCTCTTTGTCTTTCGGTGTTCTCAGAGATGGCTTGGACGAAATTACAGAACCGGTCAGAAACAACGCTAGTGTAGATGCAACTGTAGATGCGACCTCCAATGAGGTTAGGCCGGTCGTTACTGATCCAACCGAGGGCAGACTGGTAGCTCCTGCTGAAACGATAATTCGTTCCACCAAAGAAAACGAGATAATTTTTCAATCCTCAGCCCCAACAATCCGCGAGGCTGTTGAAGAGGCCGTACGAAACAAGGTCAGTCTCAAGAATGCAAACCTAAAGGACGCAGATCTGCGGCACGCGAATCTTGATAAAGCCGATTTGTCCAACGCCAATCTCTCAAACGCGGCTTTGTCAAACGCTTCACTGGCAGATGCAAACCTTACCGACGCCGATCTAAGCAACGCCACCGCTGACGGTATCAATCTGTTGCGTGCAACTTTGCGGCGTGTGCACATCATGAAGGGAAACTTTACTCGCGCAAACTTGAAGTCTGCTGATATGGAAAGCTGCAAAATCAGCGACACAGATTTCTCTCAAACTTATTTCCATGGCACGTTGTCAATGAAAGGAACTTTCGAAGATTGCAACTTCAACCAAGCCGATCTCTCGCACACGCTGTTCCAGGAAGCTTCAATGCCAAGATGCAAGTTTACCCACGCGAATCTCGTGCTTGCGAGATTCGCAAGTTGCAATCTTTCCGGCTCGAGTTTTGAGCACAGCGAATTAGCAAACGCACAATTCGGAACCTGCGTGTTGGAAGACGTAAGCTTCAAGGATTCCGATGTTGACAACGCGTCAATTCGAAACACACAAAAGTAACGGTGTCTCACATCTTTTTGATTGAAGTTGCTAACTAGTGATGATTCGCTGAACCGATTGTCTCAGCTGTTTCTTCCGGCAACTCACCGCCGAAAGCGAACGTGTCGTTGACCCAGAGCGCAATGAATGCCGACACAGTTGTTATGGTCAATCCTGCTACATAATGTATGGCGCTTTCCATATTTCCGTTCTCTCGTTTTCCTTCTTCTTTTATTCTTTGCTTCTTTTCTCTGCTTCAATACTTCCATCCTAGCCTTTTGCAGTTAAGGACCGGTTAAGAACCGCACAAGCATTAAGAATCGCGAAAACGCCGATACTATGGGAGTTTGAACAAATTGTTTCACGAGCTAGTTCGACAATCTTCCACTTTTGATCACATTTGATTCGCCTATTCATTGGCCTCGTATAATTGAAGTCTGAGGCTATATCGAGCGTTGCTCTGACGTAATCGGCAAGTGAAAATACTACTCGCGGTTGACAACTCACCACATTCAAAGGTGGCAGTCGATGTTCTGCTAAACCGCTTATGGCCGGACGGCAGCGAATTTAAGGTCTTTTGCGCAGTAGAGCGACGAGACCCAATTTTTGCTGTGATGCAGCCCAAAGAAAAGAACGAAGTTCAAGAAAAAGCGTTGGCCGCAGCGCATGAATTCACACAAGAAGTTGCAAGAAAAATCGAAGCCGCATTTGCGAAGTGCACCGCCAGTGGTGAAGCGAAATTTGGAAGCGGCAAGGAATTGATCATCGCACATTCATCATGGCCTGCCGATTTGATTGTGATGGGTTCTCGCGGCAGACAGGGAATTCCACGCATTGTGTTGGGCAGTGTTTCTCAAACTGTGCTGCTATATGGCCAATGTTCCACCTTAATTGCGCGCTATCAGCAAGCCCATGAGGGCACCGCGCTTTTTGATCACAACGTCCTCGTTGCAATTGATGCCTCAGACCATTCGCGCAATGCGATGGATTGGGTGCTCAAGCTGCCGTGGCATGACAACACAAAATTTGTTTTGATTTCAATTTTGCCGCTGATGGTTGATCACTTTGCCAACGGAATTGATGCGTTGCACACGCGTGGAGTGGCTGGTGCGCGCGAAGAGCAGCTTCAAATCGGGAAAGAGTTTCTCAAAAAAAGTCTCACTCGTTTTCAAAATACGTTTGGAAGTGACAGAGTCACAGCCGAATTGGTCGAGGGAAGCCCCGCAGAAGCGATATTGAAAAAGGCTCGTGAGTGGCCTGCGGGGTTAGTTGTTTTGGGGAGTCGAGCCCACGGTCCCATGAAGCGCATGATGATGGGAAGCGTCTCTCAAGAGGTCGTACTCCAGGCTCCTTGCCCTGTTGAAGTTGTTAAATTTGCAAAGAAGCCAAGCGGACCTCCAAATTAAAATGCGCCGCCTGTGGGGCTTTTCACGGACTCAACCACTGCTGCCAACACAGCTGTTGGCATTGCAACTGGTGTCAATTTAAACCTATGTGTTATAGCCGGAGTTTTCTGGGCTTGATGTATTTGGAAACTCATCATTGATTAAATCATTGCTCAATCGACAGCTCTGGAGGGTGGAACCATGGCAAACGATGTGAAGGAACAGTATGAGGCATTAGACACTGCCCAAACTGCTAAACCTGACGCTGCTGTGCGTGAAGCGAACGCCGGAAAGGGCGATCTTGTCGATCAGCAAAAGAGTAGCCTGGATGACCTGAAAAATGGCGCTAAAAGTGGCATTACCGATGATTTCGGAAAGCCATTGCTGGTGGACTCAGCTCCTGCACCTGATTCCAATTCAACGGACGCCGTAAGCAGCTTCAGAAACCTCGTCTCTGACGCCGCCCAATCCGCAGCGAATCTATTAAAAGACACGACCGGACTGGATTTCACCAACGAGCTCAAACCGCCAGGCGAGGCGCCTTCCGAACCGAGCGACGCAAAACCCGGTCATACGGAGAAATGGGGCAAACGTGAGTTCGAGGTTCACCCGTCAGACGGATCTGCGACTTATCAAATAAAGCCAGGCGACACACTTAGCGGCATCGCCAGAGACGTGATTAAGGGACGGCACAAGGACGACCCAAACTACGAGCCGACACCTCAAGAAATCAACGAAGAAGTGAAGGCACTGGCAAAGCATAACAACATCGAAGATCCTAACTTAATCTTCGCTGGGCGCAAATTGGAGATTCCACCAGATCCCAACCATGTGAAACCGGAGAACGTAGACCTTGATGAAAAAGGTCGTGTCACTGATGTTAAGTATCCAAACGGCAGCAGTGCCCACGTCAAGTACGATGCGAATGGAGAACCAGTCGAGATATCGCGCAGCAACGGAACAACATTCAAGAAAGAAGGCGATCACTGGCAGAAATACGACAAAGACGGAAATCCAGGCCCGACGTTCGAAAAGATCACGGTTCATTCGCCCACCGGTGACATTAAGATAGGCGACAAGGATTCGCCTGCAGGAATTGTATTTCATTCCGATGGCTCGCAAACAAACGTAGCCAGCGATGGAAGCATGGTTTCAACCGATGCGAATGGTCGGCTTGAGCACGTAAGAACCCCAGACGGCAACAACAAATACCTTAAGTACGACGATGCTGGAAATCTTGAAAAGATCACTTCGGACAGTGGGAAGTCGTTTGTCAAACAAGGCGATCACTGGGCGCAAGTTGACAAAGATGGAAATCCGACTGGCATTGAATTCAAAGACATCAAAGCCAACGACAATGGCGATATCACACTAATCAACGACGGTCAGACAATCGTCCTGCACCCCAATGGAGGAACCTCAGACATACGCCCGGACGGGTCTGTGGTCGACCAAGATGCTGATGGTAAGGTGACTGGCGTCAAAAATGCAAAGGGCAGTGAAGTACAAGTTAAGTACGGAAAGGATGGAGAACCAAACGCCATCGTCAGCGACAACGGTCAATGGCAAAAGGGCAAAGATGGTTGGACCTTCACCGACAAAGATGGAAACGTGACTGCGACGGCAAAAGATATTGTCGTTGAACCAAGCGGTTCCATAAGCATCCAAGAGAACAGTGGATTTATAAACACGTCACATCGAGATGGCTCACGCACAGAAAAGAGCACCGATGGTTCGGCAATCACCGAAAACAAAGACGGTCAGATCACTAAGTTAGAGTACCCGAGCGGAAAGAGTCGAGACATCTCCTATGACAAAGATGGTAATCCTGTCAAACTGAGCGACAGCGATGGTAAGACTTGGGTGAAAGGCGAAGACGGTTGGAAGCAGTTCGATGCAGACGGCAACCCGACCGGAATGGAAGCGCAGTCTCTGGAAGTCAAAAAGAACGGAGATATCACTCTCAAAGCTGGTGATCAAACTTTCGTCATTCACACCGATGGAAGCGTGACCGAAGAATTCAAAGATGGTTCATCTGTCACACAAGACTCAGCGAAGCGCGCCAGCACTGTTAAGTACCCGGACGGACGCACGAATGACATCACATATGATGCCAACGGAAATCCAACTGAAATTCGCCGATCCGATGGAGTCACTTGGAAAAACGAGGGTGGCAGATGGGTGAAGCGCGATGCCGACGGTAACAAAATGACGAGTATCGACAAGATTGAAGTTTCCCAAAACGGAGACATTTCATTCATCGTCACTGGCGCGAAGCCACTAGTTCTAAAACACGACGGTTCACTTACGGAGCCGGAGTAGTGATCTGGAGCCGTGATCTGGACCCCCGTGCTCTGGACCCCATGCGCAAAATCTCGAAAAGCAATCCGTCTAGTCGACTAGACGCTTTGTCAACGACAGAATGCATGTTTCGACGCTTGGTTTATCGTCTACCGCTCTTTTTTCCCAATTTTTCGTTGCACATCCGTCTAGCTCACCAGACACTTTGCAACAACCAAAAAAATTCCCCCTTACTCTGCCCATCAGGACAGACAATTCCAAAAAACGGCGTCGTGCAAGTATTATTGCCATTGCACAATAGCTTCATGGATACCGAGAATGCCAAAGATTTTTGCAATCGCCATAAGTCTCATCGTTCCCATCTCAATGATGACCGCACAGGAGACCATCGCAAAAGATGCGTCCACAAAAAACACAGCGACAAAGAGCACTACAAAAGTGCGTTCTAAGAGGAAACGCGTTACGACGCCGGCAAAGAAGAAGGCAGTTCCTCCCAAGTCTTTGAATGATGACAACATCGACAACATTTCTGATGAAGGCGACTTTTCAAACTGCAGATAGAAGTGCATTTTGTGAGCGCGAAACGAGAGAGTGCAACGCATGTCTGAATTGACCTTCCGCCGCGCAGAAACTCAAGATTTTGATTTGATGGTCGAACTTCAGAATCAAAACCTAGCCACGCGGTTATCTGAAGAGGAAAAGCAGCAAGGATTTCTCTCCGGCTCATTTACGCAAGCGCAATTTTCGAACCTCAACGATGACATCGCCGTCATAGTGGGTCTCGACGAATCCAAGTTGGTTGGATTTCTTTGTGCAAGTTCCATCGAGTTCAATCAAGACTTCCGATTACCGGCAGCGATGATTGCTAGATTTCAACACGTATCGTACAAGGGTCAAGTTCTTTCGAACTACAAATCAGTAGTCGCAGGTCCAGTATGCGTCGACCGAAACTACCGCGGCAAAGGAATCTTCGAATCCATGTATGAGCATTTGATTCAAACCGTTCCAGCCAAATACAATTTGATCGCAGCTCTCGTTTCGACTATCAATCCGCGATCGATTCGCGCGCATGAGAAGGTCGGGCTGGAAACCGTCGACACTTTCGATTTTGATGGCAGAACGTTTTTGACGATGGTGCGTCTGGTCAGCGGCTAGCAATCGAAGCTTCAAGCAGCTTCCCTGTAACGTCCACAAGACGCTTGGCGATAGCCTTTACTGACGCCGCCTGCTTTTCATCTTTGAGCGATCCGTCATCATTGAATGCCTCGCCCGCTTTGCTTATAGCCAACTGATCCGGCAGGACGATGACTTTGATGTTCCCCAGAATTGAACGCAACGTCACCAAGCCTCGCAAACCGCCCAGCGCTCCTGGGGATGCCGCGAGAATTGCTGCCACTTTTCCGTCATAACAGGCGAGTTGTTTCTCGCCTGATTGCGGCCGAGACACCCAGTCAATGGCGTTCTTCAATGCGGCCGATATAGAACTGTTGTACTCAGGCGAAGCAATCAACAGTCCCTGATGTTCGAAGAACAGCTTCTTGAGCTTAATCGCACTCTCCGGCAGTCCTTCAGAAGCTTCGATATCGCCATCATAGATGGGCATAGGGTAGTCTTTCAGGTCAATGAAAGTGGCTTCGCCGCCCACATCTTCTATGGCTTGTGCGGCAGCGCGTGCGAGCTTCTTGTTGAAGGACTCGCTTCTCAAACTTCCGGCAAAACAAAGAATTTTCGGCTTCATGAATTACCCCATTTCGTGCGGCTACAGCCACAAGTGACATGCGAAATCATATGATACTACTGGAACCAAAATTTGCTTTTCAAGTCCAAGCAAGCGAGGTGCCGATCATGAAAAAGACATCTGACCAACTCGACGATAAGATGACCTGCAGCAATCCGATGTGCATCTGCTTGGTTGTTCCAGGCGAGGAATACTGTTGTCCAGCCTGCTCCGGATTCGGAAACAAGACTGAATGCACGTGCTCGCACGAAGCTTGCGCTGAGGAAGAAGAGTACGGCGTGGCGACATAGTGCGGCAGCGGCGAGCTCGGCAATACCGGCTCATTCTTGCTTAAAGCAGCAACATTCCTGCAACCAGCCCTGCCGGAATTCCTATGCCGAATCCGAGCGCAAACCAGCGATTGAGTTGTATTGCGCGGGCGTCGCGCAACAGATCGTACCGAAGAGTATTCACTACAATTCGTCCTTGGGAGCTATGGGAGAGAAAGTATCCCATATGCAGGTCGAAGAAAAACCCGAATAAATCTCGGGATGTCCTGACAGTTTCGTCAATGCCGCCGAGCTCGCAATGGAAATGCTGGCGAGCTCTTGTGACTCTACGTCGTATCTCGACTCCATTTCTGGCGACTGAGTAGCACCGAGAGCGGTCCGTCCAGCTCCTTCTTTATTGCTTCGAACTCTTCTTTTGTGATGGAAAAGCTCTCCTGCAAACCTAGTCTCCCATGCGACTCTCGGTTTGCTTCAGCGTATCGAGTAATGGAAACCCGAATTGTCGGGCAATGATCCCAGTAATCGCAATGGCTGTTGATGCTCTCACCGGATGAGATTTCAATGTCAACAGTACCTTCAAACGGGTCTTTGCCAGTTTTCCCATCCCGAATGAACTCTTCAATCTTTTGTGGGTTAAAAGCCAGGCTATGACCAGAAGAAACTGTTTGGGACGAAACAAAATGATGATTGCAGTTCTGACATCGTTCGTTCCAAGCATAGTGCCATGGGTAGTGCCCATTTTCTGCGTGATAATAGATGCGGCGATCTCGTGCAAGTGAAACAAGTTCACCACAAAGCGGGCAATCAGGCGCTAGAAGTGACTTCCCACACTTCGCACAAAAGTTGTCGTCGGACTGAATCGAAGCCTCACAGTAAAAGCAAAACAGTTTCAGATCTTCTTCAGAAAGAGACTTCGCTGCCTGATCGATAGCACGAAACTCTGCAGAATTTTCGTCCGGTATCTTGCCAAAATAAGATTCAAAATTGTTCTCCTCAAATGGAGGTACATTTATTTTTTGGAGGGCTCTAAGAAACTCGCCCAAGTCAAGTGTTCGGACGTGCTCTTCGTCGACAACGCGCACCAGAATGAACGCCTTTGCTTGTTCGGCGTCCGGCCAACCGTCCGCAATCAGCAAGACAGCGACAGCTCCCTCATCGCCAACACAAACGCGCAAAACTTCAAAATCGCAAGATGTATCCTCCCGCGGATGAACCATTTTTAGAAACACAGATCGCCCAGTTCGCCACTTTCTTGAAATAGGAACAGTCTCGTGCTCACCGACATCTTCAAGCTGTGGCGGCGAGAAAAGCTTCAACCCTCGCCACTCCATATAGACGCGCGGAAGGTCATCCCCGGAAAGGAGCTTGGGAAATCTGAGCGCATTCGAAAAGGTTGGCTTCTCCCCGCCGGAAGGTGGTGAATTAGACATCGTTTGGCTCGACTTTGCAAAATTTGAACAGTGAGTCGATTGTACAGTTTTTGGCTTGAGCCCGCCTGATTTGCGCTCTTTTATAGCACCACGCGCTCGGCACCCCTGTTGAAGATCGAACAACTCGATCACACTTCGATCACATAGACAGCGTATAAGCCGTGTTGCAGTTGAACTTCGGGTCCTTACGATCACACTGCTATTACATTCCTTTGATACCTTTTCAGTAGGGTTTAGGGGCAGAGAGTGACCCTGTGATTGGATTTACATAAATGACGCATCAAACTGAAGAGCTCACGCACACTGCAGCTGACGTGGCTGTTCCCTTAGACAAGATTGCCGGACTCAAACAGAACTGGCGGTCTGACATGACTTCCGGATTCATTCTGTTTCTAATAGCGCTTCCATTGAGCCTCGGTATTGCCATGGCTTCGGGCGCCCCGCCGATGGCTGGAATCATCACGGCGATTGTGGGCGGCATCGTCGTTTCGCAAATCAGTGGCTCGCACGTCACGATCAATGGTCCGGCAGCCGGGCTCATCGTTGTTATTTTGGCCTCTGTGGAACGTCTCGGAGGCGGAAGCGCAGGCTATCACGCGGCTCTGGCAGCCATCGTAATATCGGGCGTTATTCTATTTATTCTGGGTCTGTGCAAGGCAGGAACATTGGGCAAGATGTTTCCCGCAACTGTCGTTCACGGAATGCTATCCGCAATCGGACTTACCATCATTCTTAAACAGCTTCCCTTCGTCTTGGGCGTTGCACCACCGGCCAAAGAACCGCTTCAGTTGTTCGTCAAAATTCCGGAGATGCTCATGCATCTCAATCCGCAAGTAGCAGTGATCGGCTTTGTAAGCCTGGCAATCCTCATCGTTCACAACCTGATTCGAAACAAGACTATTCGACGCATACCAGCACCAATCGTGGTGGTATGTGTGGCGATCGCGCTTGCCGGTGCATTCGGATTCGATCATGAGCACAGCTATCAAATGTTCGGTCAAACCTATTCACTCAACCCAGCCAAGTTGCTTGTTCAGATACCATGCAACGCTACTGAAACATTCTGTCAGCCTGATTGGAGCCACATCTCGACATGGGCTTTCTGGTTGTCAGTTATCTCAATCACATTGATTCAGGGTCTGGAAACGCTCCTTAGTTGCGCGGCAGTAGACAGGTTAGACCCATACCACCGCAAATCAGACTTGTCGAAAGACATGTCGGCTGTCGGCATAGGCAGTGCTATCGCCGGTCTGCTTGGCGGGCTTCCAATGATCGCCGAAATCGTACGCAGCACGGCAAACATTGCTAATGGTGCCCAAACACGATGGTCAAATTTCTTCCACGGCGCATTTATGCTCTTATTCGTCATCGTTGCGGTATCAATGATTAACCACATCCCACTTGCAGCATTGGCGGCTCTTTTGGTGTTTACCGGTTACAGACTGGCATCTCCCAAGGTGTTTAAAGAGACGCATGAAATTGGAATGGAACAAACTTTCCTATTCGCCCTGACAATCTTTGTCACTCTTGCAACGGACCTCTTGATAGGAGTAGGCGCCGGTATCTGCGCAAAGCTCTTATTGCACATACTTCACGGAGCACCGATCAATCGCCTGCTCAAGGCGGACATTACAGTCAACGAACTGCCTGATGGTAAAGGCGTAGTAGTGACTATAAGAGGCGCCGCAATTTTCAGCAATTATCTCTCGATCAAACGAATGCTCGATCACCTTCCACATGAAAGAGATGTCAGAGTTGACCTGCGCGAGACAGTTCTCGTCGATCATTCAGTCATGATGCATCTCTGCGAGTACGGTCACGACTATGCAAAATCAGGCGGTTCTTTTGTTCTGGTCGGACTAGACAATCATTCCGCAGCTTCTCATCATGCACTCTCCGCGCGCCGGCGAGTGCAAACATCTACAAGTTCTTTGGCTGGAGTAAAGTAAAAAGGTAACCAATATGCCACAAGCCTTCGTATCAAACTTCGTGCTAAGTCGCTGTCAACACTTGTCTTTCGACAGGCTGGCATCAGATCTCTCATCGGCAAAGATAACCGGAGTCGCTTTCATCACATGCTCAGAGTTAGGAACGCGCATTCCCGGCATCCCCATTCACCCAGAACTTCCAGTGTTCGTCTGGCAAAATCTCGGTGCCTGTGTCGATGAAGCATTCGCACTCGCACCGGCAAATATTTCCGATGTCATCGTATACGGGCACTATCCGTGCAGTTTGATCGATATCGGCGTCAACGGCACCGGGCCGCTCCTGGCGGACCGCTTCGAGAAGAAGACAGAATTATTCAGCTCTCTAGCCTTGCAGACACGCGTCGTCAGAGAAGAGATTCAATCGCGATTCGGAGACAGACGAGACGAGGCTGTCTTGAGGAAGGCGACGGAGCTGCACATCCTGAGGCAATTAGAATTGGCAATGGAACAGAAAGAAGTATTGTGCGCCATTAGTGAGAATCGAGTTCGGTTTAGTGCATGGATGCAAGTGCCGGGCTCCATGAGGCCACTGTGTTTCGACAGTGGCGTCCAGAAATTTGTATAACGCGGCGCGCCTCAGGGATCTAGTCCGAGTCGTTTTCTCAATTTCGAGAGCTTATTCTGAATTGCCGTCAACTTGGCTTCAGTTTCACTAAATTTGTTCGGATCATAAATGGCGGAGGCGGACCCACCAACACCATTCATCTGAGCCTCGCCAGCAGCTCCCGGCGTCGTCCACTTTCTAATCACTTCTTGCAAGTCATCCATGGTCACTGGCTTCTGGAGAAAGTCATCCATGCCGGCTTCAAGACACCGTTGCCGCTCTGCAAATGCGGTAAGACCAACGATCGGTGTATGCAGCCCGTGCTGCAGTTCCAATTGTCTGATGCGCTCGGTAGCAATCAATCCATCGAACACCGGCAACCTGACGTCCATAAAGACCAAATGAAATGGTTGCTCAGTAGCCTTTTCAACGGCGCTTAGTCCGTTGTCAGCTACAGCAGCAAGCGTGAATCCTAATCGCTTCATCTGCTTTTCGAAAACGAACTGCAGCATAGGATCATCTTCAACCAACAAAATCCGTAGCTCTTGACCCATCATGATTATGCCGCCTTAGCCTCGATAAGCGGTAAGGAAAACCAAAATGTAGAGCCTTTGCCAGATTCACTAACTAACCCAATGTCACCATGCATGAGTTCGACGAATTGCTGTGCAATCGAAAGACCCAAGCCTGTTCCCCCAAAGACTCTTGCAGTTGACTCATCGCCTTGCGAGAATGGTTTAAACAGCTTGTCTTGAACTGCGGATGGGACACCGATTCCGGTGTCGGTAACGGAGAACATTATGTTGCCATTTTGGCGTTCGATGGAAACGTCAATGCCACCGGATTCTGTGAACTTTATTGCGTTGTGCACAAGATTCAACAAAATTTGCCTGATCTTAGTCGGGTCGCCGACGAGTGAACGAGGCAGCGACTCATCCAGGTGTACGCACATTGAAAGTGACTTCTCTTCTGCTTTTGTCTTGGTCAAACCGTGGACTTGATCCACTACATCCGCTACTACGTACGGTATTTTTTCAACATCTACTTTGCCGGCTTCGAGTTTTGCGAAATCAAGCAAGTCATTTAGAATGGCCAATAGCTGTTTTGAAGCAGTATAAATTCGGTGCCCATAGTCTCGAGTCACCTCATCTACGCCGAGGTCATCAGCAACAAGCTGCCCTAGACCCACGATTCCGGAAAGAGGTGTGCGAATTTCGTGCGAGATATTCGCTACGAACCTCGACTTCAGCTTATTAGCAAGAACAGCTTCGTCCCTTGCTCTTTCCAATGCCGCTTCGTTTTCTTTTCTTTCAGTAAGGTCGCGAGTAACCTTAACAAATCCTTCGACGCCTCCACCATTGTAGATTGGAGTAATCGTAACGCTCGCCCAGAATTGCGAACCGTCCTTTCGAACACGCCATCCTTCTTCTTCATATGATCCGTTTTGAATCGCTTGTTTCAACTCGAATCCCGGATGATCGATCTCCTTAGCCTCAGGTGTATAGAAAATGGAAAAATGCTTCTCAATGATTTCTTCGGCGGAGTATCCGTTAATCCGCTCAGCACCGGCGTTCCAAGTTCGCACGTTTCCGGCAGGGCTAAGTACGAAAATCGCATAGTCCTTAACTGCCGCGACAACCGAGTTAAAAATGTCTTCTGCCGCTTTCAACATCTGCTCTGATTTCGCGCTTGACTCTAGGGCCTTCCTTCGTTCGGTCAGATCGCGTGTGACCTTTGCGAAACCAATATGTTTGCCATCATCATCATAAAGCGCCGTGATAACTACGACTGCCCAAAATAACGACCCATCCTTTTTGACTCGCCACCCTTCTTCCTCGTAGGAGCCATGTTTCAAAGCCTCAGCCAACTCATACTCGCAGTGATTAGCCTTTCTTACTTCTTCCGGATAGAAAACAGAAAAATGCTTCCCAACAATCTCTTCTTGTGTGTACCCTTTTATGTGCTCTGCGCCAAGGTTCCACGTGACGATGTTTCCTTTAGTGTCGAGCGCGAATATCGCGTAGTCTTTGACACTCTGCACCATGTGTGCGACCAACTTTTGCTCAATCGTATCGTCGACCTGTTTCAAAATGCCCTCAGGAAAAGACTCTGTACTGTCGGAAGTCTCACTAAGGAACGGAATTGAGGCATTTTGGTTCCAACTCTTGAAGAGTTCGGCTAAAAAGCCACAGAAGCTCAGTGGGCACCGGTTCTGCGCCCATTATTAGCAACAATTACGATGGCAATCGGGACCAAATCTTCCGCCACAAGCACATTATCCGGATGAAGTTTTCTCAAAGACAATCCAAAATCCGGCTGGTCGATCTCGGCGGCACCACCGGCGGTGAGTATTTTTGTTCCGTCTTTTTGCAGTTCTACTTTCGGCTGTCCGATCTTCACATTGAGAGTACGGCTGACTCCATGCAGCGTTAAATCGCCAACAAGCAAGTACTTCTCATCTTTTAGCTTGGTTATACTCCTAGATCTAAAGGTCGCAAGTGGAAACCGTGCGCAATCAAAATACCACTTGCTTTTCAAATCGGAGTCTCGTTTTCCAATTCCAGACGAGATTGTGCCTACCGCGACAGATACTTTGATTGATGCCTTGGTGACGTTCTTGCCGTCGAATCTCAGGGTTCCGTTCATACCTACAAACTTGCCGCGACCGGGAATATGCTGCCCCCTTCGGGCGATAAATTGCACGCTCGACCTCGAACCATCGATAGTCCACGTCTGATTTTGCGCAGATGCCGGCAATATTGAAGCGCAGAAAATCGAGCCGAGCAAGTACCAAAGCATTGAACCGGGAATTTTTTCCACTATGGTCCTCACTGCGTCGCCCTCACTTCTTGTCTCGCGTCAGTTTCGCTAAGAACGTCACAAGTGAATCGACTTGTTCGACGGACAACGGTCCGCCTGATGTCTCTTCAAATCCGGGCATGGAGCGGTGAACTTTGCTGCCATGAGCGATCACGTCGCGAATGTGCTTACGATAGACGGCACTGTCGTAATCACCAAATGTGAGGCAAGGACCAACAGCACCTTCTGCATCTTTCCCATGGCACATTGCACAGTCAGCCTCGTACAGTTCCTTTCCGAAAGTGCCGACGCCTTGTGCGACATGGCAGCCCATGCACTTCTCGTCAGTGAGTATTTTAGCTTTTTCGTTTTCAGACAGCCCGTTGTGGCGGTCTTTTACCACCATCGAAATTGCCAGGGATACGACGGGACGGCGCTTATCGTTTGTCGTTACGTCGACTGTTTTAGTAACGTTGCCCTGTTTCATCGACGTGTCGATGAGCACATCCAGCACAACCGTCTCATTTGGTTTTAGCGATGTCTTTTTTATCGACGGTGTCGTGCATCCGCACGAGGCATAAGTCTTGAGCACCCTAAGTGTTTCATTGCCGGCATTTTTGATAGTGAATTTGCATGGAACTTCGACACCCTCCTCCAACGTTCCTAAATCAATTCGCTCGTGATCGAAGGAGACGGACGGTCCGGCGGAGGAAGTTGCAGGCGATGTTGGCGCGTTTGTTGCCGGTACCGCAGGCGTGGTTTCGGCCGATGTCGTCGCGCTTTGCGATGTCTTCGCGGACTCCGACTGCGAGCTTGAATCATGCTTCTTCTGACATGCCCCGATAAGGACAAGTGAAAGACAAACAAGTGTCAAACGAAAGCGCATGCGCCCTCTTGGTTTATTGAAGCGAGAAGATCACTTGAAATGAAATCGGCTCGCCCGTTAGATTCGGCACTGACAGCGAGTCGAGTTGCGATTCGAGTTCTGCCAGTTTTTCAGCGCTGGCTTGGTCTCGAGGCATGGCATTCAGAATCCACTCAGCTTTCTTCAGGGGAAGAACTTTGCACTGCACGATGAACTCGATCACTCCGGGACAGGGTCTCGGTGTGCGCGAAAAGAACTGCACTACGACAGTCTCAATAAGTCCGGCAAAGTTCGCCAATGACGGTGCGCTAATGCTGGCAGCACACTCCGCCTCACTGGACAAAAGAACAACCTGTTTGACCTGAACGCCTTTTGTCGCATCACCTGGTCTTGGACTTTGCGGTTGTATCGTCTCAAAACCGTCAGGCGAATGATAGGTCTTTCCGTCTAAAGGGTTTTCATTGTCTTGAGTAACCCATTCCAGAGCAAAGTTCATGCCTGCCGTGTCGGCCATGACTTTGATGTTGGTGCCTTGAAACATATGTTTCCTCAGTGTTTGCCACACATCATTCCTGACGCGCAAGACGAACCCATCTTCCAACACTTGTCCCTCGGTTTCATCCTGTTCCGGAATGAAGATTACAAAGGCTCCACTGATGCGCGAGCCGTCGCTGCCGGGAGGTGTGATTGCAGATGGTGCCTGCTGATCGTTTGCTGATTGCCAAACCAAAAGTCCGTTTGCATGGCGGTCAAGGTCGGCTCGCAGCACGATGGGGAAGCTGTCGGGTATCTGCTTCATTTGCTGTTCGAGAAACCCGCGCGCAATCGGCTTCAGGCGCAAGACTATATCATTGTCGGTAAGCGAAACCGTAACACCCGGCACACGCAAATGTGGAAGCTTGGCAACGATACTCTGTTGCATCGCCTGTAGTGTCGCTTGTGTCGCGACTGATTTGCGTTCCAAATCCACCCAAGGCGGGCATGGATAGTGGCTAAATGCTTGCCCAAGCAATCCGACCAACCTCGTCACGCCAAAGGTTTTGGCGATGTTCAACTCTTCTTCCGTAAGCAAAATTCCAGTGATCAATTGGCTTGTGTTCTGGAACGCCGAAATAGGTTCAGGTGGCAGGTAGGCAAGTGCTCTGAACTGAGAAGAGATGAAGCCTGTGTTGCCAAACTCAGTGATATCCCAGTTGTCGACAAATTGTCCTTTCGACGCGAAGTTTTTCACTGTGTAGAAAAACCCCAAAGGCTCAAGAGGATATTCATCGTCCTCCTTCCCTTCACCGATTTTCACCAGGAAAGACATTTCCTTCTGCCCATACTTATTCAATCCGTCGGTCAAGTAAGACCAGCATGAGAACTGAGAGTTTCCCAGATTTACCTCATGCAGATTGACACCGGCAAAAAGAGAGCTTTCAACCAGTTCAAAACGCGCCGGTGGCATCGGCGGTGCCTCGTCCTGCGGCTCAGGCGCAAAATCGATCGTTTGAGTGTCGATAGCGGAGTCTTCATTGCCTGAAGAAACCGGCTGCGTATCTATCGTCGCAGTATCTACCGCTTCTGACGAACGCGCGTCGCGAGTATCTTCGGACGATTTACGATCAGCCTTGAGACTCTTTCCTGATCTGATTATCTTTTGCCAAAAGGACATTGATGTTCCTCACTAAATAAACACAAGGGGCGAAGCCAAATGAATCGGTCTCGCCCCTGTATGCTTGTTACCGTACTTGGAGAATCACCACGCTATATCGGACTACACTCCAACTGTCGCGAGCGCTGTTGGGCGGCCGCTTTGTTGACCGTTTGCATAACGGATGCCGAGTGCATCTTGACCGATGATCAAGCGTTGAATTTCGCGTGTGCCTTCGTAGATATTGAGGACTTTGGCATCACGGAAGTAACGCTCGACCGGGTATTCATCGGAGTAGCCGTAGCCACCGAAGATTTGAACTGCATTGTGGGCTGCGCGATTGGCAGCTTCGCCGCAGTACAACTTGGCGATGCAAGTTTCCAGCGTGTTTCGTACACCCTTGTTCTTCAAGTGAGCGGCTCTCAGATAGAGCAATCTGCCGGCTTCGCATTCAGCGACCATGTCGGCAATCATTGCTTGAACTTGTTGATGCTCGCCGATTGGCTTGCCGAACGTTCTTCGTTGCATTGCGTACTTGGTGCACTCGTCGATGCAACCTTGCACCAGTCCGACTGCGCCTGCGGCTACTGAGAAGCGACCATTGTCCAAGGCCGACATCGCTACTGCAAATCCGTCGCCGAATTTGCCGAGCATGTTTTCTGCAGGGACTCTGCACTCATCGAGGAACAGTGATGATGTGTCGGAAGCACGAAGACCGAGCTTACCTTTGATCGGCGCAGCAGAGAAACCAGGCGACTTGGTGTCTACGATGAAGCAGCAAATGCCTTTGTGTTCGAGCTTCGGATCAGCTTGGGCAAAAACGAGAGCATGAGTGGCGATCGAACCGCAGGAAATCCAAACCTTTTGGCCCGAAAGAATATAATCGTTGCCGTCTTTCACTGCTTTGGTTTGTTGATTGCCGGCATCCGAGCCTGCTTCCGGTTCTGTCAAACCGAAACAACCAATGAATTCACCGTTGCACATTTTCGGCAAATAGTGCTTCTTCTGCTCTTCTGTTCCCCACTTCAAAATAGTCAGAGCGACCAATGAAGTTTGAACGGAGAACAATGTTCTTGTGGAAGAACAGATGCGGTTGATTTCTTCGGTCATCAAACCGTAGGCGACATAGTCCAAACCAAGACCGCCGTACTTCTCAGGAATTGGGCAACCGAGGAAACCTTCTTTGAAGATCTTCTTGGCGATGTTCCAATCAAACTGACATTCGCGATCGTTGTGTTGAGCAACCGGGGCAATTTCCCGCTCGGCGAATTCGCGCATATGTTTGCGAATCGCTGCTTGCTCTGGCGTAAAATCGAAATCCATTTTTCAATCTCCAGTTGGAATAGTGATGCTTAGCTCTTGTGCTCTTCGCCTTGAGCGTAGTTGTCGATTTGAGCCTTTTGCAGGCGTCCGGAATAGTCGATGTAGATCGCCTTCCACTCAGTGAACTGTTCGATGGCAGTGCTGCCGGCTTCACGGTGACCGTTGCCGGTTTGCTTGATGCCCCCGAAAGGCAGTTGAATCTCGGCGCCGATCGTCGGAGCGTTGATATAAACGATGCCTGACTCGAGTTCTTCCATCGCCTTGAATGCGCGGTTGACGTCTCTTGTGTACATCGAGAGCGAGAGACCGAAGTCTGTGCCGTTTGCCACTTCGATTGCTTCTTCGAAGCTTTCGACTGGAATGACGGCGGTGACTGGTCCGAAGATTTCTTCTTGAGCAATACGCATGGTCGGCTTCACATCAGTGAAGATAGTTGGCTCATGGAAGTGACCTTTTGCGAAGTCGCCATCGGTAAGAATGCGACCGCCGAATGCCAGCGTTGCGCCTTCTTTTTTGCCGATTTCAACGTACTCGTGAACGCTTTCCAATTGTCCTTTGCTGACGACTGGTCCGATTTGAACTTCGGGATCGAGACCGTAGCCGAGCTTGAGAGCTTTGGCTTTGGCAACGAATGCATCGCAGAATTCTTTGTAGCGTTTCTTGTGAACGATGATGCGGCTGGCGGCGGTGCAGCGTTGACCGGAGGTTCCAAAAGCTCCCCAGAGAGCGCCTTCGAGAGCCAATTCAATGTCAGCATCTTCCATTACGCAGATGGCGTTCTTGCCACCGAGTTCGCAAGAAATGCGCTTCATCAATTCGCCGCAGCGACCAGCAACACGCTTGCCGACTTCGGTCGAACCGGTGATGGAGATTGCTCTTACGCGCGGATCTTCAACAACAGCCATGCCGACCTTGCTACCAGATCCGGTGACGAGGTTGACGACGCCCGGTGGAAGTCCGGCTTCGATGAGCACTTCAACAAGACTCAATGCGCAAAGCGGTGTATCGGTAGCGGGCTTGAAGACTACGGTGCAGCCTGCAACCAACGCCGGGAACATCTTCCAGCTAGGAATGGCCATCGGGAAGTTCCACGGTGTGATCAAACCAACAACGCCGACAGGTTGGCGGGTAGCCATTGCAAATTTGTCCGGCAACTCGGAAGGAACAGTCTGTCCAACCAATCTGCGTCCTTCACCCGACATGTACTTCGCCATGTCGATTGCTTCTTGCACATCGCCGCGGGCTTCTTTCAAAACCTTGCCCATTTCGCGAACCATGATGTTTGCCAGTTCTTCTTTGCGTGTCTCGAGAATACGAGCCACTCTGAGCAAGAACTCACCGCGCTCGGGAGCCGGTGTATGGCGCCATGCAGGCAACGCTTTGGCAGCGGCATCAACTGCAGCTTTCACATCCTTCGTAGTGGATGCTGCGAAGTGACCGATGACTTCACCGGTCGCAGGGTTGTAGGACGCAAACGTTTCTTCGTTTTCCGCCTTCACCCACTTCCCACCAATATAGTTTTGGTGAGTCGATACCTTGCTTTTCGTATCCGTTGGTTTGGCTGATGTAGTAGTCATCATTCTCTCCTGCTTATAGCGTCATAGCCTTTTCCAAAATATCCAGGGCCTTGTCTGCCTCAGAATCTGACAGTGTCAGAGGAGGAATCAGACGAATAGCCTGACCCTCAGACCCGCAGGTCAGTACCAGCATCTTGTTTTCTAAACAACGCTCGGCGACTTTGTCGGCAATTTCTTTCGAGGGTTTGCCGTTTGCATCATCGAACTCAATTCCAATCATCATGCCGCGTCCGCGGACTTCGCCAATGTGCTTTTTGCCTTGCGCGAACTTCTCAAGACGCTTCATCATCTCGCCGCCAAGCTTGGCAGAACGCTCCACCAGCTTCTCTTCTTCAATGACTTGAATGGTTGCAAGCGCCGCTGCACAAGAAACCGGGTTGCCACCGAATGTAGAACCATGGCGACCGGCCGGCCATTGCTTCGTGAACTCTTTCTTGGAGATGAAACCGGAAAGCGGCATGCCACCAGCCAGAGCCTTGGCGATAACCATAATGTCCGGCTCAACACCTTCGTGCTGCAGCGCGAAGAGATCGCCGGTTCTTCCAAAACCAGTTTGGACTTCATCGATAATCAGCATGATTCCATGCTTATCGGCGACCTGGCGCAGTTGCTTGAGGAAACCATCCGGCGGAACAACGTAGCCACCTTCTCCCTGGATCGGCTCAACGATAAACGCTGCAACCTGCTCGGGATGAATCATTTGATGAAAAAGCATCTCGATGTAATCGAAAGTCTCTTGCAGAATCCTTTTGTTATCGCCCTTGAAATACGAACGATACGGATACGGGAAAGGCGCAGTGTGAATGGCTCCCGGTAGTGGCTCGTATTTTTCGCGGTAATAAAGTTTGGAAGTCGTCAGAGCCATAGTCATGAACGTTCTTCCATGGAAGGAGTTGCGGAAGTTGATGATTCCGGGGCGGCCTGTGACGTAACGAGCCAATTTGATGGAACCTTCAACAGCTTCGGCGCCACTATTGGCTAAGAAAACTGAGTCGAGTTTTTTCGAAGGAGCAATTTCAACAAGCTTCTTTGCCAACTCGATGTAGCGCTTGTTGTGCGTCACCACTGATGTGTGCATCAGTTCGCCAACTTGCTTCTGAACTGCTTCGACAACCTTGGGGTGACAATGTCCAACGTTGTTCACAGCGATACCGGTTGAGAAATCGAGGTATGCATCACCGTTCATGTCGTAGATGTATGAACCTTTCGCTCGTTCGGCAACGATCTTCGCCGAGCGCGCGAGAACGGGATTTACATACTGCTCGTCCATTGCCAGGTATTCCTGGTTCTTATTAGTCGTGTTGGTCATGACCATGACGAACTCCTTGTGATACTGCCAGGTTTCCAAAGTCCCACTACTTGAGGCGATCAACGCGCAACGATTGCGCTCGATGGGCGCACTCACAGGGGAAACGCCGCCCGCCCCAGGCCAGGGCGAGTTTTGGCACCTCAACGGACAGCGCTTGTTGTGGCTCGATCGTGCTCAAAGGCTCAATCGCTGCCTGCGGACAAACTTTTCCGCCTTAGTGACCTCTGATCATATCAATTAGTAAAAAGAGATCCCTTTATCTTTAGCATTCTCGCGGACATTTGGAGTTTCAAAGGAGCTACTTCGCTCTGGGGAAAGACTGTCGAAAAAAATCGAACCGTACCCGGTGAAAAGCGCACGGATGCCAAGAGCGCCAATTTCTTGAAATGAAATGACAAGCAAGGTCTAAATAACTTACTTCACTCGCCCGAGAGCAGTGCGCTTGGTGACGTGATTGCCGCGCCCGCCGCCGTTTTTCGCAGTCGGCGCCTTCGCCTTTGCGGAAGCCTTCTCTTTGAAGACTACACCGAAGACTTCGTCCATGTGGGCCACAGGAATGATGTCGACCTTTTTGCGCACGTATTCCGGAATTTCTTGCAAATCTTTTTCGTTGCTGCGCGGGATAAGCACAGTCTTGATGCCGGCACGCACCGCAGCCAACACCTTCTCTTTCAATCCACCTATTGCCAAAACTCGCCCGCGAAGCGTTATTTCACCAGTCATTGCCAAGCTTTCGCGCACAGGACGCTTGGTCACGGCCGAAACAAGAGCGACACAAAGCGCGATACCGGCTGACGGCCCGTCTTTCGGCGTGGCACCTTCAGGAATATGAACGTGAATATCGAATTGATCTTGGAAGTTGGGGTCGATGCCGAGCTTTTCTGCATGGCTCCTGATGTAGCTAAAAGCCGCTTGCGCAGACTCTTTCATTACATCGCCAAGCTGCCCGGTTAGTTGCAACTTGCCCTTGCCGGTCATCGTATTTACTTCAACGGAAAGAGTCTCGCCTCCGACTTCGGTCCACGCCAAGCCGTTGACGACGCCGACTTGCGGTCCTTTGACCTCATGATCGCGCAAGACCTTGGGCGGTCCTAAATACTTAGGCACCAAAGCTGGTACCAGCGTCACTTTGTTTTCGCTGTTGCGAACGATTTGCGTCGCCACCTTGCGGCAAATAGTCGCGATATTTCGCTCAAGATTGCGAACGCCTGCTTCGCGAGTGTACTCCTGAATGACTTTGCGCACGGCTTGCGGTTGAATCTTCAGTTGCTTGCCGTTCAACCCATGCTTGTCTAGAGTCTTTGGAATGATGTGCTCTTCAGCAATTGCCACCTTCTCTTCTTCGGTATAACCGGAAAGTGGAATCACTTCGAGACGGTCGAGAAGCGGCTTAGGGACATGGTCCAACGTATTTGCCGTTCCTACAAAAACAACTTCGCGCAAACTAAACGGCGCATCGAGATAGTGGTCGGTGAAGTTGTCGTTCTGGTCGGGGTCGAGCACTTCAAGCATTGCCGCTGTCGGGTCGCCTTGATAACTGCGAGTCATCTTCTCGATTTCATCGAGCAAGATAACCGGGTTTTTCGTGCCGGCTTGCTTGATCGCTTGAATGATGCGACCGGGCATAGCACCGATGTAAGTGCGACGATGTCCGCGAATTTCGGCTTCGTCACTGACACCACCGAGACTGATGCGGGAAAACTTTCTGTTCATCGCCTTCGCGATTGACTTAGCCAAGCTGGTTTTGCCGACGCCGGGCGGTCCGACTAGACAAAGAATTGTGCCTTGAGGCTGTTTCGATAATTTGCGCACAGCAAGATACTCGAGAATGCGCTCTTTCACCTTCTCCAGCCCGTAGTGGTCTTCTTGCAGAATCTCATCGGCGTTTTCGAGGTCGATGATTTCACGAGAACGCTTGCCCCAGGGCAAAGTCACGAGAGTGTCGAGATAGGTGCGAATCACCGCCGCCTCTGCGCTTTGCGGCATCATTTTTTCGAGTCGCGAAAGCTCTTTGTTGGCTTTCTCTAAAGCGACACCGGCCATTTTGCTCTTGGCGATCTTCTGCTTGTACTCAGCGATCTCGCCCATCTGCTCGCTGTCTTGATTGAGCTCATCTTGAATAATGCGCATCTTTTCGCGCAGGTAATATTCGCGCTGAGTCTTTTCAAGATTGAAGCGAACACGATCGTGAATTTGTTGCTCGAGGTCCGCCAGCTCTAGTTCACGAGAGAGCAACTGGCTGACAAATTGCAGTCGCTCACCGCTGTCTGCAATTTCCAAACACTTCTGCCGTTCCGCCACATCCAAGCCGAGATATGTAGCAATGATATCGGCAAGCCGCCCGGGCTGCCCGATTCCGGAGACTGCCAGCAAGCTTTCCGGATTGATTTTCTTTGTCGATTTGACGAACTGTTCGAACTTTTCAACCGACAATTTAATCAGCGTCTTGGTGCCGAGGTCGTCGATGACTATCTCTTTGAGCTCCGACACTTTCGTCGAATACATCGTCTGGTCTTCGTGCAACTCATCAACACTTACGCGACACGACCCCTCGACCAAAACCTTGACCGTTCCATCCGGAAGCTTGAGCATCTGCATTACTTCAGCCAGCGTACCGATGGAGTAAACGTCGTCTTGGTGCGGTTCTTCGCACTCAGGATCTTTTTGCGCAACGAGCACGACCAGGCGGTCGTCACGCAGCAAAGCCTGTTCTAGAGCGGCGATTGACTTTGGGCGGCTGACAAAAAGCGGAGTCACCATTTGCGGAAACACAACCACATCCCGCAAGGGGATGAGAGGAAATATGGTGGTGCTAAAGTCCGCCATAGGGCTCTTTGTGTCTGAACTAGCTTGGGTCGGGTTTCCGGCTGTCGGGCTCAGGCGATCTCTCCTTTGAGCTTAGCCTTGCTAGGCAGCTGCAGGAGCTCTGCTGTTGAGCGCTTCTCTACGAGTTCCTGCGTGATGTGCACGACTTTGATGTCGTTTCTCGACGGAACCTCATACATGATGTCGAGCATGATTTCTTCAACGATCGAACGCAGAGCGCGGGCTCCGGTTTTGCGCTTGATCGCCTCTTCAGCCACTGCTTTGATCGCGTCTTGATCGAACTTCAAATCGACTCCATCAAGCACGAGCAGCTGTTGATACTGCTTGAGAATGGCGTTCTTCGGTTCGACCAGAATGCGAACGAGCGCATCGACATCAAGAGCTTCAAGCACCGCTATAACCGGCATTCTGCCGACGAATTCGGGAATCAATCCAAACTTGAGCAAATCATCCGGCGCAGTCTCTTTGAGAATCTTGCTGGCTTTTTGCTCGCGTTCCCAGGCGGTTAATGGACGCTCAGATCCGAAGCCAATAGAGCGGTTCGATGAAACGCGCGCTTCGACGATCTTGTCCAATCCAACGAAGGCACCGCCGCAAATGAAGAGAATGTTGGCGGTGTTGATTTGAATAAATTCCTGGTGCGGATGTTTTCTTCCGCCTTGTGGAGGAACGTTTGCCAATGTTCCTTCAATCATTTTGAGAAGCGCTTGTTGTACGCCTTCACCGGAGACATCACGCGTGATGCTGGTATTCTCGGATTTGCGCGAAATCTTGTCGATTTCATCGATGTAGATTATGCCGCGCTCGGCTTTCTTGATGTCGTAGTCGGCAGCTTGATAGAGCCTGAGCAAGATGTTTTCGACGTCTTCGCCGACGTATCCCGCTTCGGTCAAAGTGGTGGCATCTGCAACTGCAAACGGAACATCAAGCAACTTGGCGAGAGTCTGTGCCAAAAGCGTCTTGCCGCAGCCGGTCGGTCCAATCAAAAGAATGTTCGACTTTTGAATTTCGACTTGATCGGCTAGCTCTGAGTTGTGGCTAATGCGCTTGTAGTGGTTGTAGACCGCAACCGACAGAATCTTCTTTGCAGTGTTCTGACCGACAATGTGCTGATCCAGGAAGTTCTTAATTTCCTGAGGCTTCGGAATGTCCACGAGCTGTGGCAGAACGTTTTCGGATGGTCCACCGGCTGCCGGCGTCCCTTCAAAAAGTTCCTCATCCAGAATTTCATTGCAAAGGTCGACACATTCGTCGCAAATGTAGACCCCAGGACCGGCAATCAATTTTTTGACCTGATCCTGGCTCTTTCCACAAAACGAGCACTTGAGTCGGTTGTCCGATTGCTTTGGCATTTAGATTCCCTATCTAGGATTTGTTGGCGTTAGACCGATGAGAAGTTCCAATTAGATGCGGGCTCTCCTTTTCCAGTTGCGCTTAATCTAACTCTACCTTATTCACTGACACTGACTGCTTAGTATCTACCTGTTCCGTATACCTTTGCAAGATAGTTCTAAGATATATACGCCGTACTCCTTAGACAGCTGCCAGGTTAGGTTGTTGGTCCAGTCTGGTTATCACACTGTCCACCAATCCATATTCTTTGGCTTCTTCGGCAGTCATTATGTTGTCGCGATCTGTGTCCTTTTCGATTTGCTTGACGGATTGGCCGGTGTGTTGTGCCATTAACTCGTTAAGTTGTCTCTTAATCCGGATGATTTCGCGAGCTTGAATCTCGATATCAGTGGCTTGGCCTTGTGCACCGCCCAGGGGTTGGTGAATCAGGATACGTGAATGGGGCAGAGCCATGCGCTTGCCTTTTGTGCCTGCAGCCAGGAGGAACGCCCCCATGCTGGCGGCTTGGCCAAGACAGATGGTCGAAACATCGCAACGGATGTGTTGAATCGTGTCGTAAATCGCTAATCCCGCGGTAACTGAGCCACCTGGTGAATTTACATAAAGACGCAAGTCTTTTTCCGGGTCTTCCCCTTCAAGCAAAAGCAGTTGGGCAACAATCAAATTGGCCACGGTGTCGTCAATCGGCATGCCGAGGAAGATGATGCGCTCTCTCAAAAGGCGCGAAAAAATGTCGAAAGCACGTTCGCCGCGCGCCGTGGTTTCGATAACGGTGGGAGCGTAATAAGCCGAAGGGTCTGCCAGCGGACTCATGCTCCAAAGTTCATAAAGCTGATGCTTGGTTGGTGGCTGACGCTTTTCCATTTTGGTCTTCTTTCCTCTTGGGTTCTTGGGCTTAGTGACTCCGGTTGATCCGTTATGTCGCTTCGATACTATCTTACTCAAATCTAAGCAAATCGTATTAAAGCTGCGCTTTTGGGCGGGGCGAATATTCTATTCGTCTGCCTTTTTCTTGGACTTTTTGGCGGCGCCTTCCTTCTCTTTTTCGGCACCCTTGGCGGCTTTTGCGGCTGCCTTTGGTTTTTCTTCGCCATGTTCGTGTTCATGGTCGTGATCGCATTCAGAACCGTGCTCATGCGCCTCTTCAGGAACATACTTGACTTCAGCCTGGCTTACGAGAAACTCGACCACTTTGTTGGTGAGTACTTCCTCCATGACCATACGCTTGAGGTCTTCATTGCGCGCAACGTGCTCGGGCGGCAGGTTGTGACGAACGACTACTTCCGCCAAGTAAGGCGCCATCTCGTCTTCGTCAACGGTCATGCTTTCAGAACGCACAACAGCGCCGAGAACCAAGCTTGTCAAAACGCGTTGCTTCGCTTCATCCCATTTGGCACCTTTGACGCTTTCAAAGTCTTCACTTTGTTCGAAGGCATCCCAACTTTCGTTGTTTTGCTCGAAAAAGCGGCGCATTTGCTGCATGAGCAAGTCCCGCTCTCTTTCAATCATCGTTTCGGGAATGTCTACGCTCGAAGCTTCAACGACTTTTTCAACGACGGCACGTTGTGCGCGCATATCGTTGGCTTGTTTGATCTCATCGTTGAAGCGCTCTTGAAGGGCTTCTTTGAGGGCATCGAGATTCTCGTGACCAACGGCCATGGCAAGCTCATCATTCACATCCGGAATTACCTTTTCGCGAATTTCTCTGAGCTGAACTTGGAAAACGGCTTCTTTTCCGGCAAGAGCGGGGTTGCGATAGTCACCGGGAAACGGCGCTTTAATTTCGAAATCGCTGCCCGGAGTTTTGTCTACGAGCTGCTCGCTGAAACCATTGAGAAATGCGCCTTCGCGCACTTCAAGAATGAGTCCTTGAGCCTTTCCGCCTTCAACCAGTTTACCGTCTACGTGGCATTCAAAATCGAGCAGCACTGTGTCGCCCATCTTCACCGGACGCGGATCAATAGTCTGAAGACTGGATTTGTTTTCTGCAATTGTGTTCAACGCACGCTCGAGAGAGCCTTCCGGAATCTGAGCTTCCGGCACTTCGACCGAAACGCCGCTGTACTTGCCGAGCGTCACTTCCGGTCTGATTTCAAACTTCGCTCGCAACTTAAGCGGCGAACCGAGTTCGAAATCGCACTCGTCGATTTCAGGCTGCGTAATGACGTCCAAGTTTTCATCGACGATCGCGCGGTTGAGAAGCTCAGGTACGATAGACTCGAGCGCTTCGCGCTTGATGTAGTCAACACCGAGTGTTTTCTCAATGATGTTTCGCGGCGCTTTTCCGCGGCGAAAGCCGGGAATGTTCACTTGGTGCGATAACTGGCGACAGGCCATCTCATAGGCTTTGAGAGCCTTTTCCGGCTCCAGCTCGAGTCCCATGCGCACTATGTTTTTGCCTTCCCGCTCGAGGCTAACCTTCATCTGTCTCTTCCTGTCGTTTGTGGAGTAATAGCAATCTGGTTGTAGTTGGTGGAAGCGTCACTTGAAAACGCTTACCTCAAGCCCCACAACACAGCTCAAGACGCGATTTTATCACGCTCAAACCGGTTGTTTCCCGGTCTAGCGCCAACTCTTAACGATTTAGAAGCGACTTTCAAATACGGTTCGAAACCGCACCAGCTCAAAACTAGAAAGGACCAATGGTGATGGGCGGCGTGCTGGACACGGACACGAGAATGATTCCGGCAAGGTTAATCGTGAGGAACACTCCAAGAAACAGTGAACCCATCATCAGTTGCCAAGTCAAAAGGGCTTGCCGTGGATTCAATGTTCCAACAATACCGAATCTATTTGCTAGATACATAATCATGGAGACACCGACTAGCACATCGCATCCAAGTATGAGAGCGACAATGTGTTTGGATAAAGCGGGCACCAGAAGCGAAACCGCAGAGAGAATGCTCATTAAAAGAAGCGCAATAGATGTCGCTCTATCTGAGTCTCTGACTTGAATTTCGTCGTCTTTGGAAATTGTCGAAAGATATTTAATGGCAGCTAAACTGCTGTCCCATCGCGAGCGGCGCTGCAAAATACTGCCGCCTTCAGACACATGATTCTCGCCGTTTGATGGTGTGGAATCGCTGGAAGCCTTTGTCGTGCTTGACGAAGCGGTGGCATCAGCAGTCTCTCCGACTGCGTTGCTGGAGGTCGTCGAGGTCGGGCTAGCCGGCTCCTGGTCGCTCATTCACTCCTCCGCCCTTGCCCCGGGACAGACCGAAAATACAACAAATCTGCAAACACACCACCGCTACTATACCAGGGGTAGACCAAAGCGGGGAGTGACCAAATGGCGTACACAAGATGCCCTAGAGCATTTATATGCCGCATTCAAAGGAGCCTGTAACGGTGCCCTTAAAGCAATCGAGACGCCCCTGAAGGCGCCTTCTAATTGACTAAATGGAGCGGGAGACGAGATTCGAACTCGCGACCTCCTCCTTGGCAAGGAGGCATTCTACCGCTGAACTACTCCCGCGTTCTCAGTAGAAACACATCATCGATGCGACAACGACCATTATATAGCGTCTTGCCTCAAAGCAAGGCACATACTTCACGGAAGTTTAACGCTGAGCTGCAACTGCATTGTTTGCCTGCGGGCGACTGGACAAACGACGCTCGACATCAGCCAAGACTCTAACGACTTGATAGGCATTGTTGGCATCACTGCGCGGACGTTCACCAGTGACAACACACTGCAAGAAATGCTCGCATTCCACGTAAAGTGGCTCTACATCTTCATAATTGGGATATTCAACAACCATTCGCCCTTCAGCACCAATTGAGTGCAAGGCGAGCTTGTCTTCTCGTTGAGTGTCATTCAGCACCGCTGTCTTTTTGCTGCCATTGACAGTCAAGCGCACAACTTTTTGCGGATCGATCCAACTGTTCCTGACCTGACCGGGAATTGACTTGCCTTCAACTGGAAACAGCAAGTCCAGATACGCGACATCCACTAGACCATCTCTTTGCGTATCCCATCCGCCCACGCGGCTGACTTCCGGTTTATCGCAATCCAACAGATAGCTCATCATCGAAATGTCGTGCGGCGCCAAGTCCCACAACACGCTCCAATCACGCCTGCCATTGTTGAAATTCATTCGGTCAGACCTGACGAAAAGCAGCTCGCCCAGCTCACCTGAGGCGATCAGCTTCTTCAAGCAGTTGACAGCAGGATGATAAAGAAGAAGATGCCCGACCATGAGCGCGAGATTGCGTTCTGTGGCGAGAGCATCGAGTTCTTCTGCATGCTTTACGTCGCGAGCAAGCGGTTTTTCAACATAAACGTGCTTGCCCGCGAGTAGAGATTTTTTGGCTAGTTCAAAGTGAGTATCGCTTGGTGTAGCGATAACGACAGCACTGATCGTTGCATCATCAAGAACGCTCTGGATTTCTTGAACGATTGTGACACCTTTGTATTCTCGAGAAATGTGCTCGAGCTTCTTGGGGTCAGCCTCGCATACAGCGCCCAGAACTCCGAGGAGATGGAAGTTGCGCACCAGGTTTTTGCCCCAGTTGCCACATCCGATTACCGCTACTCTTGGAAGGTCCAACGATTCTCCCTGGCAGAGCTGCCTATCTCCCTTTCTTGTTCACCGCTTCGCTGAATTCCTTTCCAACACGGAATCCAGGAACACGCTTCGCAGGAATGTGCAAAGGCTCATTGGTCTTAGGATTGCGTCCTGTGCGAGCTTTTCTGTCTCTCGCTTCGAACGTTCCAAATCCGACCAGTGTAACCTTTTCACCACGCGAAACTTGTTTGATGATGGTTTCCATCATCTTGTTTATTACTTGCTCGGCATCCTTCTTGGTGGTGCCGGCATCCTTTGCGACAACATCTACCAACTCAGCTTTATTCAAGGCTCGTCAACCCCACGTTTTTAAAAGTCCGTCCAGACACTAGGTTTCCGGGATTCCATTGAGACTCCTGAGCCAATCCGCATCCCCCTCATCGTCTGATTGGGAGTTAGGCGGGCAATCATATATAAATGATGCCTTTCCTCCGTCACCGATGCACAAGCGGAAGTCTTATACCGCCTATGTTTGGCTAAGATGATGAATACAGCCGAAAGCAATGCTAGCATAAAGTTGTGTTCTAACAAGCCGTAGCAGTGGCTTGTATTTCGAGATTTTACTTATGTGTGTTTCGATTCTCGGGTCTTAGTCTCTGATGCTTGCGTCACGCCAATCTGCGGTTTCTTCCGTTCGACGGGACGCTTGGGTCGAGATCGATCTGACAGCGATCGAGAACAACGTCAGAACCATTAGATCTTGGATAGAAAAGCAACACCCTCAACAAGGCGAGAACGGCACTGCGCCCAACACCGTAAGCGATCGAGCAGTGAAGCTGATGGGTGTTGTAAAGAGTGATGCGTACGGTCACGGAGCGGTTGGCATCGCAGAGGTATTAACGGCATCAGGAGCCGATTGGCTCGGCGTGGCTTCCGTCGACGAAGGCTGTCAACTGCGACAATCAAAAATCGAAGCACCAATTTTGATTCTGTCTCCGGCACCGGGCTGGGCTTACGACACCGCACTCGAGTATGGACTCGATCTCACGATCACATCCTCATCACAAATTCGTGATATCGCACGCGTCGCAATGCGCCACAATCAAAGAGCTCGAGTTCATCTCAAAGTAGATACAGGCATGCACAGAATCGGCGCATCGGCATCAGATGTGGTGGAACTGTTAGAAGAGATCGAACGCACAAAAAACCTTGAACTCATCGGAATTTTCAGTCACCTTGCCAAGGCTGATGAGATGGAGTTCACAACAGAACAATCCAATCGTTTTAAAGAAGTTTTGGATAAATTGGACGAACTTGGCAAGCGCCCACAGCTCGTTCATTTGGCTTCCGGAGATGCTGCGCGCAGATTTCCTTTCACACACTTCGATATGGTGCGCGTCGGACTCTATCTATATGGATTGGAACCGCGGGCGGTGTCTGACGTCGTCACACCCGCCATGTCTATTCGCGCTCGCATCAATCACGTAAGCCACATCCCCCAAGGCGAATCAGCCGGCTACAACTGCACCTGGACAGCAACTCGCCCCTCGCGGCTCGCCTCAATTCCCATTGGCTACGCAGACGGTGTCGACCGGCGTTTATCCAATCAACTCAGAGCGCTTGTAATGGGCAAGGAAGTGAGACAAGTCGGAATGATAAGCATGGATCAAATGCTTTTTGACATCACCGATGTTACCGAAGCACAAGAGGGTGACGTAGTTACATTGATCGGCTGTGAACATCCATCCATCAGGAATGCACCCCACCTATACCTTAGCGAGTGGGCTCAAAAGCTCGATACCATCACATACGAGCTCGCTTGCAGAATGCGGGTAAGACTCCCGCGAGTTTACACAAGACAGCGAACGAGTTCGACGCAGATGGCTCCGAAAGCCGCTTCACCCAAACAATGCGAGGAAGCGACGTGACAGGGAGATCACAAAAGCATCGCCGGTTGGGCCTTTACCCAGGCACCTTCAACCCCATCCACCTCGGACATCTCTTGATTGCAGAAGCGGCACGAGATCAATTTCAACTCGAAAAGGTCATTTTCGTCACCAGCCCAAGACCCCCACACAGAACTGAGGGGCTATTGCCAAGCGAAGATCGCCATGACATGGTCAAAGCGGCAACAGTATCGAATCCTCATTTTGAAGCATCGACGATAGAACTGGAGCGCGATGGTCCCTCGTACACGATCGACACCGTGAAAGAAGTACGTGGAAACGGCACACCCGATGGTGGTATTGAAGTCAGTTTGATCATAGGCGGCGACAATCTTCCATTTCTTAAGTCCTGGCACAAGTACGAAGAACTGCTCTCAATCTGCCGCCTGCTAGTGGCTCCGCGCCTGCGCTACGTTACTCCAGAACAATCGTCAGTAACACTCGTTCAACCGGAAACGGACTTCAGTGACGTCGGAGTGAAGGCTGACATACATCCCATCGACTTTCCAGGCATAGCAATTTCCAGCTCTACGATTCGCAAAAGACTTAAAGAGGGCAAGTCGGTATTATATATGGTGCCACGCGAAGTCAACGAACTGCTCCTGCGAAACTCCTATTTTGTGCGAACATGAGTCACAACGGCATCCCCAAAAATCTCACTCTGGAAAGCGCCCGCAAATGGGCGGAACCTCGCGTATCGCACAAACGATTTCGCCACGTTGAAGGGGTTGCATTCATTGGAAAGAAGCTGGCCAAAAGGGTTGAGGGGTGCGATCCGTTTTTGGCTGAACTCGCATGCTGGTTGCACGACGCATGCAAGGAAGAGAAAGATCGCAATTTGGTCGCTATGGCAAAAGAGTTCGGAATGGAGCTTGATGCAATCGAAGAAGCCAATGGACACTTGCTTCACGGACCCGTGGCAGCTCTTGTGATCAAGCGAGATCTCGGCATCACAAACCAAGAACTGCTCGATGCAATCGCCGAACATACCCTTGGAAAAGTTGGCATGTCAGAGCTTTCACAGGTTGTGTTTCTTGCCGATTGCTTAGAAGAGGGTCGACCAAAAGATTTCACCCAACCGATCTGGAACGCGCTCGAAAAAAAGGACAAATCGGCAAACCTCGATGCAGCAATGCTCGTCGCCTGTGATTTGAGCCTCAAAGGGCTAATTGATACAAACAAAGTCATTCATCCGCGCACCGTACAAGTGCGAAATTATTTTCTAGCGCGCAACATCGCGAAAGAAAAATCGTAACGATACAGGCTCTGGTGTAGCAACTTTCTTGCAGGTTCTCCGTCCAGTCAACAGATGCGCAATTCGCATCTGCATAGATGGGACCTCAGTGATTGGAAGCAGTGCTTTTGCCTCTCGCGGCCTTCATGACCGCCGCAATTTCAGGAACTGTGGGCTTCGGCGGAGCCATACTCTTGTTGCCAATTCTCACTGCAACAGTTGGCGTTTCGCAAGCCGTACCATTGCTCACTCTCATTCAAATCATCGGAAACGCATCGCGCGTCGTATTCGCGCGCAGCGAAATCGATTGGCGCGCAGCACGAAAGTTTCTAATCACAGCAATTCCTTTCTCGGCAATTGGTGCTTTCTCCTTCGTGGCGGCTCCTAAAGCTCTAATGCTGAGGCTGATCGGAATATCAATTCTGATTTTCATCGGATTGAAAATATTCGGATTTACGAAGGGACAATTGAGCAAGAACGGACTTCCAATCGCCGGAATGGTGGTCGGCTTTTTGTCGGGACTTTTAGGCACAGCAGGTCCTCTTGGCGCCACCGTTTTCATGTCGTTAAACCTTCCGCCTCTGACGTACATATCGACCGACGCATTCTCATCTCTGGTTATGCACACAGTCAAAGCAATCGTCTATCATCAAAACGAGAGTGAAGGTGGCGTCTCTACCCTTTCCTTTCTGACCATTACTATGAGTCTGATGACAATTTTGGGAACTCTTGCCGGAAACAAAATCGCAAAAAACATCCCGCGTCCCGTTTTTAGCAAGGCCGTCACGGCTCTAGTGGTTGTTGCCGCTGTTGAGATGATCATTGCCGCCTAGGCTGATTAGTTTCGTCACGCGATCCGTGTCACGCGATTCGTGTCCACGCGATCCGTGTCACGTCGCATAAAGAAAGGAGCTAGGCGGTTTTTGAAGGCTCGGAATAGTGCTTGAATTAATATATTTGGAACCTCTAACCGTCCTTTGAGGTTGCGAGTGGTTTAATGGTAATACCGAGCGTTGGGTTTTACTGTGGACTCATCAAAACTACAAGATGTGGGCGTAACTCTCGCATTTGCGTGGAGCCTGATTTTCTATGGTGTGTTGATTTGCGCATTTGCTTCGATGGTCTTTAAGGCCCTCCATCGACTTGCAAAAGGCCAACTGTGGCGAACTGGCGTCGTTTTGAGTAGCGTATTTTTACTGTTTGGAGTTTTCTGGGGCTGCAGGATTGCTGATATGAGCTCTGAGATAGTCAGAGCCGAAACAGCTGCGATGGGACAAGTTTGTGCAAAACGTGCAACGCAGCAATCAGACCAGAACGAGATCGTCATCACTATCAAAAGAAAAAGCGCGTTTTGACCGCTCTGCTGACCCCCCGTACGGTATTCATGCTGTATTATTGACGAAACGCCAGCTCTGGCGGTGATTGCGTTTTCTTGTCCATTCCCAGATGGGTGTGAGAAAGATGCTACATCGGCAAATTCTTCGTGTCGTCAGAAGACTAGTCGCTCTTGCATTGCTCTTTTGTGCTGCGTGCGGTCCAAGCCTGGCGTACTACGACGACACGCACTACCACATGACTTACTACCTTGCCAGGCTTTCAGGCTTCACACATCAACAAGCGTTTCGCATGGCAAGTGCGGCTGTCGCAATTGACTATTCACCCTACACAGAGCCTTGCCAGTATGCCGATGAGTGGTCGGGCTTGAGTAGAGAAAACCAAGTAGCAATTGAGGTGCCTCGCGTCAAATTTCACGCGTTCATCGATGAGATGAAGCATCCGAATATCTTGTCCACAACGGATCTGACCCCCAAGCCGCAGGAAGATAAGCAAGCGCAAAACGAAATCGTCGCTCAGCGCGATTACTTATTTAACATGGCCACATCCACTCCAGGAGCCGCAGGCAACCTCGGCGTCTTCTTGCATTTCTTTCAAGACGAGTTTGCCCATGCCGGTTATGGCAGTCGTGGTGGCCATTGGTTTTTCGGTGGCGGCGCAAAAGTGCGCGGTCGTCCGCTAGGCTCGTATTGCGATTGGTTGTGTTCTTATACTCCTGAAAAGCACCTAAAAATGGCAAGAGAGACCGTTTCCTACATTCGCAAGTTCATGCAGCACTTCAACGCAGAACAATACAAGAACACGCAACCAGTAGCTGACTCAGAGATAGTCAAAATCGTGAATTTGTTTAGAGGTCTCAATATTCAACCATTTCCATCTGTGGCCGACCCTAGAATCACAAACCCAGACTACAACGCTGTATCCACGGTACTTCACACTCACCTGCGAGCGCACAATTGTTTTGATACATTGCCTGAGCACGGTATTCAATATCGCTTCAACCAGCAAGGCATTCCTTTTGCCGAACATAAGGACAATTGGGCGATGTGGGAAGATTTCACGATCAGATTTGACCCACAACCAACAGTCGGACCAATTGATGTAGTTTGCAAAATTTTTCCTGATCCGACAAAGGCTCCATATGTGGTGGCGCAAGGTCAGGTGCCAAAAGGACAAAACGAGATAACTTTCAAAAAGCTTCCAGTAGGGCAGATCACGGTGGAAGCCAGTTATGCAGGAACATTGTTGGCATCGAATGTTTTTGAATTGAAGACTCCAGATCAAGTTGAAAATCTGATCATGCCTGGAATCAGAGTTGTCGCGAAACGCGCCTCTCCCGCACTCATCCTGGCTGGGCAGACTACCACTCTCAACGTGAAGTACACCATCGATGCCCTGCCGCCTTCGGCAACTGCACAAGTAGACGAATTGATAATGGCGCCGGCAACCGCAACGAAACCGGCAAGTGTTATTTATAAAGGCACTGGAACGCTAACGGGCTCGCAAGAGCGAGATATGTCCAAACAACTCAGAATCAAGACTCGCGGAAAGTACGTCTTTCCGTTCCTGTTGAGTTCCAAATACGGCAAAGCCAACGGCACCATTACCGTGGTCGTAGATCCTTCAGGCGCCGCACCCCCAACCGTTCCCAATCAGGTTTTGCCTGCCGCAGGAATCATTACAACCATCGGCAGCAACGACTTACCGCCCGCAAACGAGAGCATGGCACCACCCCCCGGAGAGTCTTCGTTTTCGCCTCAAGCACCGCCGAAGAAGCCGATTCCCACTCTAAAGTCGAGCGGCAAATTCGACGATGACTTATCCTGGGAAAACCTTGGTGGGTCATCGTCACCGCCGCCGACGCCAAGGCGAACGAACGGGCCGCTAGGCACACCATCGCGCTACCAGAACAATCAAACGATTCCTGACACAAGTCCACCAGCTGTGCCACAAGATACGACTGGCACTGCCGATGGTGCGCCGCCCGGCATCAATCTCACCGGAGCGTGGACTGCAACCGTTTTTAATTTGACCATCAACCATGGCCCTTACGAAGAGCCGGTGACACTCAGGCAAGAAGGAAACCTAATCAGGGGCTCCTTTCCTGGCGAAACCTTCCCATTCGGATATTCAGGACAATTCAGAGGACGCACTCTGCATTTGCGTCACTCAAGCAGACAGGCAAATGGATTCGTCAACGATAAATACATGATTCTGAACTATGACAGCGCGACCGATACGTTCAGAGGTGAGATGAAGTCGACTCAAACCACCACATGGGGAGCCAGCTCTGTGACTCGATTCAGCTATGTAATTCGTCGCAAACAAACGCGACCACCAGCTTAGAGAGAGCAGAATGAAATTCGCAGTCACTTTGATATTTTCAATGGTCGTTTTTTTTGCGCTGCCTCCAGTTTGCGTTGAAGGACAAGACAACGGAGGAAACGAGCAAGGGCAACCAGTCGAGCTCTCAAAGTCGCTACCGCCACTAAATCCCGCCTTCGCGCCAGGAAGAACTTTCGATCTTCAGAGCGCTCGAAGCTTAGTGGAGGCACCCGCCAAGCAAAACTACTTTTATCAGATTCCTAAGTGGGCCGGTGGGACCTGGAATGGAACAGAAGCAGTCCGTACTTTTTCTCGCGACGAAACGACCGGTCAGGTCGATCAAAATCAACGTCGCTACAAAGCAAGTGTGTCAGAAACAATTGGCTACATCAAAGACTCTCAAGGAAACTTATGGCAGTACGCAGACGCCGGTTACTGGACGAAGACTCAGTTTGCTAAACGCGTGGACTATTCGTACATCAGCCTGGTAGAACCTTTAGAGGTGACACAACAGACGTTCATTTTCAGAGCGCTGATAACGCAAATTAAGGTAGAACCAAGTTCTAATAAGATTGTTGACACATACCAAAAAGAAACAATAGTGCACTGTAAGGAAGTAAAAGATGGTCAGATGCGGCAAAAGCATTTGCAGAGGATGTTCAATTGGAAGGGCGAGCCTGCGCTAAGCACGACGGACATCTCTTTCAGAAAAAGAGTCGCAGAGTTTGCACCGGTAGCCCAAACAGCACAGGGAGACGATATTCCCACGCTATTTTCAGCGTTCATGAAAAGCCAAGGGTACGAGTAGGCTCAACTTGGATTATTTCGCATCCAAGCTTAGAGCTGATGCCCATTTGCTCTTCTTTGCGTGATCCACAAACGCCTTCCAAAAGTTATCACGCGAAACAACAACAGGACGCTCCGGAATCACGACAACCATCAAGTTTCCAGAAGGATACATGCGCGCGAGAAACTCTTTCGCTGAACTTGTATTTCCGGAATAAATTAGCTCAATCATCTTGTTCCAGACATCGGGAGTAATTATTGAAGCTCCCGGTTTCGCTTTAACTCCTCTGCTGCTCTCTTTGATTTTTGCTTTGGCTTCATCAATCATTTTCTGCAACTCAGCCGTTGATGGCGCTTTCTTTTTCATAAGTTTCGCAGACGGCTTGTATGTCTTTCCATCCCAAGCAAGGACCACAGAGGGAAAGAGCGTTTCCACCGAGGCTGTATCATAGAAGCCTTCGAAGTTATTGTCTCTTTCCACGACTTCGAAGATGCCGTCATTATCTACGTCTTTAAAATCACCACTGGTAAACTCCCCATCGAAGAGCACCTTCAAATTGGGCTTTCCATCAAGTTGATAAATGGTGTACTTCACTGGACCATGCGCACTTTCATCGAGGTAATAAACTATCAACTCTGGAATGCCGTCATTGTTAATGTCGCGAGCCACCGGCTTTTTAGTTCCATCATCGCCTAGAGGATCTGCAATCCCAAAATGTGGCTCACAAAGCCCTTTCCACTGTGGAAGCTTCTTGTCGAGCAATACCTTTCCATTCAGCGACAGTTTTACAACAACCAATCCACCCAGGTCGACGATTTCTTGATAGAGCTCGTACTTACCCAGCTTGGTTTTCTGCTTTAGCAAAGTGTGATCGAGAATCGTGCCGTCATTGTTGTATTGATATGGTTTGCTGGAGATAACTTCCGGCTTCCCGCCAACAGAAACAGGATTCTTCTTTGTTGCCGGTGCTGCAATGGTTTGCGCAGCACAAACAAAGTTGACACCAGTGACGAGAGACACACCAACAGTTACCAGATTCACCGCATTTCTGACTCTTCGATTCACAAGTTTCACTCCATGTCAGTGAGATTCGAAGCAATAAATTACCATAATCAGCATGTGTTGCGTGGATATTGGCGCAAGGATCGCGGGACGAGAGGCAATTCTCGTGAACCTTCGCTTTATTCGCCTAGCGTGCCTTCAGAATGTCCTTCTTTCGCGGCTCCATCGGAAGAATTCGATCCTTCGGGCGGATGGGAGTCTTCTGAATCTCCGCTTTCCGATCTCTCGCTCACTCCGGCGCCGCCGATGTCTCCTGCATCTCCGGTATCGTCACCTTCGTCAGCCTCTTCAAAGTCGGCTTCCTCAGCTTCCGCTTCGGCGCGCTCCTTCTCCAACAGTTCGGCTTCCTCTTTCGTTGCATCATCCCAAAGAGCGATACTGCCAATCGCAAGCGCAAATGCCATCATCACCCCACCCCACGGAATGTTCAAATTAACAGGATAGGCGCCTTGTGGTGTCACAACTGGTATCGTTTTGGGATCCAAGAATCCATATGCAACGACGATACCGCCAATGATAAAGAAGAACAATGAGATTGGTTTTCGTACGTCAAGCATATTCTTTAATCCTGAATTACCTGAATTGACCGAGTTACCAGAAGAAGAGATTGAGAACCAGAGTCATAAGCAAAACAATCACGGCAAGAGGTCCGGGACGCTTATACCAAGGCAGAGACACCTTCTCCGGTTTCTTGTGCAGCCCCCAAACCAACCCGTCCAACTCGCTGTCCGGCTTTGGTTTGGTGAAGAATGAAACAAGAATCGTTACTCCGAAACAAATCAACCAAGCATAAGTTGCGCGCCAAAAATTGCCGGCCATGTCTGATGGATAAATCAAATATCCACGCCAAGAAGCCCAGTAAAGCACTCCCGCTCCAACCGTTCCGCACACAAGACCCACAAAGGCGCCCCACGGCGTGCAACGCTTCCAAAACATTCCAAGCAAAAACGTTGCAAACAGAGGTGCATTGAAGAAGGTAAAAATCAGCTGCATGTAATCCATGATGTTTGAATAGTTCATGGCTAAATACGCAGCTCCTACACTTATGACGATGCCGCCAGCCGTCGCCATTCTTCCCATCCACAGGTAGTGCTTGTCAGACTTGTTTTTGGCGATATAAGACTGGTAAATATCGTAAGTCCACACGGTATTGAATGCGGTGACATTACCTGCCATACCCGACATAAAGCTTGCAAGCATTGCGGTAAGACCAACGCCCAATAAGCCGCTTGGATAGAGGGTTCCAATCAATATTGGAAGCGCCATATTGTAGTCTTTCTTAATTTCATGCGGCATTAGGACAAGTGCAACCAAACCCGGCAGCACAGTTAATAGAGGAAAGACCACCTTGGGAAACGCCGCAATTAAAGGCGTTCTTTGTGCGGCTTGCAAATTTTCAGCAGCCATCGCACGTTGAATTACAAGAAAGTCCGTGCACCAGTAACCGAAGGAAAGAACAAAGCCCAGCCCTGCAGCGATGCCGATCCAATCGACTCCCATAGGATTTGATGCTGTTCCCGCTTCCATCCAAAGGTGCGCAAAGCCTGGGTTTTCAAAGAGTTCAGACAAACCGGTCCAGCCGCCGTAGCGGACCAAACCTAAAATCGAGATCGGCAACAATCCGAAAATGATTAGAAAGAACTGCAATACCTCGTTGTAGATCGACGAAGTCAGACCGCCAAGAATTGTGTACACCAATACAACAGTCGCAGCAGCCCAAATCGAGGCATCCATGGGCCACTCCAACATCGTCTTGAACACCAGCGCCATCGCATACAAATTAACGCCGGACATCATCACAGTCATGATGGCAAATGAAATTGCATTGAATGCGCGAGTCGGCTCATTAAATCTGAGTTTGAGATATTCAGGCACACTGCGAATTCTCGAGCCGTAGTAAAACGGCATCATGAATAACGCAAGGAAAACCATCGCCGGAATGGCGCCGAGCCAATAGAAGTGCGCAGTCATCATGCCGTATTTGGCGGCATTTGCAGCCATTCCCATGACTTCGATTGCGCCGAGATTGGCAGATAAGAACGCTAAACCAGTAACCCAACTGGGAATCTTGTGACCGGCAAGGAAGAAGTCCTCGCTGGTCTTCATGTTCTTCTTCAAAAAAGCGCCAATGGCGATTACGAAAACGAAATAGATTCCGATGATCAAATAATCGACCGGACCTATGTTCGCAAAGACTTTACCGCCCACCGCCACCTACCCCTGAATGACAACGCCGGAATGAGATAGATCCATACTACCTCAATCAACGTCGCTGGCAAGGAAGCCAAAGCAGCGTCAAATAATCAATTGCAAACGCTGGCGCGCGTCAAAACCGCTACGCAGCGGGACTAGCCGGAGTATTCCATGTCACCGCCGCCATCTTTCTTGCTGCCAAGAAGGCGAAGGTTTGTTGCGTGAATGTACGGCTTGGTGTTTTTGTTGCCCGAATCGTCGGTCCATCGACTGAAGTCAAGCCGTCCTTCTACTCCGATCAGGCTTCCTTTGCGAACATACTCACCGGCGATTTCGGCTTGGCGTCCCCAAATTTCGATGTCGAACCAATCAGTTTCTTTCTCTTTGGTTGGTCTGTTCACCGCGAGGGAGAAAGTCGTCTTGACGCGACCGGACTCGAAATAACGCATCTCGGGATCGCGACCAGCTCTACCGACCACAATGACTGAATTGACCATGAAGTACTCCACCTCGCACACACATGTGCACGCATCCAAACGCTGCGGCACTGAAATATAACTGCATTGATGATATCCAAAACGCGTTGCGATTGCACACCGTATATCCATTAATTCCCAATGCCGGTGCGGGAAACGCACGATATTGCACGCGGCATTAGTGAGAAATAAACCTGAGCGCTTGGCAGCGGTTGTATATATTGGGTACTCTTACGCTGATCGTATATACGGCGCAAAAACTCAACCCGATCAAATAACGGACTCCGACACAAGAAATGAATTCTGCCGCAACATCTGATTCAGAGACAAAGAAGCGCAAACGAAAAAAATCGTTTGACGGCGATGCTGCGAAATCGCAAGAATTTGAAAGTGCTGACACCGATGAAGAATCCATTCAGCAACCTGTCTGGCACGTAGTGGCACTCAACATTCTCACCATGTTTGCATACAGTTTGTACTGGTTTTTCAAAACATGGCGAGATCTAAAAGCGCATGCAGACAAGCGCTTGGTGGAACAAGATAGAAGTTCCGATCAATCAGAATGGATTAGACTGTCCGACATAAGCCCACTCATAAGAGCAGTCGGCATCATAATTCCAGTCTGGCAGCTGTATCTTACATTCACACTTTTTAGAAGTATTGCCCGAATTTCACCACTTGTTGAAGACAAAAAGACAACTGCAGTTGCGGTGGCGTTAACCGCATCAGTAGCTGGATTGTGCGCATTGGCAGCGCTTCCCGGTGCGTGGTTTTTCCTCTACCTAACTGCCACTATTCCGATTGCTATTGCACAACATCTGCTCAACGATTATTGGAGAACGCAAGAGAAGTCGAAACTCCTTGTACGTCATGCCTTTACACCTCTTGAATTAGTTGCAATCATCATCGGTGCGTCTTGGCTGGGACTCTGCATTGCGGGATTCATGATAGTCCCAGCGCATCAATAGAACAAAATCAGACCTTTAAAAACTCGTAAAACGGTACATGATGTACCGTTTCACAAGTGGTGGGAACGTAAGAGCGCGTGCAGAAAAAAACTTGTGGTGGGTCGTCAACACACATCGCTCTCACATGCTTCTACTTTGACACGCGGCGCACGAACAGATATCCACCTAAAGCGTGACGGTTCGGTGTGATCTTTTATTGAGGGTTCCGCGCAAAACGGTTAGAAGCCGTGCTTCTTCGCCCATTTGATGAGCTTTTCCACATCGTCTAACTCGAGCTTTTGAGCGAGATGTTCGGCTGTTTCAGTCAACTCTTCTATTGGAATTCCCATTCTCTCAGCAGCTTTCGGCAACTTTCCACGCATCGTCAAATGCCGCAAAAGCGTTCTCTCCTGCCCCGAAAGTCGCGTCAGATGCCTGGGCAACGATGGTGAAATAATTCCTTTTGAGCCGCGTGAAACCATCAATAGTGCCATGCGCAACAACGCCGGCGCATCTGTTTTGAGAATGTATCCCAGTGCTCCGGCATCAAGAAGATCCTGCACATCAGAGGCTTTTCCATCACTTGCATAGATGATCACTTTGGTGTTTTTCAAGCGACCAAATCGCTGAATCAGATCAACTGTCGATATAAGCCCTGGAAGATGCAGGTCCAATAGCACAACATCAGGAAGCAGTTGCTGCGCGATTTTCCACGCCTCGTCCGATGTCGCGGCTTCTGCCACAACCTCCATAAGATGCCCCGAACTCACATCGCTGACTGCCTTTTGGCGCGTCGGAATGTGATCGTCAACAACAAGAACCCGAATCATCTGATTTCCCTGTGGTCAGCATACAGAATACACGGTTTAGGTTTCTGAGTTAAATGAGCGGAGAACCCGGGTAGTAAAGCAGCGGAGGCAAATCACACGTGCAAAATAATGACATTCCGAATAGCGATTCCTCATCTGATGTACCATTGTTTGTTATCAATGCGTTTTCCTTCAATTTTGGTGTGGTGAATATGAAAAAAGCCCTTTTCGCAGCGTTGGGAGTTACTGTGGCAGCTTCGGCAATTGCGTGTTTATCAAACCCGGCGATGTCCAAAGACGGCGGTACCTTGATTGCTCAAAACAATGTCGTAAAGACACCGAGCGGACTTCAGTATGAAGATCAGGTTGTGGGCAAAGGCGCGGCGCCCAGACAAGGACAAAAGGTTGTTGTGCACTACACGGGCTGGTTGACGAACGGCACAAAATTCGACAGTTCCAGAGATAGAAACGACCCATTCTCCTTTACACTCGGCGCTGGTCAGGTAATCAAAGGCTGGGACGAAGGCGTAGCCAGCATGAAAGTAGGCGGCAAGCGCAAATTGACTGTTCCTCCACACCTTGGTTACGGCGAAAGGGGCTTCGGCAACGTCATTCCACCAAATTCCACACTAGTTTTTGATGTGGAACTGTTGGGAGTGCAGTAACAGTAAGAAGATCACGATCACTTCGCGATCACATACAGATCATAAAAGCGCTTCAGCTCACTGAACTTGCGATTGTCGCAAATGCGCATGCCTGCTCGCACTGCAAGGCAAGCCGATTTTCAGAGGGTTAAGTTCGACTAAGATTTCATGTATACGACATCCGTATATACGATCTACTTTGTATCATTTAATAGGCAGACAAAATTGGAATGAACTGTTTATCGTGCGGTGTGCCAAGCCTTCGACATTTGAGGCTCAAACGCGGCAATGATGGCAAGAGGAGGAGTTTTAATGTTGGAAGAGATTTGGGGTCTGGCGACTAGCCGTTGGGGATTGGCCGCAGCAGTGCTATTGGCAATGCCCGGTGGCAGAAAGCTTCTCAGAAGCGTTGCAAAGGAAACCATCAGAGCCGGCATGACAGTCAGTGAAACCGTCAAGGATATCGCCGCTGAAATCAAAGAAGAAGCAAGCGACGTTGTTGCAGAAGTGAAAGCTGAGCGCGCAGAAAAGCTGCAAACGAACAAGCACGAAAAAGCTGAAAAACACACTCACAAAGTACACGAATAACGCGTGATCTTTGTTTGAGACTCGACGTCAGGGGCGTTCTGAATTCACAACGCTCCTGACCAGCGATTCTCTATTTGGTTTCTTGAATTTATAGAAGTCTCGTTATTTGAGGTGAACTGATCTAGCTATGACGATACGCCACCTGCACAAATATTCGCGAGGGGTCGTACACCATTTACCTCATCGTACGCGTTTGCGAATTCCCGCTTCGCACCGCGACGCAAACACTGTAAGGCGCGTTAGAGACACCATATCGACACTTCCCGATGTGCATTCAGTCGAGGCGAATGAGCGCACCGGTAGCCTGCTGATTCACCACGCCACAACAGAAGACATTCTGCCCACACTCGGGCGAGCAATCGAAACCGTGGCACTCGACCTTTTCGAAGCACTGCTCGAAGTCGAAGAGAAAGAACTTCCAACAGTCAGCGTGTTTGGACATTTAATTCGCGCATCAGTCTCACGAGCAAACGCGGGAATGTCCGGCTACACAGGAAACAGTCTCGACTTGAAGATGCTCTTGCCGATTGCATTTTTCAGCCTAGGTCTGGTGCAAGCATCAAGGAACGAACGGTGGTGGCTGCAAACACCAACATATGTTCTCTTTTACTGGGCTTACGACTCATTCATGAAGTTTCACGGCCCGCAAGTGAAGGCAATTACCGAACATGCAGGAAACGGCGGCAGCCTTAGACTCCCCAAAGGAAGCGGATGAATTCACCTCAGTCAGCGAAACTTCCCGCGATAGTGCGCGGCAAAAAATCCACACGCCGAGAAGTGGAACTGAATGAGCCTGATGAAAGTTCTTCACAGTCTTACTCGCCGATCGATTACAAGATCATGCACGCAGTCGCAGGACGACTGAGGATTCGCGTAGACGCAATCAAAAACGATGACGAAGCGGCATCAAGATTGCTCAGCAAGTTAAGCGCAATAGCACAAATCACAGCTGTCAGAGTCAACACGTGGTGCGCGACAGCCGTAGTAAGCTATGACACACGCGAGTTTAGCGAGGATGCACTGCTGGCGGTGCTGGACAAGTTGAGCATCGATCAGCCTGAAAACGGGGCTGGACAAGATGCTTCGATTGCAGTTATTCGTCCCACAAGTACTGCGTCAAAACTCCTCACAATCGCGCAAAGATTGGTGCGCCTCGTAGACCAATTTTTCCCACCATTCGTTCAACTCGCATTTGGTGCGGCCTCGTTTGCAATTTCAGCTCTTAAGTTTCCCGTATTCATCAGCCGGGCAGTGCTTGCAATAGCTGTTTGCCCTATTATCAATAGGGCCTGTCAAACGATTCTGGATGAGAAACGGCTGGGGGTCGACTCGTTAGACGGTATGGCTGCGCTATTGATGATTGCAAACGGACGTCTGGTCGAAGCCGGTTTCATGTCGGCATTGATTGGATTGGGTGAGTTCATCAGAGAAAGAACAGCACGAAGATGCGAAAAAATTGTTACTGATTTGCTTGGACTCAAAGGCAGATTCGCATGGTTGGTGAAAGGCAATAAACGCCTTTGCATTCCCGCCGATGAAGTAAGACCGGGCGATGTCGTGGTTGTCTACCCAGGCGACATGGTGCCTGTGGATGGTCTTGTACTCGGAGGCATGGCTGCAGTCGATCAATCAAAGCTGACCGGCGAGTTCATCCCAGTTGAGGTCGAGAAAGGAAACACGGTTTACGCATCTACCGTCGCCGTTGAAGGAAAGATTTACGTCCGCTGCACCGCATCCGGTGCAGACACGAAGGCCGGACTGGTACTCGAATCTCTCAATAATGTTCCGCTCCATGAGACGAGAATTCAAAACTATGCTTCCGTGATGGCAGACAAATTGGTAGTGCCGATCTTCATTGCGTCCGGGCTTTGCTTCGCGCTTACGAGAAATCTGCAGCGATTGATGAGCATGCTCATCTTCGACTTCTGCACGGGAATCAGAATCGCCGCACCAACTGCGGTGCTGGCCTCGATGAACAGAGCCGGTCAACACGGCATCTTAATCAAAGGCGGCGGAGCGCTTGAACGGCTCGCAAGCGTCGACGCCATTGTATTCGACAAGACAGGAACTCTCACAACCGGCCAACCAAAAGTCACTCAAGTCATCACTTTGAACGGTTACTCCGAACAGCAGCTCGTGTCATTTGCCGCCTCCGTTGAGCAGAGATTGCATCACCCGGCATCAAGGGCGATCACGCGATATGCGGGTGTTTGCGGGGTGAAAGTTCCGGAAAGAGCGTCATCGACATTCGTGCGAGGCATGGGTGTGAAAGCGGAAGTCCGAGGATTATCGGTTCTTGTTGGAAGCAAAAGACTGATGGAAACCGAATCAGTAAATACTGACGCAGCAAAGAAAACTGAAGCTTCCGTAGCAAGAAAGGGCGAATCGCTCGCCTATATCGCAATCAATGGTGAATGTTGCGGGTTGATTTCTTACAGCGATCACCTGCGTCCAGAAGCTGATTCAGCGCTTAGACGCCTCAAACGCATGGGAATCAAGAAGCTGATTATGGCAACCGGAGACAACGATGAAGCAGCCCAGCGCATCGCCACTTCTGCCGGACTCGAAGATGTTCTTGCAAAAGCATTTCCCGAACAAAAAGCAGACCTCGTCAAACAGTTGAAAGCCGAAGGCTACACAGTTGCAGTCATCGGAGATGGTATCAACGACTCACCAATGATGGCGCATGCTGATGTCGCCATATCGCTTCATGACGGTACCGAAGCCGCTCGCCATAGCGCCGATGTAGTTTTGACCGACGATGATCTGACGCGCCTCCCCGAAGCAATAACGATCGCGCGCAAAGCAATGGGACTGGTCAAACAGAACCTGGCACTGGCTGTTGTTCCAAACAGCAGCGGTTTGGCACTCGCCGCTATGGGAATCGTCGGACCCGCTGGAGCTACGCTGCTCAACAATGGTTCCGCAATTTGCGCCGCGCTCAACAGCTTGCGCCCGCTCTACGCCAGCGGATGGACTCAACTGAAGAAAGACGAGCGCCCACCAGGCGTTTAGTTAAATACAACATCATCTCGAATGTATACTGTGCTCATAGGGCACAGAATCTAGATGGAAGAATCACACAGCAGCATATCCAACCAGCCGCGTTGCACAAGCTGCGGCAAGGCAATTCTGCCCAAAGGACGCTACGGCACTATGACCTGGTGGATCTTTCGCGCTACTTATTGTGCCTGCGAAAGTCCTCAATACCCACTTACACAACCGATTTCGGCACTGCTGCAGCGCGCGCCGGAGCTGCGAGAAATTACTGGCTTGCCGATGACGGAATGCAAGAGTTGTCTCGTCACCCACTGTGGCAATTGGCACGAATGCGAGCCTGAAAGTGGAAGCGGTCCAACGCAGGATGAGCAATCTCTCGTAGGCACTACCATAAAAGAAAAGTATCTCGTTCTGGGTTACGTCGGTCGCGGTGGAATGAGCGTCGTCTATCGCGCCCAACATATCCACCTCCAACACGACGTTGCACTTAAGCTGCTTCGATCGCATTTAATTTTCGATGACGACATGTTCATGCGTTTTAGTATTGAAGCCAAGGCTGTAAGCGCGCTTACACACAAAAACATCATTCGCCTTTTTGACTATGGTATTACGGACGATGCACGTCCTTACTTAGCAGTCGAGTTTCTGACAGGCACTTCACTCGAAGAAATCATTCGCTCATGTGGTGTGGTCGAAGAGTCGGTTGCCGTGAATTGGTTCTGCCAGATAGTTTCGGCGCTTGATGAAGCACACTCTCGCGACATCGTGCATCGAGATCTGAAGCCCAGCAACGTTATGGTTGGAACTGACGGCAGTGGAATCGAAATAGTCAAGCTTCTCGACTTCGGCATAGCAAAAGTATTGAGTGAAGACACGGAGCAAGCCAGATTGACTCAGACTGGAGAAGTATTCGGCTCGCCCATGTATATGAGCCCGGAGCAATGCCTTGGCAAGCAATTGGACGGCAGAGCCGATATCTATGCAGTCGGCATATTGATGTATGAAGTGCTATCTGGAAAGGCACCAATTCTCGGTCTCAATGTTCTCGATACATTAAGACGCCAGTTGTCTTCAAATGCACGGCCACTAAAGGAAGTCGCGCCATATGTTTCCGACGATCTCTGCTACATCGTTATGCGATGCCTCGAAAAAGAACCAGACGACCGCTATGCCACAGCATCAGCGCTGCTGGCCGATCTCACCGCACTAAAAAATAGAAAACGATTGCGTCGAATAAGCCAGAAGAACAAAAAAGAAAGGAAACCGGCATTCACCGATTCGTCTCGAATCTTCACTGTCATCATTGCGCTGCTCTGCCTTTGCCTGTTTGCGGCAGCGGCCCTTGCAGGTTTCAAAGTCATGCCGAAACTTGCAACAAAAGTGAATCTCTCCAATGTTCCTCAACAAAAACCGACGACATCGTCTGGGTCCATCAACAATACCGAATACAAAAAGATTCGCGATTTGGCAGCTGAGTACACATCCAAAGGCAAGTTTAAGGAGGCGACACCCTTGTTGCTTTTCTGCGTGGAAGTCTTGAAAGACCAAACTGACCGCGAATTGGAGCTCGCCGACATTCACCGCGAACTAGGCAATTGCTTTCTGAAAACCGGCGCAGAAAGTGAGGCGCGGCAAAATCTCATTGCTGCAAATAGACTGTACGAGAAGCACAATTTCTTTCCCAAGGACAAACAAGCGTTCTTATTGGAGTGTGCAGGGGCAATTAAAAACAGCGAGTTTACCCTACCGTGAGGGCTGGCAGCCTACGGGCGGGTATATAAGTCGAGAGCGAGAGGAAGCCGGCTGCATGCCCAAACTGCCGAAATCGTTAAAAGCCCTCAAAGAAGACGCACCTATAATCTGCCCGAACTGCGGAAAGCAGCTCTCAGAGGAAGGCAACGGCTCGATAACGTCTTGGATTTTCAAACCCTCACGCTGTACGTGCGCTGATTCAAACGACGAATTGCGCGCAGCCAGACTCAAACGCACCGCCCCGCCTCAATCAACACCTGCGCCCCCGCAACGCCCATACTTGCAGCAAGGTCGCCAAATTGACCTCGCACCTACCGATGAAGCCAGCCGCGAACGCAGCAAACGCACGCCAACGATAAGCGAGCGAGCCCTCATTGGACAAGTTCTCAACGACAAATATCATGTGATGAGCTTCATCGGGCGCGGCGGAATGAGCGTCGTTTACCGCGCCAGACATCAATTGATGCAGAAAGATGTAGCGCTGAAATTCTTGCGCTCTCACTTATTGGCAGACGTTGAAAGTGTAAACCGCTTCAGAACTGAAGCGCGCGCAGTGAGTGCACTCAACAGCAAACACATCATTAGACTGTTCGATCTAGACGTTACGGTCGAAAACCAACCATTCCTGGTAGTCGAGCTGCTCATCGGCATTTCGCTAGCAGATATTATTCGCGATAAGGGACGCATAAACCAAGACGTTGCTGTCGGTTGGTTCTGTCAAATTGCGCAGGCGCTCCAAGATGCGCACGAGCAGGGCGTTATCCACCGCGACTTAAAACCATCCAACGTCGTCATCGATGATGACATGGTTAAGATATTCGACTTCGGTATCGCCAAGGTTCTGTTTTCGGAAGGCGCAGAACGGTCGAAACTCACCCAAACAGGCGAGGTCTTCGGCAGTCCCATGTATATGAGCCCCGAGCAATGCCGCGGTCAAAAGTTGGACGGGCGGTCGGACATCTATTCGATGGGGTGCCTCATGTATGAGGTGTTGTCGGGAACGCCGCCATTTATCGGACAGAATATTTTCGACACTTTGGGCAAGCAGTGTCATGAAGAGCCTGTTCCTCTGGTCGACCTCGTCAGCGACATCTCCGAGTCTCTCGATTATGTTGTGCGCCGATGTCTCGACAAATCGCCAAGTCAACGGTACCTATCGGCAACGGATCTTCTAAGAGACCTGGAAGATGTTCGCGACCACCGCAAGCTCCAACACATGTTTCAACAACGTGGACCAAGAGCCAATGCTCAAAACATTCGACAAATAAAAACTCCGGACGGAACAAAAGTCAGTATCGCCGAAAATGTAAAAATGGCCGTGGTGCTGATCATTTTCGCCTGTGCACTCGGTTTCGGGGCAGCGGCAGTCGCATGGTTTACAACACAAAAGCCGGCAGAAACGCAGCAAGCCGCATCAGGAGCCGCGCAAAGCAAACCCAGCAAGCTAGATCCCGACTTCGAAAGGGTTCGCGATTTGGCATATTCGTGCTATGAAAAAGCTTGGTACGACAAAGCGATACCCCTTTATACGTTCGTCATAGAAAAAGGAAACAAGTATCCCAAAGAGGTTAAAAAGGCAGGACAGCACCTGGGCCGCTGCTATCAGCTGATGGGCAGGCTTGATGATGCATATAACACGTACAAAATTTATGGGTTCCACCCAGAAGCCAAAGATGCAGTGTTCAATCAATATTTAGCAAAGAAATCAAAGGCAGAGGCGCGCAAAAGCGGGCGCCGCAAATCGCACTAGCACAGGTTCGACCTGACGTAATGGAGGAATTCTGACGATGTCGCCCCGGTCTGATACACCTGCGAAGAGCCTTATGTGCGCTCGATGCGGCAAGCAAAAGGTGGGCGACCGTCGTGCGATGACATCGTGGTTTGCTGCGTCCAATACCTGTGTTTGCGAGGACGCGCCCAAAAAACCAGAAGAACACGAAATAACAATAACGAAACAACCGCTTTTGCGAAGCATCACCGGTGGTGGCCAGCAGTTTTGCCATATTTGCGGTGTCACATTCTTCGGTTTCACGCATCGTTGCGACGAAGAGTACAGCAGACGCCCAACAGCCTCAGAACACGCGCTCGTAGGCGAAGTCATCAACCAGAAGTACAAGATAATCGACTTCGTCGGTCGAGGTGGAATGAGCGTTGTTTATAGTGCTCAGCATCTTCTGATGAACCAAGTTGTAGCACTCAAGCTGATGCGATCGCATTTGCTTAGCGATCAAAACATGTTGCGCCGTTTTCAGATTGAAGCACAGGCTGTCAGTGCTCTCACGCACAAAAACATCATCAGACTTTTCGATTTTGGTCTTACCGAAGACGAACAAAGACCATTTCTTGTGGTTGAGTTTTTGACAGGAACATCGCTCTCCGATGTTCTGAAAGAATGCCGTGCGGTTCAACAGTCAATCGCAATCAACTGGTTTTGTCAGATCGCATCAGCACTGATTGAAGCGCATGACAAAGGCATCGTGCACCGCGACTTGAAGCCAAGCAACATTGTTGTGGGAACAGAAAGAGACGGCACAGAAACAGTCAAGATTCTCGACTTCGGCATCGCCAAAATTTTGTTTGAAGATGCCGAACAATCGAAGCTTACACAAACAGGTGAAGTCTTCGGAAGCCCAATGTACATGAGCCCGGAACAGTGTCTCGGACAGAAACTCGATGGTCGCGCTGACATCTTCTCGGTGGGAACTCTGATGTACGAGGTTCTGTCTGGTCAACCTCCAACAATCGGTCAGAACGTTCTCGACACTTTGAGAAAACAGCTCAATGACAAGCCGCGACCTCTATATCAAGTTGCTACCGTTTCCGATGATCTCAACTACGCAGTGATGCGCTGCCTTGAAAAAGAGCCGGAAAAACGATACCAGCATGTGAAGGAACTATTGCACGACCTTGTTTTGATCAAGCAAAACAAGAAGGTCAAAAGAGCCAAGGATAAAGGTGATGGCTCGGGTAAGAAATTCAAAGATCACACCTTTCTTCTGACCTCCGCATGTGTTTTGCTTTTCCTTGCATTTGCAGGAACAGTCGGATTCGTTGCATACAAAGTCATGCCGAACATCGCCGCAATGCTGCCAAAGTCCAACACAAGCACCCAAAAGACAGTGACTACAGCAGAGGCAATTAGCGACGACGGGTATCAAAAGATACGATTGCTTGCCACTGACTACTTGAAACAAGGTAAGGAACTGGAAGCACTTCCACTTCTTCAATTCTGTGTTGAGATCTTGAAAGACAAACCAAGTCGTGAAGAGGAACTCTCAGAAGCCTATAGAGACTTGGCGAAGTGCTATCTCAAAGCAAACAATGAGTCTGAAGCGCGGCAAGCATACAGTCTCGGTATGAAACTTTACCAGAAACGACACCCCGACATGAGCACACACACACAGTACATGCAGGCCTGGTCGGATTTCTTCAAGACAAAGAAGGCAAGACTAGATTAGTTGTCTAGAAGCAATGAGAAACTCGCTATTCACCGCGAACAGGCTTTTCGCAAAAGACTGACACTCCAAAATCTTGAAATTGTCCTTTGGCAAGAAACGCCTTTGCTATCTCACTCACGGTGTGCTCTGAAGCAATGCATCCGGAACGGTAAACAACTTTTGAATTGTCGTTTACGAGTCGATTGAATCCCGATTTCATTTGTGTCGGCTGAGCGCGGTTGCAGTTTACTTCAGAGAGCAGTGCGGCCGCGTAGAGCTTGCCTGCGGGCGTTCCCGATTTGAGCATATTCTCCAAATCATTTGGCTCAAGCTTGTTCCAGCTATTGCAAATTCTTCGATACGCAGCAAACTGTTCATTCTTCGTCGCTTGACCAAGAACCTCACCGTACGAGAAAGTCTTAGCATTCGTCAAAAGCTTCAAATCATCAGTAAGTTCACCTGCCATTGCCATATTGAATTGCACCATTGAGAGAATCAGAAGAACAACAACAACACTTCGACAGATGAATTTAATTGTTCGCTGCATTGTTCCTCCATTTTGAATCAGGTCGTTGCGACTTTGAATGAAACCGCCAAATCATGCCCCTTCCAACCGCAGTCGCAAAGAGCGAAAAGCCTCTTGCGCGTCAATGTTAAGGTACTCGAAAAACGGCTGAGACCATCGCAATATTCCTTCCGGCTCATTTCTAGCTGACGCAACATCAGGAGATTCGGTTTCGGGTTCCGCTTCGGTTGGTGCACTGCTCTCAATGATTGGCAGT
>CAYZJR010000028.1:0-8666 GCA_964478655.1 uncultured Candidatus Obscuribacterales bacterium
CTGAAGTCCAGTCTATGTACGCCGATCTCTCTGATCTAAGTACCGAAATCATGAAGTATTAACTACACTTTTTGCGCGAAACGATAAGCCGCAATAGAGCTACAGGTTCCACCAAAACTGCCAAATATTCGCGTGCTGAATCCTCTGCGCTAATCCTTTCAGGCTGCCATCAGCCTTCAAGACGCTGTCCTTGCAATATGCAAAATGCTCTGTTGCAAGGTTCGAAGCATCGTCGAAATTTTCGATTGCTTTCGGTACAAGCAGGGTGAGACTGTCAAATGATAGTTCGACGAGTTCCGCTCCATAGCGCTCATTCCAGCTTCTGAGCGCTCCTACGTGCACGGCACTCTTTGGTGCGTTTGAATGACCGTAATTTAGATACGCTGGAACATGCCAACTCTCATCAGCCTTTATTAAAAGGAGCGTACATTGTTGAAGATCGTCATTGATGCTATGCCGAAACGCGCTCGGAGGGGTCTGCACACTCTTGGGTGCTGATTCCATTGCCTGAATTAGAGGGCTATCTTCAAGCTTGTATGCGACCCAGTCCTGAAAATTGAATTTCTCCCCCTCAGATATAGCTTCTTCCGCAGAAAATGGTTTGAATGATTCTGGAAATGCACGTAATACTTGCTTGAAGCCATGAATCGATGCGTTGATCGTTGCCTGATAGATTTCCCTTGGCTGTTTGACTGGATCTTCAATAAAGTCCGCCAATGGTGGGAAAAGTAGTTTCAATAATCGATTCGCTTCTGGTGTCTCGACTAAACATTTGTCTGCCTCATACATTTGCTTCTCTAAGTCTTCTATCTGTTGCTTGAGCATCTCAGCACTGCGGCACCGCTGCGTATGATGGAATTCGGACAATTTCGATTGTGCGCTTTTGAAGTCTTTGATTTGTCTCTCGAACCATTCAAATTGAATGAGTTTTTCTCCAAGGACTATTACTGGCCAATACTTTGTACTTGAGTACAAACTTCTCAGCTGTTCCCATGCTCCAAGCGCATATTGTTTGTCCGTCTCAAATGAGTAGAAGCGACCATCTGGAGACCAAGAAAGTTCGCTAAAAGATTCAGTCGAAATCGACGACCTTTCGAGAATCTCTCTTATCTCTTTGGAAGGCAAAACAATGCTACTCTGCGAAGTCTCCGTTTCCTGATTATACTCAGTAGCCTCTTTGGGTATAATGGCTGAACCACCTAATGGAGGTAATGGTCATGACAAAACAAGGAAATTGGTCCGCAGACCTCGATAAGTCGCAGAGACTTTAGCCTTGTATTGGACATCCATGCCGGTGAGGGTGGCGAAGACTCCCGATTGTTTGTCAGAGATCTTTTGACGGCGTATCTTAAGTACGCGCGTCAGAATAATTTCGTTTGTGAAATCGTCTACGACTCAGATAGCTCATGCTCTGTGCATATCGAGGGCAAGGGCTGCTGGGAAGCGTTTTGCAACGAATCTGGCAAACATATCGTTCAGCGTGTTCCGGCAACGGAGTCGAAAGGACGACGGCACACTTCAGTTGTTGCTGTCTCCGTGATGCCGTTGGCGACGCGCACTGCTTCGTCATTGTCACTGGAGGAAGTCGAAATAACAACGCAGCGAGGTCACGGCAGAGGAGGCCAAAATCAAAACAAGGTCGAATCAGCGGTGCGTGCGGTGCACAAACCCACTGGTATCAGTGTCTTCATCAATGGCCGCGATCAGTTCAGGAATAAACAACTCGCGTTGGAAATTCTGGAAGGAAGAGTGGCCGAGCTGAAGCAACAAGCGATCGATCGCGAGAGAAGTCGCATGAAAAGCGAACAGTTGGGTTATTGCAGTCGCAGTGGAAAGGTTCGCACCTATAACTTCATCAACTCGGTAGCGATCGATCATCGAACCGGATGCAAAACGCATCGACTGAGCGAAGTGATGAAGGGGAGGTTTGAACTTCTCAGATAATCCGCGGATCACTCAGCATCAGCAGTTTCGGCAAGCTTGCGATCTTGTTCTGCCAGCTTCGATTTTCCAAGCTTGTCGTAAACCTGCGCGCGCAAACTATACGCTTCTTTCTTGCGATAGCCCATTGAGATTACCGCTGTGTAGTCTTTCAATGCGCTCTCGTAGTCAGAATTGTTATAGTGCAGGTAAGCACGAAGGAGAAGAAAATCTCCTTCGTCTTCTTTGCTTGGTTTTATTGTCTCAATCCACTTCAAATGCTGAGGTCTGAATTGTTTTGCGTCTGCTGCGCTAGACACGAGTTCAATTCGCAACTCAGGAGTATCCGACAATTCGAAACTTTTTGTCGCTACTTTCGACGCTTCGTCCTCGCGCTTCGCTGCCAGTAGCGCTGCGTACATTCTTCCTGCGTCTTTCGCAAAAAAGTCCGGAAATGCGCGTCCTAGTGTTATTTTTGCCGTGACTTCTTTCATTCGTTTGGCGCGCTCAAAAGATTGTTCAAGATTGGCCATTGGATCTTTGTACCAATACTTACCAACATCGGACCACCGATTGTTGTCTTCCAAAGTTCGCTGAATTAAGTATCCATGCTTGTCTAGAGTTTCCTTTTGCTTTGGGTCTTCTTTGATCGAATCGAACCAATTGAGAATGCTCGTCTTATCATCCAGCACTCGGTCTGATAGAACGATCCAATCGTGGAGCTCATTGGATTGTTTTGCTTTGTCTCGAAGTTCACTGAATTGTTTTTTTGCTGCAGGATATTCCTTGACCAACACAGCAATCTTCGCAGCCATGAACGAGCCCCGCACGCCAATCATCGATGGGCATTCGGTCTGTATGTTGTTCCATAACCAAACAAACTGCTCGGTAGCGTCTGAGAATTTGCCCGCCTCAAGCAACTCTTCCGCCAACTGATAGCGCGCTTTGACGGCGGGGGCGCCGCCTTTATCGATAATACTTTGGCTTTTTTCTTTCAGAATATCTATAGATGTTTTGCCGGACCTCACGGATTGCAACCAGCTTAGAAGTTCGCCGCCATCCTTGTATCCGACCTGTCGGTCAACCTCTTTTGAGGAGTCAGTCGAACTGAATACAACGATGGTCGGCATGGCGTTGACCTTTAACGAATTCGCAGCGCCAGGTTCTTTGTCGACATCCAGCTGAATTGCAATTGCATTTTCTTTGATCCACTTTACGACTTTGGGATCGACCCAAGTTGTTCCCTCCATGCTTTTGCACGGACCGCACCACGAGGCAGTGAAGTCTACAACCAAAAGTTTCTTTTGCACGCGTGCTTGTTCTTTTGCTTTGTCCAACGTGTAGCTGGAAAAAACTTCCGGATTAGCCAGTGTCGCTTGGGCAAAGCAAGTTAATAGAGCGATTACGACTAAGGTACGCCACAATGCTTTTAGCTTCATAATGCAGAGCTCCTTTGGCAGCCTCTAACAAGCGTATACCCGCTAAGAGGCAGGCGATACTGGTGGGCAATTCACTGAAAACACGATGATACCGTCCGCGGTGCACCCCGCGACGGCATTCATATGTGCAACTCTCAACCGTGTCCTCCCAGTTAAGGTCGCGGACGCAGTTTATTTGCTCGATTTGTAGGTGCAGACTTATTCGCTGATGTAATCGCCAGGCGCTATTTCATTTACCCAAACGGTAGCGAAAGTAGCTACGACGAGAAGCGCTAGTGCACCGAGAATACTCATATAGATTTAGCTCATACAAAGTACGGCAAGGTAACTATACATTCAGTATTAAAGTGCTGTCTACGATCATTCGCGTGAATTAAGGAAGAAAGTTGAGAGTCCGAAATCGGCTTGTGATGCGATCATTGGGACCCCTCAACCGGTGATGATTTTGCGTTTATGAAATAGATGTCATGAGAATGTGGAACATCTGCTAATGAAGCACTTGGTTACATTTGATCTAGACGTTCCTATAAATGGGAAAGAACAAATAGCCGTATTGTTGGAACAGTCGAATCAGTGGGTGTTGCATGAGTTGGCCGACGCCGCAAGAGTATAACGAGGCAATTCAAGCCCCGACCACCAACTTTTCTGACCCGGAACTTCAGAAAGCGAAGACCGAGTTGAACGCGCTCGGGTTACCCAGGTCTATGACCGGCGCGTTCGCCAGTGTTTATCGGATGCACTGCGAAGGGCGTGACCTGGCTGTGCGTTGTTTTTTGCACAACATCAAAGACATGCACGAGCGCTATGAAGAACTCAGCAAATACATCATGGCTGACGATCTTTCATACACGGTCACTTTTGAATATTTGCCGGAAGGCATCAAAGTTCAAGATTCCTGGTTTCCCATTTTAAAAATGGAATGGGTAGAAGGTGTGGCTCTCGATCAGTTTTTACTGCGCAATGTTTCAAGTGTTGTCAGTATGAATTCGTTGCTCAGTCGATTCACGGAGATGGTCGGCAAACTCAATCATGCAGGGATTGCGCACGGCGATTTGCAGCACGGCAACATTCTTTTAGTTGGCGATGAGTTGCGTTTGGTTGATTACGATGGAATGTATGTACCTGGTTTAGATGGTTACAGAAGTAACGAACTCGGGCATCCGAACTACCAACATCCAAGGCGTTCTCCGAGGCATTTCGGACCGTTTCTCGATAATTTTTCATCGTGGGTCATTTACACGTCGCTTCTCTGCATTAATGAAGATCCCGAGCTCTTTGAGCGGCTTTCAGGCGGCGACGAGTGCATATTGTTTCGCAGAAATGATTTAGGCATGCCTTCGTCATCACATGTTTTCGATATGCTCGATCGACATCCTTCGGATCGTATCAAGGCAGCTGCTGCGGTTTTGCGACGGTTGATTGAGTTTCCGGTCAAGCAAGTTCCTCCGCTTGACGTCGGTATTACTGACCCGGAAGCCCTGCCCGAGATCGATAAAGACGCAGAACCTGACGAGCTTGAAGAAGACTTGGTAGCGGACGATCGTTCTTCGATGCGCCTTTCGCGACTCACCAATCTTCCTGAGTGGATGACAATTGGGCAATCCGGAAGCAACCGCCCCGTGCGGACTGTAGGACCGTGGCCTCAATTTCGGCACTACATTGATGCGGTGGCGCGATGCGCGGAAGCATTCCATGATCCCGAATTGCGCAATGGTGTTCCTGTGCAAGGAGACCACCGCTCAGGCGGCAATTCGATTGTGTTTCACATTCGATCCATCACTCGGCATTTGGCAGTGAAGTGTTTCTTTAAACATGATCCGCGACGCCTGGAACGCTACGAAGAGCTCAGCAAGTCAATTCCCGCAAGCGTGCGACGGTATTTTGTTGAGTTTGAATATCAACCGGAAGGAATCAAGGTCGGAAATTATTGGTACCCAATTCTCAAGATGGAGTGGCTGCACGGCATGGCGCTCCCGAATCTTGCAGACTACTATCGTGGTGACAAGCACTTTTTGGAAAGCTATCTCGATAAGTATCGCATCATGATTCAATCATTGCGCGATGCCGAAATAGCACATGGTGATTTGCATCCAAGCAACATGCTTGTCGTCACCGGCGACTTCAAATTGATGGACTATGACTGTTTGTATGTTCCTGCGTTTAAGGGGCAGCCGAGTCCTGAACTGGGACAGCCCAATTATCAGCACCCGGGGCGAATGTCGATGCACTATGGTCCTGACATGGACAATTTTTCAGCATGGATTATCGACAGTTTATTGCTTTTGATGTCGATTGATTACGACCTCTATGACCTGGTCTACAAGAGGTTGGAGTATCAAGAAGCCGATTCTACCTGGGCTTTTAGGTTTCTCGATTTGCATGCGCATCCCGACGTGCGAGCACGCGCGAAATTTTTGTCGAAGTGCCGACAGGGAGATTTCGACAAGGTGCCGCCGTTAACAGGCAATGTCTATCCCAACATGTCGAAGGGTGGCATCTTCGCCGGAGTCAAAAGGTTGTTTAAACCGAAGGAAGCACCTAAGCAGATTCCCGCCGGCCGTGCCGGAGACGTCGGACCCGGACGCGCTGGAGATTCAGGTGATGATTCTGGAGATCAGTCGGGGAACGGCGATGGCGCGTCGGATCCTTAGACTGCGCGGGCTTCTGGCGGTTGTTCCGTCATTTCTTGTTCTTGAAGAAGTCTGCTAGTCTCCAAAATCTTCTCGTAGATTTGCTGCAAAGAAGCCGAAATCTCGGGATCGGAAGAGTGACGCATGACGCGATTAAGGATTTTGAACTCTCGATTTGCGTCTTTGATAGGCATATTGAGCGATCTCTTCACCTGAGCAACTTCCTTTGCCAAAGACAAACGGCGCGTTAGCAGCGTGGCAATTTCGCTGTCCAGTTGGTCGATTTCATTGCGCATGTCCAGAAGGCGCTCGGCTTCGGGGCGCAAGAGTTCGACGCGATCTCGGTCATCATCTTGCCTAGTTTGTTTGCGGGAGCTATTTGCTGACATTAGCGAACCCTCCCCATGGCTCGAAGAGATCCCGGGAGTTTGGCGACCGTGCGTCCAACGAGGCTGGCGACGCGCAATGGTTTGACCACTTCGAGTTCTCTGGCATCTTCGGTAAGACTCAACTTGCGACCCACCGCTTCTGCAATGGGGCCGAGGCTCTGAACCAGTTCCACCATATCTTCCAAAGACAGGGCTTGGCGTGCATCCGACACCGATTTCTCGGGCTCGGGGTGGCATTCGATGATCACCCCGTCTGCGCCGGCCGCGACCGCTGCGCGAGTCATTCCTGCGATAAGTTCGCGTTTTCCGGCTGCGTGACTGGGGTCTACGATTACCGGCAAGTGTGTCAGTTGTTTTAGTGCAACGACCGCACCGAGATCGAGAACGTTACGAGTGAATGTGTCGAAGCTGCGAATGCCGCGTTCACAAAGGATTACGTTGGGGTTGCCATGGCTAAGAATGTACTCAGCCGCCAAAATAAACTCTTCAATTGTTGCGGAAAGTCCACGTTTCAAAAGCACCGGACGATTCACAGAACCTAGTGCTTTGAGCAATTCGAAGTTTTGCATGTTTCTGCTGCCGATTTGAAGAACGTCAGCGTGTTCGCAGACTGCTTCTAGTTGTTCGCAAGACATAACCTCTGTAACGGTCGGCATGCCTGTGTCTTGGTTCAGTTGTTGGAGAATCTTCAGACCGTCAATTCCCATTCCTTGGAATGCGTATGGGCTAGTTCTCGGCTTGAACACGCCGCCTCGAATCGCATGGACAGAGCCTTTTAGTTTGGCTGCGACAATGTCCATTTGTTCTTTGCTTTCTACTGTGCACGGGCCGCCGACGATGATAATCTCGTCTCCGCCGCACTCCACGCTGTCTGACAGCTTCACGCGTGTGGTGTGCGTGGCGTCCTGCTTTGTTGCAAGTCTGGCATCTATCACTGAGAAACTCCTTGTGTTTAAAACGAAGCCCGGGATCTTTCTTCTCCCCGGGCTTTGTGACTGGTGTTGAATTTGGCTGTTCAAACCCGCCCGGGACGCTTTGTGCCGGTAAAGTAGTAGTAGCCAAAAAACCAAATATTCAGTTGCATGTTGTTTGTTATCTCTTTTGTCTTCTTAAAAACGAAACCGCAGATTTGACTCTGCGGTTCACTCGGTTTGTGTACGTCAAAAGCTCGTCACCCCAAGTGAACCCTCGAAAACCAGAAGTAAAAGTAATAGCGCTTCATGTATTTAGTCGATGTATTTTGTCGATGCTGTAGCTCCCCGGCGCTTCCTGCACCGGACCCTGAAATCATAGTCGCGGCACTTGGGCTCGTCAAGGAAAAAGTTTCACTAAAGATTACGGTTTCTCGCGAAGACTGCGTGGGCGGCGGTTTTGGGAACGTTACAAACAGTCTGTGCGAGTGATATTGAAGGTTGCTGCGTTGCATAAAAGCATTAGATATAGGAATTCGAGTTTTTGCGATTTGTCCCGCGGTATCTTTTTCGCTTTGTTCAATCGCTAGAAGGATTCCGATACCGGTTTATTCAAATTGGGGATACACCGAGTGGAAACCTATAACTAAGCGGACTACCTCCAAAGAAGGATGTTCGAGGCGATATAACGCAGGACAATTCCATTAGTTAGAAGGACGTGTTGAGTCCGCCTGGAACCAAGGCTCTTCTATTGCGTCATGAGGGACGGCAACACTTAGGATGGCAAAAGAAAGGCAACTAGGGCAGCTCCAAGGTCAAAGAAAGCACGGTGGATTTTATGAACGTATTAGTTGCGATCGATGATTCTGAATATTCCAGGGTGGTTTTGGAATCGATCATGGAAAGACCCTGGCAAGAAGGTTGCTCCTTCAAGGTGATTACAGTCGTAGAGCCGTTTCACCCTGAATACGCAGGATGGCACACAAGTTACGTACCGCTTGCAATCGAGGCCCAAAAAGAAGTTGTTGAGTCCGCTCAGAAGCTTGTGAACCATGGGGTCGAGCAGTTGAGAGCAAAGTTCGGCGAGATGTCTGTTACTGGTGAGGCCGTTGAGGGCTACATTACAGACAAAATTCTGGAAGTCGCCAAAGCCTGGCCGGCTGACATGATTCTGGTCGGCTCTCACGGACGAACCGGGCTCAAGAAGTTCTTCCTCGGCAGCGTTTCCGAAGGCGTGGTGTCGCATGCACCATGTTCCGTCGAAGTAGTGAAACATCCGCACAACGGCCATATGCCCGAGGCGAAGGCTGCTTCTTAGAAGGAAAACAGCCGCTTCGAGCTGAAGCAGCTGTTTGAAATTCTGGTCTTTGGCACTGC
>CAYZJR010000028.1:8766-12323 GCA_964478655.1 uncultured Candidatus Obscuribacterales bacterium
AAAACAGCCGCTTCGAGCTGAAGCAGCTGTTTGAAATTCTGGTCTTTGGCACTGCCTGCGGTGATCGGACGGACGCCACCGCATTCGGTGCACAGATCTTGATTAGTGAGCTTCAGCCGTTGCGTCAGTTTTATCTGCTGGCTTTTCCGGTTTTGCGTCAGGCTCTGGACCTGGGTCTTTCCAGGGTTCAAAGAATGCCTGTCCGGCACCGCACAGCAGATAACATGCTGCTGTCCAGCCCAGAACGATCATCACAAATGGAAACCAGGTTGTCTGATAATCTTGCATCTTAGAGTCCCTCGTAGCTCCTCAAGGTTGCTGGTAGTCAATGGAAAGAATTGCGCTGGTTGCCATGAGCTTTTCGGTGATTGCCACCTCTTTACAATGATTGCTCACTTGGCAATTAGTAATATCGTTCCCTGCCGCGCCCCACTTTATTCACAGCGATCACGACCATTGAGATTATAAACATTTGAACGCTGGATGTGTTCACTATAAGAATAGCCACCACCCCTTGTAATTGTCGGCTTTCCGGCTTCGTATATAGGTTTGCGGGCTCATGGCTACCGTCAAACATGTGCTATAACAACACAAAGTTCTGTCACTACCCGCCCCACCGGCAACAGGAGAACACTCTAAATGAAAGCTTCTCGACGGTCGCTACCGATTGTTCTGTCATGCTTGTTTGCAGCAGCGACGACTAGCGCCATAGCAGGAGGATCTCAGTCGGCTCTCGATCCCTACGCGCACATCCAAGCGCCTGAAGGTAAGAAGGCATCCAAGAGCGCATTGCCTGCGTCCGAAGATCCCAATGCGGTGCAGTCGACAGCTACCTATGTCACGATGCCGTTCAACGACAACCAAGAAGCCGGTGGCGCCAAGAAGGGTTTGCCTGGTAGTGGTTTGTTGTCCGGGCTGACAAAGCCTATGAAAGGTTTTAAGAACGCCAGCAGCGGTCTCGCTTCTGGAACCAAGAATGCCGGCGGCAAAATGTCTGAGGGCATGGCTAACTCAGGCAAGAAAATGAAAGAAGGTCTTGCCTCCACCGGTGGTGTCTTTGCGAAAGGCGCGAAGGCAATCGGAGATGGTTTTAAGGCAACCGGTTCCAAAATGAAGGAAGGAACCCAGGCAATGGGCTCGAAGATCGCTGGTTTGCCGGGTGCGTTGAAGCGCGACGGTGGCAAAGCACCCGAGGCGCCTAAGTCGACTCCTGTAGTTGCTGAAAAACCAAAAGTTCAAAACGCTGGTGGCTCAAAACTCGCATTCCTCAACAAGATTCCAAAAATCAAACTCAAAAAAGGTAGCACTCAACCGGCAGCAGTCGCCAAGGCGCCTGTAGCCAAGGAAGAGAACCTTTCAGAGAAGCCGCAAGTTGCTGACGTCAATGCAGGGACTAACATCCCTAACGATCTGACCTCAACGCCAACTCCGTCGGTCGCTGAAACTCCAGTCGTCGAGCAAAAGCATGAGACTCATCCTGTAGCGAAAGCCCATCCAGTTGAGAAGTCCGGCGGCAACAAAGTGACGCAACTCGCAAGCAGCACCACCAAGAAGCTTGCAGCAGCGCCGGCCGCGATGAAGAATCGCATCTCGAAACTTCTCGGCAGAAAAGGCAGCGTTCCAGATCCAGCGCCGCAAGCCACGGCAGAAAAGCCTAAACAGTCGCCACTCGATCCGCAGATGTAATGTCCGACCAGATACTCGCAAGCATCGAGCATTCGGTTCGACCAACAACGCTAATAAGATCGGCATCGCTGGACAAAGTCCTCGGCGCTCAAGTTTTGATTGTTAGTGAGACTTTTCAATATACCGGAAGCTTCAAGTTTCGTGCAGCATTCAACGCCGCGCGTCAGGTTTCTTCAAGTCTGTTGCTAACTGCATCATCTGGAAACTTCGGACAGGCTCTGGCTTACGCATGCAAGCTGCTCGGAAAATCTTGCATAGTTGTCATGCCACACAACTCTGTGCGCGTGAAAATCGACGCGGTTAAGCAGTGGGGTGGAACAGTCGAGTTGGTCGATACTCAATTGAAGAGTCGAGCAGAGCGATTGCAAGAATTGGCTGTGGAACACCCTGAAGCTGAGGTTGTGAGCGCGTATGACGACCCCAGAATTATCGAAGGCAATGCATCACTAGGTGATGAACTTTCCAAAATTTCTCAGGAGTTTGATGAAGTAATTGTCCCCATAGGTGGTGGCGGATTGAGTTCTGGTGTCATAACCGGACTTAGACGCAATCGTTGCAAACACCCCGTGTTTGGCGTGGAACCTGCAATTGCAAACGATGCCGCTCAGTCGCTGGCGGAAGGAAAGATCGTGCGACTTGAGGCAGAACCTCAAACAATCGCAGATGGAGTGCGAACGCTTTCAATTGGACAACACAATTGGGAGATACTGAAGCGCGAACTTCAAGGGGTATTGTTGGTTCCCGAAGACGCAATTACAGAGGCTCTCAAGCTGCTCTTCATGAAGGCGAACCTAAAAGTTGAACCGACCGGCGCTTTGAGCACGGCAGCAATCATCGCCAACCCCGATCGGTTTGCGGGAAAGAAAGTCGCGTGCATCGTAACTGGTGGCAACGTCGATCCCACGCTGTTTCGCGAACTTATTGAGTCTTGCTAGACAATAATCTCGCAGTTCGCGAGCCACTTTGTCAGTTCCACTAGTCCCGGATAGGTTACCTTGGTGCTTCGCAGCCAGAGTTCATGCAGGTTTTCGAGTCGTTCGATGTAAACCAACCCGTCGTTTCCGATATTTGTGCAGTTGAGACGCAGCTTGCGAAGTGTCTTTAAGTCTTTGAGCTTCGACAATCCTTTGCTGGTGATATCGGTGAAGGAGAGGCTTAACGTGTCGAGTTCTTTCAAAGCACTCAAAAACGAAACTCCGGCGTCTCCGATTTCGGTATCATCCAGCACAAGTTCCTTCAAAAATTTGAAGCTGGCTACTACTGCCGCGCCTTTGTCTGTGAGGTTTGTAGATGCGAGGTTGAGCTTAGTCAATGATGTGAGTTCTCGAAGATGTGCCAGACCGGCGTCGCCGACTTCGGTGCAGCTTATGTCTAGCTCTTTCAAACCGGTAAGTCTTCCAACATGATTCAGGTCGCTGTCAGCAATGTCACTGCCGAGGAAGGAGAGCCCGTAGAGATCATTTGGTGACAGCGCGGCTAGTGGTGCGCAGCCTTGCACGGGGTCGAAGCTGTAGTACAGCGATACGTTCTTGTCTTTGGGAATTGCAATTTTACCGGTGGCATCTCCGAAGTTTTGGGCGCGCCCGTCCAAATCCAGGACGAACAGCTCTCCCAGAGACCTGCTTTTGGGAAACTCGATTATTCGCTCTTCTGGAATACTCGATACCATAAGGAGACTTCGTTGCCACGTGCTCAATCATGTATGTACCACGAGGGGCGCTCGAAATCACCGACTGTGGCGCTGTTGAGCCCGTCCGTCCGTCACGCGAGCAACTCCAGGCATCGACTCCAGGTCTGAACTCCAGGTATGGGTCTAGCGTTTGGGCTCCAGTCTTTGGACTCCGGTCTTTGGACTCCAGTCTTTGGACTCC
>CAYZJR010000028.1:12423-47168 GCA_964478655.1 uncultured Candidatus Obscuribacterales bacterium
AGCAAAGTCTCCGACTGATAACGTCGGAGACTTTGAAGTTTTAGAACAAGACGCTCAGCCTAAATCAGAGCCACACCATTGGCGAGGCAATTGATCTCGAATTGCGATTTGTGTTCGCGTACTGAAGCGTTTTGTCGAGTTTGCTTCGGCGACTATATCGCTGCGGCGAACTTTTGGCGCTCGCCTTCGATAATGGCTCCAGCTCTTCCGATGCTTCGAGGAAACTCTCTTCCACGCATGAGAAGCTGCTTCTCGTAGCTCTCGGGTTTGAACACGCTGCAGAAGTACTCGATGGCAGCGTCTACGTCGAAGTCACGGCAAGAGAAGATATCGAGGGTAACAAACCCTTTCTCTGGAAATGAATGGATGGAGATATGTGACTCAGCAATGAGAACTACTCCACTAACTCCCCAGTCATCTTCTACGGTGCCGTGATACGTAAACACGTAAGGTGGCATGATTTTTGTCATATCTAGTTTCGCCGGATAGGCGTCTAGTGTTTGACTCATTAAGTTCATGTCTGCCAGCGATTGCTTGTCACAGCCATAAGCTTCAAGGATGAGATGCGGTCCGAACATAATGTTTCTTCCCCCAATTGATCGTTCGCGGTGTGACGAACGAAATTTTGTGCTTCCGATTTACAGATCTCGTCTTCGAAGTGGCCCAACTTTTTTCATTGCAAGTGGATCAGATCTCGGATTTGTTCTGTGGGGTACACGAAACGCTTACTTAACACCAGTTTTGGACTACAGCCGTTCTGGGAGTTGGGCGTTGTTGTGTGGTGCGAGTCAACCTCCTTTAGAAGGAATTTTCGAAACAGTAATTCTACAAGAAAAACTGCAATTGTGATGAGTTATACCCAAATTTATCTGTCTATATCAGATTCGGATATCAAGTTGTTTGGATCTTCCAGCTCCAATTTCAACTCGTTGAACACTGATGGACGTCCTCTCGGGCACAGTGTTCCCAAGGAAATTAGTCGCAATAATTTCTTCGTTTTTTTGCTTGAGTTTGTTGAGTGCGATGACGAGCACAAGTGAGAATCGCAGTGAGTCATGAAGCGCGTTTTCGCTAGTGACGACAATGCGTCGATGTGCGCGTGCGCTCCAAGAGTGGCTTGAACAGCGGCTCTTCCTTGAGGAGATTTGCGTCGGGATTTTGTGCGTTGAGATTGAAGGCGCTAGTGAACTTTGACCTTTCGCACGCGTACTTTCACTTGCGACTCGAAGTTTCGAGCGAAGTCTCCTTCAAGAGAAGACGACGCGTCAACCCAGAACTGGGAGCCCACGAGAATAGCCTGGTTCTTCTTTCCTTCGGGGAAGTGAAGGAAGACAGGATCATCTCCTTTGTGCGCGACCAAAATGTCTTTGATTCTGTGAAGATCTGCAAACGATTGCTCTTGAGCAAACGTGATTTCGACCAGCGAGGCATCTGCAAGTTTGCGCACTGAGCTGGCCATTACTGATGTTCCGTCTTCACTTTTCTTCAATTTCCCTCGAATCAACAGCAGAGATTGTGCGGTGAGAACATCTGGTTCAATCTTCTCGAGCGTGTCGTTGTAGACGACGACTTCTATCTTGCTGACGAGGTCTTCGAGGTGCACGATGCACAAGAGTTTGTTTTGCTTGGTCAGCTTCTTCTCGACGCCCGAAGCAAGGCCCCCGATGATGACGCTTGAGCCATCCTTCGCTTCTTGCAGCTCTTTCAGACCGTGTGTCGTCAGATAGCGTAATCTGTGCATGACTTTGCTGAGCGGGTGGCTTGTGACGTAGAAGCCAAGAAGTTCGTGCTCCATCGTCTGGAGTTCGGCTTCGGTGAATTCTGAGCCATCGCCAACCATTGCTTGCTCGACGTTGAAGCTCGCTCCGCCGAGACTAAACAAACTGATTTGTCCCGAGGCTTCTTCGTTCTGTCTTCGCGCTGCGGCGTCGACCATGTTTTCGAGATTCTCTAGAGCCTGCTTTCTCGTGATATTGAGGTTTAGGCAGGCGCCACATTTGATGAGAGCTTCAAGGGTCCGCTTGTTGACGATGCGCAAATCGATTCGCGAGACAAAATCGCGCATTGACTTAAATGGTCCCGCGCTCTCCCGCTGTTTGACGATCTCCTCAATTGCTGCGTCGCCTACGTTTTTCACGCCGGAAAGTCCGAAGCGAATCGAGCCACCATCGGCGGTGAACTCTTTACCTGAAACATTGACGTCCGGAGGCAGAATATCGATGTTCATCGCTTGGCACTCTGCGATGTAACCTTGGACCTTATCTTGTTCGCCGGACACGCTTGAAAGAAGCGCTGTCATGTATTCAACGGGGTAGTGCGTCTTCAAATATGCGGTTTGATACGTCAACATCGCATAAGCTTGGCTGTGCGACTTGTTGAAGCAATACTCCGCGAATTGAACCATCATGTCGAAGAGCTGGTCGGCAATTGCCTTTGAAACACCGTTGTTTGCGCAGCCAGAAACAAAGATTTCGCGCTGTTTTTCCATCTCTTCGGGCTTTTTCTTACCCATCGCGCGGCGCAGCAAGTCGGCTTGTCCGAGACTGTATCCGCCCAAGTGCTGCGCGATCTGCATGACCTGCTCTTGGTATACGATTTGCCCGTATGTATCTTTGAGAATCGGCTCCAGCATTGGAGTGAGATATGTGATGTTCGTCTTGCCATGTTTGCAGGCGATGAACTTATCGATCATCCCTGTGTCGAGAGGACCCGGTCGATACAAGGCGATTAGCGCTGAAATGTCTTCCATGTTAGACGGCTTCATATCGCGTGCGACTTGACGCATGCCGGAGGACGTTTCTAATTGGAAGATGCCTGCTAGGTCGCCGTTGCTGATGGTTTGATAGACCTTCTCATCATCCAGCGGAATTTCGTCCGGGTTGATTTGCAGTCCGCGTGTTTTGGCGAGGATTTTCACTGCCTTGTCAATCATCGTCAGGTTTCTCAACCCGAGGAAGTCCATTTTGACGAGACCGATGTACGCGACGTCTTCCATGTAGAACTGTGCAATGACGGTGCCATCATTGTTTCTTTGTACCGGCACAAGATCTTCAAGCGGAACATCTGAGATCACGACACCTGCAGCGTGCATGCCGAAGGTTTTGTTGACTCCTTCCAGTTTGCGTGCAACGTCAATTACTTGGCGTGCCTCATCGCTTGTGGCATACACCTTTTTGAACTCAGGGTGTTCTTCGATCATTTCTTCCAGCGGTGTCGGCTTACCTCTGACGACAGGAACCATCTTCGCGAGCTTCGTCGACTCCGCAAACGGAAACTCCAGCACGCGCGCGACATCTTTGATGACGGCCTTACTGGTCATTCTGTTGAATGTAATGATTTGCGCGACGCGATCGGCGCCGTATTTTTCGGCGGTGTATTTGATGATTTCGTCACGCCGTTCGATGCAGAAGTCCGTATCGATATCGGGCATTGATTTGCGTTCGGGATTGAGGAATCTCTCAAAGAGCAAGTTGTACTTGATTGGGTCGATGTTCGTAATACCGAGCGCAAAAGCAACTAAACTTCCTGCTGCCGAACCGCGTCCGGGACCGACCGGAATTCCTTTCTCTCTTGCGAAACGAATGAAGTCCGACACGATAAGGAAGTACGAGGCGAAGTTCATATCGTTGATGACTTGCAGTTCGCGCCGTGCTCTATCTTCCACGACTTGCGTGATTCCATCTTGTCCGAAGCGCTCTCTCAAACCGTCGAAGACAAGTTTGTCTAAGAAACTCTCAGCGGTGTGACCGGGCGGAACGGGAAAAACCGGAAGACGCGGGTCGCCGGCAAGCTTGATAAGCTCGACTTTATCGGCGATTTCGAGAGTGCTCTTCAACGCTTCTTCGATGTATTCGGAGTCGAGGTGATCGCGGAAGAGGCATGCCATCTCATCGCCATTTTTGATGTATTCCCAACCCGTAAACTTCATTCGGTTGGCATCAGTAACCAGTTTACCCATCTGCACGCACAGCAAGCAGTCATGCGCCATTGCATCATGCTTGTTGGTGAAGTGGCTGTCGTTTGTTGCGCAGAGTTTTATGCCCAACTCTCGCGAAATTTTGATCAACTCGCGGTTGACTTTGCGATCTTCCGGCGTGCCATGATCTTGTACTTCAATGTAATAGTTGTCGCCGAGAACTTCTTTGTACCAGGCTGCCGAGGCTCTGGCGGAGGCGAAGTCGTTTTTCAAAAGATGCTGGCAAAGTTCTGCGCCGAGACAACCTGAAAGGATGATCAATCCTTCCTTGTGTTCTTCCAACATCTGTTTGTTGATGCGCGGTTTGTAGTAATAGCCGTTGAGATGGGCTCGTGAATTCAGCTTTACGAGATTTCGATAACCTTGCTTGTTCTGCGCGAGAATCGTCAAGTGATACAACGATTGGCGCGAGCTTTTGTCTGTGATGTTCCCATCAATAATATAAGCTTCGCATCCAATGATTGGCTTTACGCCTCCCATTTCGTGGCATGTTTTGGTGAGTTCAACGGCACCATACATGACACCATGATCTGTGATTGCAACTGCCGGCATGTTCTCGGCTTTTGCTTTTTTCACCAGATGTTTGATCATGGTGGCGCCATCGAGCAAGCTGTACTCGGTATGAAGATGCAATGGAACGTAAGGGCGTGGCATCTAACCTCCTTAGGCTCGTGCGTTTGGAAGGGCAACGGTTGAGCCTGTGCAGCACGGCGTTGGCAGTGCTACAGCTTGAATTCGACGACGTCTCAGTGACGCGACTCCATCATTTTATCTGGTTTTGCATTCAGGCGCCGCGTCAACGAGCCTTCCTACTATTAATACGTTCGAGGGGTGCAAAAAGTTCAATATATCTTCCGGATATTCTTTTCGGTTCATTTCGCGTTTCGATGTCATGGTATTTTCGATTTTCGTGGCAGGTTTTAGGTCGCTTCTTTTCAGAAAGCGGATTCTTCGATGCTTACCAGAATGTCGCCGAAATTTTTTGCACTTAAATGGGCGCAGCTGGTCTCAACTTGGCTCTGATGCCGTTTTCAGAGATTCTGGCGCAGAATGTATTGGGCAACGTTCCACCGGCGCTTTTACACAGGGCGCGAACTCACAATTTATCATGATTAGAAATCAGCATCATCTGGAGGCACGCAAACTATTGCAGTATGTCTGCGCCTCGAAATACGCGAAAGCGAGAGACTATGTCTTTCTTGGTCGAAGCTACGTCGATGAGTTAGGCGACACATCTTCGTCAAATGAAACTGCGCGCCTGTTGAAGAAGGCACTGCAGATGGAGCCAAGCGTGCAAGGCTATAAGGAACGGGCGAAACTTTTCGAGATGATGGGCAAGCCAGAGATGGCGCGAAAAGACTTGGATGCGGCCAAAGACTTGAGCGGCAGTCCGTTTTGATTTTGATGCGGTGAGTGCTCAATGCAGTTCCGCACAAAAAAGCGAAGGGGCACGAGTGCCCCTTCAAAGCTTTTGTTCAGGCAAAACTTTAATAGACCAATTGCTTGGTATGTACGATTTTGCGTCTGGGTGAGCGTCTTCGCGATATAGGCGAGCGGTGATTCTCGGATTTGTTGCCGCCCCACTCTTTCAAGAGCTGGGCTGTGACCTCTTCTTGCTCAACCTTTGCTATGGCCTGTCTAAACCACATCTGTAGGGCGCGCCGTTCATCTGCGGTCAAACCTGGTTCGTTCAACATATGTTCTCCTTATCCCGCCGAAATACGCTCTAGACTGAGTCTAGAAGCGTCTCCAAGTGGCAGCCCGACCCTCGTCGTTACGTGGCGTGGCTCCGCTTGTCCCGCTTTACAGTTTGTCGGCTATCTCAACCAGACGCGGAATCGCCGGATGTCGGGGAGACGCGATTCCAAGGAATTCGATAGCAACAAGTTCCAGTCTAATTGCTTCTCAAGGGGAATCAACACTTGATAACCTTGATCCAGATTAGGTTTGGCTCAGATTCTGCGGCAGCTGAACCTTGGCGCGAAATGGACCTTCACGAAAGCGTTAAGACTCCCGCCTACGAGGAATGATCGGACACGGGGGGTGAAATTGGTTTCGGGCGAAGACTTGCCGCAATCTATCGCCAGCAGCAAATTTGACGATAAAGGTACCAATAAACGCAAAGGTAACCGTGACCACGGCGGACAGCATACAAGGAATACAGGTCGACTCGGTGCACAAGACCTTCAAAGCGAAAGCTGTGAAGCTTCTGTGGATGTCGATTGCGGTGCGCCGAGAACAGATGGTGAAGGCCTTGGACGGCGTCAGTCTGGCGATTCAGCCTGGTGAGGCTGTGGGAATCATCGGACCAAACGGTGCCGGAAAGACCACGCTGATGGGCTGCTTGCTGGGATTTCTCAAGCCGGACTCAGGTGTGATCACGATAGACGGCAGAAAACCGAACACTCTTGAAGTGCGCAGAAAGATTGGCTATGTGCCGGAGCGCTTGAACTTTCAGCGGGCTATCAAGCTTCGAGAGCTGCTCGAAATGCATTATGACCTCGCCGCAGAGCCTAGGCAAAGTCGAGATAAGAGAGTCGAGGAACTGCTCGAAACTGTCGGTTTGGATAAGGAAAAGTGGACATTGCCGGTTGAGAAATGTTCGCGTGGCATGCTGCAGCGGCTGGCATTGGCACAGGCTTTAGTGGGCAAGCCCAAATATCTGTTTCTCGATGAACCGACTTCTGGTATCGACCCTGGTGGCGTGCTCGAGTTGACCGAGTTGTTGATGAAAATTAAAGGCATGGGAATGTCGCTGGTGCTGAACTCGCATCAATTGGACCAGGTGCAAGTCATTTGCGATCGCGTTGTGTTTGTCAGACGCGGCAAGATATCGACTGAGGAAGATTTCGAGCAAGTCGCATTAGATCACACTTTGTATTTGCGATTTGGCTCTGTGCTTGATGCATCACAGGCACAGAAGTTGCAAGAAATCGCAGATGCTCTGTCTCTCAACCTCATAGATTTTGGCGCAGACAAGGCACAATTTGTCGTGCGAACCGATGAAGACAATTTGCGTTTGATCAAACAATTGGTTGACGGAGGCTTTCCACTGGTCGAAGTCGCGCCGCAACATAGCAAGTTGGAGCGAATGTTTCTCAGCAACAGCAGAGAGTCTTTTGATGAACCTGGCGACTCGCCACTTCCGTCGACAGGAGGCACTCAATGAATGCCTTGATCAAAATCACAATTTTGCAGTGGATGCGAAGTCCGGCGCGTATGGCGTTGTTTATGTACCCGACAATCATGATAGTTCTCACAACAGTTGCAGGCATCATCGCAACGCGCGAGGTACCAGTCGATTTGGGACTGTTTCCAACTGTTTATGCAGTAGCACCGTTTTTTGTCATCGTTCTGTCAACCGGAATCGTTTCGAGAGAGAGGGAGGATGGTGTTCTGGCAAGTGTGCTCGTCAGACCGATTCGTCGCAGCACTTACATCTTCTCGAAGTGGCTCGCACTTGCAATAGCAGGATTTGTGGGATGCGTCCTATTCATCATGCTTGCAACGCTTATCACTTCGCTGACTGGACTTCATCAACCAAACCTAGCAGAGATTGGAAGAGCACTCGTGGAGAGTTTCTTGATTACGCTTGGACTGTCTGCGACTATGGTTGCGTTTTCCACGCTCTCTCCAACGTATGGAGACCTTGTCCTATACGCGCTTTCGTGGATGGGGGCGGTGACTATGCTATCTGTAATTAGTGCGTTGACTGAGATGCAACGCGAGGGATTCTTGACGCAAATAGATGCCGATTATCTGCTCATGGTAGCGCAGGCTTATCAAAGCTTCTTGCTGCCGAATGTTCAGTTGACGACGCCGCCGCATCTCTGGTTGTTCACTGCGCTGACATATCTTTCGAATTTGTTCACCGCACTTTTAGCATCGGTATTCTTTCTGAATCGCAAGGAGATCGGTTACGGTGGTTAACGATCGAACAGATGCGATTCCGATTTGGTTAGTCACGCTTGCTGTGCTTATTTCATTGGCTCGTGGCAGCGTGATGTTGTATGACCGTGAACATCCATTCATGGCCTCACAGTTGATAAATTGGGTTCCAGCCAAAGATGTGAACTCGATAATTTTCAAAAATCACAAGCCTGCAGCTTTGTATTTTGTGCACTCCGGAAAGTGCCATCAATGCGCCAATATGTCACAAGTCGTCGAGACTCCAGAAGTGGCAAAACTGATGAACGAGGACTACATTCCCGTCAAAGTCGAAGTGCCTCACCAACGCAAAGACGAGAGTCCGGAGGTGAAAAGTCTCAAGCAAAACTATGCGGGATGGGCAGTGCCACAGCTGGTGGTTGTGCCTGTAGAGTGTTGGGATGTGCCGCTCGAAAATTCGTATATGTTGCCGGATGTTCGACTTGTGGAAATGATGCCCATAGACGCAAGTGAAGTGAAGCGTTTGTTGGAACGGTCAAAGCGGTGGCATGCGGAACCGCCAAGCTTTGGACATGTGGCTTGGATGAAACCATCGGTGGCGCTGGAAAAAGCAACAGATGAGAAACCTGCCTTGTTGTTTTTCGGAAGGAGCTGGGACTTTCACTCAGACACTGTGCGTGCTGAAATCTTTGGCAACGCGAATATCTCCAAGGCGATCAACGAAAACTTTCTGCCATCATTTGTTGTGAATATGGAGAGAAAGGGAATTCCCAACTTGCCGAAGACCACGGAACTGATTTCGCGTTTTCGAGTTAAGTCGTTTCCTTCGATCGTCATCTCAAGCCCGTCTCGACCGGCGCAGATGATGACTGGGTTTGCAGGCGAGAAGGAAACGTTGGAATTTTTGACGCATGCGCGCGGGAAGTGAGTGCGACTACATTGGGGTAATATCGTGAACCTTTCAAGACTTTTTCTAGCTTGCGCACTTTTTGGCGGTAGCCGACGCGACCAAGGCAAGTAGTCTCGCACTACAAGAGACCGTCGAAGTAACGCAATTCTTCACTCTTCCAAGGTTGAATCGTGGTACTATTCGCTCCCCAAACATTGTGTTTTCATGTTATTGAGGAACTGGATCACCATCGGTTTTGTTGCCCTTGCGCTCATTTTTGCGTCATGTCCTTCATTCGGGAAAGGCGCAATGAATGCTTTCTATGGTGACATGTTAGCCGTTGATGTTAATCAAAACAGTGAGAGGATTCAATTGCAGTTGGCGCAGTTTGAACTTCAACACTTCTCGAAAATTGTTTCACTTGAATCGAAGAGAAGTCTGGATGTCCGTGCGTTGTACGATGCGTACAAAAGCGCGAGAGCAAATGTTTGCGGACTGATTAATCAAGAGACTCTCACCCGAATTGGTTACTATTTCATTTACAGAGAAACTATTGTTGATCTGAAGTCTGAATTGGTTGGCATCGACAAAGTGGACGATCTTGTGATTGAAAGATCGATTGATGTTTCGCATGCAGCGGCTGTTGACGCGCGAGCTTCAGGTCCATTGAGAAGAGCTTGGGCAGCGAGAGTTCTTCTGTTGTCTGTGACATCGTCAGTATTGATGGATAGTGTGGATGAAGATTTTCGAGTTCGTTGGACGAAGTAAGTGTTGCAGGTGACCTGACTCTCCCCCTGTTCATAGGTCGTCAGAAAATGGGTATAGTCTGGACGATCCCGCCGTAGAACAGCCCTAATGCAAGCGCGCAAGCGACATAGAAGAGGTCGAGTTGCCACCATGTTGGACGTCGCTTATCAAATCGAGTAAACAGTGCAAGATATAGAAGTATCGTGCTGCTCAACATCAGCAATCCAACTGATGCGCAGGGTGATGGAGAAACCCTTCCAACTGCAGGAATCGGGTCAATGAGTGGAAGCAGCAATGTGCCAGCGGCTAACAGACAGAGCCACACGCAGACCAGGGTGACCATTCCTGAGAAGGTGAAGTAGAGAGCCAGTGACGTCTGCTTCATCATTTCACTAGTACACAAAGGGAATCAGCCTTCTCGATTGCGGAGAAGGTAGCGAAGTAAGAACCGTGTCCGCACTTGGTTTTTTGAGTGACCATAACATTCCGACGAATATGCCGGGAAGCGCAACTAGTGGAAACCAAGTTGAGAAGACAAACGGAACGCCGAGAAGTATGAGCAACACGCCGAAATAGTTCGGATGCTGAACGCGATGATTGGCGGCGAGCCTGTCGTACATTGCAATGTATAGTGCACCAAGAATCGTTAGTGTTACTCCAATTATACTCAGCAGACTAGCGGCACTCGCTGGTATCGAAAACATGCCGAAATTTAGTCGCTGACAAAGAACTGCGCAGTTGATATAGAGAAGCAAGAAGACGAATCCGGCAGTTCTTTTCGTTCGTTCTGGGCTAACAATCAAACGAATACGCTTTTCTACTTTTGTCTGTTCTCTTTCTTTGCCTCTTACAACAACGGCTGTGGCTGCGGTTCCCGTCAGCTTTTCGGAATCGTTCGAAGTGCTCTCCGATTCACTTTTCTCTACTTCACTTTTCTCGCACGCTTCTTCCGTATTCAATTCTGCAATCGCGTTCACCTCTGCAATCGCGTTCACTTCTGCGAGATCGACTTCTTGCGTGACAGAAGATGGAGCGATCGCAGACTCCATTGAGGGTGCTTCCGACTCTAACTGCACAGCATCCAATTCACTCGACTGCGATGCATTCTCCGTCCATTTCATCCGTTCCAGCCTGTGCGCAACCATCCAGCGCCCCACAATCAAACCGCCGGCGAGGACGCATGATGCGAATACACAAAGTTCTGCCCAGTGGCTGAGTAACTCGGTCCAACCTCGGCGCACGCCAACCACCGGCGCGAGAAACACAATTGCGCCCAGCGCACAGCCATAGAGCACCCCGAGCAAGCTTTTGCCATGGGGTTTTTCTGCGCCCGACACGACTAAGTCAGGCTGGCTGATCCCAGAATTTTCAGGCTGTATCGCACTAGAGATTCGACATCACCATCCACTTCCGCTTCTTCGCGGGCTTTCTTAAGAGCTATATTTATCTCAGTTCCAGTGTATCCCAGCCCTTCGAGAATGGCTCGCACCTCTTCGGCGGTCGCGCTGGATGAGGACTTCGAAGGATCTTCCACATGCCCTTGCCGCATGAGCCAGTCGTCAGCCTTGGATTTGAGTTCCAGAATAATGCGCTGCGCCACCTTTGCGCCCACGCCTGGGGCTTGGCTAATCATGCGCTGGTCTTCGTTTACAATCGCTTCGGCCAGTTGCTGCGGTCCCAAAGTTCCCACCAAAGCCAATGCCAGCTTTGGTCCTATGCCCGTTACAGTCTGCAAAAGCGTGAAGATTTGCTTCTCGTGCGGGTGGGCGAAGCCGAATATGGTCCATTCCGTCTCGCGAATTGTGAGTGAAGTGTAGACCGTGACCTCATCTCCGACCTGTCCGATGGTCATGAGTGTTCGCGGCGACATTGCTATTTCGTAGCCGACGCCGCCGACATCAACGACCAGAAGCTCGGCAGGTCCACCGGTGAGCTCTTTTGCAGCGATTGTTCCTTTCAGGTACGAAAACATAGATACAAACGGCTCCCCGACCAAGTAACAGAGTTATACAGCCCGAAAATTGTACTAATTCTGGGCTTGGAAGCCATGAGCACGAGTACAGGTTTCAGCCATTTGTCCATATGATAAAATCGGAGTCGTCGGGGCGTAGCGCAGCTTGGTAGCGTGTCCGTTTCGGGTGCGGAAGGCCGGAGGTTCAAATCCTCTCGCCCCGATATATTGAATTCATTACCGGTCGGCTAAGGCTGACCGGTTTTGCTTTTGGCGCCAGGCACCTGTTACGTGGCTGTTATGTAGAACTCTTAGATTCATTGCATCCCGCCACTCATAGGTGTTTCATGCAGTTTCGTGAACTCGACCACTCGCCGGAAGTGTCCGTCACAACCAATTCTCTTCAGAGTTCGCTTTCAAATTCTGACTATCAGCAGTTTCGGGAAAGTCAAAAACAGACTCGAGAGAAGTTCGATTTGCCGAATCTGGTCATTGAGGACTCGCAAAAGCAAGAGCCCATCTCAATCACAGCACTCGACGACACACAACTCAAGTCAATTCGCGATGGCATCTCATCGTGGGAAATGTCCAATGCTTGGTACATTTCGACCAAGGACAAGGGGAGTCCGGAGTTTCAGACCACGCATCTGTGTGCGGAGCTCAACAAGAGTTTGAAGGATTGTCCGTCTCAGGTGACGTTCGACAAAATGACTGTCGACTTGCCGCTCAAGCCTGAGCAGCTTAAGTACGTCGATATCAAAGACGGCGTCAGTCAGTTGATGCTAAAGGTTGAAAGGACAGATGGAACGGTTGGATACGTGGAGCTGAGCCAGTTATCGAGGAGCGCCGATCGCGAGCTTCACACGCGCTATCACGACAAATTGTTCACCAGTGCCGATCGAAACAATGATGGAAAGATTGATGCTGAGGAGTATCGCAAGGATTTAGATGTTGCGATTGATTGGTTGAAGGAACGGTGGAAGAAGGATGGAAACCCGCCTGATGTGGTCAAACAGAACACAACTGAAAGCCTTGCCAATGCTCAGAAGGCGTTCAAGAGAATGGCAGGAACAGACAATGAAATCACGAAAGAAGAGTACAAGAAAGCCGCTGTTCTAGACAAATACTGGATTTCGGCTGCCAATCAAATTCCGGAATAGGTTAGCGAGTCAGTGGTGGGCAAATTTTTCGCTGTTGCAAAGTGTCAAGCGCACTAGACAGATCTGCGACGAAAAATTGGGAAAAACGAGAGGTCGACTTTTTGCCGAGTCTCGAAAGCCGCATTTTTTCGTCGACAAAGTGTCAAGCTCGCTTGACACTTTGCAACGCCGCTTTTTTGACCCACCAACCGATGGTAATTTTCGGCGAAAATCTTTGCTGGCAATTCCCGCGGCGAGCTACTTTATTCAGCCATCAGTGTGACGTTGCCGCCCTGGCTGTGTGCATGCGACACCGCGGTGCGTGCGTGCGAAATCAAAATCTTGCCTTCTTCATCCATATGCTTGGCGAACTGGCAGATGCCCACGCTGCAGGTAATGTTGACGGTTTGATCGCCGGCTGTGAATGTCGCTTGTTGAACGCTGACGCGCAGCCGCTCTGCGACCTCGATGGCGCCTTCTTTTGGCGTCACTGTGAGGACGACGGTGAATTCGTAAGTGCCTGTGCGAACTGTGATGTCAGATTCGCGCATCTGTCGCGAAACAATCGCTGCCATTTGCGTGACCACTGAATCGCAAGCTCTCTGACCGTATTGTTTCATCAAGTCTTTGTGATTATCGACTTCGACAACCACAACGCTGAGCGGAACCCCATATCGCTTGGCCTGCTTGATTCCCAGCTTCAAGAATTCGTTGAGGTAGCGAACACTCTTGAGTGAAGTCAAGGAATCAGTCAAAGATAATTCGCGAATTTGATTTTCTTTCTTGCGCAACTCCTCTCGCAGAGCCTTTTCGCGAATAACGCTCTTGACGCGAGCGAGGAGCTCGTTTGGTTCGAACGGTTTGAAAATGATGTCTTCGTTGGATGTGTCTTCACCAGCGAAGCCCGGCAGTGCCTTGTCTTTGCTGCCCAGGAAAATTATTGGAATGTTGGTGGTTTTTTCTTCAGATCGAAGTCTGTTGTAAACCTCCATGCCTCCCATAAGCGGCATGTGGAGGTCGAGAATGATGACGTCCGGGGTTCGCACCTTGCATGCGGCGATTGCCTTGAATCCGTCATTTGCGGAATCGACTGTATAGCCGGCTTTGCGGAGCAACTCCGCCAAAAGCATTGTGTGCGCCTGCTCGTCGTCGACTACCAGAACTCTATTGCTTGCCTTTGTCACTTTCTCGAAACTTCCCTACAACTTGCTCATTGCAACCTGTCGATGCTCGTCAAGAAAACGCTGCACCCGCCAGTTTCATCCATTAATGGTAACTTCTTGCCAGCCAACCTACAACTTTTCAACCTGGATTTTTTCGACTCTTGGAATTTCGATTCGCATCGGTTCGGTGGCGGAATCGCGCTCCAGTTCAGCGATTTGGAACGCCACAGAATCTACAAGCCTTTTGACATCAATTGAAAAATATTTTGGTTGAAACTTGGCAACCCTCTCGCCTCCTCGCTTGAGAAGCTTGAGTGCGCCATTTCTGTTGTCGCGCAGAAGGTGGTAGTAAGCGACCGCCACTTGAATAATTCCTTGGGTGAGTTCGCGCTCTGGTCCGGTTTGTTGGTTCCAGACGGCTTCTAGAGTTTCGTGGCATTCGAAAAATTCTTGTTTGTTGAACTCGCCGATGCCTTTCCAAAACCCATCGGGAGCTTGGTCCGCCGTGGGAGCTTCACAAGCTTGCAGTTGTTCCGAATCGTTCGATTCATCGTCCTTAGCTGACTTTGGCAATCACGATTACCTCAGCATCTTTTGGGAGCAACTCAAGTTCTGCTTTTGCGAGAGCTGTGATTTGTTGAGCGTCGAGCAGACCTGAGAGATCGACGATCTTTGGTCCGGCAAGCATCACGATATTCGGAATAACCCGCCCTGCATCTCCCCAGGTAGAGTGCTTTTCGATAAGAGACTCCATCGAGTTTATGGCTGATGCCGCGGTGGTCATTTGAGCTGTTCCATCTTTGCACTGCAATCGAATCACACCTTTTGCATCGACGATGCGTAGCGAGTTCTGCATCGAGCTCATAAACCCGAGATACTTTGATTCACGTTTTGCGGCTTCGTAAACGCTGAAGTAGGTTCCTGAAATCGGCTTGGTCACTTCTTTGGCATCAGCGCGCAGGGAGTCTGCGACAGATGCCAGGCGTTCTTCTTCAGTCATCGCCGTTTTCATCTTGTCGCGATCAGTCATGCTCGTAGCACCAACTGCGGTGGCGCGTATCGTGCTTGTGCGTGCATCGATTTCAACATGTACTTCAATCGTTGCCGGGTCGGCACCCATCTTCTCGACGGCGGAGTGCGCATCGTGCCGAATGCGAAGGATGTCGTCGTTTGACGGATTCAAAATTTGCCGCTCAACGCTTTCTCTGACTAGCGCGAGTGCGACACCAATTGCTGAAATCACGTCAGCATGTTCTGCGAGCTTGTGGCGCATACTCATCTGTTTCGCGACAAATGGAACGATCGCCGCAGCACCGCCCCCGCCACCAACAAGATTAACCAGCGCTTCGTCCAGTTTGTAGTCTTTCATCATTGCTTTGACGATAGGAATACACTTCTTGCTGGCTACGTCGAGCAGCTCTGTTGCAGACTGTTGCTCGTTTTTCGAAAGCATTGCGGACAGCTCTGCAAAAGCCGCTCTAATTGACTCTTTGTTGCCTTCCGCGCAGTCGCCCGCAGGGACAAGCCCCAACAAATTCGATGCACAAGTCGGAGTGATGCAGACTGTTGGCTCTCCACCATCCACTTTGACGGCGACGTAGTCGTCAGGATCTTTGGGAAGCGGTCGCATATGCGTTGCTTCAAGTTTCTTATTGGCCAAGTCTGGCTGAAATGAAGAATACTTTAGTCCGGCGATGTGAGCACTTCTTGGTCCGACATCGACTATGTGCTGCCCTTTGACACGAGGCATCGAACCACCGGCGACACCAACCGTTCTCACATCAAGCGTTTTCATGTAGACCTTGTGTCCGCCGATTTCAGCCGACCGAACCAGCGCCCGCCCGTTCGCGATGGCGGAGATGTCGGTGCTTGTTCCACCCACTTCCAGAAAGATACCATCGGAGATGTGCAAGAACATCATCGCTGCCGCGACACCTGCAGCAGGTCCTGAGAGCATGGTCAAAATCGGTCGTTTGCGCATCGCATCGACATCCATTACGCCACCGTCGGAGCGCATGATCATCACCGGCGCAAGAATGCCTGCTGCCTTCACGCTGCTTTCGGTCATGTTTGCGCTTTCGATCATTTTCGGCAACATCGAAGCGTTGATGACGGCTGTGCGCGTTCGTACTTTCAGCCCATACAGCTGTGTGATTTCAGAACCAGCCGTGACAAGAAGACCCATTGACTGCGCAATTTCCAGTGCTCGCTTTTCGTTGGCCGGCTCGTCGACGGAAAACGCCTCACTAATAGCTATCGCTCCAACTCCGCTTTTGGTCAGGCTTTCGAGGGCTTGCTTTATCTGTTCGTCAGTCGGCGGCCTGGTAGTGTCGATAAATGTGTGTTGAGTAGTAATGAACTTTCCAGGAGCAAGCTCGATTTTTCCCAAGTTCGTTTGAGCTTTTGCTATCCACGCGTTCGCCCCGCTTCCCATGCCGAGAACGCCTACTGTTGCAACGTCACCTTCAAGCAACGCATTGGTGGCTTGGGTGGTGCTATGGGCGATAAACCCAACCTGCTCAGGGGCAATACCTGCATCGTCGAGAAGTTTTTTCAACGACTGAATGATTCCCAGCGCAACACCTTCGGCAGCCGTGTGCGTTGTAGGAACCTTGCTTTTGCCCAATATCTCAAGCGTATCGGATTCGAGAGCGACGGCGTGGGTGAAGGTTCCACCGACGTCGATTCCGATTCTAACTCGGCGTTCTAAAGCTCCCCCTACCATGATACGTATCCTTGCGCGACCGCAATAACCAAGCCGCAAACAACTGCAATCCACGCCCATGGTATTGTGCGCTTGAGGAGCACCTGCGTGTCGGTGCCCAGGTAAGTCGCAATCCAAATGTTATGCGTATTGGTTGGATCGCAAATCCCTTGCACTTGACCTACCGACATGAGCATGCCCATGATTGCTTGGCTGGAGAGCGTCGTAGATTTCTGGACCAACGCAACTAAGCCGCTGCCCATGCCCCAGAGACTAAGCGGTCCACGATACAAGGCAAACGGTGCCATGAGAGTGAAGACCACCACATATGAAATCGCTTTGGTAGGAACAATTGAAGTCATAAGCGGCGCCATGGAATCTGCGATTGCGGGATTCATCATGGTGCTTACAAGCATGCCGATGCCCATCATCAGGACTACAGCCGGAATCACTGATGCAATGCCGTCTATTATTGCTCGCGTCAACAGATTGATCGAATTGTCACGCCATGTGAGCAAGATACCATAGGTGATACCAACCATAAAGGCGGGTATGATCTCCCACCTGCAAAACAGAACCAAGACTAAAGGAACAATCGGTGTCAGCAGCGCTAATGACGGCGTCGTCTCAATCTTTTTGAAGTGGCGAAAAGCAGCATACGCACTCAAAAGAAGAATCGCAACGAGTGCAACCTGTAGTGAAGCCGGGTCGCACACCTTCGCTGCTTGTGCCGCGGCGGGCTCTTGTTGCCACAGCTTCTGCAATCCAAAATATGCAGCAGCAACCATCGCGACTCCTGCCAAAAGATACTTTATGTTCCTCATATTCTTGAGTTCTACAGTCAAGAAACCCAAGATTGTAAGCGCGATAGCCATCGAAAACGGAAGTACGAAGCCGATGATCTGTGCGCGATCGATCTTCAATACTTCGACATAGAGCTGCCAGTTTGCGAGGTTGTACATGCCACCCAAACTAATGCCGAAGAGAAACAAACCACCTGCAGTTGCCTGTGGAATTCCCAAAGAAAGCATGACGGGAAGAATGATTGTTCCAATCATGATCACCGCACCAAGACCGCCTAGCGTTGAAAACAGTAGGGCGGTCACTGCGGTGAGAACCACCGCCAGCACGAATGGATTGTCACCACCAAATTCGGCGACCCATCGCACCAGCGCCCGAGCGAGGCCGAGTTTGTTCATGAGCTCGGCAAGTACTGCACCAAACATAGTTGTTGTATATGCGACGTTGAGCTTAACGGCACCTTTTGCAATCACATCTTGCATGATGCTGTCGCCGGGAATGCCGCCGATAAGCGCCATTATTACTGCCATCAGCGGCAAGGCGAGCAAGGCGGATAGCCGCCTTGTGTACATCAGTACAGCCATTACCAAAAATACGCAGAGACAGGCTATTGCCGTAAACATCTCGCCAATGATCGTTGGTTTCGGCTCGATGTGTCAAGCGTTGCCAGGTGTTGTGCGACTACTTGAAGAGCTTCTGAAGTTTCGCGTCGATGATGATCAGTGGAGGGCAAAGCACTCCTTCGACTGCCGAGCGTACTGGATTGTTCATCACATGATTTTTGACATCAGTCGGTGTGCTCAGCACTTCATTCACTTCTCGTTTGACTTCAGCTTTGATGATTTCCATAGGCGTGGGTGGTTTTGCGGGCACTACCGGGACCGGTTTTAGAAACTTACCTGCTCCCGCGCCCGCTGCGCCCAACGCTGCTGCAGCCAGTGCCATGTCGGCGGCGGCCTTGCCCAGTGCTTTTCCGACTTCTTTGTCTGCTTGTCTCTGCGCTTCTTCGGCTGCCCTCATTGCTTCGTAGCCAACTATGGCTCCGCCGACCATTCCAGGAACGCCCGCGATGATACCACCGGTAACACCGCCAACTGTTGCGGCGACCACTTCTGCTTCACTCAGCGAAGTGGCTTTTGCTGCTGCCTTTGCCGCCTTTGCACCAGCCCCGCCGATTGCGCCGGCCCACACGCCGCTTGCGACATCCGACCAAAAGCTTTCATTGCTGCTTTGAGTTGTAGGTGCCTTTTCCGCTGTCTTTTCTGCGTTTTCGCCCATTTTAAAACTCCCCTTGAAAGAAACTGCCGCCAATCGCCATTTGATTCTTTACTGCGAGGGGATGCAGGAAGAACCTTCGGTAATGCGGTTATATACTTCGCTGAATTTTCCTGGACGCGAAATTGAAATCTGAGTGATTAATTGTCCGCGAGCTATTTCTTGTTCGACAACAGCAGAAGCGGTGAGTCGGCAACGATGCGACCGCCTTTTTCAAGGATGTGTCCGGGGTTGAGACCGTGCGGAATGTATGGGTGCGACTCAATTACATGCATGCCTTCTTTGAATTGTGGAAGCATCGCGTCGAAATACCATGCAGGTACGACAACCAAAACTGGTTCCTTCCTTTTGAAAAATGCAAACAATTCATCATATGTAGTGAGCGAATAAGTTTTGCGTTCTGTGCGGAAGATTACTTCATCTCTCCAATGGTCCATTCCAAAAATTCCAACCACGGTATCTTTGCTGCTCGCCTCGATGCGCTTGATGTACGTATACATAGGTTGATTTTTGTCGAGTAGAGGAAATGCGCACATAGCTGTAACCATGCAAGTGGTTGCTATTCCGACGAAACTGGCGGCAACTGAGCGAATCGGTAAGCCAGTCAATGCGAAAAACAGGGCGATCAATCCGGAGACCAGTAGCGTCGCCGGCAGAATCAGGCAACTGCTGACGCTCCCGAACAGTGGAGGCAATAGCGATGCGACAACAAAGGCGCCTGCAATCAAGATTGTTGAAATTGCCGCTGCCATAATCGCAGATAGCTTCTTGCCCTGTGCCGTCCACTGCGTTAACCAGTGAGCCGTCAAAATGGCGCACATAGGATAAGCAGGAAGAGCGTAATAGTCGATTTTTCCGCGCGACAGGGAAAAGAATCCGATTATTGTTATAACGGACAACCATAAATAGATGAGTGGACGCGTGGCGGTTCGCTCTTTGAGTTGCCGCACCATATCAGCGGCGGCGACGATCAGAAGAGGCGACCATGGCGCAAATCCTGTGATGAGTGAGTGCACGATAAACCACGGCGGCTGGTGCGAATCATAGGTTGCACCTGCGAAGCGTTGGAAGTTTTCGCGCAGAAAGAAGTAGGAAAGCGAGTCGGGGTGCGAAGAATACATGGCGAGGAACCATGGAGATCCTATGCACATAACAATCATGAGCGCGCCAATATAATGAATTGGTCGAACCATTGAGAGTCTGCGAGTCACAGCCAAATACGTGAAGAACGTGATTGCTGGAAAAACGATTCCGATTGGCCCTTTGGTCAGAAATGCCAAGCCGACTGCGGCCGCACCGCTCAGCCAGAGCCATGTTCTTTGGCGATTGGAGGCGGCTTCGCATCCGAAGTAGAGCAAAAGAAGTGCTGCGGTGTTGAACAAAATCAGCAACATATCCGACATGCACATCGCTGCAAACGACATGAACATTACCGAGGTGGATAATGTCATTGCAGCAACCAAGCCAGTTTTCGCATCGAAGATCTTACGGGCTGCGAGTGCTGTTACCAGTACAGTCGCGGTTGCGGCTATGCATGAGGGGATTCGCGCAGCCAGGTGTGAGATGCCGAAAGCTATGTAGCTGGCGCATACGGCCCAGTACGAGAGAATTGGTTTGTCGAAAAAGCCCTGACCCTGAAAGGTCGGAACCATCCAGTTACCAGAGCGCACCATCTCCTTGGCGCATTCGCCAAAAAAGACCTCGGCTCTGCTGAATTTGCACCAGCCATAACAGAGAAGTACATAGCTTAGTAACGCCACTGCTAGCACTGCGCAGAGCGCCAGCGCAAAAACTCTGTTGGAGGATGAATCCTTATATACAGGATTTGCGGCTTCTCTGGGGGAAAAGGGCGAACCATTGTGGCTCTTGCTTTTCGGGTTTTGACGCTGGTAGTCCAGCGTAGTCATAGGGGTACCTGTTTTTTTTGAGGTTGCCAGATTATGACATCTGCTTCGCATTTCTTCGTGAAGGAGTATTCATGCCCCTTAAGGCTCAACTGGCGGGGGTTATTTATGGGGTATCAGGCATGGGATTTCTACTAGTGTTGCCGTAGTTCCACCAATCGACTTGTCAAGGCTAAAAATCTATCATCTCAAGCGTTAGGCAAGTTTTTAGCTTTTGCAGGAGCCTGAAATGCCAGAATCCGATTTTTCTTTCGAGTCCAAGTTACAGCAGCCCACAGATATGACACAGACAGCGGCGGTTGAAGACGCCCTGATTAACCGACTCGGAGGTGCAGGTAGAGTCGCTTACGTAGTTGCAGGCGGCACTACTGACGGTATCATCAATTCCATTAAGGAAGCCCCCAACCATGTTCCCGAACTCGCAACCTCAGTAGGGTTGGGAGTCGGTGTCGGTTATGGACTCGGCGCTTTGACCAAAGCCGGCCCATGGGGCAACAAAGCCGCACTAGTCGCAGGCGGCGCGATGCTTGCGAAGTGGGGATACGATGAAGTCACCGGCGACAGATGGAACGGATTCGGCTCTGCAGTATCTAATGCCTGGAACGGTACTGGCAGTCTGGAACAGCAAAGAGAAGTTGCAGCAAGAAGTATGGGAACCTTTGCCTTTGACACAGGTGTTGCAATGGCTGCTGGCGGCGCTGGTTTCGGTCTCGCTCGTAAGACCGTGTCTGCTGGCTGGGGTGACAATCTAATAAGTAGAGCAAAAATGGGAGCCAGTGAATTGGCTGTCTCCATGGCTCCGGATGCGGTTCCGGCCAATGCCACTGCTGCTGATGCCATGATGGGACGCAGAAGTGGAACATCAGGTTTGATGTTGGAAGCAGAAATGGGACGCGGACTCGGCGCAGGCGACGTCAAAGCCAGTGCAGGAAGTGATGTCGTCGCGCAAGTAAAAGAAATTCTGACTCCTAAGAAGTCGTATACAAGTCTTGCCGATATGAACAAAGTCGCCACCGATATGTTGGTGCAAAAGGACGGCATCGCACTTGGTCACAAAGACACAATGGCCAGAATCTCCGCCGAGATCGGTGAAGCCGCAAAGGCGCAAGGACAATTGAAAGCCGAAATTGCGCAATTGACTGCAGAGCAGAAAGCGTTGCAGACAATGTCTAAGGAAAAGGCCGAACTCTCCGGTGCAGAACGCACTCGCGATCACATTCTCGAACAACGCAAATTGCTTCCGGCCAAGGAAGCCGAAGTTGCTCGACTCGACGCCGCGGTGAAAGCCGAAGCCAAAGAAACCGGCGGCAAAGGCAAGGGCAAGAGAGAAGGTGGTGAAGAAGGCGGACAAGGTTCTTCCACCAAACAACAATTGCAAGAAGCAAGAGAAGCGCTCCGCGAACTCAAAGAAGCAACAAGCGATGCAGCTTTAGACAGAGCGCGGGTCAATGTAGCGACGAAACAAGAAGCATTGGCGAACGCAGAAGGCGCGGCGAAGACTCGATTGGAAGCCATTCCAAACGAACTCGCAGCCAAGACCGAACAGCTCACAGCGTCGCAATCAAGAACTGAGGCTCTCACAACCGACCTCAAGGGCGCTCTCGAAAGCTACAACAGCAGAGTCACCGCTCTGCAAGCAGATAACTCTTTGCTCGTGCAAGCTGAACCTCAGGGACTCGCGCACAAACCGCATGATCCTGCGTTGCTGCAAAAGATTCGCGATTCGGCGAAGGGCGATGCGGTGAAGGGCGATAGCAAAGGCGGACCTATAGATCCAACTGGCAAGAAGATTGGTGGACTTGGTCCGGATGGAAAGCCGATGGGCGGAGCACCTGGGTCAAAAGGCACCGGTGAAGTTGCCAAAGCTGTCGAAACCGCAAAAGCGGGAGCCGATGCAGCTGTTCTAACACCTGAAGTTATGGCTCGGCAAACAGCAGAAAGCGCTCTTGCCGATGCACAAAAGTGGATCAAACCTTTCGAACAGATGAAGGTTGTTCGCAACATCGAAGTCGAAAAGGCGAATATTGAAAGCGGTCGAACCAAGTTCGCCGACGAAGGCGCAAAGGGCAAAGCACTTGAAGATGCTAACACACGGCTGGCCAAAGCAAAGTCTGATCTGAGCCAAGCTAGACAGGCCGTGGGTCTCAGAGAAGGTGACACACCTAAATACACGCAGACATTGAAGGCGTTGCACAAGTTTGCAGAAGATTCCGCGAACTACCTCGCAGCCGAAAGAAGTGCACCGGCGCGCGATGCGTATGTCAAAGACGCGGTTGCAAAACTTGATGCGTTGATGTCCAACATCGAAAACGTCTACAACGGAATTCCTGGCAAGATGCCGGATCTGGCGAAACCTGGTGCGCGCATGCGACCTGGCGAACCGCAAATGTATCCGGAACAAAGATTGCAACAGATCACGGATCACCTCAAGACACGCATCGAAAATATCGACAGCAAACAAAATCTGCGCGTCACCGAAGTTGCGAAGACAGAAGTGTTCTCGAAGTTGTTGGATATGCACAAAGCTGGCGAACTCCCGCCGGATGGCTCCGCGATATTCTTCCTTAAGGACGGAACATTGCTCCGCCAAAAGGGACTCAACACACCAACATTCGTTGATGTCGCCCGCATGGGTCAAGGCACCGGCAAAGAAGGTGCTGGTCTCTACCGCTTCATCGAAGTGAAGGACGACCTTGGCGGCGCCGTAATCATAAAACCAACTCTTGATGCTCAAGGAAGACCGGTCAAGATTCGCGGAAGCAACATTCCGAAGAAAGAAGTTGTCTCCTCAATCGGCACTGTGCCTGCAGAAGTGCAACCAGGAATGCCGTTTGGCAATCTGCTCAACAAGTTTCCTGCCAATAAGGCTGGAGCGCCTGTTGAAGTAGCAAAACCGGCGAAACCACCGGTGAAACCAGGCGATGTAGTGTCACCTGACGCGAAAGTCGAAACGAAATAGGAGCAGCAGCGGTATAACTCGCACAAGCAAAACAGCAAAAACAGCATTAGGCATCCGGCGCCAATAGAGCCTTAACTACCTTCCAGCGGTGGACTAGGCGGTCAACTCCAAAGAGCATGTTCGCGACGGACCCGAAACAGCCCAAACAGACCAAATAGCAACTACGGGATAGCTCTATAGAGGCGGCGTTGGGCACAGATACAAAAACCAGGGGCACGCCCCTGGTTATTTTTTTGCTCAAATTTTTGCTCAAAATGAAACCAGGGGATCAGAGTCCCCTGGTCTAATTCTTTATGCGTGCTAGGCGGCGCAAACTAGGACCGCAAACCGATAAGGCGTTCGGGTTCGGTCAACTGCGTCCCGCTATAGCCCCAGACCTGGGACTGCGGGATTCAAGGGGGCGGGGCGGAGGGGTGGGGCGAGGGGAGCGGAGGGTTGGGTGGGAAGAGGGGAGCGCGGGATTCCAGGGGGCGCGGCAGAAAAAGCCTCCGAAGAGGCGGGGAGAGGATGGGTGAGCGGCGGTGCAGGACAGGAGCGAGGAAGGGTCAGGTCGATGTATTAACTTCGATTAATTAACATCCTTTCATATAACCCTCCGACTTGTCAAGATGTGGAGCGAAGCTGGCTCTGGCGCCGCTCTAGTTAGTTGTCGAATTTGCCGTATATGTTGTCACCTGTCTTTTTATAAGACCTGGAGATTAAAAGCGCTAAATGTTTTGGGTCTTGCTCTACCCATGTCATGCCATCCATGTCATGCGATGCGCGTCATGCGACGCTCACACACACAACTAAAGGCTACGTCCAGCGAGTGCGCGAGGAACGGACATTGAACCGGAAGGTGTCGCGGCTGGTTTCAGAAGATTCCAGATATTGGCGGAATCCGCAGCTATTTGACTCAGCTCCTGAGGGTTGATTGCTTGGGCTGCATCTGTGATGGAACAGGTTGGATTGTCGTGTACTTCAATGATTAAACCGTCGGCACCACATGCGATGGCAGCACGGGACATGGGGATGATCATGTCTCTGCGTCCGGTTCCATGGCTTGGATCAACCACAATTGGCAGCTGTGTCAATGATTTCAACAACGGTACGACGCTCAAATCCAATGTGTTGCGCAGCCTCGTTTCGAACGAACGAATTCCTCGCTCACACAAAACGACTTGAAGGTTCCCCTCCAAAAGAATATATTCGGCCGCCTGCAGAAACTCATCAACAGTGGCTGACATAGCGCGTTTCAGCAGCACGGGTTTAGATGTTCGACCGACTTCCTTCAACAGCTCATAGTTGTACATGTTGCGTGCGCCGATTTGAAACATGTCGACGAAGGGCTCAGCAGCTTCGACTTGTTGTGCTGACAAAATCTCGCTGACGACTGGAAGACCGGCAGAAGTTGCGGCTTCCGACAAGAATTTCAGCCCGTCGAATCCGAGTCCCATGAAATCATATGGATTGGTGCGCGGTTTGAAAGCACCTCCACGCATTACGGTTGCGCCAGCGTCTTTAACTTGGCGCGCCATCGAGCGAATGTGTTCTTCGCTTTCGACTGAGCACGGTCCCGCCATGATTACCGGCGCCGAACCACCACCAATCAAAACAGAACTTTCAGTGTTCGTTCCGCCGACTTTGACTCCGACGTTTCCGCCAGTCATAGCAATCGGGCATCGAGGAGAGACCCGCATGATTTTCTCGACGCCATCCAATCGACTTATTGAATGCGACGGCAAGTTGCGCGCTTCGTTTAAGACCACGACCATGGTCGTTTCTGCGGACTTGATCGTTTGTGTCTCAAGACCGAGTTCCTCAAGCGCGCGCTCGATGCACTGCAGTTGAGATTTATCAGCGGTCGACTTTAGTACGACGATCATCTTGGTGTCCTTGGCCGCGGTAGCCATTTGCACGCCAGATCATCGCATATTTTGTCAAGAACCATTCTTAGACAAAGCCCATAGTGTTAATTCTTGAGGAAAATGATGCTCGAACATCCAACTGGAAGCGCATCGGCGGTATTGTTGCAGTCATCGCGCTCCAAGGAAAAATGGTAAACCTGTCTTAACGAACGGAAAACAAGATGTCCGCGTCAGGCGAAATCCCGGAAACGACCGATAAGAAAGGTGTTCTGCCCGTAGAGCTGGGTTGGCGGGGCGTGAAGTTTTTGATGAATCCAGGGAGTGCGAAGGCTTCCGCGCGGTATGCATGGTCCTACGCTCGTCACACCTTGTTGGCTGCTGTAGTGATGACGATTGCCGGGTTGATCAATGCCGGCGGAACCTGGGCGATCATCACCAAGTTAAAGGCTCTCGGCGGAACGGCGGAAAATCCTGCATCAGGCACTGAGTTTCTTACTCTTTTGGTGTGGGCATTGGTGGTTGTTGTTTTCATCTTTTTATTTGTCTTTTGGGGATTTGGTCTTTGGTTGGTGTGTGTAACAAGCTATGTGCGTAGTTACCTAAGCGGGGATGTCGTCGGGCTCAGTGCGGATCAACTTCAGGCACGACACAAGGAAGCTCTTGCTTACGTAAAGACGAACAGAAAGTTTCTCGCCCAATTTTGGTTGGTGGTTTCTGCGATCGGATTGATTCCAATCTTCGTCACTGCGTCGCTCTTTATGGTTGTGTACTTTTTTGGCGCACAAATTCCGCGCGAACAAGTGATCGCTATCGAGTGCGTAGAGTTGGTGTTAACAGTTGCACTTATGAACTACAGTTTCGCCGCACTATCTGTGTCCAGCGTTACAACAGACCCTCCTGCGAAAGCTGCATGGAAAGCTTTTTTGCTTACATTTAAAGCCGGCCAAGGATTGTCGGTGGTTTCGGTTTTGATGCTCGCTACAAGCATTGTTTTGTCTTATCCAATGGTGGTGGTTGATCCTGCCTTCGCGTTCAGCTTGATGACTAGAGGTTCGAGTGAGCTCACACAAAACGAGTTTGTCATCTCTATGGTGCTGCAGGTTTGGCAGGGAATCGTGAGTGTGTTTGTCGTTACATGGTGGTTTGGTATTGCTGCGGAATGTGTCAGAGGATCGATTGAATGACTGTTCCGAATTCGAAATTCATTCGGGTTCTCAATGACCCGTACCTGAGTTCTTCACGACTGTTCGATGTTGTACGTGATGGCAAGAACCTTGCATTTGCACTGTCACTTGGTGCAACCAACACCAGCGACATTGCGGGGATATCTGCTGCCGGAATTACTCCTGACGCAAGAAGACTGACACCTGCTGTAGATGCTGAAGCGCTTGTTTTGGGGCGAACAGTTGATGGTTCGCCGATTCCCGTCTCGCCTGCGGGGATAATATCGCCAGTGGTAATTACCCGCGCTTGTCTGAGAGTACTTCAAATCGAACCGATCATTATCGATTGTGGCACCTTCGTTAAACCTAAGATTGAGTGCCGGAACGCCAATGCTCGTGGAGTGCTTCCTGCGCGATGTCTTTCGACCGGCGATGCAATCGACGAAACTTCTGTTAAAGCTCTCTTTGATTTCGGTTGCGCACTCGGCAATGAACTTGGAAATGAACATGACACACTCGCATTGGCTGAGTGCGTTCCAGGCGGCACCACAACCGCCATGGCTGTTCTCACAGCCTTGGGTTTTGATGTTCGAAATTTATTGTCTAGTAGTTTGCCGATTTCGAATCACAACGATCGATTCAAGTTGGTAGAGCTGGGTCTACAGAAGGCTGCGTTGAATTCTCAAGTAGTCGCAAGCAATCCACTTCTTTGTGTTGCGAGAGTTGGAGACCCTATGCAGGCAGTAGTGGCGGGTATGGTGGCAACGGCCTCTCAAAGAGTTTCTGTGTTTCTCTGCGGCGGTTCTCAAATGATCGCTGTATTTGCACTGACCGAAGCTATCTTGAAAGCTGCATGCGCGTTAGCTGATGGTCCCGGCTCTGAGCAAAACGGAGATGTTAAAAGGGGTCGAGCTTTCGCGCAACTGGAAAACTTCAGACACAATACGCTGGTCATGACCACAAAGTGGGTCGCTCTCGACGAAACTGCCAACATGCAGCAACTTGCGCGCTTAACGAACACGCCGTTTGCATGTAGCTGCCCCGATTTTGCGAAGTCTCGACATGCCGGCCTCAACGCGTATGAACAAGGAAACGTAAAGGAAGGCGTCGGTGCAGGAGGTGCGATGGCGATGGCGCACTTGAGTGCACGTGTAACCGATAGCGAATTGATGAACGCAATCGACGAGTGCTATGACGAGCTTGTCGTTATGCAGCCTTGTACAGAGGTGGCATCGCACTGAATTCAAGGTTGACGACGTTTGTCTTTGGAGGCTGAATTTCCATTGTGCGCCAGTGTGGCTCGGTGACGCCGACTTGTTCGATATAGTCTTTCATTGTGGAATATGCAGCTTGCTGCTTTAACGTGTTGCGCCACACAAAGCTCAAGGTGCGCGCTTCAGCCAGCTTGTCTTGGAGGTCTGTATCAGGGGCTTTCAACCTTTCTGCTGCGGCTGTTTTTCGCTCGTTCCGATTTCTTATGGCTTCGTTTTTGCGAGACAGAAGCATCGCCCGCATCGCCGGTAGTGCAACCAGACAGAGCCCAAAAAGGAAGTATCCCCAAATCAAAGGTGACAAAGGATTTGCAGGGTTAATGAAGTAAAGCTGCTCGTAAAACCCGAGGTATCCTAGCAAGTTCAAACCCGTAAACGTCATTACGAAACTCAATCGATTTGTCGGAAGTGATCCTAAGTACCAGGTCTTTTCCAATAACCTGTCTGCAATTGGATACCGATGGCGGTGTTCTTGATCGCGGGTACTGGTCTGCATATCAGGAAAGAGATAAACGATGTTTCCTGACTTTGTCACTGTAGGCATCCCGTTGAAGTGCACCAAAACGGGTATCACAGCATTTTCATTGTCACTTGCGAATCCGTCATCAATGTACGGAGAGAGTTGTTCGCGAATGAGCACTCCATTGTTGGCCCTTATCAGCTCTCCAACAGCCTTCCACCGCTTGTTTGTGAGGCGGCGATTTGGATTGCTTCCACCCAAAAAGAATCGCAGCAGATCGTTCGAGAACGATTTGCCTCGATAGTTGTAGTTCCATTTGAAAATACTGAGGAATGGCTGCAGCAAAAGCGCAACGATGACGATCGAATCTCGCGAGAACACTTCGTCACGTCGTTTGCTAATGGTTCCACTGACTGTCACGACGAGAAGCGTCCAGAAAATCGACAGACAGAGCGGCGAGCAAAGTAGCATCGTTCCTAAATAGAACCGCCCAACATACTCCAGAAGGTGCCTGGTAAATCGCCGAATCTCGCCTGCTGTGCGCTGCGCCCAGCCTGGTTTCGTATCGGTGATGTTGTCAGGAAATAGATAGACCAGCGCTCCATCGCAGGTTACAGCCATATGCGCATTTGTTTGTGCGGCGATCTGATTGAGCCACCAACTAGCGCGAGCCACCGGCAGTCCAGTAGCTGCGGCGACATCGAAAACCGTAACCGGCGAACCCAATCTGTTGAGGGCTTGAATCACCTGCTGCTTCTGGTGAGATTTAATCTTTGCTGGACGACTCATGTGCTGATAGTCGAGGTGCCTACGCCAGTAGGAGAGATTCTTTCTCGGCAAGGCTGAGCCCGCGCTCGTTTTTGCCATTCTCTGGGTGAATAGATGGGTGATTTTGGTGTGGGTTCCCGCGTCGTGGTTTCCCCATTGAGGACGAGGCTTTCCAGACATAAGATCCTGGAGATCCTCCCTGTACAACCTATGCCGGAAATATCAAACAAGGAAAATGCCGCGGAGCGCGCATTAGCCAATGCGCAACCCCAATCGACCGTCGATTGGCTGGGCGAAAACGTCTTCAAGCCACTGTACAATGGCGCCATAGTCGAGCCAGAACGCGCCGTTGCGTCTGTCGTCAATTCCGTGACCGGGTCAGATTTATTGCCCGTTCTGGAAACCCAAACTGTTGCCGAGTCGCAATCGTGGAGCGCGGCATGGTGCGCCCAAGCAGTATCGAATGCGGCCGGTATGACCATTCCATATCTTGTGGCTGGAAAAATCGCCGGAAAGGCGATGAACTCCGGTGGAAAGTTTGCCGCTAGCGAAGCAACTGCCGGAAGACTGCTGTCGAGCGAGGCGTCGGCCCAAATTGTTGGTGCCACCGTGTATGATGCTATGCGCATGCCGATGGGCAACCAGTGGCGAAGTACGAACGCGGCAGCCGGTGCGGTTTCGTTTGGAACCTTTGAAGTCGGCAATGCATTGGCAGCGCGGACAAATCCTTTGGCTGGAACGGCATTGAGATTGATGGCAGGCTTTGCAGGTGGTTCATCGCATCAATTGATTGCGGAAGGAACCGAAGCGACCCAGTCGAAAGTTTTGCAGTCCGGAGTGAGCGGCGCAACGCTGAATACACTGCTGCCCGTAGCAGGCAGAGCCTTCGCCCGCGCAAGCGAAGAGCTGCAGTTTGCGCGCAGAGGTCAGTTGTCTAGAATGCTGGCCGACTTGCCGCCTGAAACCGGAGCCGGCGCGAATCGTTGGATAGGTTGGCTGTCGGAGACAAATCCGAGACTTAGACTTAGTGGAGAAGCCGCGCAAGGACATCCAATTCCAGAAGTTCCGATGCGCGGAAGCCACGAAACTGCGAATCTCGGCATTGCTGACCTGAGCCTGTCGCAACGCAAAGGACTCTATCTCAAATTGGAAAGCACAGCCAACCCGCAACTCAAAGATGCTGCGAAAGTGGGTTCGCTTGTGGAGCACATCTATGATGGAACGCAGCATTGGAAGCTGCAACCCACGGCAGAGCTCAATGCGCGGATTTTGAAGCAGCGCGGTGCCGACGTGGCCGATAGCGTAAACAAGTTCGCGAAAGCGGAGGGAAAAACTCAGATCAATGTTGAAGTGATAGATCAGCCAGGTGTGCTGGCCACGTACCACGCAGGCAAAGGCGTGTTGAAGGTTGGAACAGCAGCGTTCGAAAAAGGTGAGATGACACCAGCGGCGGTGGAACGCGTGACGCATGAATACACTCATGCATTGCAAGACACTCAAGTCGTGCGGATGCTGGCTGATAAACATGGCGTGGGAATGAAGCCCACAACCGAGCAAGTGAAACTCATTAAGGACGAATACAATGCAGGTACACACAACAATCTTGCCGACTCTTTCCTCGATACGGTGATGACCGATCGAGCCGGCGCGAGGCTCCCTCTTTCAGAAATGATCCACGCGCGCAAGTTGATGCATTCAATGGGACTGTATACCAAGGAGCAACCTCTCCGTGTGAGAGGCGCTATGGATGCCACTCTCGGTCAGATCGAACAAGCAGTGGACCTCGTCGGGCACCCTCAAGGCGTCGCGATCTTGAAGGATGCGATGGAAGCCGGTGGCGGACCTTTGATCGATATGATGCGTGGAACTCCGGATTATGCGAAGCATCTTGGAGCAGCTCCAGAAAAACTATTGCAGGTTGGAAAGTTGCTCAGTGGTGACATTAGCAAAGTGCAACCGTCCGCGGTGCAGAGCGGATTGTTGGATGCAGCACACGGATTGCAAGGAATGCGTCAAGAGGCTCACGCCAAGTATCTCCGCTTCTTCTTCGAGCAAGAAGCAATGAGCACGGGAACCTTGGCCCGCATTCACGCTCTGTCGAAAAAGAAATAGCACTTAGCGCCGGCACGTTGACTGCGTTGTAATCCTTGAATTACGTTGTAATCCTCGAACTCTCCACCTTGTTGCGACCTTCCAGCTTAGCCTTTTGCAATGCCAGCTTCGCGTCGCGCAAAATTGTTTCGGGGTTTAGATCTTCCATGTTGAAATCAGAGCAGCCAATGCTCACCGTTACTTTTGGGCTGTTCCCTTCGCTGCCCCTCAAGAAATCCATCGCCTCGACTTCGGCGCGCACTTTCTCTGCAAGCACTAAGGCTCCGTTAACATCAGTGTTTGGCAACACAACTGCGAACTCGTCTCCACCGTAGCGCGCAACCAAATCACTCGATCTGGTGGTGTTCAATAATCGATTTGCAATCGTGGTCAAAACTACATCGCCAACTTCATAGCCGAATCCTTCATTGACTGACGCCAGTTTGTCGATGTCGACAATAAGAAGACCCACAGCCAATCTCTGGCGGAATGAGAACAACAGTTGTTGCTGCAAAAAACCAACCAGAAATTCAAGATTGTACAAGCCCGTCAACGAATCGATCGATGCACGATATGCTTCGCGACTGTGCAAAACTTCGATCTCTTGTTTTGCCAACAGCAGCTGGGTGACAGGACGCATCTGAACTTGCAACTGCGCCATGAACGCTTTTGCGTTGTTGTCAAAGGCTTTCTTTTGATATGAGCCGAATACTAATGCTGCGATACCGTTCTTCTCTCCCATTACGGGAAGAATTTCGAGTTCCGCAAGATTCTTGCCTTTGCCGTCATCAAGCTCGCCTCGAACGTCGAGAGTCAGCTCCTTTGGAACATCGAGCTGCTTGTTGATCTTTTCAATCACGTTTGCGATTGACTCTTTTTTGATTATTCCTTCAACCTGAAAACCAGCCCATGGAGAGTAAGTATCGGCGATAACGATTCCCATCAAGTCAGGTTTGAAGACTTGGGCGATAGATTCAAAAAATGTATCGAGGAACAATTTGCGAGGTTCGATCAAAGCAGTAAGTGTGCGCGAAATGCGCGTGATAAGCCGATCGATGAGTAAGCTGTCGAGCAATGCCGCATAACTTGCAAGCACATTTTTGCTTTCGAAAGAGCGTCCACCGGTAATCAACTTCTTCGCGGTGTCGTGTGTCCAGCCGCGATCTTCCGACTCTTCAATCAGATCTCCGACTAGCTCGACAATTAGGCTCTCATCGTTTTTAAAATCTTCGGCACTCAAGAATCGATCAGCCATTGATGCTGATTTCCAGAAGGTGTCTACTTGTGTTCCTTCTGGTTTGAATATTACGAAAGGCAATGCTGAGGTTGTTTCGTTCGACTTAATAAACGAACACAACTGATATCCGTTTACGTCCGACAAACTCGTCGAAGCGACTACTGCATCTGCACCGTCTGTCAGAAGCTCGTCAAGAGCGTCAAACCCGCCATCGCAGACAACGACCTCATATCCCTTCGCCTTGAAAGCCTCGCGAATGGGCGCCTGAGTCAACGTATCATGGTCGACGACAACGACTTTCTTTTGCGACATCTCAGCTCACTTGGTTTCAGAATTTGGCTGCCTGCCCGCCATTTTACAGAATCAGCGGACTTTTGGAAGGCTTGGTGACATACGCGAACACAGAGACTTGTCACGAACCGGTTGAGGCTGTCGGATGTTATGATCTCAGTTGAAATCTCCTCTTAAAAGAGGAGCTGTACATCACGTTATAAGGACGTTGGAGTCTAATGTTGACGGCCACATCATTGAAGGATTCACCTCTTGGATTTCGGTTGACTGAGGAACAGTCATTGATTCAAGAAGCAGTTAGAGAAATCGCCCAAAAAGAATTTGCTCCCAAAGCGGCAGAAATAGATCAAAAGCACAAATTCCCGAGAGAAAACTGGGAGTTGCTCGCGGCCTCAGATTTCTGTGGGTTGCCATTTCCAGAGCAATACGGCGGCGCCGGTCTTGACCACGTTTGCTACGCGATCGCGGTTGAAGAACTTGCCAAGGCATGTGCGACGACATCGGTCATGTACTCTGCTCACGTGTCGTTGTGCGCGACTCCGATATACAACTTCGGTACCGAAGAACAACGCCATCGTTTACTGACGCCAATGTGCAAGGGCGAGAAGTTGGGTGCATTCGCCCTGTCTGAACCTGGCTCCGGATCTGACTCCGCGGCAGCACGATGCACTGCGAGACTGGAGGGCGACACTTTCTTTCTCAATGGTTCGAAAAACTGGATTACAAACGGAATCGAAGGCGACTACTACCTGGTAATTGCGCAAACTGACTTTGCACTGAAACACAAAGGTCTGGTCGCGCTGATCGTTGAGAAAGGCTCTCCCGGCTTCACTTTCGGCAAGCTCGAAGATAAGCTCGGCATCAAGGGTTCTGCAACATGCCAAATCATGTTTGAAGAAACGCCGGTACCCGCAGCAAACATGCTCGGAAAAGTCGGCGATGGGTTCAAGGTCGCGATGAGCACCTTGGATGGTGGCAGAATCGGAATCGCCGCACAAGCGGTCGGCATTGCTCAGGGCGCATGGGATCACGCTTTTAAATATTCGAAAGAACGCGTCGCATTCGGCAAAACGATCAACCAACTGCAAGCAATTCAATTCATGCTCACGGAAATGCAAACTGAAATTGATGCTGCCAGATTGCTCACGTATCACGCCAGTGTAGAGCAGGATCGCGGCGACAAGTTTACGAAATCGGCTGCCCACGCCAAATTGTTCGCGTCGGAAGTGGCGATGAGAAGTACTGTTAAATGTGTTCAGATTTTCGGCGGATATGGGTACGTTACTGATTACCCCGTCGAGCGACACATGCGCGACGCCAAAATCACTGAAATCTATGAAGGAACCTCTGAAATTCAAAGACTCGTTATCGCATCTAATCTTTTAAAGGGGCAATAGACTATGTCGTGGCAACCACCACCTCCTCCTCCCAGACCAGGCGGACCGGGCGGTCCCGGCGGGCCGGGCGGTCCAGGCGGCCCAGGCGGTCCGCAAGGGCAGCAGCAGCCGCCGAGAGATCTTAACTATTACGAGCTTTTGCAAGTAGACCGCGAGTCGCACCCAACGATTATTCGGTACGCCTACCGATTTTTGGCTGCGATGTTTCATCCTGATAACGCTGAAACCGGCGATGCGGAAAAGTTCAGAATCATCACCGACGCATGGCGCACCTTGTCTGATGACGGACGCCGAGCTGCCTACGATATGTCCCTTGGAGATAGGCAATCATCAGGCGGCGGCGGTGGCGCGGCGCCTCAGCAACAACGTAAGTCTGAATTCGGCAGAGATGCCCTGCCAAACATCCCCAAGACCGGAATCTCGTGGAACGAAATCGAACTGCGCATCGCGGTTCTTCAAATCTTGCTTCAGGCCCGTAAACGCAAACCGCAGACAGGCGGCAGCTCAGCGAAGATGTTGATGGATATTTTGAACATCAACGATATGGCTGAGATGGAGTTTACGCTTTGGTATCTGCGGGAAAAAGGGCTCATTGAAATGGGCGAACGCTTGTTTATGATCAGCGTAAAGGGTGTTGATTATCTTGTCGATCAGCTCTCCAAGACGCAGGTTTTGGATGGTGGTGGCGAGACCGAGAAGAACGTCGCTCGCAAGATGAATCAAGGAGAGGGGGGCGCAGGATTGCCTGCAAGACTGCCTCCACAGATGCCAGGCGGCGGAGGCGGTCAAATGCCACCGCAAGGCGGTATGCCACCGCAAGGCGG
>CAYZJR010000028.1:47268-59073 GCA_964478655.1 uncultured Candidatus Obscuribacterales bacterium
ATGCCACCGCAAGGCGGTATGCCACCGCAAGGCGGAATGCCCCCAGGCGGAATGCCTCCACACCGATAAGTCCGCGGCTATCTGTACATTGCGTGCGTCATAACCGTTCCCGCATCAGCATAGGGCACGGGCATGTCATTGTAATCTTGCATCATCACGCCTTTGAGCGGGAGATTGCCTAGGCGTTCCATCAAATCTGCCGAAGTCGCATTGTATGTTCCCCATGCGGCATCGCTGATTCTAAGCGCATTTGAATACACAAGATGTGCATGTTCGTACTTGCCTAGATGCTCATAAAGCACTCCCACATTGCGCATTGCGGTGATCGTTTCTGCGTGTGCATGACCCAGTTGCAAGACGTATATCTCGACAACGCGCTCGACAATCTCAAGCGACTGAGCCAACTTACCGGTTAGAAAGTAGAATCGCGCAAGCTGATTCAGTGCACGCCCCGCGTTGACATCACAGCTTCCGAAAAACTGCTCATTGAGCGTCGCGAGCTGCTTGTAGCACTGTTCGGCAATGTCATACTTCCCGATAATGAAATGGGTTTCCGCCATGCCGGCCAGGCTAATCGATGTGATTCGAAAATCCTCGGGGAGTTGCACTGCCATTGAAACGGCAGCGCACCACAAGTGTGCGGCTTTTGTGTAGCTGCCCTGATTAACCGCTTGCTCTGCGGATTTGCACAATTTTTCCCATTCGTTGTTCATAGTAAAAACCTGCAAGAGATCGTCGCCAATCGCTTGATTGACTCGAAGAAGTTTGTTGCAGAAGGGTCTGTATTTTGAGCATACGGCCGACCCTGTGAATATTTTGTGATGGGATGGGCTAAAATCTTCGGGGGGAACGAGCCGAAACTATGGCCAAAATCTTAGTAGTAGAAGACGATCCGGAAATGTCGCTCATGTTGAGCAACTGTCTTTCGTTTGAGCACTATGTGGTCGAGGCCGCACTCACAGGCACTGATGGTTTGTATATGCTTCAGTGCTATTCATATGATCTTGCAATTGTTGATTGGCAACTACCTGGAATGACAGGCATTGAGGTCTGCCAGAAGTTTCGAGCCGGCGGTGGAACCACGCCTATTCTCATGCTCACGGGCAAGACTCAAGTCAGCGACAAAGCCGCAGGATTAGACAGTGGGGCCGACGACTATCTCGTCAAGCCGTTTCATCTGCAAGAACTTACTGCGCGAGTACGAGCGCTTCTGCGCCGAGCTGGCGCATCAATCACAAGCAACGTGCTCAAAGGCGGCGACATGTCGCTCGACCCAACGCAGCATCAGGTCACTGTTCAAGGCAAAGAATTGCAGCTTATTCCCAAGGAATTCGCGATTCTAGAACTCCTCATGCGTTACCCCGGCAAAGTCTTCGGCGCCGAGGAAATCGTTTATCGTGTTTGGAAGGCTGACGAGAGCGGTTCTCCGGAAGCGGTGAGAACGCATATAAAGAATCTGCGCAAGAAACTTGCTGATATTCATGCCGCGTCGACGATAGAAACAGTGCATGGTGTGGGCTACAAGTTTGCGGCTAAGGAAAGCAGCGCAACATAAACTCAGCCCCAGCATAAACTCGGTGCCAGCAAAAGCATCTCGCATCAGGTTTTGGTCATGTTCGCACCATATATGGTTCTGCGCAAAGTACGCGGCTGACCCAATCTTTCACAAGAACAACACAAACGAGACACAAAGCTCTCACAGACTATGGCCACAATAGAAGTGGTAGATGCAAAGATAAACTCGAGGGGCTAATGTATGGCTCTTAATCATAACTTTGTACGCAATGAGTGGAGCGATTGGCACGATTGGAGTCGTCACTTTCTTTCTGCGGAACAATTCGAAAACATCGGCGATTTTCATCAAGCAACTTTTTCTTGGTTTGAGGCGCTGCAAGAAACCAATGATTTCAATCGTTACGACAGACGTGAATTCTTCTGTATCTTGCTTACGTTGAGCCGGTTTGCGCGGTGCTGCTACATACAAGGAAGATTCGAGATGTCCGAAACATTGTTTTGGCAGCTCAATGAATTCTGCAGACTTCATAGATCGAACTTGATTGCTCAAAGTCGAAGCGAAATCTGCTCAAGCACTAGTTTTTCGACTGCAAGTACGGAGCTGGAACTACTCACATTGGGTGGTCTGGCCCTCACTAATTTCCGCCTCAATAGGCCCGCCCAGTGTCAATCGTATTTGGAATCGGTGGTAAGAAGCCTTGAGCGGACAGATGTTTCTACTTCACTGCTTGCAGTATTGCACTGTCTTTCGGCAGTGTTGCACAGACGATTGAAGGCGGATCGGGCAGAACTTTCTTACATCCGCGCCATCGAGGTCGCACGCCGCCTGGGAATCGAGGGCGCGCAAAAGCTTCGCTTTGTTGCGCAAGACTACGACGCGCTGTCCAATGGATTGATGCCTACTGAACTCGCTCTGGCGGATCTCGAAGCTTGGATTCTTGTGAGTTTGCAGTTGCACGATTTTTCGGTACTTCACGAAACATTCACAACCGAATCACGCGACCTTCACACGTGAGCGTCTATATTCAAAGCATCCAAGCCCCCTGGACAAGACCAAACCCCCTCCCGAGGAGGACACGACCATGATGACCAGCAAGATTGCTTGCTCAGTGAAGTCAGCTTTCTCTTCTAAAACACTAGACTACAGTCAAGTCTACGATGCCATCCGCGCAACCGATCTAAGCGATGCAGACGCCGAATTGTGGGAAGCGACTCTACTGTTCCACCAAAACGGTTATAGAGACATGTTCATTATCGGCGCAACGCGCATGGGTCACATCATCACTCTCAATACAGCTACTAATGAAGTTCAATTCAGAAACAAGGTCACCTTCGATGTTGAAACGAGCTCGGACATTTCGGCAATGCCCAACTGCGTTCAACAGGCGATTTGTCGAAGCTTGACCGATTTCGGTCAACCCAAGGAAACCTTTTCCACCAAATCGTTTGCTCAAGCGCTCAACGATGCGGTCTCGCTGCTCAACACAAAGGCGACGTACGCCTACTGCTAATTCATTGATTTTATAAAGTTTCTCCAGGGGACACGGCACGCGGTTACGATCGCGTGCTGTTTCTTTGTATGGGTTGAATCAGATCATGCGATGCGTGTCATGCGATCCGTGTCATGCGATGCGTGTCATGGGTCCGTTCCGGACACATGGGTTACAGAACGTTCCGGACACATGGGTTACACTCCTTGGCTTCTTGCCACTCGGCACGATTGGAGGATCGCAAGGGGTTGGCTGGGATGGCAAGAAGGGTATTCTTATTTATAAGGTCAGGGTCGGCTCCTCCACGGAATTTCGGACCTTAAATTCCCGGCCCGGGAGTTAATGACGAGCACGCTGAGGGCGGAAACGGTAGCAAAAGTGCAGCGCAACGTTCTCATAATCGACGAAGACCAAAGGCTTGCGCAGCTTTTGAAATCGGTTCTCGACAAATTGGGCGGTTATGGCGTCGAGACCTGCGAATCAGGAATCACCGGGTTGGAGATGCTCAAGGCCGGTGCATACGACCTTGCCATTCTCGGCGAGCGTCTCAGCGACGTCGATGGACTGGAGTTAGCAGCGAAGATTCGACAGGAAAAGCTCCTCGTAAAGCTGGTGTTCGTCACCAGTACATGGGGTGACACCACGCTGTATCGAGTACTCAAACGAGAACTCGGAGTGGCATTGGTCTTGCACAGACCGATTCGGCAGTCGTTGTTTGGCGCACAAATCGACACGCTATTCGCGCGCGAGCAAGGCGGAACCATCAAAGAGGAACGCAGCGACGCCCAGATCTTCGAGGAAGTGAGAGAAAAGTTCTATCGTGGTTTGCCTGCTCGAATAAGTGCCATTGAAGATCTTGTCGCGCGATGCAAGACAGCCACGGACAACTATTTGTTTTTGAAAGATGCTCATCGTCTCTCGCACAACATGAAGGGAACATCTCGCTCACTAGGAATGGAGGAGTTCGGCGCAATTTTGCAGAAGCTGGAGACGACTTTTCTCCACATGCAAGAGGAAGATCCTGGGTCCGTGAAGCAACAATGGCCGGTGGTCGACGAGTTGCTGCAGAGTGCTAAGGCTGCAGTTCCAAAAGTTGGAACGGTGAAGGTTGAGGGAACAGAGTCGGCAGTTTTGGCGGCAGCCAAAGTCAGGTTGTTGGTTGTTTCGAAAACTCAGTTACCAGCGGTATCGTTGGCTAATGGATTACCCGTGGAAATCGTCCATGTTGATACCGCCAGTGATGCGCTTCAGCAAGCTTCTCAGTGTGTTTTCGACGCCGTAATGATCGATACGACCATTGACGGAAAGCCCGAAAAGAGTTTTCGACTCGCCCGTGACTTGCGAAACGTGACTGGCTATGAGGCTTTGCCATTGGCGTTCATCTCATCCAATGGCAAGAGCCGTGATAGTGATGAGCTGGTCGATCACACTCATGCCGGCAGCTCGATGCACATATCGAAGAAGCTGGATGACGAGTCGATGAGAAAAGCGGTTGAGCATCTTATCAATCTAAGGCAAGGCGGGCGATCTCGCATTCTCATCGTTGATGACGATGAAGACTTTGCGGAAGTCATTGCAAGATTGTTGGGAAAAGAAGGAATGCTGGTGCGTGTGTTGCACGACCCTGGAAGTATTCTCGATGTTGTGCGAGAGTTCAAACCAGACATGGTCTTGCTTGATGTGATGATGCCTGCCATCAGTGGCTTTGACGTTTGTCGTCTGATTCGTTCGCAAGACGCCTATCACGATCTGCCAGTATTCTTTCTCACTGGCGAAACGCAATTAAGCGCCCGAGTGAACGCATTCGAATCTGGTGGCGATGACTACTTGCCGAAACCGGTGGTTCCTGTAGAACTCCTCACGCGCGTCAAATCCAGGCTAGAACGTTCGCGCTTGCTCAAAGACAGATTTGAAAAGGACGTTCTCACTGGCTTGCTGCTCCGGCGCCCCTTAATGGAACAACTAAACTCTCTTCTCCACGAAGCGCGACGCCATGATCTGACCTTCTCGATTTGCTTGCTCGATGTCGACAAATTCAAACACATCAACGATACCTTCGGGCATTTGACAGGAGATCGCGTTCTTGCTGGGCTTGGAAAACTTCTTAAAAAACGTTTTCGGGTTGAAGACTTACGCGGACGTTGGGGTGGTGAGGAGTTCGTTGTTATTCTGCGGCATGCAACGAAGGACACATCCCAAGGCGCTCTTCAACGAGTGCTTGAAGAGTTCGGCGAAATGCAATTTGAAAGCGATGAAGGAGTGCCGTTTTCTGCTACATTTAGTGCAGGCATAACCGGGTTCCCGAATGACGCGGCTGACAGTATTCAGGAGCTTCTTAAGCTTGCTGACGAGCGGCTTTACCAAGCCAAGGCGAAAGGTCGCAATCGCATCATTACTGGAGACAATTGAAACATGGCAAGCATTTTACTGGTTGAAGATGATGAGGACCTTTCGTTCGGTCTTCAAATGTTCCTCCAGTCGCAAAGTCATGATGTGCTTGCGGTTTACTCCGGCTTCGAGGCTGTTGAGCAACTGCGCTACGGAAATTTTGACGTGGTCATCCTCGATCAAAATCTGCCTGAGCTGAGCGGCAATGAAATCTGCAAGGAGTATCGAACCAGTGGTGGTACCACTCCGATTTTGATGCTCACAGGTTCGGTCGGTGAGAAAAACAGAGCACTCGGTATGGAAGCTGGTGCCAGCGACTTCCTGGCTAAGCCCTTTCAGGTAGATGAATTGCTGAAACGCATCAATAAGCTCTTGGCGCCGGTATCATAATTTGGCGGCGCTCCGCATGCAAGTTTTGCACAATCTAGGTTGGGACGACTAACTCCTGTTGGAGCAAATTGCCTAGCCTTCTTGCCCTGCGTTGTCGTCGTCTTCAGTCAACACTGACTTGAACGAAAACGACATGCGATGCCACTTGCAGGTTCCGACCTCTTCAATGGCTCGGCGATGCTCGATCGACGGATAGCCCTTGTTGGAACGCCAATTGTATCTCGGAAACTCATCATGCAATTTTGCCATCAAGTCATCGCGATAGACTTTTGCGACTACCGATGCCGCCGCTATGCTGGCTGAACGAGAGTCTCCTTTTATGACCGAATGCTGGACACCGGAAAGACCTTCAAGCGGTCGATTCCCATCAATCAAGATCAGTGATTCTTCCAATGATTGCGGAACCATCTTCTCCAACTTCCAAATCGCACGTTTCATTGCAAGCAGACTTGCCTGGAGAATGTTGATTTCGTCTATTTCTTCGGGCGATGCTTCCGCGATTGCGAACCAACCGCAGCCACGAATCACTTGAGCGAACGTTTCGCGCTGAGTCGCAGTAAGTTGTTTTGAGTCGTTTAGATCTCTCAGCTCTTTCGCCAATGCTGAATCGTTCCTCAATGCAGGCAGCATCACTGCGGCCGCCACCACCGGACCCGCAAGGCATCCTCTGCCAACTTCATCAACTCCGATCAAACCGGATGCTGCGCCCGAGAACAGTTGCTGCTGCGGATTGGTTCCGACAATTGTTGTGCGGCTCCCACCTTTCCCCTTGATGATAAGTTCGACGACTGGCGGCTGAAACTTCTCCAGCATCTTATTGTCGAACGAGAGGAGCTTCTTGAATGTTCCTTTTTGCTGAGCACCACGAGTGGTTGCTTGCTTCTTTTGGGGCGCCTCTGGCAATCGTAGAGTCACAGCCTTGCGTGCGGGAGCCTTAGCTGCAGGAGTCTTAGTTTTAGCAGCCGTAGATTTAGCAGCTTTAGATTTAGCAGCTTTGGATTCAGCAGCTTTTGATGTTTCGACTTTTGCAGGCATCGTTATGTCGTCTCAGGTGCGTCAAGGGTTATACGCCCTATTTTGCCGCTTCTTACGTCCTGGAGTAAAGTGATCGCAGCTCTGCTTGTATCGAATTTACCTCCGGTTCCAAGCATGTTTCTCGCTTGTGCGATATCTGTTAGTGACAGTTCGGATATCGTCTTGTTCGGGAGATATGCAGACAATAGCTCCGGATACTCCTGCGCCAACAGAGCGAGTCCGTCGGATGCAACTTGCTCGTGATCGTATGTATGGGGTGGAAGCAAATTCAGAAAAGCCAGTTTTAGTGCCGTTCTCTTGTTCAGTGTGAACGGAGGCAGAATTCCTGGCGTATCGAGAAGTTCGATTTGTGGGTGAACTCGCACCCATTGAGTTCCCTTCGTAACTCCTGGGGTGTCGCCGACTTTCGCTTTCTTTCTTCCAACCAGCCAATTGATAAACGATGACTTTCCGACGTTCGGCATGCCGACAACACAGATTCTCACTGGTCTCGGCAGCAGTCCTCTGCGCGCAATGGACTCACGCTTCTCTTTTGTGAGCTGCAATGCCAAGGCGAGAACGCGCTCTTTGCCTTTCTGAACTTTCAGCGAAAGCGACATTGCTTTTCGATTCGGAAGAGCCGCGAATCCGGAGATGTGCTTGGCGACCACTGCCTCGTCTGCGAGGTCTTCCTTCGTGAAAATCGTCAAGCGCGGCTTCTGCCCAAAAATCTCTTGCGACTTCGGATGAACCGTCGACAACGGAACTCGCGCATCAACAACCTCCACGACAAGGTCCACCCATTTCAGCATTTCCTTTAGGCGCTGAAAGGCAGTCTGCGCCGCGTCAGGCGGCCTGCGCTTTTGGGCGGCAGCCATGTTCTATTGAGATCGCTACTACTTGCTTTCGGCTTCTTCGGCTGCCGGTGCTGGTGCTGGGGCTGCTGCTTGCGCTTGAGCTCCCGCATCTGCTTTGCCGCCGACTTTCTCTTTGATGCGCGTCGCCTTACCTGTTCTGGCACGGAGATAATACAGTTTCGAACGGCGGACGTGACCGCGACGTTGAACCGTAATCTTTTCTACGCGAGGCGAATGGATGAGGAATGCACGCTCGATTCCCACGCCTTGGAAGACTCTGCGAACGGTGATGGTTTCACCGATGCCGAAGCCGCGACGCTTGATGACTACGCCTTCGTAGCCCTGGGTGCGTTCCTTTCCGCCTTCTTTAATTTTGACGAAAACTTTGACTGTGTCGCCGATGTCGAATTTCGGAACGGACGACTTCATTAGAGACTGTTCAAGTTCTTGGATAATCGGATTCATGGCTGGCTGCCTGTTCTCGAGCGTATAGACGTTATATAAATAAGCGGTTGTGAATTCTAACACAGCGGCAATACATTTGTATCGCCGACAGCGGCTGGCAAGCCTGCTCTTTTAAATAGCTTCATAATTGCAGGCTTGAGGCTCGCCTTATTTTATCAAGCTGGCGCTGCTTCGACCCGTTATATGAAGAGGTTTCAATAGTCCAAGCCTGTGCCTACTTGTGATTTCAAGTGAGACTTCGACATCTCAATATCTGCGAAAGTGGGACGTAGAGCTCGTCGCCACTCACGCTGCAGTCTAATTGCTGCATTGAATGGACCATTTCTGAAGGAACACTTAGAAATGTCGCTTCGCATTGACTCTTGAATGTCGAGTCCGTCGACGATTCGTTATCCGATTGTTATCTGTCTTTTGTAGTCTCTAGACAAATGATAGAGAGGATTGAGCAATGGCAGATAACGACCAACTTCGCGAAGATGCCCATAAGGCGGCTGAGAACTTTGCTGCCGTGAATCCGCTTCGCACCGGTGAAACAACGAATTGGACAACTCTTGCTGCGGACCTGTGGCAAGCGAAAGAGAAGTTGGTGATAACAAAAGACTCTGTGCAATCAATCGACTACGAGTCTTTTCAGAAGTATTTGGAACATTTGAATACGGCGCTTCATGCGCGAAATCTGCTCAGCCGAAACCTCGACATCGCTGGACTGATGACGACTCCGGGATGGCGCGGAGATCATGTCGGAATTCAGCTTTATGCAAAAGATCGCAAAACGCTCGACATGGTATGTGAGTCTGGGCGGATGTTTGCCATTATGGGACCGTTCAAGACGAATCCGAAGGTCGTCGTTATGACCAATGCTTGCGATCGATGAATGCTTGCAAACTGCGCGAAAACGATGAACGCTCGCAACCGATCGATTAATCGCGTAGCGATGAACTAGCCGTCACCAAATACGGTGACATGAGCTTCATCGAGGTTAGCGGATTCAGCCGTTTCTGACAATAGCTCTTGTGTATCTTTGAGCGTGTTGAGTTCGCTGATGAAGTCTTCAATCGAGCGAAACTGTCTGTACACGGAGGCAAATCGGACGTAAGCGACCTGATTAGTATTGCGCAGCCGCTTCAGTGTCAGTTCGCCGAGAAGGCTCGATGGAATCTCGCGCTTGCCTAACGCTGCGAGTTCGTTCTCAACTGAGTCGACGAGATCGTCGATTTGCTCAGCGGTAACCATCGTCTTTGCGCATGCGCGCCGCACTCCACCAAGGAGCTTTTCGCGGTTGTATGGCTCTCTATTACCGGATCGTTTCACAACGAGAAGTTGGATTACTTCGAGTCGTTCGTATGTCGTAAAGCGTTTGTCGCACGCTTCACATTCACGCCTGCGCCTGACCGAATTTTCGCCTGTCAGGCGTGATTCCAGTACTCGTGAGTCGCGATGGTTGCAAAACGGGCAAAGCATCTCACCATTATATTAGGTGTGAGCGTCGCCTTGACGCGTCAAAAGGCAGGCGCGGTCAAGTTTATGGTTGTTGCTTTGCCTGTTAAGGCATAATAATGTAGCAATTATCTCGAACTTCCCAGCCGCCGATATTCCAAGAGTAATGGTCAAACCCAAAGCCACATACTATGAGACTCTTGGTGTGCAGCCGAATGTCAGTTCACAAGAGATAAAGAAAGCATATCGGCAGCTAGTAAAAAATCTTCATCCGGACATCGACTACAAGGGGCGCACCACTCGGGAACGCAGCAAAGCGACAGAACGCATGGTCGATTTGAATGAGGCGTATGAAACCCTCATGGATAAGACCAAACGCGCTGACTATGACTATCGAATTGGCGTCGGACGCAGGGCCGGAACCCGCACCAAGATGCCAACCATCGACGAAGAAGCAGCGCGCGAGAAGTATCTCGCGATGGTGTTTCATCCAGCCCGGCGGCCCATCGTCACCTGTCTAAATCAGTACAAGACAAAGTTGTCCCATCTCTCGCAAGATATTTACGATGATGAATTGCTTGAGAAATTTGTTGAGTATGTCGAGGAGATGGAGGCGATACTCGTGAAGTCATCGCAAGCAATTGCGAAGAACCCTGCTCCAAGCACTCTTGCACCAGCGGTGCAATGGATGCGTCATGGCATCGCACAAGCGTCGGATGGTTTGGATGAACTGAAGAGATTTTGCGGAAACTATGACTATGACCACCTTTCCATGGCAGGCAATCTGTTTCGAATAGCACTTGAACACTTCAAGCGCGCTGCTGGTGCAGCCAAAGAATCAATGTAGCTCGGATCCGTGTCATGCGATCCTGTGTCATGCGATCCGCGTCATGGGTCGGCCCGGACATATGGGTAACAGAACGTTCCGGACGCATGGGTAACACCCTCAGAACTTCGATTTCCATCCAGGCGCGGGGTTTTCGAATCGCGCCTCCTTGACAATCCCTTTTTATACATGGAATGATATTAGAGCGGGTTAAGAAATAAACTTTACAGATTGAGGTGTCTATCATGATCACCTGGCGTAGACCTAAGAGTCGCTCATTGCGATCCTCAAGGATTCTCGGATCTTCGATGTCTGAGTTTCCGGTTGTCTTGTTCATCCTCTTTCTCGTCATTCTCTTTCCGCTGATTAACTTGGTCGGAGTCGCGATGGGCGCTGTAAGCGCGTATCTAATCACGACGCAGGCTGCAAGCGCAGCGTCGAGCAGCAATACTTTTGCTGAGGCTCTAACAAACGCTACTCAGTCAGCACAGAGTATGTCGAACATGGGAATCGCACAATTTGCCAAGCTCAAACCCATAGGTGGTGCAAGCAGTTCAGGCATTACTCTTTATGTCGAAGCCATTGACGCAGGTGCCAACCAGGTAAAGATCTACGGGCCGAACACACCTGTCACTCCACCTATCAATCCAACCAGCACAATCTACGAGTATGAGGCAGTCGGCACGTTCAATGTAGGTCCCTTCATGGCAATGTCTGGTATGCCTTTCATCGGCAACGTTCCTGGAATTGGTGTTCCGGCGCCGATGACTTTTAGGAGCAAACGTGCAGTCGAACACGCTGAAGGTTTGGCTGGTGCCGGGACCTTGATGGGCACTTACACCCTAGGAGCTGCCATTCCATCAAACTCTGGTTCAATCCCGGGACTTGGACTGCCATTGCCTGGTACTACTCCCCCTCCTGGTGGTGGTGCATTCTGGACGCTCGTCCCTGGAATCAGCAGTACTGGAGCTGCCGGATACTTCATGATGAACTTCAGCTACAACAACACAACCTACGGCTGGGATCCGGCCGCTGCCGGTCCGCACGCTCAGTCTCTTTCATTCAGTGGTCACTTCCTCACACCATCGGAAGCTTCAACCATTACAAGTGAAACCAATTACGGTACTGGTATCGCAAATGGTACTACGACGATCACTACGACTAATCCTCTCGAAAATATCAACGCAGGCAGTTCAGGCTGGGGAACGCCAGTCGGTCAGACCTTGGCGCAAGGCTTGCAGGTGTATCAAGGTCAAACCTTCACTGGGTTGACCGCGAGCCAAAACGCCGCGCTGCAGCAGGGGCTTAACGCATTTATTGCATGGGCTACCGCAAACGCGCCGCAAGTTCAAGCCTACACGGGTGGTTCTGGTAGCGGATCTGGTTTTGGAACCGGTTCCGGATTTTTGGGAATCGGACCCTA
>CAYZJR010000028.1:59173-66988 GCA_964478655.1 uncultured Candidatus Obscuribacterales bacterium
CAATCACTAGCTCGCGACGCGTTGTCGTTGGCGACGTGTTGCAGCCTATTTTGCGGCAACAGCTCGTTCGCGCTTCTTAGAATTTGCGCTAGTCTTAGAATTTGCACCTGTCGATGCTGATGAGTCAGGGACGACACTCACCGCCGTTCCATACAAATCATATGGTTTGGCATCATCTATGGTGACTTTGCAAATTTCACCCATGGTTACGTCCCCTTCCAAATCCTTGACGTAGACTTGGTTGTCTATCTGTGGAGCATCCCACTGCGAGCGTCCGATGTATAGGTCTCGAGCATCGTCGTATGCTTCGATAAGCACATCGATTGTCTGTCCGACCAATTTTTGATTAAGCTCTGTCGAAATTGCATGCTGGAGCTTCATGATTTTGTTGCGGCGTGACTTCTTCACTTTCTGCAGAATTTGGTCCGGCATATGTCCGCTCGGAACTTCCATCTGCCTGGAATACCCAAAAACGCCAAGACGGTCGAAGCGGTGCTCTTGAATGAAGTTCACGAGGTGCTCGAATTGCTCTTCGGTTTCGCCCGGGAATCCAACAATGAAGGTCGAACGAATGCGAACATCAGGAAGCAACTCGCGAATTCTTGCCACCACTTTCTCCGGCTTTTGCGGTCGCGCCATGCTGGAAAGCATGTCGGGATGACTGTGCTGGAGCGGAATGTCGATGTACTTCACGACCTTAGGCAACCGCGCCATAGTTGTGAGCAATTTTTCGTTGACCTCCGTCGGATAGGCGTACATTACGCGAATCCAGTCTAGGTCTTCGATTTCGTTGAGTTGTTCGAGGAGTTCTGCAAGAGATTGTTTGCCGTAGATATCGAGACCGTAGTAGGTCGAATCCTGCGAAACAAGAATGATCTCTTTGACGCCGCCTGCCACGAGGATCTTCGCTTCTTTGACGATTGACTCGATTGAACGCGAGCGAAACTTCCCGCGCAAAATTGGAATGATGCAGAAGCTGCATGTGTGATCGCAGCCCTCTGCAATCTTGATGTAGGCGGAAGCGCCAACACCAGTCTGCATGCGGGGAAGAACGTCTTCTTGGTAGTCGTTCGGAACATCGCTTACTTGCACAACCCGAAGTCGCGAATCACGCGCGATGGTTTTGTATACGTCTGCGATGTGTTGAATGTCGCCGGTTCCGACAATTGCACGCGCCTCCGGAATCTCGGCTAGCAGCTCTTCTTTGAAGTGCTGGGCAAGACAACCGGCAATGATTAGTTCCTTGCCTTGATCTGCAAGTTCTACAAGAGTGCGCACCGACTCTTTGCGCGCATCACCAATAAACGAGCATGTGTTGACGAGACACATGTCGGCTTCTTCGTTGTCGAAAGTCACTTCGACACCGGCCTCGTTGAGAAGACCGAGCATGACTTCGGTGTCCGTTTGATTCTTCGGACAACCAAGTGAAACTACCCCAAGTTTTGGGTTGCGCATTAGCACTCCTGCCGGGGCAGTTAGCTTAGCTGGTCTTAACCCTGTGGCGACGCGCTATTCGCTGTCCTGGCGTCCACCATTGTACCTGTAGCTGGCGCCAGATCCAGACTCTCCTGGAATGCTCGAGCGGGTTAAACCGTCAGAACGCCGAACAGTGGCAGGTCTCGAGCCTCCATCGCTCCACCTCTTTGTAACTTTTCTTGGAGTTGCAGTTCTGACCGGGCTGACTGCGGAGGTGGCTGAGGCTGTTGCTGCGGCTGCATCAGCCTGGAGTTCTGCGGCGGTCTTGACCGAGAAGGTCTTCTCCATGGGTTTGCCGGCAGGTCCTAGTGTTTCTTTCTTTCCTTGAAACTCAACTGTAAGGCTGCCAGCGTTGCCTGCGCGAACTCTCAACCCGGAGCCATCCGTGAAGTCGCGGCGGTCGCCTGCTTCGAGGAATCCGTTATAGAGGTTCTCTCCAGTGGCTACAGACTTGACGCTCACCCATACGTGCTGGCTGGCGAGCACCGAGATCTGGCTGTCACCTGTGGTTGGCTGAGCCGCAGCGGTGGTTGTGGTTGTCGGAACTGTATTAGTTGCAGGAACAGCATTGAATCTTTGTGTTGATGCACGCAATGCATCGACACTTGGATCTTGGCGATTTGAGTTTTGTTGCTGCCATTGGTTGAGCCAAACGATCAACCCCACTATGAAGATGATCAAAAATGCAGGGTAGAAGATTGTTTTTGTGAGGCTTGGTGCCTGATTGTGATTTTCCGGTTTGGCAGCCTTTAAATAGGTTGTGCTCGGCGCCGGAGTGTACGCTTGTTGCACGGCAACTTGCTTCGAGCCAAAAATGCCGCCATGATGTCCGTTACCGTTCTTTGCAGAGTCAGCACATTGACGGTACTCTTCAGCAAGGTTTTGGCCGTTCAGTCCTAAACAGTCGGCATATCGTTTGATGAAACCCGCTACATATATAGGTTCGGGCAGGTCATCGTAATGCGCCTCTTCAATCGCGGTTAGATGATTAGGCGGAATTTTTGTTCGATCGTATATCTGACCAATAGTGAGACCTTGGTTCTCACGGGCGGATTTGATCTTTTGGCTTATTTGCTCGAGCGTCATCAGTCAGCGTATTTCCTCATTTCGCGCACAGACTCAAGATTTCTCGACGAGATGCGCGACGCCAGGTTCCAGGCTCCATTTGCCTCAATTGTAACTCACCAATGGCAAGTCTGACCAAGCGAATAACAGAGTGGCCAACACTAGTGCACATGCGCCTTATCTGGCGGTTCTTTCCCTCGGTCAACACAATTTCAAATATCGACTGCTTGGAATCTCTGGAGAGCAGTCTCACTTTCGCGGGGCGTGTCTTTTCCTCGTTTGCTGACAACCTGACGCCCGAACGCAAAGAATCGAGTGCGCGATCGGATATAGATCCAGCGACTGTCACCTTGTACAGCTTCTCGACGTGATGCGTAGGATGCGCTAGCTGCTGGGCTAAAGCGCCATCGTTTGTGAGAATGAGGAGACCTTCCGAATCCATGTCGAGTCTGCCGATAGGCTTCAAATGCTTGAGCTCGCGCGGAAGAATGTCGATTATCGTTGTGCGTCCTTTTTCATCGCTGCATGTCGTGATGATTCCGCGCGGCTTGTAGATGACGATGTAATCGTGTTCTTGAGCTGATATTGGTTCGCCGTCAATCGACAGTGAATCTTTCTCGAACTCGACTATGCGGTTGAAATCGGTTACGACAGCACCGTTTACGCTGACTCTGCCCTCCGCAATAAGCTCATCGGCCTTGCGTCGCGAACAATAGCCGGTGAGTGCCAGAGCTCTATTCAACCTGTACTGCAGGAGACTAACCGCCTGTGGTGGAGCCTAACCGCCTGATGTCGCGGTCTCCACGTCGTCAACGAGAACTTGCGTGCTTTGTCCCGCCATCTCTTGCAACTTGTGTGCAATCTGATCTTTTGCATCGGTGGCTTTCTTGATGACGTCGCCACCCTTTGATTGAATATCCGTAATGGCAGCGTTTGCCTTCTCCTGCATACCAGAGAGCGAGTCGCTTGCCGACTTGTATAGATCTTCGCCGCCGTCAGCTATTTGTTGGCGCAGTTCCGCACCTGATTTCGGTGCAACGAGCATTCCGAATAGAAATCCGAGAACTCCGCCTACGACAAGACCTTCAAAAAACCTTTCTCCGGACATCTCTTATACCTCTTACTTACTCTCTTTCTAGTACGCCGTAAATCTGGACTCAGACTTGATCTTTAGCTGCCGCATCGCGTGTGAGGGCTTTAGGATTATGTTCCTTCCCTTCTAAATATGCCTGAATACCGGCAAACAATCCCGCTCCCCATACCGATGTATTTTTCTTTGCTGAAGTGGTGACTTTGTTGATGTTCTCTGTCACGTCTTCAACTTTGGTTCCCACGTCAACCATGCGCTGCTCGGCAATGTGTTTGAGTTCCCTCACTCCGCCAAGCACACTTTCCACCTCTTTCAAGGTCGGTCCCAGCTCGCGCTCAAGTGTGTCTGTGAGCCGCTCAGCCGAACTCAGGGTTCTTCTGGATTGATCGATGAGCGAAACAAGCGGGAGTGTGACGAGCAAAAGCGCTATTGCCAAGACAAAGAGCGACAGAATAACCAGGATGTTAAGGCTGTTTGCTAGAGCGGTTGCGTCCACAATTTACGTCCTGTTATGTAGTTTTGACAGGTTACCTGTGCTGAAACGGAAGTACGGATGAACCGCCCATTTCCAGCTCTTCACGTTTCTTTGCCGCAGCCAATTTCCCGGCAGCCACGGCGCGCTTGAGGCGCATGGTCTGCTCTTCAATCAAAAGCTGAGCGTAGTTGAGTCCTGAAGCGTAGAGGTCGAGCGAATCATCGACGACTTCACTGATGCGTTCCGGTACGTCTTGTGCAGTCTTTCTCAAAGCGCCGCGCACTTCGGTGCCGGACTTCGGAGTTGTAAGCAGAGCCAGGGCTGCGCCTCCGGCTGCTCCTACCAGCAGTCCGAGAAACCAGGCACTTGTGCCTCCGCTGGACGACTCATTGTTTTTGGCGTTTCTACTCATTTCCTGAGCCCTCTTGAACCCTGAGAACGACCAATCTCAACTGTAGTGCGACAGTCGTTCAACTTTGCGAATCGCGGCGAATCTCCAAATCTTCAGGTCTGTAAAGCCTCATGGGCTTAGAGACTGCCGCCTCACAGAGGAGTATAGCACCCCCCTGCCTAATATAAATAATTTGATCTCTTTCTAGCCGAGGCTCGTAATCACTTCTTTACTGGAGCTTTTTCCATTTCGGCAAAGCGTGATGCCAGCAGGTCGCAGAGATGTTCTGCAATGGCGCGCTTCGGCATGCGGGGCAATGGTTCTCTGCCGCCTTCAGCGGAGAGGATGATGACGGCATTGTCATCAGAGCCGAAGCCAATGTCAGGAACGGATATGTCATTGCCGACAATGACATCAAGATTTTTTCTTTTCAGTTTCTGCGCTGCGTTGGTGAGAAGTTCTTCTGATTCTGCGGCGAAGCCGATGATTATTTGATCTTTTCTTTTCACTCTTCCAAGCAAGTCGAGAATGTCTGGGTTCTTGGTCAGTTCGAGCACGATGTCTTCGGACTCGGTCTTTTTGATTTTGTGCGACGAAACGACCATTGGACGGAAATCAGCCACAGCTGCCGTCATAACGAGGGCGTCGCAGGTATCGAATTCGGTTTCAACAGCCTCTTGCATGTCTTGCGCCGTTTCGACAACGATGACTGGGTAGGGGCGTTCGACCTCCACCGTGGAGACGAGCGTCACCTCTGCACCTCTGCCGAAAGCCGCATCAGCCATGGCGATACCCATCTTGCCCGAGCTCTTGTTTCCGATGAATCGTACCGGGTCAATAGGCTCTCTGGTGCCACCCGCGGTGACGAGAACGCTCTTGTTCGATAGTGTGCGGTGCGACAAAAGCTTGGCGGCGACTGAAGCGACGATAGTTTCTACCGACGCCATCTTGCCGGAGCCGACATCGCCGCAAGCAACTTCGCCGTACTCGGGTTGGATAATTTCGTAACGATATCTATTTTCGAGCACCGCAATGTTGTGCTGTGTTGCGGGATGTTGCAGCATGACAGGATTCATCGCAGGAGCAAGCATGACTCTGGCTTGAGATGCGAGCACCATCGTGGTGAGCAAGTCGTCACAGATACCGGCTGCAAGCTTGGCGATAATGTCGGCGGTTGCTGGAGCGATGAGAATAAGATCGGCTTTCTTAGCCAGTTCGATATGTTCAGGGCGCCAGGTTTCGGACTCGGAGTACTGCTCGCAGTGCGAGGGATTTCTTGTAATCGTTGTGAGCGACAGTGGCGTGATGAACTGCTTTGCATTCGGCGTCAAAATCGCGTGAACGTCAGCCCCAGAACGTCTCAACATCGAAGCCAAGTCGCATGCCTTGTATGCCGCAATGCCTGCACTCACTCCAAGTAGAATCGTTTTGTTCTCAAGGGGGTTGAAAGATTCAATGTCTCTCTTGCGCGTCTTTTTCATTGTCTTGCCACTCCCCAGCATCACGTCAGCATCGAACCGAGTTTATAGGCGTTTCCGCCCTGTATTATTATGTTTCGAACGGCGCGCCTTTCCTATTCGAAAATCGCCATTCGCTTGAATTCTTGTCATCGCCAAAAGGCTTGACGTATTCATCTCATATTTTCCGCTATTCAGGCGCGATCTCGCCAATATCATCGAAGGAATTAAGGTTTAAATATCCAATGGAAAAGTTCTATGTCACCACAGCAATTGACTACGTGAATGCGACTCCGCATATCGGTCACGCATACGAGAAGATTGCCGCTGACATTCTCGCGCGGTATTACCGGCTTCTGGGCAGAGATGTTTACTACCTCACCGGAGTCGACGAGCACGGTTCTAAAGTTGAAAGATCGGCTCAACAAGCCAATATGAAGCCTGAAGAGTTTTGCGACATGATGTCAGCCAAGTTTGAATTCGCGTGGCGCAAGCTAAATTTGTCTTACAACCACTTCTTCCGCACGACGGAAGAGCGGCATGTCACGTCGGTGCAAGAAATGTGGCGCCGCCTCGCAAAGAAGGGCGACATCTACAAAGGTTCGTACAAGGGGCTGTATTGCGTCGGATGCGAAGACTTCATTAGAGAGCGTGACCTCGATGCCAAAGGCAACTGCCCAAACCATTTGACACCACCGAAGGAACTGAGTGAAGACAACTACTTCTTCAAACTCACGAAATACAAGCCATTCATTCGCGACTGGATTGTGAAAACACCGTCAGTTGTTATGCCCGAAGGTCGGCGCAATGAAGTGCTCAAGCAGCTCGACGATCCCGAACTTGGCGATTTCAGCGTTTCGAGATCTCGCAAATCTCTCACTTGGGGCATTCCGGTGCCCGATGATGACGACCAAGTGATGTACGTTTGGCTCGATGCATTAACCAACTACATTACTGGTGTCGGCTTCGGAACTGACGAAAAACAGATGCAACGCTATTGGCCGGCCGACCTCCACTTGATTGGCAAGGACATCACGAAGTTCCATGCGATTTATTGGATCGCGATGTTGATTGGGGCCGAGTTACCGCTTCCCAAGCAGATCTTTGCGCACGGTTTCATCACGGTTGAAGGTCAAAAGATCGGTAAGTCTTTGGGCAACGCGATCGATCCTGTTGCACTCGTTGATGAGTTTGAAAATGGTTCTGATGCGATTCGTTACTATCTTTTTGCAGGAACGCCATTTGATCAAGACGGAGATTTTTCACGCCAGCAATTCATTGAAAAGGTAAATGCGGAACTGGCAAACAATCTCGGAAACCTCTTGAACCGCACGTTAACGCTGGTCGACAAAAACTGCGGTGGTATCGTGCCTGATGCTAATCCCGATCACGATTTGAGAAGCAAGGCGAACACCATTCACACGGTGGTGGCAACGCACATGGAAAAACTCGAGTTTGCTAAGACTCTCGATGCAATTTTTGCCTTGGTCGATCAAGCGAACAAATATCTCAATGACGAGAAACCGTGGACTCTCTTTAAGGAAGGAAAAAACAAGGAGGGGCAGGAGGTTCTATTCACCGTCCTTGAGGTCCTTCGAAGAGTCGCGATGAGTCTTAGCCCGTTTACGCCAAAGCTGGCTCAGGATATTTGGTACCAACTCGGCAATGATGATCAGGTCGGTCAGATCGGAGACCGCCGTGAAGATGGCTACTTTGATATGTTGAAGCCGGGACAAAAACTGAGAAACTCAGGACCGGTGTTTAAGCGCATCGAAGACGTGGCGAAGGCCGAAGCCTAACTACTTGGCGCTTCGCACCACGCGCTCCGCACCACGCGCTCCGCACCACGCGCTCCGCACCA
>CAYZJR010000029.1:0-32966 GCA_964478655.1 uncultured Candidatus Obscuribacterales bacterium
TTGTGCAATCACCTCAACATCCAGTCATCATGATTTCGGACGATCACGTTTCAGCATTTAGGCTGGGAGTTCCTCACCCCAATGCTCTCCTAAAACGCTTGACACTTGCGAAGATAAGCACAAAACCGAAAATCCCCAACGGTAAGATCCATTGCCAGAGCTCACTGAAGGAAGCCCCCCTAAGTACGATTCCTCTTTGTATTTGTAGAAAGTAAGTTAACGGAATGAAGTAGCCCAACCAATTGAGAAGAAAGGGCATGGATTCACGAGGAAATATGAAACCTGACAATAACACCGATGGAATCAGAACAAGTGAAGCGAGATGCATGGCTTGTTCCTGCGACGCAGCGATGCAAGAGATCAGCAGACCGATCGACAACGAAACGAATACAAAGATCAGCATACAAACTTCAAGTAAAACAATGCTTCCGTGGATTGGCACTTGAAAAATCAAATACATCGCTAGAAGCAAGAGATTGCTGCCGAGGAAGCCAATTAAGCCGTTCGGAATAAGTTTGCCGACCATTAACCCAAGAGGCTTAACGGGCGTCAGGAGCAGCATCTCAAGTGTTCCTGTTGTGCGTTCTCGCACAATTGAACTGACTGTCAGAAAGAGTGTAATAGTCTGCGCCATAAAACCGACTAGTCCAGGAAGAATGAAATTGGTAGTTCGTGCATCCGGATTGAATAACATTCGAGGACGCACCTCGACGGGAGGCTGTGGTCGCTTTTCATACGTTTGTTTAGTGAGTAGCTGAATGGCCCTGTTTTGTCCAATAGCAACTGCTGCGTTTTGCACGGTGTTCGCGACAGTCGAGTCAGACCCATCAATTAAAACCTGAACTTGCCCTTGAAGTCCGTTTTGGATACGCGTAGAGAAATCGGGCGGTATGATAATTGCCGCTCGAGCACGCCCGGCAACAATTTCTTTGACCGCCGCATCTCGAGAAAAAACGTAGCGCGTTATATGGAAGTAGTCCGCGGTTAATTGATTGATTAAGGCATGTGATTGCGGACGTAAGTCTTGATCGTACATAACAGTGGCGACTTTGCGCACTTCAAAACTCACGCCGAAGCCATACAAAGTCATCTGGACGATTGGGACGGTCAAAATTATGAACAGCGTCATTTTGTCATTGAGAATCTCAATCCATTCCTTAACCATCACCGCATGGCAGCCCCAAAAGGTTTTGTGCAGTCTTTCTTGAAGATGAGCAAGCATAATTTAGACTGCCCCTCCCCAGAGCACTGCGGCAGGAATACGCTTCTTCTCTTCCAGTCCAGTAAGAGCGACAAAGACATCTTCAAGGCTCGGCTTTATTTTTCGAATTCCAAAAACCTTGTGCTCCGAATCGTCCAACAAAAATTGCAGTTGCTCATTCGATACATCTTTCGGCACTACCAGATGCAGTGTTCTGCCAAAAATCGTCGCTTCTTTTATGCAGTCAATGCTTTTGACCTTGTGAAACGTGGCCATTACATTCTGGCACGCGACTTCCAGATAGTTGAATTCGTTTTCTTTCATTACCGGCAGCGAGACTAATTCGTCGACTCTGCCAAGAGCGATCAGCTTACTCTGAAAAATATATCCAACCGAGTTGCACCGTTCAGCCTCGTCCATGTAGTGAGTAGTGACTAAAAACGTTATACCTGTGGTTGCTAGCGTAAAAAACAGGTCCCAAAGAGTTCTCCGCGCGACCGGATCGATTCCGGCCGTGGGCTCATCCAGAAAGACAATTGGAGGCTGGTGAATAATCGCGCACGCCAATGCAAGACGTTGTCGCCAGCCTCCTGAAAGCATTTGAGCCTGCCTAGTCTGTTGGCCAGTAAGACCCACAATGTCCAAAACTTCCTGTTTACGTTCCTTCAGCTTTTGCCCATTCAATCCATAAAGCTCTCCGTAAAAGTTGAGGTTTTGTTCGACTGTTAAGGCTTTGTAGAGGCTGAAGTGTTGCGACATGTAGCCTATACTCCCTCGAACATGTTGCTCATCCTTGTTGATATCGAAACCATTTATGGTGGCATTGCCTGAAGTCGGCTTGAGCAGTCCGCATAACATCTTAATGGTGGTCGTTTTACCGGAGCCGTTAGGCCCTAAAAGGCCAAATATATCGCCGCGCTCAACACTGAAGGACAGCTCATCTACAACAACCTGCTGCCCAAATGATTTGGATAGTTTATCGAGCGTTATTGCTTGAACCATTTCCAACACCTGCGATGCGAGGACCAGCTAAAGGTCCATAGATTGGTGGCAACACAATCTCTGCATTCATACCACCACGCAGAGTATGGTCGGGGTTGTCCAGCTGAACTTTCAATCCAAAGACTTGTTGGGAGCGCTCCTCTGCAGTCTGAATATTTCGAGGAGTGAATTCTGCCATTCCAGGAATTTGAACGACTCTTCCTTTAAAGACTCGTCCTGGAAAGGCATCTACTCGGAGTTCGACGATTTGGCCGGTAGATACCCGAGCCAGCTCTCGAGTTGGAATGTACACTCGTGTCCAAACATCATCTAATCTGGTGAGAGTCGCGACTGCCTTGTTTGCAGGTATGAGTTCACCTTTATGCAAATCCATCACCGACACCTCTGATGGTGCCGGAGCAACGACAAGTCTGTCTTTCAACTGTGCTTCTAACTCAGCAAGCACAGCCTCGTCTCTTTTAAGAGCCGCCCGAGCTTTTTCAATTCGTTCTATTCTTGTGCCCTCAAGTAGCAGGTCTAGATGAGCTTTAGCAGACAAATACCTTTGTTTTGCTGCTTCAATTTCTTCTGGACGGTATCCACGCAACATCAAATCCTCTTGCTCAACAAGAGAGTTCAACCGTTCTTGAGCAGCTGTAACTTCTTCGTGCCTTGGACCTGATTTCAATTTTGCATACGCTTGTTTTGCCGCAAGGTACAAGCACTGCGCAGCATCATACTTGCTCTTTAAATCTTCGGCGTCTCTGCGTGAAATTGCTCCTTCACTCGCTAACTGTTCATATCTTTTCCAGTCTTTATGAAGCCATTCAGCACGAATATGTGCCTCTTCCATCATGTCGTGCTCCCGTTCTATATCCTCTTTTCGATACCCCGCGGTCAGCAGGTCCAAGTGTGCTTGGGCCTCGTGCCTCTTATGAATACTTGATTCAATTTCTTCCTTGCGGTAGCCCCTCATCATCATTTGATGTTGCGCTTTCGCTTCGGCACACGCGGCGCGGGCCTGCGCAATTTCATTGGGACGAGGTCCATTCAACAGTTCCTTCAGCTCCGCGCGTTGAATTGAGATTTGGTCTTTCAATTGCTGCGCGCGCGCTTCCAGCTCCGGGACTTCAAACTCCAAAATAACGTCGCCTTGTTTTACTTCTTGCCCCTCTCGCACGTTAATGATTTTGATTCTTCCCCCCACCTTTGATCCAATGGCAATTTCTTTGGCCTGAAGTGTTCCCGTAACAAGTAACGGTTTATAGCGAATGTCGATCATTCGCTCCCAGATTGTCCAAGCCAGAATAGGCGCAAACAGTGCGGACGCGAGTAAAATAGTTCTTCGCTTTGACCAGCTGACTGGAAATCTCATGTGAAACCCGCGATTAGAATGCAACCATCCTACTAACGAGAACAGCCTTTCTTCATCGTTCTGAAGATTAGCCGAAAGGATGATTGGCGGTTTCGATGAACTATTCGACTAGTCCTAGTTCTGGGGCCGCTTCGTTTTGGCCACCACGCACATTACACTTAGGCAATTTTGTAACCAGCTCAGTTATCTGATCCTTGGACAAGTTTTGGCAGTCGATCAAAACCAGTCTCTTAAGCTGGGTAAACTTTCCGAGACTTGAGAACGACGATTCGTTGAGAACGCTTCCGTTCAAATGTAGCTCGCTGAGCGTTGAACAATTAAGCCTTTCGATAAACCGACTCGCATCTTTTTGATACTCGAAAGAAATACATTTAAGGGGAAGTTTATTCGAAAGAAGGAGCATTGCATCGGCTGATATAGGCGTAGTAATCACATTTAGAGACTCAAGATTGGAGCAATGTACTAGCTCTGGCACTATTGAATCATCAATATTTTTACAGTTGATTAAAGACAGCGCTTTCAATTTTGGAAATCTCGAGTGAAAGCCCGCAAATCCAACCTTGCTCGCAGTCGAATTCTTCAAAAGAAGAGACTCAAGCGTTGGTGGTCCGGTTAGTGCCTTTAAGACTTGGTCAGAAACCATTGCGTCTTTAAGAAGTAGCTCCTGTAACGACTCTAAATGTGAAATTGAATTTGCCATTTCGACATTGATGTCCAGATTAATTAGATCAAGAGAACGCAGGTGGTGTCCGTAAAGATAATCGAATCCCTTCGATGTTATTCCGGCCTGATTTAGGCATATAGCTGGTAGCGTCGAATGCTTTTTGGCAAGACGTCTAACTGCGTCATCACCGGCGGGACCATTAGCAGTCCACCATCCGCCGCCATATTTAAAATCGGCCGACAACTCCTCGGGCAACCGCACAATTTCATGCGTTCCAACTTCTGCTTTGGGTTTTGATCCAGACTCATTCGGCTCCTGCATGAAGTAGAAAACGAACACGACCAGCGCCGCAACCGATAACAGGGCCGTACCGTAAATCCAAATATCAGGAATTCCTGTTGTTCTTTTCACCAAGTAGTTTCCCTCGATGTTGTTCAGTCTACAGGCATACAGACGGTTTTGAATACGCCTTTGGATTGATGCGTGGTCTTCGGCGCTTTACTAATTTCGTACTATGGAACTGGCATCAGAAATTGATCTCGCCCCTCGGCAAAACTTCGAAACAGCTGTACAGCACGCGTGTCGCAATGTTCCCATAGTTTCAGGAACGCAGACAATCGAAGATGTTCGAGAGAAATTGCAAAGAAGCAGTTACGAAAGCGTAAGTCATATAGCAGTTTGTGACAGGGGAGAATTTCAGGGGATTCTTCGAATAGAAGATGTCTTCACGGCCGCCCCTGACGACAGAGTTGAACTGATAATGGACCATGACGCACCGAAGGTAGCGCCAGGTGTTGATCAGGAAGTGGCTGTGTGGCATGCAGTTCGCAATAAAGAAGCAGCGTTATCTGTTGTCGATCACAATGGACAATTCGTCGGGCTCATTCTTCCAAATCAGTTATTGGCTGTGCTCCTATCGGAGCATGAAGAAGATCTTTCTCGCGTCGCCGGTTTTATAAAATCCACTTCCACAATTCGCGAAGCCAGCGAAGAGCCTGTAAAACGTAGGTTCTTACATCGTCTGCCTTGGCTGGTCTTGGGACTTGTGGGGTCCTTATTGGCGGCAGATTTCGTTGGGTGCTTCGAAACGCAGTTACAGCAAAAGGTCATGCTCGCCTTCTTCATTCCTGGAATCGTTTATCTGGCAGATGCAGTCGGCACGCAAACTGAAACAATAGTAGTGCGCGGTTTATCCATCGGTGTCGAATTTCGTAAGATGCTGCTGCGCGAACTAGTTGCCGGTTTGGTGATTGGTATCGCTCTTTCGGCGCTTGCTGGGCCATTAATCTGGTGGCGCTGGCAAGATGCGGAAATCACAATTTGCGTCACACTATCTATTTTGGCGGCTTGCTCTACTGCCACCATTATTGCGGTGACGCTACCATGGCTGTTCAGCAGATTCAGGTTGGATCCGGCGTTTGGAACGGGACCACTAGCTACCGTAATTCAAGACCTGCTCTCTATTCTTATCTACTTTTACATCGCCACGCATGTAATCCACTAATCAGAAATAAGACGCAGTTTCATTCCAAAGAGTGAAGCCGTGTAGACTTTCTCGAAATAAACTAAGTTGCATGCTTGTTAATATCAGGAGAGATGAATGATTCAAGAAGTGACTTCGGAAACGGGCTGGAAAGAACAGTATCGTGCGCGCTGCGTCTCGGCTGACGAGGCAGCCAAGCATATCAAGTCTGGAGATACCGTATATATCCATTCAAATGCTGCGGCTCCAGAAATTATCATCGACGCGATGGTGAGACGAGCAGACGAACTTAAGAAGGTTAAGCTGATTCACATACTTACTTTGGGCAAAGCCGAGTATGCGAAGGAAGAATTCGCGAATTCTTTTGATCCCGTAGCATTGTTTATTGGTCCCAACGTAAGAGAAGCAGTAAACCAGGGACGCGCTGACTATATCCCCGTCTTTCTGAGTGAGATCCCTAGATTATTCGAATCAGGAGAGTTGCCGATCGACGTTTGCCTTATTCAGGTTTCTCCCCCTGACGAGCACGGTTACTGCAGCTATGGTGTATCAGTCGACTGCACTATTGCCGCGCGCAAGCAGGCTCGCCTCGTAATTGCCGAAGTTAACAAGCAGATGCCACGTACGTTGGGACGATCATTTGTTCACGTAAGCCGGCTGAACTACATCGTCGAAAGCGATCGCCCACTGCCTATTTTGGAGCCTGAACGTCCATCTCTTGTCGAAGAGGCCATTGGCAAAAATGTTGCATCACTTGTGACTGACAAAGCGACAATTCAGCTAGGCATCGGCGCAATCCCAAATGCGGTCTTGAAGTTTTTGGCGGATAAACGAGACCTTGGTGTTCATAGTGAAATGCTTTCCGACGGCATCGTCGATCTTGTCGAACAAGGTGTCATTACAAATGATGCCAAAACCGTTTTACCCGGCAAAATTGCCGTAAGTTTCATCATGGGTACGAAGCGACTTTATGACTTCGTCGACAATAATCCGCTGATGGAGTTTCAGACGAGCGATTTCATTAACGACCCATCAGTTATCGCAAGAAATGATCGAATGACAGCTATTAATTCCGCATTGCAAGTCGACGTAACCGGTCAAGTAGCTGCGGATTCGCTGGGTTGTTATTTATACAGTGGATTCGGTGGGCAAGTCGATTTCATAAGGGGTGCATCACGTTCGAAAAATGGCAAAGCAATCATCGCCATGCCTTCCACCGCTAAAGGCGGCAATGTATCACGCATTTGTGCATCGCTTCTTCCCGGCAGCGGTGTCGTTACCTCAAGAGCAGACGTACACTACGTTGTCACTGAATACGGTATCGCTCAACTCTACGGTCGTACGATAAAAGAACGGGTTCGATCTCTTATTGCTATAGCTCATCCTGACTTCCGAGAAAAGTTAGAACACGACTGCAGTAAGTTTTCCTGGTATCGCTGACGCATCAACCTATAGACTGATTCGAATTAAATTGACTTACTTACAATGCATGATGCTGTCGGAAATACACACTGGTAAAGTCTTTCTAGTAGGGCAGTGCCGTCAAAAGTGCACAGCCGTCGCTCAGAGGAGAAAAACATGCGAATACTTATAGCGATGGATGGCTCGGAGTGCTCCCAAGCAAGCATTCAAAATCTGGAAGACACAATCTATCCCGCTGGAACAGAAATCAAAATCGTATCAGTCGTGGATTTTATCGAGCCACTACCTGTCATTGCCGGCGTGAAAGAAAAAGAGATCGAAGCGGCTCGCTCCTTAGTACAGAAAGCAGCGAAAGAACTCTCTGAGCATCAACCTGGCGTCAACGTTTCGTGGGAAGTGATTGACGGTTTTGTAACCGACGAGATTCTAAAAGCCAGCAGCGCTTGGAAGGCCGACTTGATAATGATCGGCTCTCATGGACGGCATGGACTTTCCGAGTTTTTCATCGGCAGCGTCTCTCATGCGGTTCTTCTCCATTCACACTGTGCAGTAAGAATAGTTCGTGCCAGCAAGAAAGATACCGCGCGACCGCTGCAAGTTTTAGTGGGTGTGGATGAATCGAAATACTCAGCAAGCATCATCGATCACATTCTGAGCATGCCCTGGCCAACAAGAACCCACTTCAAATGTGTGCATGTCATGCCCGAGTTATCGGAAAGAATATTTCTAGATCCGGACTGTGAATTTGCGTATCGAATGAGTAATCAATACGATGACCTCTATAGAATTCAGAAGAAACTCTTGGAAGATGCTACCAGCAAACTAAAAGACGCCTATGGGAAGAAATCAGCCAGCAGCGAAGTGTTGTTCGGAGAACCCCGAAAGGAGTTGATTAAGCACGCTAAGGAATGGCCAGCCGACTTGCTGATTCTTGGATCACACGGCAAACGCGGAGTCGAAAAACTACTTCTCGGCAGTGTTTCAGAAGCAGTTGCAACACACGCGAACTGCTCCGTCGAGATTACTCGCGCGCCATCCGTTGAAAAGAATCGACTCCCACACTTGGTCTACTGAATCCAGGCAAGTTTGTCCGCACCAAAGCCTTACCCAATCATCCGGGTGAGGTTTTGGTTTCTTTATCAGTGGAATTAGTGCAGTCGGCGCAGAATCAACTTTCGAAATTCGTCGACTAACACTAAAGCGACAGTCCATAACGAAGCAAAAGACAATTCAACTATTCCTAACGGGGCAGTATTGAATACACACTGCAGCGGCGGTGCGTAAATCAAACACGCAAGCAAGCCAATCTCAAACATAACTCCCCAGAGAATGAGTTTGTTAGACAGTAATTCATTGGTGAAAATCGAGCGCCTTTGTGTGCGACAGCAAAACACAGCTCCTATCTGGCAAGAAACTATGCAGGTCAGAGTCATGGTTGTAGACTCTCTCCACACCTGAGTGTCGACCGCAGCAAGCGGAACTCCAGGCCATCCGTGCAGGTAATTGACGAAGAAAAAGCCGGACATTGCAGCGACTGCCTCGATGCCTCCATACCATAGCAACGATTTGGCCAGCAAGCTTTTGGACAGGAGTGGTTGAGATCGCACACGAGGCTTCTTCGACATCACATCTTCTTCGGCCTCGTCACAGCCGAGCCCAACTGCAGGAACCAGGTCCGTTCCCAAATCAATAGCCAAGACTTGCATAACCGTCAATGGCATAGGAACCAGTCCGCACGAAAGCAGCATCACAACAAAAGGAACAGCTTCGGCCATATTACTGTTAAAGACATACACTGCAAATTTCTTGATGTTTTCATAAACAGATCGACCTTCTTTGACCGCATTGACAATCGAAGCGAAGTTATCGTCGAGCAGAATAATATCTGCCGACTCTCTCGCCACATCAGTTCCGTTTCTGCCCATTGCAATTCCAATATCTGCCTGCTTCAGAGCCGGCGCATCATTGACACCATCGCCGGTGACGGCGACGATTTTTCCACATCGTTGGAAAGCCTTTACTATACGTAGTTTATGCTCAGGATTAACGCGAGCGAATATCACGTCTGTTGTAAGCATATTGAGCAGTTCTTCTTCTGTCATAGCATCCAGCTCATTACCGGTTATCGCTCGGCAGGACTGCCCCCGGAGAATGCCAACCTGCCTAGCGATGGCTTCAGCTGTTACTTCATAGTCGCCGGTAATCATGACGATCTTAATGCCTGCAGCTCGACATCTTTTAACCGCATCAGGAACTTCTACATGTGGCGGATCTAGCAAAGCAAAGACGCCCAAAAAGGTCAAGTTTCGCTCAACATTCTCACAACTGAAGTCACTCGTTGGGGAGAGTTCTTTCCTGGCAGCAGCGATTAAACGCAGCCCCTGACCAGCGTATTCATCAATACGTTTTTGAATCTGCTGGCGTGTTTGTAGATTAAGAGGTTGCTCTAGTCCGCAATAAAGCTCCTTGTCGCAAAGCTGTAGAACTTGATCTGGAGACCCTTTCAAATATACGATGGCATTTCCGCCAACTCTGTGGATAGTACTCATACACTTCCGATGAGACTCAAACGGATTTTCGTGAACTCTGGGAAAATCACGCTCCAAATCCTTTTTACTGAACCCGGCGGACATCGCACTTCTTATTAGGGCAATCTCGGTAGGGTCACCGATGTCTCGCTCATTCAAACACCGAGCATTGCTGCACAGTGCACCAGCAATCAGGAGTTCCTTGAAGTCCGCAAAAGACGCAGAGTCGACGAGCTGTAATATGTCATTGCGCACAGGGTTGTCTAAAGTGTAGTCAAAATTTCCGGTAGAAAATCGAACAACGCTCATTTTGTTTTGAGTTAGTGTCCCAGTCTTGTCCGTGCAAATCACGTTAGTGCAGCCCAAAGCCTCGACTGAAGAAAGTCGCTTTACCAACGCATTACGTCGCGCCATCCTTTGAACCGCGAGTGCAAGTGACAAGGTGACCGTCGGCACCATTCCCTCAGGAACAAAGGCCACAATCAAACCCATGGCAAAAATAAATGCTTGAGCTGGATTGTTTCGCGCGAAACCAATCGCAAGGCAATAGATCACTGCACCAATACAGAGAGCTAAGCAAGAAACGATTCGAGTTACTCGCTTCATTTCTTGTTGCAGTGGACTTTGCTGATCGACGATGGTCTGAGTGAGCCGAGCTATGCGACCAAATTCAGTAGAGGTACCGGTTGCATAAACAACACCTAAACCGTGCCCTGTTACCACCGTCGTGCCGGCAAAGACAAGGTTTGATGCTTCGGAAATTCTGGCTCGGCTCAATCGGTGAACACTCGCCTGCGAGGTTTTTCTGATCGGGTGAGACTCACCGGTCAATGTAGATTGATCTACCTTCAAGCCTTCTGCCGAAACTATTCGGGCATCAGCAGAAATCTTGTCACCTTCATTAATAAGCAGAATGTCGCCCGGTACTAATTTTTCTGCTCTAACGGAAATGGTTGTGTTATCACGAATGACCTCCACTGTCGGTGGAAGAAGTTGTTGAAGTGCTTCAGTTGCTTTCTCCGCGCGAAACTCCTGCCAAAAACTGAAGGCGCCGTTTGTTATATTGACTAGCCAAATGGCTATCGCCAGTGCCGGCATTTGGGCGACGAGCGCGATTCCACCAGCACACCAAAGTAAGATCGCCATGGTATGAAAGAAGTTTTCATAAAGTAGAGCAGCAATGGGTATTGGCTCACTTGTAGCGATCGTGTTCAATCCATACCATGCGATGCGCTCGTCGGCCTGAACACCACTCAGTCCCGTATCAGACGTGTTTAATCGTCTCAATACTTCACTCGAAGATGAAAGCGCGATCTCAGCTCCTAATTCTTGCTCCAGGTTTTTAACCGAAATCGGGTTGGTGTAGGACTTTGGAGTCAACTCTATCTTGCCTTGTCATTTAACAACTACTTCTGTCATTGTTCTGCAAAAAGGCAAGAACAGACATCTGCAAATCGATTGAAATCGGAATCAGTCGAAGGAATGAGAACTGCAATATGGATGGACCCGAAGGCCGATGCGACCGCGCATCGGCTAGCCTTAAGCTTTTATTGGGACCAACCTGGGCAATTTTATGAATGAAAAAAGATTGGTTGACTATGATTGCTACCTGTGTGACACATGTAGAACGCATGTCTACGATGAATCGATAGGCGAACCGAGTAAAGGTATCGCTGCGAAGACTTTGGTAGAGAACCTACCATTATCCTGGCGGTGTCCTGTATGCGGGGCAAGCAAAGATCGGCTTCGAGCATCTACACTCCTAGACTATTTTTTCGATGAAATAGCGACTCCCTCCCGCAAAAGCAAAGCAGAAGCAATTGACTCTGTCCGTTTTGCTCATTCCCAGTAAACCAGAGGTGAACAAAGATGTTTCCAAATCGGACTGCAGCAGGAAAACAATTAGCCGAATGTCTTGAGCAGAAGCTAGTCAATAAGCCAGGTTTCGACCGTGCTTCTTTGGTCATTGTTGGACTGCCCCGTGGTGGAGTTCCTGTCGCATTAGAAGTGGCTCGCCGATTTTCATGCCCCTTAGACATACTGTATGCCAAGAAACTTCCATATCCGGGTCAACCAGAATATGCCATCGGAGCTGTATCATCAGATGGTGTAGTGATACTTAGCTCAGACACACCAAACGATAGCCGATGGCGAGAATACATAAGTGCTCAGCGTGAGCATTTGCTGAAACGGACCAAAGAAACAGAAAACGAACTTTATCGGCTAGCAGGTAGATCAAAGTCAACATTCAGCGGCAAGACCGTGATCATAGTAGACGATGGAATTGCTACCGGCATGACTGCAATGGCCGCAGCAGAAACATCTCGTCAACGTGGTGCAATGAGAACCATATTGGCGGCCCCGGTGATGAGCACCGCAAGTTATCGAGAACTTCGTGCATATTGCGACGACGTCGTGGCTTTGTCCACTCCAACTAATTTCTCAGCAGTAGGTCATCATTACGCTGACTTCTCTCAAACATCGAATGAAGAGGTGTTAAGGGCCCTGCGAGAAAGCATGCGGTTTTCACCCACCAGCATAAACGCGAAGTTCGATATCAACGGTCTAAATGCAATCGGGCAATAAGGTTTCAAAAATTCATTCATTGACTAAGTCTTGAAGAAAACCCATATCGCCGCTGGTGATCTCCGATATGTCCTTGGCCGTTTTGTATTGATTCGGAACGGTCCAAATACTACTTTTAAACTTCTGCCGTCTAATTTCTGTAGTTTCGAATGGGATTCTGTTGGTTCGCGTATCACCATAGAAGCTTTTCATAAATAGAGGAACTCCAGAAAATTGCGGTACGCCTTCCAGTTCGTCAATTACTCTCATCAAAACCGGCGCGATAGGAATTTCTTTGGTGACAAACAGAGAATAGGTTATTGTCGCCTTTCGTTTGGCACCTGCTAGAAATCCCCCACCAACCTTACTTCCTTTGAAGTATGTAGTTTCTTCGGAACAGCGAAAGCAATCAGCTAAAGTGTTTTGAATTTTTACCGATTCAACTTTTTTCCACATCGACACCTCCGGTGCTTCGGCGTTTGCATACAAAAATGCCTTTGCCAACCGCCAACGGAATTTTTCAATCGGCATTGAAAACCGCAGTCCTCTTTTACTGTTAAAGGCAGATATAGTGCTAAGTTTCGAATCGGCGATAAGGCTGTACCCCAATTCCAAATTGTCTACTCTGAGTTTGGTGGGAGTGATGAGCAGTCTTTGCCTGCCATTCATTATGTGCTTTTGCTGAATCATCCAGCCCGGTTCGTCTCTTAGATTTTCGGCACCGTCAGCCGCCGCCGACTGCAATAAGACTCCAACCGCAACTAAGAACCAAGCGGCAGTGCAAGCTCGTATTCTCTGTTTCAAAGTGACACCGAACCTAAGGGATAAACATCATCAACTTTGTTCCCAATTATTGCCACGCTGAGCATATTTGATCGCCATTGCAATCATTCAGTATTGTCGGAATTTGAAAATCGCTTATTTCTTCAAAGCTCATAAAGTATTCGGAAATTCCTTTTTTTCGCTCAGGCATCAGGATCGCTACGCAATCATCAGCATAGGCTCGAATCTGCGTATACGCGTCTGTCGCCATGACCGGGGCTGCAACAATGATTTTATCCGGATTCAGCCGCCTCAAGTCTTTAGCAGCAAGAATAGCGAAGTTCACGTTGTCTATATCAATTCCATCATCCACCAGAATGGCGCACGTTATCCGTAAGTCATTTGAAATGCCTGCACCAGGCATCAGCAGTTTAAGTGAGCAGTTTAGAGAAGATGCAATCTCAGCCGCGATGGGAAGCGATGAGACGGACAGAGCGAAGACCGCAATCGGTAAGTCCTCTACTGATGAGAAAACTTCGCGCGTTCGCAACTTCTTGCTAAGGAGAAAACCGGCTTGTTTACGATTCCTGAACATCTTCAGTTCCTTTTACCACTCTTCCCATTTTGCCGCGCATTTACAAGTTCCACATGCACAGAAAGGACGAGTTTCTCTAATTCGAAAGATTGATCAAAGACAGAGCCCATGCCATTTTCAAAAGGTAGGTACAATAATGTAATCACTATGCGTGGTATCAAATTCTGCTATACTGAAATCAAAGAGAAACCCAAGGAAGGGGAAGTAAAAGACCCTCCGCGGGCGGTAGGCAACAGACTAGAAATCCGAGCCTAAAGACCCCAGCTAAAGCTGGGGTCTCTTTTTGGGCGATACTTCAACTGTGTACATCTTCAATCTCATCAAAAAAAGCGCTAGACTTGGTGTGAACATCAATTGGGTATCGAATGAGAGCAAAACAAACATTCCAGCTTCTAACATGCTTGGCCATTACCTCCTGCACATTGTTTGGAGTGGTAAAAAATCATGTGAACTTCTCGTGGGCCGCCGAGCCCGAAAAATCTCTATTCACCCAAACGATAGAACCTCTCTATGATGACAGCGACAAATCTCAGCAACGCGTGCCAAGAGCTGAAGATTTGAACCAATGCGCCGGCACAATGGAGCGTTATCGATTACCTCCCACAGGTTACATTCCGGCCAAGGAAAGTGCGGGCAGCAAAGCGGGACTAAAGCTGTATGAACAAATGAATTGCGCTTCTTGCCACATGCTAAAAGGCAAGGGCGGAATGCTGGGTCCACCCCTTGACGGCATTGGTGGACACCGGGGAAAACAGTGGCTGGAAGCCCGCTTACTCGATCCTGAAACACAAATGAAGGACTTCCCTGAAGTGTTTGGCGGCCGACCCAACATAATGCCGCATCCAGGAGTTTCGCGAAAACAGGCATCGCAGATTGCGGCATATCTCCTCACCTTACCCGAACCACAAGGTGGTTTTCTAATAACTGCTCACCCAACAATCGTCATGGATGAGACATTGGTGCCGAAGGAGGCACCAAAACAACAAGCGCCCCGTGAAAGAATTGAAAAGGGACGCGAGATTTTTGCAGACAGAGGCTGCGCTGTGTGCCATTCGATTAATAGCGCTGGTGGAAGATTCGGACCAAGTCTAGACGGAGTTGCTCGCAAATATGCTCGTGAGTCGGTGGTGCTTTTGCTAACCGGTAAAGCAAAAGGCGACAGCATGACAGCCGCCACCCGTGGAATCGAAAAAGAGGAAGCCGAAAAAATCACAGACTTCTTGTATTCTTTGCAAACTCGACCTCTACCAAATGAAAGTACCAACTAGGAAGACTTCAACTCAAGGACGAAGTCTGAGATGCGAGTTGGTTAAAGGCGGCTGCAACCGGTGGTCTAATTACAACTACTGAACAGGGAGCTTCTAGCGCGACTGTTTTGGAAACGCTACCCGCTTGAACCGCGTTGAGATCTCTAGTTCTTGCACCCATGACGATCATATTCGCTTGCCAATTGGCTGCCTCCTGAAGTAGTTCTAAAACAGGCGAACCATTCAAAATTTCTGACGTTAGCTCACAATGCGAAACCAAAGCTCCTAACGCACCGCAAAACCACCCAGTCAACTCCTCTGCAGCTTCTTGTGCCGCTTGCAATGTCGCTTCATCGACACAACTGCCAACGACATGTACAACTTTCATTTGCGTGCCAGGAGGCCATCCATAGTTAGCGGCGAAATCAATAATTAGCTTGCCGTCGTCTCTACCGTAGACCGCCAATAAGATCTTCATTTCCAACTCCTTGCAAAAAGTAAAGAACAGCGCGCACTCTGCTCAGAGGCGCGCTGTATATTCTTCATTTAGGAACACCACTCAGGGCTGCTTTTTTGACGATACTATGCATCTGCAAAATGCCTTTGCTTTGCCTCTGGTGTTGCCTCTCGGGTGTCACCTTTGATGCTTACATTGTCTTTCCTTGAGAGACTTTCTCCATCGCTCTTACGGATGATTCATCGAATCGTTCATTCAATGAGCGAGGCAATCGAATGTTGTCTGCAAGTCCGAGGAATTGCAAGATTTTGATTGCGATCCATGTAGGATCAATTTCCATAGGTCTGAGCCCATGCCGGGCAGACTGAGGAAATGCGTGATGATTGTTATGCCACCCTTCGCCCATAGAAAGCATCGCGACAAACCACACATTACGGCTATTGTCGCCGCATTTGAATGATTGATATCCGAACCTATTTAGGTGCGCAAAAGAATTCACAAGCAATGGTCCTACGAATGCGAGCGCACAAGCAAGTAGATTCGCGGCCAGCACCACAGGACCAAAAAGAACAAAAAGAAGAACTCTGAATGCTATTCCTATAAACAGGCAAAGCACACCATCCCAGTGTGTATGATTGCAATGCAAAAATCGATAGATTGGATCTCGGTAAAGATCCGGCGCTAGGGTTCGACTTTCTTCCGCGGTCACTATAACTTTTGGTTTCCACATCCAAGCAACGAAGGCATGCCACAGTCCGTCGAGCGGCGAATGAGGGTCACCATCAGCATCCGAGTATCGATGATGAAGTCGATGCGTGGTAACCCAAAATATTGGGGAGCCTTCAAAACAAAGATACCCTCCGGCTACGATTACATACTCAATCAGCTTTGGCACACGAAAAGACTTGTGGGAAAGAAGCCGATGGTAGCCCAGCGTGATGCCCAAACAGTGGAACAAGTATGAAGCTACGAAAGCCGCAAGAAAAACATTCATAAGGCATAGTCTCGATAGTGATTACGTCTGCATGCTATCAACCTGCAAGTAAGGCTGGTAGTGGTTACTTCCAGGTACTCATTCTTAGTGCCGATTACAAACTGCCAAAAAGCGCTAAACTGAGAGTGTAAGAAAGGAAGTGAGAACAGAATAAAAGAAAGAAACAAATCAAAGCTTTACCAAACGCGGTTGTCGCCAAGAAGGACTCTCTAAGAGGATTGTAAAAGGACGCAACCGCGTTTAGCTTTTTGGTGTTTAAATGACGATCGATTCGCCAAGTCGCGGGGTTTCGGCCCTCAGTCCGAATCTGGACTCGATGCAATCAGCAAGCACATTCATCGGATGACTTTCTCCATGCGTCAAGATAACGCGAGGATGTGCCGCTGCCAATGAAGAAAACCATCGAATCAAGTCCGACTGCCCGGCATGAGCACTGAAGCCGCCAAGCCCTTTGACGGTTGCATTAACGGAAATTGTTTCGCCAAAGATCTTTACTTTTTTAGAGCCCTCGATTAGTTGCCGTCCTAGAGAGCCTTTCGATTGAAAGCCGACAATAATTACAACGCAGTTGGGGCTAGACAAGTTATGTCTGAGGTGATGCAGAATTCTTCCGGCATTGCACATACCGGCGCCCGCCAAAATCACACACGGTCCGCTCACCGCATTTAGTGCGCGCGATTGCTCAGCAGTTTCACAAGCAACTAGTGATGCAAGATCTCGCTTGATTGTTCCTGAACTAAGCAGTCCTGCCGCCTCATCATCAAGAAAGTCGACGTTCTCCACGTAGGCTCGCGTGGCCGCTATCGCCATTGGACTGTCCAAATAGATTGGCATTTGAGGAATAATTTTCTTCCTGAACATTTGCGCAAAGCAATACAAAATAGTTTGCGTGCGACCAACCGCAAAAGTAGGAATTAGGATTTTGCCCTTCTTCCCAATCGCAGAGTTCACTATATTCTCGAACTCTACAACTGTGCTCGCAAATGATTTGTGGTCACGATCGCCATAAGTTGACTCCATGAAGACGACGTCCGCGCTGTCGATCGCATCAGGGTCGTTCATTATTGGAACGTTATACTGGCCGACGTCACCGGAGAAAACTAATTTTTTTGTTTCACCATTTTCGAGTGAAATTTCGATACTCGAGGAGCCCAAGATGTGTCCAGCATCACGCAAGGTCACGGTGACACTCTTGTTTAATTCAATGGGCTCACCTAAGTTACAGGAGCGAAACTGACGAAGCACTCGTTCGGCATCCTTGGAGGTAAAAAGTGGCTCTAGAGGAGGTAATCCTGCATGTTCCCTCCGTCTATTTTCGCGTTCCGTATCATTCTCTTGAATGTGTGCGGCATCTTTTAAAATGAGGCTGGCAATTCTAATTGTTCCTTCCGTTGCATAAACGGGACCGTGATATCCGGCCTTCATTAGCAGTGGCAATCTGCCGCAATGATCGAGATGACCATGAGTCAACAGCACCGCATTAAGTTTGTGGGGAACGATTGAGGAAGGAATCTTGTTGAGGCGTTCCAGCCGCTCCGAGCCTTGAAACATTCCACAGTCAACTAGAAATCTAGATGCGTGCGACTCTACTAAATAACAAGAACCGGTTACGTCGTTTGCGGCACCAAGTAATGTGATTTTCACTTCGCTTCCTTTGAACTCGATCGATCCGTTGACTTATCTATCCATTTTAGTTTCTTGACGGCTTGATCACCATTGCGTCCACAAAATGAAATCTTCTTGACTTGCGAATTTGTTTTGTTATAGTGGTTGCCCCAGCACACTAGTGCAGGTATGAGACATGTTCTCGCCCGCCGACCAAAAATCGGCGCGGACATCTACGCCTCACTGCAGTGGCTGAGAATTGTTGTGCACCGCTGATGGTGCCAGTCTAATCAAGGTGCTAGATATGATCGCTGACAAGATTGGTACGTATCAAACATTTAAGGCGCGTAGCAGCGATATCGAATTCAAGTCCATTGAAGACAACGGACCACTGACGATCTGCCTTCAGGTTCGTTCTGAGCGAGCAACAAGGCTTGTCATAGTGAACTTTCAATCCTGCAGCCGTTACTCCGTGATGATGCAGAAAGAGCCCTTAAGTACGACGAAAGCAGAAGCCGAGCAGTGGCTGTTCAGCTTTGGACCCGAGCATATGATCGTCACTCGCGACAGGTTGATAGAAGTGACGTCGACCTGCGCGCCGTCGCTTCGGGTTCTCGGCATAAGCGGCTAAACCGACAAACTTCCCTATTCTCGTTAAGCAAAGAGAAGCTTTCCAAGAGCTTTCGAAGCCGCCAAATAGACAGACTCAACCGTTAATGAGATGATCAAAACTGGTTATCGATTCACAGTTTGAGTAATTGCCATGCACATGAACACCATAACCGACGCCATTTTGTTGGTTTCATGCTTTATTGCGGTCGCCCTGATCGGACAATTCGTCGTCAACCGGGTCCTCAAAGTAGAAGTTGAGGTTCTCGAAAAGCACCACAGCGCCGGCGAAGCAATGATGGGCGTAGTTGGAACTTTGTTTTCGGTTTTGCTGGGTTTCATGGTTGCATCTGCAATGGATAAGTATCACGACGCACAAATGTATGGACAGCTTGAAGCCAGCAACGTCGCGAGCATCTTCAGAGTGGCACGCGGATTTTCCGACATTGATCGCCCACGAATTCGGCAGCTCTGTAGAGACTACGTGCAAGATGTTGTTGAAAATGAATGGCCAAAAATGGAAGCTCAGACCAAAATAAACCACGGCTGGGAAACGTATCAGAAGCTTTGGGAATCGGTCGTTGCGGTGGTTCCTGAAAACGACAGGCAGAGCGATTTGCTTCAAGGTTGCGTCGCGTCAATGCAAAGTCTTGGCGAAAACAGACGTGCCCGAATCTTGCTGGCCGAACAGCAAACTCCATTCGCACTCTGGTTGGTGGTTCTCTTCGGTGCATCCATCACAGTGACCTTCACATACATATTCGCGTCTCAGTTTCCAAAAGTTCAAGGCTTCATGACCACACTTGTGGCTGCAGCCATGGCGCTCAACATATGGCTATTGTCCGCTTACAGCAGCCCCTACAGCGGCGAGTTGAAGATCAAGCCAAAGATGTTTGAACTCCTCAGGGAAAGCATTCTGGTTGTGCCGGACGGTCCTTCTAGATACTTGCACGACAGCCCGACGCAGACCGCGGCTCCTGCTGAATCAACGCAGAAGCAAACTCACTGAGCTGCAACAGTTACGTTCAACACCAACGACTTCAGTGCATTTAGCGAAATCAAGATCGTGGATTGGCGCACGTAACAATATGCCACCAAAAGTGGTGCTTGCGATTTTCAGGGGTTGCGATCGAGTTATTAGTTCAGTTGCGGAACGATAATTGGGGCTATCCGCAATGACTTAAGTGCTTGCTTCAGTGTTTGAAGTTAGTGCTGTGCAACAACTACTTTGTTGCAGCCTTCTTCTTTTGCGGTGATCAATGCTTCACACGCTGCTTCCAGCAATCCTTGAGGTTCTGTGCTGTGCTGTGGATAGCTCGCTACCGCTAATGTTGCCGAGACTTTGATTGGTTTGCCCGAGCGAGGGTCTTTGACCTCTAGCATGGAGACACGTCTGCGCACGCGTTCTGCGACCACAGAGGCGCCTTCGGCATCGGTTTCGTGAAGGACAGCGACAAGTTCTTCCCCGCCCCAACGAGCAGGCATGTCGATTTCACGCACCGAACTTTTCAGAATTTTTGCCACTTCCACCAAGACCAGGTCACCGGTTTCGTGTCCATATCGCAAGTTGATATCCCGCAAATGGTCGATGTCGATAATCATTAACGACAACGAATAACCCAAACGCAGTGCCCGCTTCAGCGAGTGCGTCAGGTGCTCTTTGAACACGTGCCGATTGGGCAATCCAGTCAGCACATCTGTTCCCATCAGCTCTTGGAGCCGTGCCTCGGCATTAACGAGCTGGTGTTTGAGGCGGTCAATCTCGCGCTCCTTCTCCCTTAACAAACGTTCCAATTGAATGTTCTGACTTTGCGACTTTCTTAACTGCGTCTCAGTCTGACGATGGCGTGTCTGACCGTGGAACGACTGCAGCATTTGCGCGAATTGGGCTTTCATCGCTGGTTCTCCCGTGTTGCCGATTCCCGAAACGGATAACTCCGCCCTCTCTCTCGGGTTAGCAACTATTTCCTTCTTCTGCCCGACAGTCCCAATAGGGATATCTAGTGAATTACATTAGATGCAGGGCGTCGTCAGATCTAGTTACTAACGATCGACGGGTCTATATTAGTACCATTTAGTTTTTAATACCAGTTTTTATGGGGGTTTCCCGCAAGTTTAATTAACCACCACATATATCACTAGTTGATGGGGACCCTGAAGACTTCCTTTTTGTTCTTATAAAGTACGAGATTGTATTTGTACTTCGGTGAAGCGACCAGATATGTGAGCGTCACGTTTTGGGAACTGCCTGGCTTTATCGATCGCCCCATTGAGGACATACTTCCGAGGTCTGGATATATTGGCTGAATCATTTTGTCCGACTGCACACATATATCACTGCAGAACAGCGTAGACTTTGTATCGTTTCTCACGGCGATGTCTACAGTAAGGTGCCGAGCCGTTTTGTCACCCCATGGCACGTTGTTGAATCGATGCTTTGAGAGGACAACATTCAATCCCTGCATCTTCGGCGGTGCCTGAGCAGACGGTAATTGCGTTGGATCAAATCCAGGCAGGAAGATGGGTTCGGCGGTTTTCAGCGTCAACACATCACCTGGATAGAACGATGCTATATCGCCTTTCTTTTTGAGCTTCGCGACTAATCCGATTGTTCCGCCAACTGCCGCTCCTGCGCCAATTGAAATTCCATATGTAGATATTGCAGTGCCCAGACCGCCGAACTGATAGGCCATCTGAGCGCCTGCAAATGCGCCGATTCCGACAAACTTACTGCCGGTAATGAGCTGCTTTGCAGTCGACTTCATCAAACTGTCTTTGGTCGATACTTTGGCCGGGAAATCAACTTCGGTTTGTCCGTCTGGGCTGACAATCCTGTCGAATTCGATTTCTACGTAACCTTCACGATCGAGCCGACGGCTTCCCTCACTGCGTTTTACATAGCCAATCGCCTTCCATCCACCAGGAATGATCACCTTTTTGCCACTTGCGTCTTTCACGTCACCGGCGATTTGCATTTCGATTACGTCGCCCTTTTGGCTTATCTCAGAATTGATATTTGCGACCACGGCGAAGTCAACTTTGGTTCCTGTAGGAATGGTTTGGACGGAACCATGAAGGAGCGGAGAGGGTTTATCTGTCTGGGATACGGCGGCTTTCAAAAAGTTCTTGCCACCTATATTCGAAGGAACATTGAAGTGCCCGATTCTAATAGTCTGCGGAGCGTCTCCCGCTACCGCATTTGGTGCCGACGCCGTATTTGGTGCGGCACCACTATTAGATGCAGCTACCGAATCTGGTGCGCCGCTGTCACCGCCCTGCGCCACCACCTGCGAAGCTGCCACCATTGGCGGCGTTACCCCCGCATCTGGTGCCAAGCTATTAGAACCCTGACTATCAAGCTCCTGCGCCGAAGACGTCGACGCGGCAATCAATGCGACTGAAATCGCCAAGGCAACAGGTTTCAAGGAGCGCTTCATCATTAGAACTTCTTCGTCAGAATTTCTTTCAACTGTTCCAAAAAACTCTTCTTGCCGCTGGCATTTTGGGCACCTTTCGGCTTCGGCATGTCTCTGGTGAGGGCCTTGATTTTCGCTTCGAGCGTGCGGGCTTCAGGGTCTCGAGGATCGACCCGCAAAGCTGATTGCACCTCGGTCATCGCCAATGTGCGCCATCCTCTGGCCAGGTAAATCTCCGCCAACTTGTTATGGTACTTCGCTTCGGTCGGTACCAACCGCACAGCTTCCTTCGCAGCAGTTTCCGCTTCTTGATACCGCTTCTTCCTTAATAGGTCATCGGCGCGTTCAAGATGCTTGTTCGCCCATTTGATGTTGATGTTCTCGTCGGCAACAGGTCCTGTCGCCGACACTTGTGTGACTAGTGATTCGTTCTCTCTATCTGCTTCACCATCGCTGTTCGCCTCCGACGCAGCCACCTGGGCGGCAATAACACCCCGCTGCTTCGCCAACGCTCTCAGCGCGTCATATTCCGCACGGCGCTGGGCATCGCCTACGATGTCGTGCGCACGGGTTACCTTTGCAAATTCCTTTTGGGCAACAGCGCGCTTTTCCGGGTCGTTCGGATGGCGGTCAGGATGCAATTTCTTCGCAAGGTTCAAGTAAGCCTTGCGAATCTCATCTTGTCCCGATGTGTCCTCCACACCGAGAATCGCGTAGTAGTCTTCCTCGAACTCCTGCATAATCACGACTTCACGGACTCTTAGCTCTAAATTTTAGCCGTACCCATAGATAAGTAGTCGAATTCCTTGTGAAATGGTTCCACAACTCGTCACATGGAAACTGCCCACCCAGAAGGCTTTATGCCCAAACGAGGGAGGCTCATAAAGAAATTGTTGGCAAAATGAACGTCATATAAGGTGTAGGGTGATAATCAGCTTCAGCATGCTCATCGGCGGTTGAAAAGGTCGCGGAGTGTGCGTTACTAACCTGGAGCAGCCTATGAACCTGGATAAATTCACGCATAAAGCACAGGAAGCCATAACCGGATGTCGCACACTTCTCACCCGGTTCGGGCATAGCCAAGTCACCCCTGAACACGTGCTTTTGTCGCTCTTAGAGCAAGAGGACGGGATTGCAGGCAAAGTTCTCGAGCGCCTGAACGTCAAGACCGAAGACGCGATTGAACAAGTTAGCCAGTATTTGCAGTCGCAGCCCAAGGGCTCTGCCGTTTCGACCGCCAAAGACGAGATTCACGTGTCGTCAAAGTTGATGCAAACGCTCGAATTGGCAGACAAAGAGGCGCAGCGCCTCAAAGACCAATTTATCAGCGTCGAGCACCTGCTTTTGGCACTGTGCGACGATTCAAAGAATCAATCAGGAACGATTCTGAAGAATCTCAACATCACGCGTGACCGCATTCTCGGCGTGCTCACAAAAATTCGCGGCAAAGCGCAAGTAACCAGCCAAGACCCCGAAGCCACGTACCAAGCACTAGAGCGCTACGGCAAAGATCTCACAGAGATGGCAGCCGCCGGTAAGCTCGACCCAGTCATCGGTCGTGACGACGAAATTAGACGCGTGATGCAGGTATTGTCGCGCAGAACCAAGAACAATCCCTGTCTCGTCGGCGAGCCCGGTGTCGGTAAAACGGCTATCGTTGAAGGTCTCGCACAGCGCATCACCAAAGGTGACGTTCCTGAGGGATTGAAAGACAAAAAGCTCATCGCGCTAGACATGGGCTCCCTCATCGCAGGAGCCAAGTATCGCGGCGAATTCGAAGAACGCCTCAAAGCGGTACTGAAGGAAGTCACGGATTCACAAGGCGAAGTAATTCTGTTTATCGACGAATTGCATACCGTAGTCGGAGCCGGTTCAAGCGGCGAAGGCGCTATGGACGCGGGCAATTTGCTCAAGCCACCACTGGCCCGCGGTGAGTTGCATTGCATCGGTGCCACCACCCTTGATGAATATAGAAAGCACGTAGAAAAAGACCCGGCACTCGAACGCCGCTTCCAAACAGTCTATGTGGATGAGCCGTCAGTCGAAGACACAATCTCAATTTTAAGAGGCTTGAAGGAACGGTATGAAGTGCACCACGGAGTCAGAATCAAGGACTCGGCGCTGGTGTCTGCTGCGGTGCTATCGAATAGATACATTACCGATCGCTCCATGCCGGACAAAGCAATCGACCTAGTAGATGAAGCTGCCGCCCGTATGCGCATCGAAATCGACAGCATGCCGACAGAACTCGATGAACTAGAGCGTCGCAAGATTCAGCTCGAAATCGAACGCGAAGCTCTGCGCAAAGAGACCGACGCAGCATCCAAGGAAAGATTGGAAAAGCTTGAACGGGACCTCGCCGACATGCAAGAAAGAGCTGATGTCGTGAGGGCTAAGTGGCAGTCTGAAAAAGACCTGCTCAACCAAATTCAAACGATCAAAGCTGACATCGAACAAACCAAAGTTTTGATCGAACAGGCAGAGCGCGCCACCGATCTTCAAAAAGCGGCTGAACTAAAATTCGGCAAGTTGATTGAACTGGAAAAGGAGCTGAAGCAGCTGGAAAAGGGCTTCGGCGAACACAAAGGTCCTCGCTTGCTTAAAGAGGAAATCGACGAAGAAGACATCGCCGAGATCGTCGGAAAGTGGACAGGCATTCCAGTAACCAAACTTCTCGAAGGCGAAGTGCAAAAGCTGCTGCGCCTCGAAGAACATCTTCACTTGCGCGTTATCGGGCAAGAAGAAGCTATCGAAGTGGTTTCAAATGCGGTGCGCCGCGCCCGCGCCGGTATGAAAGACCCCAACCGCCCAATCGGAAGTTTCCTCTTCCTGGGACCAACTGGTGTCGGCAAGACAGAACTCGCAAAGGCCCTTGCCGAGTTTCTCTTCGATGATGAAAGCGCAATGGTTCGCATCGACATGTCCGAGTATCAAGAGCGTCACACCGTCGCACGGCTCATTGGCGCACCTCCAGGATATGTCGGCTATGACGAAGGAGGCCAGCTCACAGAGGCGGTTCGCAGACGTTCTTATACCTGCGTACTGTTTGACGAAATTGAAAAGGCTCACGGCGATGTGTTCAACATTCTGCTGCAAGTCCTCGATGAAGGGCACCTGACAGATTCCAAAGGTCGCAAGGTGGACTTCAAAAACACGGTCATCATAATGACCTCAAACATCGGCAGCCAACACATCTTGGAATACCAGCTGAAATCGGCGGTGGACGGAGACTCGGGCTACACCGAAATGAAAGATCGTGTTCTGCAAGCATTGAGAGAACACTTCCGTCCGGAGTTTCTCAATAGAATCGATGAAACGGTCGTCTTCCATGCCTTGACAGCAGAGCAACTCGCTCAAATCGTCGACATCCAAGTGAAGATTCTCAACAAGAGACTAAGAGAACGGAAGATCGACCTTGCTCCAACCGAAGCCGCAAGAGAGTGGTTGGCTCGAACAGGTTATGACCCTGTATATGGTGCCCGCCCACTCAAGCGTCTAATTCAAAAGGAGATAGAAAACCCTCTTGCATTGAAGATGCTGCAAGGCGAATTCGGCGATGGCGATCAAATCGTTATCGACTCGCTAAACGACGAACTCGTGTTCAAGCGCAGAGAAAAAGAACCCTCGCTTGTGATCGCAACGCCGTAGTTGGAACCAACTATTTCCCAACGACGCTGCTGAAGATGTCCTCAAGCGACTCACGAGCGGCTTGCGATTGAGTGATCTCTTGCACACCGCTGACAATCTTGTACTTCGGATACCGCAAATCCGCAGCCGCCACAGCTTGCCGTTTGCACGAGAGCGTATCGAGCTCAACCATCTTCTTTCCGTTGGAATATGTATGAGTCGATCGCATAACAACACAGTTCGACCACTCCGCCGTCTTTCGCAATCCTCGAATGAACGGATAAAATTCCCGATTCGGCTTGATCGATTGCGTCACACACGTTTCAATCTTGCTCCAAGTGACGTTTTTCACGTTACTGCCGAACTGCGACAAACCAGGAATGTGTTGTGCGGTGTTTGCACCGCTGGGTTTAATCGAGACGCATTTGCAAGGCATATCGGAAATCTTGCATGCTCCACTAATTTTAAGCTGCGTAATGTCGTACTTGTCCTTAGATGCTTTGGGACCCCACATTGGCTGAAGCCCTGTGTCCGCCCATCTATCCAGAGGAATTTCGAACATCTGATTTCGGTTATTGTAGACACAAACTTTCCATGTCGGGGCACAGGCGAGGACAGAAAAGTCCCGTGCTACCGCCTTCAGAGCGGTTGGAGCAATAGTCAGTTTGATCGGTCCGTAAAGCTGGCTGGTTTGAACCAACACCCACGACTCATTTGAAGTTTTCGCCCCAGCCGGCTTGCAGAGCCAGATCGGCACGACAGCAAGTGACACCGTCAAGAGTGACACCGCAACAAACTTTTCAAATCTGGTCATTTCTGTTTCACAGAACCCGACACTTTAGTTTTCGCTTCCGCGTACTTGTGCTTCACACCGGAATTATCCAGAGCTTTCCTCTGAATTTCAATCAGCTCGTACTCTTGCTTCAGCTTCGCAAACTCACCTGCAATGTTGCGCTCTCTTTCTGCACGACCAGCCTGCTTCATCAGCACATCATCTGCCCTATTCGAGTTCGCTTCAGCTCTGCGAAGCAGACTCTCTTGATTTCGCAACTCCGCTTCTGCCTTCACCAACCGTTCTCTATCGTTCCGGTAAGTGTGTGCCATCGTTTGAGCCTCACTCTCAGTCATATCGAGAGTAATGCAAATGTGTGGAGGTGGAACGTTCGGAACATGGTAACGATTGGTGTGCAAAGTGTACTCTTTCGCTTGAGCCTCATACTGAGCCTGGTTTGCAGAACACTCTCCAATCTGTTTTCGAAACGCATCAATATGCTGGTTGTATGCATTTGCATGTTGTTTAAACAGTTGCACATCTTGATCGAATTGCGACAAAGCTGCCTTGTACTGCGCAGGAGACAGGCGTTTCGATGGTGGAGCCGTTGCCTTCTTCTCCAAGACGCTAGCCTGTCCTTTCAATTTTTTCGCTTCTGCAATTAACAGTTCGGTTGTCTTATGGTGCTCCCGAGCGGTCTTCATAAAATGCGTTGCACTGTCAATCAAACGTCGAGCCTGAGCCTCTCGTTCAGGATCACACACATGATCGCCGGGCGAATCCGCAAGCGCCGCGATTGTACAAACACCAAACAAGAGAGAGAACGAATTCACCAACACTACAGCGCGCAATGTCATATTCGCCTATCGCTCCCCTTCGAACTCTTTGCCGAAAGCTTCTTTTTCAACTGCGGATCATCAGCCAACTTCATTTGCTTTGCTCTCATTTCAATCGGCGGATCGACCGGCAACTCAAGATCTTCTCTATCTTCGCCATAGTTTCGAATGTACAGATTTGTTCCTAACGCTCTCAATTTAGGACCATTCGAACCAGGATGCGCCTGCGAATCTGCAAGCAGCATCTTCAAATTGTTGGCTGACTTCTGAACTTCGAAAGCTCGCTTCGCCGCTTCAGCCCTAGCCAATGCAGCCTGTCTCAAATAGTCGGTCCTCAAATATGACGATTGCAACCAATACTGTTGGCTTACATCTGAGCCATCACCGAAATACCTGCGGTTGCGGTTGTACGCATTCATCGCGTTATAGTCGGGCATCATCGCGTTGTATTGCCGACGCATTTGATCGTTCATCATCGAATTCTTATGCGCTGCGTGCTGAGCCCCGCGTGCGATGTGGCGAGACTTGCAATCAGCTGACTGAGAATTGATCTGTTTTATCGACTGCGCAACGAGCTTAGGACCATCAGCAGGTCCATGTTTCTTTTTCGCGACTCGCTCCACCATTTCCAGCAAGTAGGCTTTCGCCAGTCTACCGTCGGCGCCGAACGGATCGGCTGCAAAACAGTATCTGTACTCGTCCTTTGCGCCTTCTGGATCTTTCAACATTTCGAGAGTGCGCCCTAGACACAATCTGGCACGCAGGTTGTTGGGGTTTCGTTCAATCTCGTTTTCGAATATGCGCGCAGCCGCGTTGTATCTTTGGAGCTTGTATTCTCCAACGCCACGTTCCAGAGCCGTTGCAGCAATCGCAGAGCTGGAAAGCAGAGTCGCTCCTGCTGCAATCGCCATCGACAAAATGAGGGTAACTTTCAACGGCCGAACCATTAACGCTTTTCGGACTATACCACGGGCTGAACAAGAGCTCTTGATATCTTAATCCTATTAGCGTTTTTGGCAATTGGTGTAATTACCAGTATCAAAAATCCGCCGCCGGCAAACTACTTCAAAAGCGCCTGCGACTGCTTGAGCTTGTCCTCAACTCGCTTCACATTTGCGCCATAACGCCCGTAATCGATCTTTTTCTGGCGATTTTTCGAAACCATCGAACCGTCGTAAATGAACTTTGTGCGCTTATACAAACTGACTGCTTCTGAGGTTCGGCCACCTTTTAGGTGGCAATCGGCCAGTTTCTCCAAACAATTCAAAAGGGCAGGATCATCCTTGCCAAACGTCTTTTCATTGATCTCGACAGCCTTCTTAAATGACGCTTCAGCCTCATGGTATTTTTGCTGCGCCAACAGTGAGTCTCCAAGACGCTCTTCACTATGAGCAACGGCTGCAGTGTCGCCCAGTTCCTCCTGCAATGAGACAAGGTTGCGCAAGATAGGCTCAGCATCAGCGTACTGGTTCTCATAAAGATAAGTCCCCGCCAATGCACCAAGAGCCTCGGCTACCAACGTTTTGTCCACATCAGCAACGGTTTGCAGCTTGTTGACGGCTTTTCGAAAGACCCTTTCAGCGCCGTAGTTATCGCCGCGCAGTTCGAAACCACGCCCAAGATGCATCATGCCTGCCGCGAAACGCCGCCCACCATCTGAGAAGCCGGTTGTTCCATGAATTGCCATGCCGAACAAGCACTCTGCCGACCAGAGATCGCCCTCTCTAATTCTGCGCTCGCCGGCATCCATATACTTCACGAATCGAGCCTCGGGGCTATCGGAAGCCACAATCGATAGGACGATGACCTGGTTGGCGAGTTGGTCGAGTGTTGTGGTTCCGGCGCCGAGCGAAACGATGTCGCGTGACGAGATGAGCACATCTTTGTAGTCGCCGTTTCCCTCCGGGTACCGCACAGCGACGATGCTGACTCGTCCCGGGGAGCTGTTGATTGCAGTTTTTGCCAGCAGAATCGACTCAACGCGCCTGCCACGATCGTCGGTCCGACCGCCTTTGGGAACCTGAATCACCACCTGCCCATCAGACACAGAAGTCTGAAAACTCGCCGTGGGATGCAAAATCTTGCCTCTGCGAATTGCCTGGCTAATGGCATCGTCTTGGGCAGGCGACCCTGTGCAGGCAATGGTGACTGAAAGCGCAAAAAACAAAGACAACGCGTTAACGGCATTTGTAGGACGCATGGCAAACTCCAGCAGAGTTAAGTAATTAACGCATGTTTCCTACCCAAATCGCTTGGGCGAGTGAATTTAATCAATTTCGAACGGCCGATAATACAATCCAAAAACTCACCCAAACAGGGGACAATTCCAATGCAGTTCCACTCCCCAAGCCGCTTTCGCCACACCCCTGCCTGGGTGAGCGGCAAACTTTCACGAGTGAACTTACATCTTTCCTGTCAGATAGTGTGAGTCTTTGGCAAAAAAATGGAATAAGTAATAGTGAAAAGGCCGAAATCTACTAGTTAGATCATCACCCCAGGCAGCGGCCCCCCAGGAGGAACTCACACGCAAGTTCGCCTTGCAACAGTCCGCCGGGCCAGCGGACAGCAGATTGCCCCGATCAATTGGAATCCTTATCCTCATGGAACCAGAAAAAACCCACTTGGGCAGCTTGACCGAGCTAGACCAGATTGCTGAGCTTGCTCGAGAACAAAGCGCCATCGTCGACAACCTTTTGGTTGGTATTTGTTGTTTCCAGGGCCACAAGATAAAGTGGGTCAACTCGATGCTGGAAACAATGTTCGGCTACGAGCACGGCGCCATGAACGGGCAGTCCCCCAAAGACCTGGCTGTGTTTCACGAATCGTTTCAGCCGGAAATTGAGCGCGCGGGACGACTCCTCAAAAGCGGTCAAAGATATTATGGCGAAGGCTTAGCGCGGCGCCAGGACGGAACCAATTTCTGGGTCGCCATGGCAGCAACCCTTTTGGACAAAGACAATCCGGAAGGCGGCTCCGTTTGGTTGGCTCGCGACATCTCGCAGCACAAACAAGCTGAAAACGACCTGCTTCTGACGCAATTCGTCATGGACGAAGCCGGGGATTCAATCGTTTGGGCAAAAGAAGACGGCATTATCATGTACAGCAATGCGGCGTGCGTGGCGCTTACCGGCTACACCAAGCCAGAATTGCTGTCGATGCATTTTTGGGACCTGCACCCAGGAATGACCAAAGAATCGTTCACTGAGAATTTTGGTCTCATGAAGGAACATGCCAATGCCATCTCCTCGTGCACTTCGGTGACGACAAAAGATGGTTCACAATTGCCGGTGGAACTGAAAACACGCGTCGCAGCAATCAATGGAGTGCCGATGACAGTCGGCATCATTCGCGATCTCTCTGAGCGAAAAGCCATTCAGGAACAATTGAGACAGTTGGCTCACGAAGATCCGCTGACCCAGCTGCCTAACAGAACTCTCTTTCTCGAACATTTAGAACATGCACTGCAGCGAGCGAAACGCAACAAGACAAAACTGGCGCTTCTGATGCTGGATCTCGATAACTTCAAGGTAGTAAACGACACCCTTGGTCACAACGCCGGCGATCTCCTTCTGGGAGAAATCTCCATGCGCTTAAAGGCAAGCATTCGAGAGTCAGACCTAGTGGCTCGCCTAGGCGGCGACGAATTCGCAATCATTATTGAAGACTTGAAGCACTCTGAAGATGCTGCTTACGTCGCAACCAAGATTCGCACAAACCTCTTGCGACCTGTGACCTTAAACAACAGCGAATTCTTCCCCGGAGTCAGCGTTGGCATCGCCATCGCTCCTGACGATGGTGACGAATCGCAGAGCCTTATGAGTGCTGCCGACGCAGCGATGTATTCGGCAAAAGAGCAAGGAAGAGACAACTATCAGTTCTTCACTCCTGAACTCAACGCTCGCTACACGCGAAGACTGTATTTGGAAACCGAACTTCGCAAGGCAATTGAGGCGGGGCAATTCTCAGTTGCTTACCAACCAATCATCGACTTGAAGACCGGACAGTACGAGGAAGTGGAGGCCCTGCTTCGCTGGACTGCAAAGGACATCGGCCCAGTCTCGCCGGCCGAGTTCATTCCGATTGCGGAAGAGTCGGGACTTATTTTCCCGATCACGGAATGGCTCTTTAAGGAAGTGGCGCACTTCATAAAGAACTTCCCGAAAACAGCCGGCGAACCGCCGATCGTTTCGGTCAACGTCTCAGGTCAGCAATTCATGACTCGCGAGAGCGCTGCTCGCATCAGACGCTGGATTACCGAACTTGGCATTCCGCCAAACAAACTAGCTGTCGAACTCACCGAAACAAGCTTGATCAACCACCTCGAAATTGCGATTGAAGAACTCAACAAGCTCCAAGAAATTGGCAGCACCATCTCGCTAGATGATTTCGGAACCGGCTATTCATCCCTCTCTCACCTCAGACGATGCCCAATCAACACGGTGAAGATCGATCGTTCGTTCATCATGAACATTTGCACCTGCCCCGATAGCGCTGCGATTGTTCAAACAATCATCGCAATGGCTCTGACTTTGCGCCTCGATGTGGTCGCCGAAGGTATCGAAACGGAAGAACAAATGCACCTTCTGAAAGCGTGGCAATGCACTCACGGTCAAGGCTACTACTTCAGCCGTCCCGTGCAGGAAGAGCAGCTTGTCACTTTCCTCAAGTCGGCACCATCGATGCTTCCTTCGCCTTAGGACGGATCTGTTTTGCTCGCCGCAAACAGGCGGATGGCATCAGCGATTACAACCTTCAGCGGAACATCATGTTTGGTCGCATAGGCTGAACAATCTTCGTATTCAGGCTGCACATTCACGACGCGGCCTGACAAATCTCTTGCAACCTTCATGCGAATTCTTTCGCTGTTGAGGCTCACTTCTTCAAACGCACGCGCAGCTACCAAGCGCTCAACGATATGGCTACGGACACCGATTGTTGTTGTTTCACGTACAATCAAATTCTCGAATTTGCCACGATCTTCGGTGCGACACAGCACCGTCAGCAAGTGCGCGGGCCGTCCTTTCTTCATCACCACTGGCGATACCACAACATCAAGAGCTCCTTCTGAAATGAAGCGCTCGCTTGCAAAGGCAAGTCCTTGCGGCGAGTAATCATCAATGTTCGCTTCGAGAACGCAAATAAACTCAGAGCTAAATGCAGCAGCTCCATTTGTTTCAGGTTGCAGCTTTGACTGCTCGCCGACAACAAGTCGCACAACGTTCGGAACGCCGCTAGGATCAAACGTTCCTGCTCCGTATCCGATACTATCGACACAATCCATCGGTGGTGCTGCACCGAATCTGCTCGCGACCGTCAGCAATATTGCAGCACCTGTCGGAGTCAAACATTCGTGATTAAGATGAAGCCCGGTCGTCGGACAACCGCTCTCTCTGAGCATCTCCAACACCGCAGGGCCCGGGATTGGATAAATGCCATGCATTGTTTTTATTGTTCCGCTCCCCAGAGGAACCGCAGAAACCACACTTCGTTCGATGCCTAGCATGTCATAGCCGATTGCGAATCCCACAATATCGACGATCGCATCGACGGCGCCGACTTCGTGGAAGTGTATGTCTTCCACGGTTGTTCCATGAACTCGTGCTTCGGCTCTTCCCAACCGCTCGAAGATCTCGGAGGCAAGTTTTTTTGCATTGTTTGAAATTGCGGAGCTTTCGATAATCGACAGAATTTCGCTCAGGTGACGCTCGCCATGATCGTGTGAATGACCGAAAGAACCGTGTTCATGCGAATGCTGGTGTTCGTGCGAATGTGCGTGCGAATGTGCGTGCGAATGTTCGCGATCGTGCGAGTGATGGTGATCATGAGA
>CAYZJR010000029.1:33066-60044 GCA_964478655.1 uncultured Candidatus Obscuribacterales bacterium
CGTGCGAATGTGCGTGCGAATGTTCGCGATCGTGCGAGTGATGGTGATCATGAGAATGCTCATGAGAATGACCATGCTCATACGTGTGCGATGAACCATGCGCAGTTCGTTCCAGCGCAACACTCTCTTGTGCATACGGAAGACCGTTGTCGTGGATACGTTTTTGGTTTCTGATGTCGTGTGGTCCAATCGCCGCAGGCACAACAGACGCAGACGCCGCGCCCACAGGCGATGCAACAGGGGATTCGGAGTGGGCTGCCACGCTGCGCACACCGCATTCAACATCTACTTTCTTCGCCGCAATTGCACAACGAATCACATCGGAGACACAAATATTGAAGCTCCCTTCAGGCAACGCGATCTTCTGAGTTTCCGCCAACCATGCCTCAATCGGCAACCCGGACCCGACCAATGCACCAAGCAACATGTCACCGGATGCACCGAATTGGCAATCGAAATATGCGACTTTCATTACTGTGTTCCTAACCCTAGATTGTCCAGAACTACGTCTTCCGTCACGACGAGAGGGCGTTCAAGTTTGCGCTGCACACCATCTATATGATCGTTGATCACAACGATCTTCTTGGGTCCTGGCGTGAGAATCATACGAAAATAGCCGCCTCGACCTGTTTTTGTCGTTCCGCCACCATGCACAGTCGAACCTCTCTGCGTGTCGGACGCAATTGCCTTGACCGTGACGCCTCGCAAACCCTTGTCGCCATGCATGACTCGACCACGCACAAGAAAGCCGCGATGAAGTTCGATTATCACTTTGCGATTCTGGCGCCCGTTGATCTTCTCCACAATCGCGCCTGCCAAGCCGGTTGAATCGTCCGGTGCCGCCTCGAGGTTTAGCGTGTCGCACTCCTCGTGGTCGAGTTTGAAGAAACCGTCTTTGTCGCTTCGTCCCGACTCAATGACCTTGCCTTCTTTGGCTTCCCACAAAAACACCTGCACGCCCTTGACCGGCTTGCGAAACGAATCGTGAACCACTCCACTCACGGCGAACTCCTCGGCCGATGCCGGCAAGGCTAAACCGAGTTGCAGGGCGAAGAAACCGACAATTGCCAATGACTCTTTTCGCTTCACTTGAGAAGTCCTAAATCTCCAGTTCATAGAACTATAAAGCACCTATGTGATCGATTTGACAGTTCATGGACAGATTCTTGTAAACTCTAAACAACAGAAGCGTTTTTTCGTCATGCCAATAAAAATAGGTCCTCTGAGCTTGAAGAGCCGCGTATACGTGCCCCCCATGGCGGGAGTCACGGATATCGTGTTTCGCAACGTCGTCAGGCAGGTCGACCCGGAGTGCATGCTAGCAACCGAGATGGTTTCAAGCCGCGCTTTGATGAATCGACCAGAGTCCAGGATTATGGATTTGGCTTCTGATGAGCATCCCATCGGCATTCAAATTTTCGGGCACGAGCCGGAGATTATGGCAGTCGCAGCAAAGATGGCTCAAGACAAGGGCGCTGACTTCGTCGACATTAATATGGGATGTCCTGTTCCGAAAATCACGAAGGGCAAAGACGGTTGCGCACTGATGCGAGAACCTGAGCTGGCACGGGAAATCGTGACCACGGTTAAGAGTGCAATCTCGATTCCGCTTACTGTGAAGTTTCGGCTTGGGTGGGACGACGACTCGCGAAACGCTGTTGAGTTCGGCGGCATGATTGAGGAGTCGGGAGCGTCGGCAGTGACTGTTCATGGCAGAACCAGACAACAACTCTACTCAGGCAAGGCAGATTGGAGCTTCATCGCGAAGGTGAAATCAGCGCTATCCATCCCGGTTTTCGGCAACGGTGATGTGTTCGAGCCTGAAGACGCCGCACGTCTTTTGGAAGTCACAGGTTGCGACGGTGTAGCCGTCGCGCGCGGCACGCTCGGCAATCCATGGCTGATAGGAAGAATCACGAGATTTCTAGAGACCGGAAAAATGGAAGACGCTCCCGAAGATATCGACCGACTGATCTGCGCATATCGGCACTGCTTGGGGCTTATAGCATACAAAGGTGTTCGCGTAGGAACAAACGAGTCGCGACGCCACCTCACTCACTACACAAAAGGAATCAGTCACAGTGCGCCTTTCCGCGCGCGCCTCACTCAAATAAAGACTGCGCAAGAAGCATTGGATGTGCTCAGCGAGTTGGCTGAGCAAGTGGGCGGAACATCAGGACGCAAGCGATTTGTCGAGGCTGCTTGCGCGGCTGAACCTTTTGCCGTCGCCATGTCCCAAGCTGGCACAGCAGGGCCGATGCCTGCACTCGCATACAAAATGTAACGAACCATAATTTTTGGGTTGGTTTATTCTCATCTTTTTCAGCAATCAGTGGGAATTTCCACATGGAAATCGGATTGTCAAATCAGATTGACGGACTTACACTCTGTCTGAAGATCTGGTCAGCGCCGGATCAAATGGCAAGACCTGAGGAATGAGCCCAGGTCACAACTCACCTCTGTCGTTAGCGGAAACCGAATGGACATCTGGTCAATCTTACTTCTATTCGCGTTCATGGCGGGAATCATGGGCTGGACCATGACTCCTTTCGTCAACGGAATTCTCTGGTATTGCGACTGGCGAGAGGGTGCAGACATCAACTGGGGGCTTGATACGGCCTTCACCATTGCGGTTCCGTTCGCGTGGATGTTTGCATTGTTTGAAATCATTTTGCTGTATTGCAAATAGACAAGTCTTCTTCTTAGAAACGAAAGAGCGCATTAGAAACGAAAAAGCGCCCGAAACACAGGCGCCTTGATTTCTCAGAATGTTTTTTCGTGCTGCTTTGTTACGCTAACGCTTAGAGGCTCTGAGCAAGCGCTCTAGTACATTATGTAGCCGCCGGAAGGTGAGATGAGAATTGTGCCATCTCCTTCAGCCGCGACCATTTGCAACGCTTGAATAACTGCGTTGGTGACTTTGTGCTGCTCGCGAGTTTCGTTCTTGATTTGCTTGGCTCGCTGAGCGACTTTGAGAACCAACTCGTAGCGGTTTGGATACTTTTCTAGAAGCTGGTCAAGAATTCTTGTCGTGCTCATTTTCCGCGCTCTATGCCTCGCAATTTCTTATACGACACCTTTCGGCACTCAGTATATGTACCAGATCGGCCACCGCTTCGTCCAGATTGTCATTAACAACTTCGTAGTGAAAGAGACATCTTTCGTTCAATTCTTCTTTTGCACGAGTTAAACGCTCTTGAACTTTTTCCGGGGTTTCGGTGGCGCGACCGGTAAGACGCTCCTTCAAAGCCTGAAGAGTTGGCGGTGACAGAAAGACGAGAATCGCATCGGGAAATTTTTCCTTTATTTGTTTTGCACCCTGAACCTCGATTTCCAAGACAACATCAATGTCTTGCTCGAGCTGCTCGCGAACCCAATTCTTCGGAGTTCCGTATAAATTGCCTGCAAACTCCGCAGACTCCAAAAACGCGCCGGCCTCTCGCATCGCAACAAACTCGTCGCGCGAACGAAAGAAGTAGTCTTCGCCTTCTTTCTCTCCCTTGCGCATTCCTCGCGTTGTCACAGAGACAGAGCACTTGACACCGGGCATAGTCCTTAAAAGTCGTTCTACAACCGTACCTTTGCCAACCCCTGAGGGGCCGGCGACAACTATCAGGTTGCCCTTGTTTGAGTTGGTGCACTCTTGGAAGTCGGCATCAACTGTCACTTTGCTATAACTCCGGGTAAGGAAGGTGTACGTGCCAACAGGATTCTCAGTGTCGACCTGAACCGAAGATGAGTCGGCCGTTTTTTGCGATTCTTCCAGCTTGTTCGGTTTGCTGCTTCGATTCATATAAATCGCTTCTATATTTGCTAAATTGTCCCTTATTAAACAGGACGAAGAGAAGCCATGCAACCATTCGACGCTCTGTCGATGAGAGCGGTTATTCAGGAAGCGAAATCGCTTCTTTTGAACCGCAAAGTCGACAAGGTTCAACAACTTGGACGTGATGAAGTGGTGTTGGCCTTGCGAGGCAAGGCAGGCATGATCAACCTCTTTTTGTCTGCGCAGTCCGCTCATGGCAGGCTTTGCCTGGTCGCATCGACAAACACGGACAGCCGATCTGCCGCATTCGACAGGTATTCGGCAAGATCCGGACACAACCAGCCTGCTTTCAGCGTTCTACTTCGAAAACATTTGACTGGCGCAACACTAATCGGCGTCGACCAACAAGCAGGCGAACGAATCACGGATTTGATTTTTTCTTGTGTGGATGAAGTCGGAACAGTATCGGTAAAGATTTTGACCGCCGAAATAATGGGTCGCCACAGCAACCTGATTTTCTGGGATAAGACCTCAGAGAAGATTCTTGCAGCGTCTCATGCCGTGACAAAGGATATGAGCCGGCAGCGAGAAGTTATGGTGGGGTTGCGATATGAAAGACCACCAGGGCAAGAACGTCCGAACGTCTTCAAGATCACTGACGAAGAGTTCGACTCGCTCTTCGAAAAACTTGTGGCAGCAATCAATGCACCTCGCGACCCGGATGCCGAGCAACCCGTGGCAGAGCTGCCCGCTACATTAGAGCAATGGCTGCTAACGACATTTACCGGCTTGGGCAGGCATCTCTGTGAAGAGATCGTGGCTGTGGCTGAGCTTCCGAGTCACATATCCGAAGCACTAGCAAACGCACAAACACAAGAACTCTTGAAAGACAAATTGCGTTTGCTTCGCCAAGCAAGCGGGTTTCAACCTGCGATGCGAACAGACTTGAGTCGGTATTCGATTTTAGGATGGCTTCCCGACAAAGAAGGGAAAGACGATTGGAAGCAACTTCCGACCGTCAACGACATGATTGAAGAATATTTCCGCTCGTGCGAAGCGAAAGAGCAATTCACTCAGTTGAGAGAGCGGCTCAGAACCGATCTCCGGCAAGAAACAGACAAGATTGAAACTCGAATTACTCAGGCGTCGCAACACATAGAGAATACTGAAGATCTGGCTCGACTCAAGCAATGCGGGGATTTGATTCTCTCGAACATCGCTTCGATACAACCAGGGCAAGAAGAATTTTCGTGCAACAACTTGTTTGATGAAAGTGGCGCCTCTATTCGAATTAAACTGAACCCCAATTTGTCGACATCGCAAAACGCGCAGACCTATTACCGCCAGTATGCCAAGAGCAGATCCAGACAAGGCGCGGCAACCATTGCACGCAAGGAGGCAAGTGCCCGCCTCGAATTTCTCAAGCAACAGATTTCAAAAGTCGAAGAAGCACAAGACATTCAAGAACTTAAAGGATTGAAAGATCTTCTTTTCGGAAGAAAGACACAGGAAGCGCGACCGCAGCAACAATCGCAATCACAAGGTCAACAGAACAAAAAGAAGTCAGCAAAACAGCGAATTCTAAGTTTGAACTCTTCAGACGGTTGGACGATCTATGTTGGTCGCAATCGAATGGAAAACGAGCAGTTGCTCAACAAGCTCGCACAACCGCAAGACATCTGGCTCCACATTCTGGGTCAAAGTGGGGCGCATGTGTTGATCAAGGTTCCATCGACAAAACAGGAACCACCGCTCACAACCATCAAAGAAGCGGCGCAAGTTGCTGCAAGGCTTTCGAAAGTCGCAATCGGAGCCAAGGTTCGAGTGGTATACACGCAATGCAAGTACGTGCGCAAGGCTTCTAAAGATAAGACTGGAGTTGTCCGATACGAGAATGAAAAGACACTCGAAATTGATACAGGCCAACCGATGCCGCGACTAATGCGACAACTGTTTGGCGACGATCGTGGCGGTGGACGCGAAGATCGCAGCCACGGAGGAGGTGGCGGTCGCGGTGACGATCGCGGATGGCGTGGCGGAGATCGAGGCGGGCGCGACGATCGTGGTGGTCGAGGCGGCGGCGGACCTCGGCGCGATGACCGCGAACGAGGGAATCGCGGTTCGGATGACCGCGCTGGAACACAAGGCGGACAAGGCGGCGGCGGACGCACCAGCAGCGGCGGTGGACGCACAAGCAGCGACCGCGGCGGCCAACATCGCCCCTAAGATACAAACACCACAAGCGGTGCCTGCACAGTTTAGTGCGGCTGTCGAACTACAGCTTCCGAAACAGTCCCACAACCACTCCTTGAATATTCAAGTCGTGAGTACCAGAAATCATGATTGGTTCTAGATTCTTATTGGCGGGTTCTAAACGAAAACCTCCTTTTTCCTTGAAGAATCTCTTCAAGGTCGCACTGCCGTCTTCTAAAAGTGCCACTACAACCTGCCCGTTCGATGGGCTTGGATTCGGCTTGACGATAACGTAGTCACCATCAAAGATTCCGTCTTCAATCATCGAATCGCCCTTCACTTTGAGAGCGAAACAACCGTCGGCTGCGTACTTGCCATCTATCTCAAGAAAGTCGTCTGTCTGCAAAGCGTCGATGGGTCGACCAGCGGCGATCGTGCCGGCCATCGGCAGACCGCGCGCAGGCATCTCTTCAACGGAGCCTTCGACGCTAGCTTGAAACTCTACAAATTGATGCGCTTCTTCCAAAACGCGCAACGACCGGTTTAAACCTGGCTCCCAGTGAACCAGTCCTTTCTTTTTAAGAGCAGCCACGTGCTGGTGGACTGTCATTCTATTTTTGAGTCCCATCTCTTTGGCTAATTCCGCCAACGTGGGTGGATATCCCCTCTCGTCAGTCAACCTGACGATCAGTTTGATTACATCCTGTTGTCTGGGTGGTAATCCTTTTGGATCTTGAAATGCTGCGTTCATCTCTCCTACTCAGCGGGTACATACATAAGTATGATACAGCCAAAGATCTGTGCTGTCCACTTATTTTTTCACAGCGAGCGGACCCATCGCTACAAAACGTGCTAATATGAATACACGTTGTAGTTACGTGAGTACAAATTGCAAATGAGCGACAAAACGACCAACATTAGCATTCGCATTCCAGACGACTACCGTAAAAGACTGCAGCTCCAGGCGGACAAGAAGGGAATCAGCTTTAACGCCCACGTTCTGCGAGTCATTGAGATACACATGATGAACTCCGGGTTCGGACCAACTGCACTCACATCGAACTCAGGCAGACTCTTTCAGATACGTTGCGAACCTTATCTAGACAATGTAGACGAGACTACGTGGGCATTCTTCATTGATGAACCCAAGTATGAAAAGGAACGAGCCTATTATTTAATCGGAATAGGTCGTACCATTCTGCGTGATTGGAAGGTCAAAGATAAGGCCACCGTGTCTAAGGAAGTAGGTCTGGCCCTGCTTGGTTATTACAACCGAAGAGGCATGGAAGTAGACCGCCTCCTTTGGAATCAGTACCCAACTCCCGATAACGATGGACGACGCGTGCTTCAGGTCGCGGAAGTGCCAGAGACACTCGAAGAGTTCTTGGAGCTATTGATGACTGAAAAGTGGATCGACAAATTCGTGAGTCAGGACGAGAGGAGCCAGGACATACGAAGAGGGCGCCCCGAGTCCGCGCTATACAGATGACCAAGGTGCGGCACTGACTTAAATATGTTCCGATCCGGTAGCACCGCTGCCGGTGTCATCGCATGTGCCCTCTGCGGCATACGCCGATCGTCCTTCACGAGGTTTTTTGTTGTGATCGAGTTTATCGCGCTCTTCGTCCTCTTTTATTTATGGCACGCCGTCGGCATTACTGTTGGGTACCATCGACTGATCTCGCACAGATCTTTTGCTTGCCCTAAGTGGGTGGAGTATCTTCTCGTCCTGCCGGGGTACCTGGCATTTGAAGGCTCTCCGACATTTTGGGCGACGATTCATAGAGCGCATCACCGCCACACTGACACGGAGTTAGATCCTCACTCTCCGCGAAACGGACTTTTTGCAGCGCACTGCGGGTGGCTCGCCAACCGCACTTATCCTGCGCACATCGATCCGAACACGCAAGCGAAAGACATGGTCAACGATCCGGTCTACGCATTTCTAGAACAACGAGGGGACTGGTTGCATGGATTCATGGTATTGATGGTCTTCTGCATCGGTTTCCGTTTGATTCTCTGGGCCTGCTTCGGATGGGTAGCGGCATTAGCCAGCCTGCTTGCCGGTTTATTCGTCATGCAAATTCCATTTTTTCTCAATGTCATTTGCCATCTCCCCAAGCTTGGTTACAAGACCTTTGCAGTGTCCGATGACAGCGTAAATATTTGGTGGGTCGCCGCATTCACGCTGGGAGAAGGTTGGCACAACAATCATCATGCCAATCCGGGGTCGGCAAGAGCAGGTTTGCTGCCTTGGGAAGTCGATGCAACCTGGCTAATCATCGCGTTTTTGAAACGAATTGGTCTGGTCTCGCGCGTAAACGAAGTTACGCTCGAAGTAGCAGAGCGGCGAAAAAAACAACTGGCAGAGAGCCTATAGAATTCGCTTGCCTAAAGCAGACAAGATAAGCTCAGTACCGAGCTCAGCCGTTCTGTTTTGGATGTCGAAAGCGGGGTTCAACTCAACAATGTCTATTGAGCGAACCAACTCGGATTCAGCCAAAAGCGTGAGTGCGAGGTGACTTTCTCTGTAGTTCAAACCGCCTGGTGCCGGAGTGCTTACACCAGGAGCGATATCAGGATCGATCACATCAATGTCGAAACTGACGTGAATTCCAGACACGTCGGAGCCAACGGCACCTAAAGCCAGGTCCGTGACACGGCCGAGTCCCAAGTGATCGATATCACGCATGGTAAACGCAGTCACGCCCAGTTGGTTGATCAATTCGCGCTCGGGTGGGTCGAGATCTCGAATACCAATAAGCACCGATCTGTTCCCCGGCACTTTTGGTGCATAGCCACAGAGATTCACCAATCTCTCATCGCCTGTTCCTAACGAAACAGCAAAGGGCATTCCATGCACATTGCCACTTACGCTGGTATCAGGTGTATTGATGTCGCCATGCGCATCAAACCACACCAAACCAAAAGACTGTCCAAGATTCTTGTAGTAGTTTGCTACGCCCGCACAACTTCCGATTGCAAGTGAGTGGTCTCCACCGATGGTGATTGGAATCGTGCCTGCCGCAAGTGCGCCCTCGACTGCTGCTGCTACTTCCTGACTTACTTCCGAGATTTCAGGAACGCATTTCGGACCGGCTTTATCCCACCAGCAAACTGAGTGCGGTACGTGCACATCAATTTCGCGTGCGACCCTGAAACCAAGTTTCTCGATTCGCTCTGCTACCTCAGCCACCCGCATGGCAGCTGGTCCCATGCTAACGCCTTTGTGGCTTCCACCTAGATGGAGCGGAACATAGATGAGCGTTACTGCCCGAACTTTTTTCTCTTGAGGCTGCTCCTGGCGAACAGAGTCAGTCGCAGTAGACCCGGCACCGGCCGAGGCCTTTATTTCTGGTGACACGTCAATTACCTTCCTTGGAAACCCATGGTATTACCGATCGATTGCAAGTATTTGCACGTAACGAGTTGTAAGTACTCGTAAGCAACCTCTCAGTTGCTCCTAGTGTATAATCTTCGGATAGTTTTGTCTTTCTTGATACCGCATGCTGACGTGGTTCGAAGCAAGAAATTCTTGTTCGGCACGGCTGAGCGAATAGAGGAAAAGACAAACTAATCGCCATCGAGTCTGTCGGCTCGATAGAACGGCGCCTGCGATGCATGGAGGTAAGGACGTGTTTCGGCCAGTCATCAAACTGTTTTTTCTCGCTCAGGCAGCATTTGAGGTAGGTCGCGAGCGAATCGAGGACACAATTGATGCCCTCACCGCCAAGGCCGGCGAGTACAAATCGAATGGCTCTGAACGTCTCAACGAGACCAAAGACCATATGAAGCAGTTTGTTGGCGAAGTCAGCCAGCACATTTGGCAACGATCCGAAGTTCTTGAAGGGCAAGTTCGCGAGCGCATTCGCCGCCAGGTTTCAGACTTCAGCTTAGGCGCATTGGGCGACTCCACTGAAATCAACGAACTGAGAGCAGAAATCGCCACATTAAGAGCAGAGATTGCAGAGCTCAAGACGATGCGAGCTTCCGTCTAAATAAGTTTCCCAAGGGTCCCCAATGTCAGACCCTACACCCCAGCAACCATCGAAAGATTCCAAGCATACAAAAGCTGCGGAGTTATCTTCGGCATCGCAAGAAAAATCTTCGTCGTCTCCAGAAACGAATTCAAACGGCAACCATAGGAAGGGTTCTTTTGCTGGTGATGCCAAGCAATTCGGACCGACAACAATGACAGGAATCACCTACGACCCGGCCCAGGCCGATCGCAGCGTGAAGGTAGCGAAAGTTTTGACAGATCCGCGCTTTTGGCGCATGGCGAGTTCCGTCTATACGTTCTCGACACAATCGGTCAAGGACAAAATGTCCAAGGGTCTGTCAAAAAACGACAGACGAAGGCGGCGAGGCAAGCGCCTAACCGATACATTGGTAGAGCTTGGCCCGACCTTTATCAAACTAGGGCAGTACCTTTCAGTGCGAAAGGATTTCTTGCCTCCCGAATATGCTGACGAATTGGCACACCTGCAAGACAAAGTGCCGCCATTTTCAAGCGATCAAGTCCGAGCGATTATCACTGCCGAACTTGGCGCTCCACCTGAAAAGCTTTTTGCAAGGTTTGACGAAAAGCCGGTTGCGAGTGCCAGCATTGGGCAGGTTCATCGCGCGAAACTTGCTGAAGGCAAAGAGGTTGTAATCAAAGTTCAGCGCCCTGATCTCGCGCAAATGTTTTATCAAGATCTGGGCTACATGCGAGTTTTGGCCCGCGTGGGAAATATGGTCTACCCCAAAGGAAACTGGAATTACTGGATTGAATTATCAGATGAATTTGGGCGCACGGTTTTCAACGAAATCAATTACATACAAGAAGGCAGAAACGCCGACCGCGTCAGAACCATACTCAAAGACAGGCGACAAGTTCGGGTGCCGCGCGTTTTGTGGAAGCTGACAGGAAGAAGAGTTTTGACACTGGAATATCTTCCGGGAATCAAAGCCGATCGAATTGAAGAACTAAAAAAACTTGGCATCGATCTTCCACAGATTGGCAACGAACTGGTCAGCTGCTATCTCGATCAAGTGCTGCTGCACGGCTTCTTCCACGCAGATCCGCACGCGGGAAATCTTTCTATTGATTCAAATGGAAACATCATTATTTACGACTTCGGAATGGTTGGCGAAATCAATGAGTCGCAACGAGATGCAATCACAGGTTGCATCGCAAGCGTCATTCAAAGAGATCCAAAGCAACTGGTTACGCATTTGGTATCACTTGGGATCATCAAAGCAGAAGCAAATGTCGAGCCGATTACAAGAGCTCTGCAACCATTCATTGAATATTACGGTGGTAAAGAGATTCGCGAACTGGACTTCACGCATCTCGAACAAGAACTCGATCAAATTGCTTTAGAGAAGGCTCTGAGATTCCCTCCGACGCTCGCATATCTATTGAGGGCAGGTTCATCACTCGAAGGCATCGCGCGAACGCTGCAGCCGAATTTCAGCTTCGTAGAGGCTGCAAAACCCTCTTTGAAAAAGTGGGTGCTCAGTTGCCCAGGTCAAGCGGCAACACTTATCAAAGCAATTGCCGGAGAGAGATTGGGACTGTCTGATAGTGGTGTTTTCAGATCGAATGTCTTAAAGCCTCCGGACATCCAACTTCCTGCAAGGATAAATGGCAAGAAGCGGCAAGCAGCTGAAAAAACGCCGCCCAAGGAGGTTGCCGATCTCCAAGAAGTAGAAAATTTGAAGGCGAGAATTCAATTTTTAGAGCAAGAAGTCAAGCAACTTTCTCAAAGTAGAGTAAATTTGTTGACGAAAATACTGTGGCAAGTAGCGCTTGCCCTGCTATTTTTTGGAGTGTTACTAAGTATCTTTTGGGTTCCTGAATATCATCAGTACACGATTTATTTTTTGATTGGAAATGGTGTAATGGTGGCAATAATAGTATGGCACTTGGTAGGTCTTACCTTGACTAGCCGGAAATCCACCGGCAGCAAAAGAGGGCAACGGAGATAAATGATGCTCAAATGGCGTGCAGCTGCACGAACTGATGCGGGTTGCCAGCGTCAGCGCAACGAAGACAATTTCTTCATGAGTCCCGATCACAGGGTCTTTGCCGTAGCTGACGGCATGGGCGGTGCGGTTGGTGGAGCAAAGGCAAGCAAGCTGGCCGTTGAAGCCATTGAAGAACAATGGAAAGCGTCGCCACCCCCCAACAACAACAGAGAAGCCATACAAAAGTGGCTCGGTGAGGCGGTCCATAACGCCAACCAGAAAGTCTGGCAGGAAGCCGAAGACGACGCGAGCGTACGCGGCATGGGAACCACGGTTGTAGTTGCCGTTCAGGGCGACGACAGCTTCATGGAAATCGCACATGTCGGCGACTCTAGAGCCTATCTTCTGCGTGAAGGGAAACCGATTCTTCTCACCAACGATCACTCTGTTGTCCAAGAGATGGTGAGAGCCGGACGACTAACGGAAGAGCAAGCGCGCATCAATCCTTATAAAAACTTAATCACCCGCTGCCTCGGACACGAGGAGAGAGTGGAAATCGACCACACACCGGTCGAACTCAAGCCGAAAGACTGGGTAGTGTTGTGCTCCGACGGTCTGCCGACCGTTCTGCGAGACGAGCAGATTTGCGACACCTGCGAAGCAGGCTCTGAGCCCGACGGTGTTTGCGAAGAACTAGTCAAACAGACGCTTGACGGTGGCGCACCCGACAACGTAACCGTGGTCGTAATTCAATATATCGACGAGACAGCCGCCGGTAATGGAAACAAGTAGGCCGCCATGTCGATGAGCATGCGAGAGTGTGGCAGGTGCGGCGGTGTCGTTGGGCCAGACGGGCGATGCTCAGTGTGTGGAAATGTCGTAGTCGCGCAGGCGCCGGCCGACGGTGGCAGGCAAGACCCCTTCACTTCCAATCCAGGCGCCAGACGAGACGTGCGACCTTCGCGTCCTGCATTTCTTTTCAACAGAATTACCAACGAGCGTTTCCCCTTGACCCAGTCGGTCAGCAAAATCGGACGAGATCAAACCAACAATATTTCCATTACCAACGATCACTACGTCTCGCGACACCACGCATGGGTCTTGCAAATGCAAGGCGGCTATTGGGTGGAAGATCTCGGCTCGACCAACGGAACCCTCCTTAACGGCGAGCTCCTCAACGAACGCAGACAAGTCATGCCTGGAGATCGCATCACGTTCGGCAAGACCGAGCTGGTCTTTGTTATGGATTAACCATGACTGCGGGTGATTTCGGACAATACAAAATCCTCGCCGAAATCGGGCGGGGCGGCATGGGTATTGTTTATCAAGCTTTCGACCACAAAGAAAATCGCATGGTCGCAATCAAAAAGCTGGTCCTTGAAAACATTGCTCAAGACAAGGAAAAAGAGTTTCGCGATCGTTTTCGCAGAGAAGCAGCAACTGCCGCTAGATTGGAACATCCAAACATCGTCAAGGTTTTTGATGTCTCCACATATGGTGACGAATTTTTTTACGTCATGGAGTTTTTGGAAGGTCACAGCCTGAAGCGCGAACTTGAACAAAGAAAGACATTCGCGCCTGGGGAGTTTTTGCCGCTTCTGCGCCAGCTTTGCGATGGGCTTTCATTTGCGCACAGCATGAATGTCGTGCATCGAGACGTCAAGCCGGACAACATATTTATTTTGAAGGATGGAACAGTCAAAGTCACCGATTTCGGCATCGCCAGAGCTGCAGACTTTGAAGAGACCAAACTCACGAAAACCGGAGTCATGTTGGGAACGCTTGCATATGTCTCTCCGGAGCAACTGCAAGACGCAAAAAATGTTGACCACCGCGCAGATATTTTTTCGTTGGGTGTTGTCAGCTACGAAGCATTGTCAGGCATCGTACCCTTCACCGCAGATGGTATCGCGGCAACAATCGTAAAAATCGTCTCACAGCAAGAGAAACCTTTGCATCAGGTGAAACCGGAAATCGGGGTCGAGATTTCCGCAGCAGTTGCAAAAACCCTGAGAAAAAGAGCAAGAGATCGCTATCGTTCGGTAGCTGACTACGTTCGCGAGTACGAAACGGCTTTAGGAATTGAAGCTAACAATATCGCCGATACAAATCCACCTGCATTGCAGTCATCACCACCGCGCTCACAAGGATTTACGACGACTCGGCCGGCTCAGTCGCGTGATGAAGATCCAAATGCGACACAAAATAATGTTCCTGCAATGGCCAAACCTTCAGACCTGGAGATCACTCTAGTGGCAGGGCAAAATCAAGTCACCGTCTCGGACTTGGCGCTTGACCGTTCCATAAAAAATGAAATTCAACAGGCAACAGAGATGCAGCGCGCAGCCGAAGAGAAGGTGAAGCCGGGACGCTCGTTCGGACTTGGGCGATCGATGTCTTCGCAGATTCCGGCTCCACCAGCCCTTGACGGACCGACTTCCGTATCAGGTTCTCACCAGATGCCACCAAAGTCGCACACTTCATCGCCGGGATTCTGTCCGATCAAAATTCTGCACGTCATCTCCGACTGCGGCAAAGACAATGCAAAGTTGCAAGAACCATCAGCCTTATGCTCTCGCTCAGGCAAGTTGGTTGTGGCAGACAACTTCACACGCAAAATACACATCTTTTCTTTCGACGGTCGATGGGTCGGCGACTTGCGCACATCAAGCGAGTTGACCGGGTCGCGCACTCAAGGCGGAACAGTCACACGCCCCAGCGGCATTGCAATTGACGATCGCGGTCGCGTCTTCGTCAGCGATTCGAGCGATCAGTTTGTTCGATTGTTTGATACCAGCGGACTTTTCCATCGAGAGTTTCGCAATATACAAGGTACAACCGACGGTGGACTCCAAGGACTTGCAATCGATTCCACTGGGCTCTTGTACGCATCCGACCCCACCAATGGTTGCTTGCAAGTTTTCCAGCCCGAACTTGGCGCTTGGATTCGCAAGATTGGAACTAAGGGTGACAAAGCAGGTGAGCTTATGCTGCCTGCAGGCGTTGCGGTGGATCGGCTCAATCAAGTTTATTGTGTTGATTACGGAACATCGAGAGTGTCGATCTTCAACAAGACAGGGGTCTTCGTCAGAGGGTTCGGAGCAAAAGGTGGAGGACCGGGGCAATTCAATGTTCCGCGCAGCATTCAGGTTGATGCAAGCGACAAAATTTACGTGCTGGATTCTCTCAATCATCGAATTCAGATCTTCGGACCAACTGGAGATTGGCTGTACAACTTCGGCGGCAAGGGCAGCGAGCCCGGCAAATTCATCGGACCGTCAGATCTTTCAATAGACCAAGAAAACAAGCTGCTGTTTGTTGCCGACAAGGGAAACAGGAGGGTGCAAGTCCTTGAGTTCGAATGATCAACCGCGCGTCATTCTGGCTTCCGGTTCGCCGCGACGCTCCATCCTTCTCACCACCCTTGGTATCAAATTCGAAGTCATCGTCAGTGATGTCGATGAGACAATTGATGGGAATCCGACTCCTCAAGAATATGTGACTGGGCTGGCAAAGCAAAAGGCCGAGGCAGTGTTGAGCAGGCTTGATGCATCGCAAAAACGAACGACTTTGGTGATTGCAGCAGATACGATTGTTGTGATGGACGATCAAATTTTGGGCAAGCCACAAGACGCGGAAGACGCACGAGAGACGCTTGAGAAGCTGTCAGGGCGAAGCCACAAGGTATACACGGGAGTAGCAGTTGTCGCATTGGACACAAATGGTAGAACGCGGATTCAAACGGATCTCGCCGTCTCCGATGTCTTTTTTCGCAAGTTGCATTCAAAGGAAATCGCGGCCTACATCAAAACCGGTGAGCCGATGGATGTTGCCGGCAGCTATGCCCTGCAAGGAATCGCGTCTTGCTTTGTAGAACGCATTGAAGGATGTGTCACGAACATTATCGGATTACCGGTACCGAAAGTGGTATCACTTCTTCGCGAAAACGGATTGCATATATTGGACGTTCCCTAACATGAAAACGAACGCAGTGAAAGACGTCATCGAAACATTCGAGCGCGACCCAGAAATAACGAAAATTGCCTGCTTCTTCCCAATTCTCGATGAGCTCGAGAGCCACCTGTCGAAACACGGAAAACTCGCCGGCGTCACAATCGGATGGCATTGCCATCTGACTAGTCTCACTGCAATCTCAGCAAAAGTGATCTTGAACGCGGGAGCAAAATTGTTTTTGAGTGAATGCAATCCTGCAACGACTGATCAGCTATCAGTTGAATATATGAAGGCTCTCGGCGCACATGTGTACTTGGGCGAGAACTCTTGCAAACAAGCGCTGGAGGCAAATCCGCAAGTCATTTCCGACACAGGGTTTGTGCTGCTCGAAAACTATTTATTGCATTCCAAAAACGCCAGCGTTGTAGGTGCCTGTGAGATAACAACAAGCGGAGTTACTCGCATGCGCGAAAAGCACGTCGCGATTCAGATCCCTGTCATCAATATCAATGCCGGTAGGCTCAAAACGTATATCGAAAACTATCACGGTGTCGGCGACGGAGTGATTGAATCACTCGCGAAATTGACCGGCAGATCGTGGGCAGGCAGAAAGGCAACAGTTGTCGGCTACGGACAAGTTGGCGCAGGCGTTGCCCATTATTTGGCACGAGTGGGTGTGCAAGTCAGTGTCTGCGAAAGCGATGCAGTAAAGTCGCTGATCGCCCACTACGATGGCTTTCCCTCGGTTACTTTAGCTGATGCACTTTGTCAGAGTGATCTACTTGTCACAGCCACTGGAACACACAAGTTGTTCAAAGCGGAACACTGGCTGAAAGCCAAAGATCAGCTACTTGTGATGAACGTTGGACATTGGCCGGATGAGGTTTCTCCGGAGATTCTCACTGAGCTATCATCATCAGTCAAAGCTGTATCCGAGCATCTCAACGAATATACGATCGACGACAACGGTAGCACTCGTCGCATATTCCTAGCAACCGGTGGAAGTCCTGTAAACGTGGCTATGCTGACAGGTTCGCCCGAACCAACGGTGCTGCACTTAGCCACCGAAATTCTGTGCATGGACTACATCGTTAGAGTTGGAAAAGAGCTGCCAAAAGGCGAAGTAGCAATTCCCAACGAGATAGAAGACTGCGCCAGCAAGCTTGCATTGAAGGCGATTCATAAGTCCACATCAGCTTTCTGAAGAATGTTTAAACTTTGCGCATTTAGTTAACAGTCTCGTCAGGCGTCTAAACATCAGTACTTCGAGATAGCGGGTGCCGAAAACCGAATTAGCATTAATCGATTAGAACGCAGTCTGTACCGGCTTTGATCACAATAGCGGGTTATCATGTATACCGTTTGAGCACAAACTAAACGGCTAACTATCAAATTATGAGAGAAATTTCGGTGCGGAATAAAGCAGTACGAGTGGCAGCAACTTTGATGCTTCTTGCATCAACAGTGAGCCAGGCATGCATGTTGCCGGCGGTCGCGCTCGACCAAGAAGGCTCGCTCGAATCTTTGTGGAACGACGAATCGGATTCAAAACCGGCTGCGCCATCCGGCCCGACAGCACCAACAACAGCTCCGACTGGGGCATCATCCTCAAAGCAATCAACATCTCCTTCCTCACCTGCGTCAAACGCGAATGTTCCGGCCGCTTCAAGCAGTACAGAGACAGTTCCTGCTGCTACTGCAACACCAATTGAAGTGACTTCTGCAGATAGCAAGCCTGTGAAACCGAAGAAAGAACGCAAATCGCGAAAGACAACCAAGAAGACCGAAGAGGCAACAAGCACTTCATCCAGTCCTGAGTCTGATCTGGCCCCCAACCCTCGTGCAGGCAACTCTTCGACGGACGCGGCATCTTCAACCTCTTCAACCACTTCAACCACTACGGCACCTTCAACCACCGCAGCAACCACTGCAACTCCTTCAGACACTGCGTCCACAAGTTCAACAACAACGACAACACAACCGACATCGAAGATTTTCCCGGCCACTCCCGTGACACCGTCGAAGCCAGCGGCAACAGCAGTACAGCAGACACCACAGGAACCGATCACTCCTAAGGCGAAACCAGCCTCCGGATATTCAACGGATCTCAATTTCACAATTCAGAGCACGACACCTACGATTCCGAAGGTTCCGACTGGGTCGCAAGCTAAAATCACCGCTCCAAAGGTGACTGCACCTGCACCATCGGCGGTGACAGAACCTGCGACTGACACAGATACACCCGCTGCTTCGGCGCCGGCAACATCTGCACCTTCGACACCAACCGCGGCGACGACACAAACAGCGACGAGCTCGACGACCACGACTAAGACGTCGACCACAACAAGTTCTTCCCCTGCACCATCTGCGGTGACTACCGCGAAGCCGACCGCTACTACCCCAGCAAGCACGTCCATCGAAAACGATAAGAACAAGCCTCGCGTAGTCTGGCCAGTTGCAGACAACGACACGAAGAAGCCGGCATCAACAGCCTTATCTACACCAGTGACGTTATCGAAGCCCAGCACTTCGTCAGCATTGTCAACTCCGGTTACACTTTCGAAGCCCAGCACCTCGTCAGCATTGTCAACACCCGTTACACTTTCGAAGCCCAGCACTTCGTCAACATTGTCGACATCCGACAGTTTGTTGAAACCAGCGAGCACTTCTGCCGCAACTTCCAGCACAAGTCTGACCACAACCACTCCAAGCTCAATTTCCAGCTCAGGCACGGCGAGCACGGGTTCAACCACTCGTTCGACACAATCAGCATCTGCCGGAGGCTTCTCTACACCTGCGCTTCGGGCTGCTATTCCAGAGACGCAATCCGGAATTGGCGAAGTTGCTGCTCCGATGTGCAATGTTACCGACTTCAAAGAAAGTGATTTGGTCAAAAATCCAATTTGGCCGGGAGTAGGTCCGTTCACAGATCAAGGTGACAACGAATACTCCGACCAAGCGAAAAACAGATTGAAGCTCACAGTGGCCGACACGAAAGTCACAGCTGCACAGCTTGCACTAAACAATCAGTCGGCATCACAAACGTTCCTCCACTTACAAATGTCTGCCGACTTTTTGCTTGAGGCGTTAGGAGCGAGAGCGCAGAAAATTTCTGACTTCAACAAACAGCTTGAGCAGAGCAAAGACCAAATCGGCAAGAGTACTGCACCAATCAACTTGAATGCAGGCAACTACATCGTGGCAATTCAGCAAGCGGATAAATCAAACTACCTTATAACGGTGAACAATCGGCAAACGAACAAGAAGGTTGTTTCGGATCTGCAATCGCAGCCGGTGACTTCATCGACAGGCCAGCCCGATAACGGTTGGAACGACATCGCAGACTCCACCAGCCCAACGACCTCCACGACTACTACGACATCGCGACCGTCAACCACGCCGACGACGAGGCCGACTACAAAACCAGTCACGGTCGCAAGCGCCACCACAGCTCATCCGACCGGTGTCGGACAAGACATGATGAAAGACTTGTTCTTGGAGCTCATTAAGAGATGGCAGCAAATCAAGAAAGTAGCTGTGCGACAAAGGCAGTCGGGAGACCTTGCGCAAGTGCTCTCCGGCTCTGCGTTGACTAGACAATCAAACTCCATCAAGTGGCTCTCGACCAACAACAAGGTCTACGACATCACGCCTAGAACGCTCCAGGTCGACCGTTACGTTGCGCTTGAACCCGGCAAGAAGTACAACGTGTACGTGAAGATCAAAGAACTGAGCAAGTTGATGGATGCCACCACAAACGCAGTGGTGAAGGAATCGGAAGATTCCTACAACGTGAACTACACAATCGAGAAGGTCGGAGACCAGTGGTTTATTAGCGATTCCGCAGTCATCTCTGCGTCAGCGCAAACCCAGAAGCCCGGCGCTCCACGCAGATAATTGATAATGAGCGTGCTGAAACGATTAGCGCTTCTCGGACTAGCGGCCGGATCCATCGTCAGCATATTTGCCTGCACCCGTGGTGTCACTCACGGAAAAGAATCTGCGCCATCACTTGCTCGGCAGCCGCAAGTTGTGAAGCAACCACAGGTGGTGAAGCAACCGGTTGTGCCAAAAGTAATACCTGAAGGAATTAGCGACGAGACGGGTCAGCCGGTTCACCCAATGGCAGTCGCTCTGGCGAATAACGAAATCTATTTTCTAGGACCTAATTGTTTGTGGGTTGCTCCAAATGCGCAACAGCATCTGGAATCCATTAAAACAGGCAAGACCTGCACGATTTCAACAACTACAATTCGCTTGCCGGTTCGCAAAGATATAAAAGGAAAGAAACCGGACGCTGCACCTTTCATTACGAACATCGTTCATGAGTTCAGTGACTTCCGATACTATCCGGCAGCCCAGGCACTCGCCATTCTCGACAAGTCAGGGGATCTCTATTCTTTCGAACCCAATTCGCGACAGTGGAAGATCTTGAGACTGAATGTTCCCGGAGCAGGTTCTCCAGACCCAGAATACATCGGCTTTTGCGTGAGCGAAGAAGAACTGAGTCTCCTTGACCCCGAGCGCAACAACATTTGGAGGATGAAGGGAAAGTCTCCGAAGTTGACGCAATCGTTTCGTGAGGTGATGCCCTGGCAGCTTAGGAGCGGCAATCCGAATGTGTCCGATGGCATTGCGATTGCCTTCGACAAAGACTTTTTTGTTCTTAACCATTCAGGTTCAATCACCAGATTTGGTAGCAACGACAAGTCCGGTCATCTCGTTCGACTGCCGTTCTCGACGAAGGGACTGCCTGCTTTGCGACCATCACGACTCTACACGGAAACGAATTCTCCCTTACTGGTTGTAGAGCGTCAAAACAATAGAGTGATTGCGTTAGAAAAAAATGGAAAGGGAAGCAAGCCGTTTGTGTTTGCAAAGGACTCCGACATTCGGGGGCTAATGCAAGAGAAAGACGGTTTCTTCATTGTCAATGGCAAAATGCTTGAATATCGATCGCTTGGCAAGCCGGATACTTGGAAAACTCAGATCCATCCACGAACAAGCGACGAACGTTTAGACGGACTAGCCATGCCCATCGCCGGGGTCAGCCTTCCTCGACATGCAGGGGTATTTCCAGGCGCTCGCCGACTTTATAGGTACGGTGTTCATGAGGGGCTCGACTTGTTTTACGATGGCGCCTCGAAAACAAAAGTTAAGATGGACACGCCCGCTATCGCCGCTGACATCGGCAAAGTTGCGCGCGCGGATGCGAACTTCAAAGATATGGATCAAGCCACGTTCAGCCGCGTCATGTTTGAGTGCAGGCGAGATCACAAGACCTCAGATCACAATGAAAATCTCTTCCGAGGTTGCCAGGTGTGGATAGATCACGGCAACGGGCTGATGACTAGGTACGCACATTTAAGTAAAATCAATCAGAAGTTGAAGGTTAAGGACTTCGTAAAACGAGGTGACTTGATCGGATACGTCGGTGTGTCAGGCACAGGGCAGAATCTTCCAGGTCATGCAAAGTATCCGCATCTACACTTTGAAATATGGCTTGATGGCAAGTACCTCGGCTGGGGACTGACGCCGGCTGAAACCAGGGGAGTTTTTGAGGACATTTTCGGCGCTGGAGGATAGCGAGAAATTCGATGAGCTTTACAACTGCGATTCAGAAACTGGGAAATCATTCTCTTTTCAATCCCAAAATGTCAGTGAGTTCCCTCACTGCTCTGACGATATGCATTGCTTGTTCCACTCCGGGCCTAGCAAAAAATCATTCTCGCGATAAGGCAGATGGGCAGTTAATCGCAGGATTGTTCGACAAGAAGGACAAATCCAAAGACGACAAAAAAGCTGCCGGCAAAACGGACAAGGCCCAAGAGAAAGCTGGCAGCGACAAAACTGCTGGAAAAGAAGTAGCAAAAGAAGCTGCCGGGAAAGAAACTACAGGCAAAGAAACTACAGGCAAAGAAACTGCAGGCAAAGAACAAAAGTCAGATACGAAAGCAGCGGACACAAAAACCCCAGACAAAAAAGATGCAGCTGCCAACGCCAAAGATGCCGACAAGAAAGCGGTAAAGGCTGATGACAAGCCTAAAAAGGGTGGGCTGTTTTCGAAGAAGCCAAAGAAAGAAGACAAAGTAGCAGCGGAAAATCCGAAGAAAGAAGCCGAGGCAGAAGCAAAGGCGGAGGCTGAAAAGGAAGCCGCTGAGCAAGCAAAAGCCAAGGAAGAGAAGCTAGAAACAAAAGCAGAAACGAAGCCGCAGGGCGACGCGAAGGCAAAGTCCGATGACGATCGCACCGCGAAGGAAGCAGCGCCGGCTTATGTTCCTGATTCGGCGCTAATCAGTGTTTTGAAAGATCTGTCGCGCGCATTGAGCCTTCAAGAAGAACTAGGAAAAATCGAAGACGACAATCAGCGATGCGTGGTCGCGGCTGCACGTGAGGTTCTCGCCAAGTCGTTGGAAGATCCGCAATTGCATTCAAACCGCATTCTGCCTTTAAAAGACAAGGATGATGCCGCCAAAAACATCACGCCTGAATCGTGGGCATCCGGCGAATTGAAGGTCAACGACAAGTTCACCGGTTCGCTTTCTGCCGTATGGGCGAAACGAATAAATGGACTACTCAATCTCACCATCGCCGGAGACTGCAGAGATCGTAAAGCTCCAACCGGTGGTGACGTTGGTCAGTTTGTTGTGATTATCTCGGCGAGATCGCCAATCGAAAGCGGCTTCGACATTCAAACACAATCTGATGTCAGCTACTGGTTCGGAAAGATATCGGGAGTTGCAGTTGAATCTGATTGTTGCCAGTTAGCATCATCAGACAAACCGCAAGAAGAAGCGAAAGCAGAAACCAAAGATTCCCAGGACTCGGAAGAGAACGAGGAAGCAAAAAAAAAATCAGGACTAGCTCTCCAGGCGCTCCTGACTCCTAGGCTGCAAAAGCATTACACCGAGCTGAGCGCCTTCGAAGCACGGCAGCGAATGCTATTGGCAAAGGCTGACGAAGAAGCGCAGAAACTCGCGGCTAAAGCCGAGGCGGACGAGAAGAAGCGCGCGAAGGCAGAGGAAGAAGAGAAAGCCAAGCTTGCGAAGGCGCAGGACGACGAAAAGAAAGACGACGACAAGTCGGACGACGGCTCTGACGACGGGAAGCCGGGAAAGACTGCAAAAGCTGACGATGGCAAAGCCGACGGCAAGTCAGATACTAAGGCGGACAGCAAATCCGACGGTAAAGCAGATGCTAAAACCGATGGTAAAGGCGACGGCAAAACAGAAACTGCAAAAGTCGATGCAAGCAAAACCAAAGCACCTGACAAAACGCAGCTCGCCGTAGTACCATCTGCAGTATCGCCGCCACCACAGCCGGCGTATTCAAATTCAAGTAATGGATGGGAAAGCCCAGCCTCTCAAAGCACCGCCAGGCAGCCCAGCCTGACCGCAACAGTAGTCATGCCTGACCGCGCAGTGGCGGGACACTTCATAACTACATCAGTGTTGGACGGTCAAAGGACGGCAGAGGCAAATGTAGAGCTCAGTTTTAACGGAGCCACGCTCACAACTGATAGCTGGGGGCAGGCAGTGTTTATGGTTCCTGAAGATGCGACACCGGGCAGATCTCTGCACGTTGCTTTGGCTTCGCGTCCCGATTTAAACCCAGGTGTCATTGAAGTACTGCAACCACTGACGATACCAAGCGAGCATCAAATCCCACGCATCAACACTACATCTTCAATGGTTTCTCCAAGAGGAACAATCACAATAACCGGACACAATTTTGAAGGTGTGGCAGATCACAATCGCGTAAGCATAGACGGAGTGTACGAAGGCAGAGCCGTCGCAGCCAGCCCCGTGATGCTGAAAGTTTCGCTGCCCCCACAAAATCTCCTTCCAGGTCCACACAGCATAACGGTAAGCACCGGTGGGCTGCGAAGCAACCCAGGCCGGTTCGATTTAATTACAACCGAAATTCAAACCGATCCGAAAGAGGCTGCCAGAGACAACCTTACAAAGCTCATAGTAAAGGTGCTGGGCACCACAAACCCGGTGCAACTAAGGCTGACCAACCACTCTCCGGACGTAATCAAAATTTCCAAAGGCAACGAAATCAGAGTGATTACTCCCGGCGGGATCAATAACTCAGTCATCGTCGCCGTGCAGCGGCTCAGAAAGGGCGGTTACAACGTAGAGGCAACGATTGAGTAGAGCAATCTCAATTATTGACACCAGCTCTTTGAAGGAATTGCTGGAAGAAGACCAATCGATTGCACTCGTCGACACTCGCCCCAATCAGGAGTTTCGGAAACGCCACATTCCACACGCGGTAAACGTCGAGTGGGAAAAGTGGTGCGAAGATGCACCTAGCGAAGCCGCTCCAATAATCAAAGAACCAGGCTATTGGGGCAACCTCGCCGATCCGACAAAACACGCATTCGCTGAGAGACTAGAAGCGTTCGGCCTGAAGCATGACAAAAAGATTCTAGTTTATGACGGTGGTCAAGCTTCAAAAGGCCGCGCCGGGCGCGTTGCTTGGATGCTTCTCTATCTTGGATGCAGCGAAGTAATGCTTCTCGATGGTGGTTTTCCGGCATGGCTTGCATCTGGCGGTGCTTCCGACAATGCCGACACCAGTGTCTCCAAAGGTTCCTTCGAAATAAACATCAAGACTGAACGCCGCTGCGATTTGCACACAGTGAAGAACCGACCGCCTCAAACTGTGCTCATCGACACACGTTCAAAAGCCGAATTCGCGGGTCGGGTCTTCGACTATCAGCCTCGCAAAGGTCATATCCCTGGCGCTGTGCTGATTGCATATAAGGATTTGTTCGACAAAAAGGGCGATTTCATCTCTGCCGAGGCCTATGGAGAGCTCTTATCCAGCGCCAATGCCAAAGGCGCCGAACTCGTTTCATACTGCGAGGTTGGTGTCAGGGCAGCCCTGTTTGCACTGATTCACGAGACATACACCGGACAGATCGTTCCTGTTTACGATGGATCGTTCATGCAGTGGGCGTTTGACGATAACAATCCAGTTGAGACGTGACTGGATGGGTAAAAATTCGCCAGTTGCAAAGTGTCAAGCAGGCTTGACACTTTGGTGACGACAGAATGGGCTTTTCGGGGTTCGCCTCGATTACGACATCCAATTTTTCCCAGTTTTTCGTCGAAAATCTGTCAAGCCCGCTTGACACTTTGCAACCGCGACTTTTCTTGCCCCCATTTTCCAATTCAGTTGTTGGAAAAGGTCGCCTTAGTCTGGGAGGGTCAGTGGAGGAACCCAGATGAAAGAAGCAATCGCCACCTACCATATCTACATCAACCGCCTTTTCGTCAACCTCAGAAAGAACAAACGCGAGGTTTTGATTTTTGCACCGCCCGTGTCAGGCGAAGGTCCCGAAGGATGTCTGTGCTTCGGACCTCGCTGTGGACACGGAGATGCAGACCATGACAAAGCGATAATCTCCCGCTGGATTCTAACTTCTACCAACAAGTAGCGGTTGGCGCCGCCACGTAGCGGGAAAACTGTAAACAGCGCCGGAATACCGGAATACCTGAGTACCGGGGCGCCCGGCTCGACACATCGGTTTTAGAATGGACTCAAAGAACATACGATTTTTGATCGGTCAGTTCCTTGTATTTCTGTGCACAGGGTCTGTGATTGCCATTGCGCTGATGTGGAGCGGGTTTCTGAACAGACAAGAACTCCAACTGATAAACGTTCGCTTTGAAGCAAGACCGTGGCTTCTGTGGAAACCAGAGAGCATCAAGCGCCTCGACTTTGACCAGCTAAACCGCATCAGGCAAACCACTCCAGGGCATTCATGGGACTACGCGTTGAGCTGGCTCATCGAAAACAATCACCCTGACAAAATCAATAACGTAGTTTTGTTCAATCGTCAGCCCGAAGACGAGCCGCCTTTGGAAGCAATAAAAATGCACTCTTGGATGGAACCGTTGAAACATTACCCGCTGCCGAGAAGTGCGGTTGCAGAGATGGTCGACTTCTTGCACAAAGCAAAGGCGAGAATGATCATCCTCGACAACGATTTCCCACAATACTCAGAAGATGACGCTCGGCTTGCCGACTCAATCTACAGGGCGACAAACGATAAAGGCAATGAAACTCCGGTCCTTTTTGCAAGAACAATAAATCGCAGAACCTCAGATCGCGTGCTCTTCGAAAGTGAACCGACCATGCCCTATGGAGTATTGCAGCAACTGCAAAAACTCGAACCCACTGTCGACGTCAAAGAGAAATACACTGCACTGCCTTGCGCGCTCGAAGATGAAGACCAAGTAGTGAGGCGGCTTTTGGTGAGGTTCCAAACTGCCAAGCATTCCAAACCAACTGACTCTTTGGCAGCGAAAGCAGTGGCGCTTCTTGAAAGAGCGCAGCACAAACAACAACCTCAGACCGTTCCTAACATCATAGACATCGACTACTCCGCGCCTCCCAATTCCTCGATTTACCCTGTGCGACCGCTCTGGTATTTGCTAGATCCCGACATGCAAAGCAAGCTCCAGAATCCGCCTGCAGACTGGAAAGACACAACTATAAACGGCTCGGTCGTGATCATTGGTGACAGCATCGTCGACGTGTTCAGTACACCGCTCACAAATCTCGGGGTTGAACAAATGAGCGGCTCCGAGATTCTCGCTCACTCGATTGAAACATTGGCGCGGCGAAGCTGGCCCACGCGACTCGACGGAAGCCGCTTGGATGGACCATTCTCGATGTTTTACGCAATCATGGCGTGCACACTGTCTGCGGTTGTTTGGATCGCTTTCAAAGTTTTGCAAAAGCGCACCTCGCCTGACGCTGAGATTGCGCAAACTTCAACGGCAAAGCAACTCAAACATATGGGAATCGATCTCCTCGTTTTAGGCGCAATCATCGCGTTCTCCGTCGTCGCAGCTTGCGGTGCGTTCGTGTGGGGGCATGCGTTGGTTCCTGTCGTCGTGCCTGCGCTTTCGATCGCAGCAGGAGGTCTTGCTGCATCTTTATGGGAACGCGAAAAGGCAAACGAACAAACCCTCAAAACCAAACTTGCCGCAGCACAAGCCAACTTGCAACACGCCCAAGAGAAGTACGAGACCGATCTCAAACGGCAAGAAGCAGAAGCCAAAGCACGCGAAATTCTCGCCGATCAACACAGACG
>CAYZJR010000029.1:60144-66969 GCA_964478655.1 uncultured Candidatus Obscuribacterales bacterium
AACAAAGAACGGGTGAAGGTACAAAGGTATGACTCGCATTCTGCTAATCGAAGACGATCGCGACTTTGCTAACGTGCTCACACGCGCGTTGAAAGCCGAAAAGGACTTCGAGATCGTGGACACTCTGCGCTCCGAACGGACTGCGCGCGACTTCCTATCGGGCGATCAACTAAAGGAAGTTGATTGCGTTCTACTCGATTTACAACTGCCGTTTGAAGAAGGAGACCAGAGTGTCAACTCTCTTGCTGGTCTCCAACTTCTGGAGCATATGCGGCAAGAACAAAAATTCTATGGCACGATCATAGTTCTCACCAATTCACGTTCTGCACAAGACGGTCAACGTGCACTTGCGGGCGGCTGTGACGGATATCTCTGCAAGCGCGGAAAGATCTCCGAGATACCGGATATGGTGACGGAACTTAAGATGGCAATACGCGGGGACGTTATTCTCGTCGCGCGCCAGATGCGTCATGTGTTTATTCGAGAAGACATCTCCGCAAAGGAAGCGCGCATGCTGGACCTCTTGAGCTACGGCAAAAGTTGGGCTGAGATTGCTAGAGAACTTGGCTACAAAACACCCAAAGCTGCTGCAAACATAGGCGATCGCGTATTCGACAAGCTGCTGCCTCCCGAAGAAATCGAGAGAGCCGCACGCGAAGGGCTCAAGAAGAGGCATCTGGCGTTAGAACTGTGGCAATCTCGACGCACGTCGGCAACTGCATCAAGGTAACACATGAACAAACAATTCTCATTTCGCAGATACCTAGTACTGTCAACGGTGGCATTGTTGTGTTCGACCCTGGTTCCAACCAGCAGCGTCGCGGACGCGGCGTACACGGCTCCGACATCGGACGACCGGCGAGCTGTTACGCTCACTGAAGTTCACGGAAACGTATTCAAGCGCGGCTTCATCGACTTCATAAAACAGATTTTCGGCAATCCGATTCCGGCAAAGATGCATGACAAATTGCACGACGGAACCCAGGTCGGCACAGGGCAGGACTCGTGGGCACAACTCACATGGCCGGAAGTCGTGGCGCGGACTTGGGCGAACACCGTCGTGCAAATCATGCCAAACAAGCGAATTGTCTACCTTGCAGATGGCGAAATGTTGTTTCGCTTGAAAAAAGACAGTGACACGTCTTCAGACTACTCTATCTGGACAAAAGTACTGCAAACGCGCGTCAGGGGCACATCGCTGATTCTGCAAAGGACACCGAACGTCACAAGGCTGACTGTTCTCGAAGGACACGTCGAAGCAAAGAACCTCATCGATCAAAGCGAGGTGCAACTCGGTCCGGGTGCCGTTTATGAAGTAAGGACGCCATTCGAGAAACCAAAAGAGCAGTCAACCGAAACCACGCCGCAAAAGCAGAAGGAACCCTTGCCCTGGGACGAAAACTTCCAACCGATTACGCCGCGACGATTAGTGATTGGGGAGTCACCAGACAAAACTACTGACTGGGTTGAGGACGCAAAGACGATGCGTGTCCCAGAGAAAGACCTGGCAATGCCTATTGATGAAATTGATTTGTTCAAAACACCAGCCTCGCAGTCTTGCCTGAAGGTTGCTGACGCCGAGGCGCTGAGTGAGCATCCTCTTCTCAAGGACTTTTCCGAGAAGTTGGATAGCACACCGATGATTGACGATGCCTTCAAAAAGCTTCCGAACATTTGCTTTCGAGATCGGCTGCCGAAAGTAGCGAATCCTTTGGCAGAACGCAATCGCCTGCTATTGAAAGAAGCTTCCGTCTCGTGTGGACCGGCGGGCTCTAATGTCAAAGTTGGGCGCGACCTTGGATATCAATTTTCGCTGCCATCTCCCGTAGCTGCCGGAGAGACACCGGAGAAACTTCCAATTGTTCGGACGTCTACCCCTCACTCGACATATACTCCAAGCGGTAATTTCCAATCAGGCTCCTACGCCAACTCCAACTCCTACGATGATGCGCACAGGCAATGCACAGCCGCATGGAAAGCCTACAATGACTTCAAACAGTTCTATGAACGCGACAAACAAGATAAGTTTAGACGTTTTCAATCGGAGCAATGCAATTCACCAGAGGAATGCCAACGCAAAAAGGATATGTTCTGCCGTTGGGAGAAAGACCAAGAAGCGCACTTGAAGCAGCTTGAACAAGCTGCAACGCTAGCCAAACAACGAGCGGATAATTCCAAGCGACCTTTCACCCGTTAACGGATCATGCGATCCGTGTCATGCGGTCCGTGTCAACTAAAAGACTACTTGCCTAGTCCAAGCTTGTCCAACACAATCTGCTGATCGGCTTTCGCAGCCTTGCATGTGGGGTCGAGCTGCAACGCTACAGCTAGATCTTTGGCTGCGGCTTGAAGATCGCCCAGTTCCATTTCTGCAATCGCACGTCCGTGAAATGCGCGTTCCTTTTTCACGTCATTAATTGATTTCGTGAAGTCCTCAATGGCATTTTTGTACTGCCCTTGCTCATTGAAGATGTACCCTCTGTCAGTATATGCTTCGGCGCAAAACGATTGGCCCACTGCGGCATTCAGATCTTTGAGCGCCTCATTGCGTTTATTGTTGCGCCAGTAGAACAACGCGCGAAGATGCATTGCGCGTTCCTTATCAGATGATGAATATGCAAGGCCGATCGCTTCTTTGTGGTTTGCTTCCGCTTCATCTATCTGCTTATTTTTTTCGTGCGCTGAAGCCAGAGCCTGGTAGACATCCGGGCACGACTCTATCTTCATTGCATTTTCGAAATTCTTGATTGCCATTGGCAAATCGCCGGCATCCGAATGGCATCGACCGAGCTCGACATAAAATCGGTAATCGAGATAGTGATCCACACCCAATCCCTTGAAGCCCCACATTAGCGGGTACTTCCGCCGAATCTCCAAAGCTTTCTCTAAGTCCGCGATGGCACCCGTGTAATCACCCGCCTTTCTCTTGCAGTAGCCACGTTCAAAATAAATTGTCGGATCGATTGCATAGTAAGGGTTGTCCAACGCCTTGCTGTAGACGTCTATAGCCTTCCCAAAATCCCCCTTAGCCTCCATGCCTTTTGCTTGCTCACACGGATGCAAAAGAACGACGACAGCCGCAAGAAGACCAAGCCCAACAAAAAGCGACACCTTTATACCGGTCACCAGCTTGCTTTGATTGTCAGTCAAACCTTGCGAAGTCACTCAACCGTTCCTCAAATTGAGATTCGAGCATTTGAATTCTACCCTGGATATAGGCAATATTGCCGCTAAAATAATATGGACCAATGACTGGCTAATCGAAGTGAAACTAGGACAAGCGACAACAGAAATACTTCTAGCGGCTCTCGTCATCGCTGTATTGCTGGGCTACATCTTTCCGTACAGTGTTTTTGCGATGGCAACACCGCTTGTTGTAATTTTGTGGTTGATTGGATTTGCCGGAAATTTTGTGGTTTTGTGGTGGTGGTACACAGTGCCTGAAAAGACCAAACAGTTGCGATTGGCATGGAAGCCTTGCCACAAGACACTTCCAATTGAACCTGAGATATTTATCTTCCAGCAACCAAAAGCAGTCAAGGTTCTCATTCTTCCGCTATGTGCAATTCTCGGATTGATCGCGATTGCGCTTTTAACCTTGATTCCCAAAGAAGGCCTTCTTGTAGGCGTCATTGGCGGGCTGATGCTGGCGATCTCCGGCGGTATCGTTCTGGCCTTGACCAGATCCAACAATGACGAAATCATTGCTACATCTGAGTCTTTGACTTTCAATACAAGTTGGAAGAAAGCAACTGTGCCTTGGAGCGAAGTTCTTTCGGTTCTCAAAATCACGTCGTATGGAATCGAAACATTCAGGGTCTACACGACAAAGCAAGTTCTCACCTACAACGACAGATATAAAAACTATGAGCGCCTGACGGAGTTGATTCGAACAGCACTGCAAGAGCCGGACACTCCAGACTAAAAGCCCAAACAGGCGGGTTGCCCGCCTGTCTGGTTCTGCGTCGAAACTTTTGAGCTCGTGCTAGAGTTGGTCTTTATTTTTGAGTTCCGCAATCACTTTCAACACCGGGCTGCGATCTGCGGTCATCACCATAACTGCTGCAGATGTACAGAACGTTCTGCTCGTTATGCAGTGCTGTCCCATCCAGCTGCCATCAGGGTTTTGCACCCGTTCGAGATTCGCACAAATCTTTTTGTCCCAGTCTTTGAATTCTTTGCTCTGATTCGATAGCAACGTCTCGCTGATTTGGAGATAGCTGAGAAACTCCTCGCCACCATTGCATCCGAAACCTTGAATAAATCTCTGATCGTTCAACTTTGAAGTTACTGATGCAATTGCTTGCCCCTGTAATTCCTCAGCATCCTTGTATCGCTGCAACTCACTCTGCGCCCACTCAGCCTGTGCCTTCGGAGCCTTCTTGTCCCCGGCAATCTTGGACACTTCTGCGACCTGCATTTTGTTTGTATTTATCGATTGCTGCAACGCGCCGAGATTCGCACCGAATGCATAGAGCGAAACTCCTGCAGAACCTTCCGATATGAAACTTCGGCTGGACTGATCGTAATTGCCTTTGGCTGCTTTCTCTGCGCGAATCAACGCATTGTCATCAACTTTGACGCCCATCTGCCTCGCGCGATTAAGCGCGGATGACGCCAGCGATTGCGAGTGAATCGGCGCCCAGCCGCCACTCGCCCACTTTCCATTGTCGCCTTGATTCTTTTGAATCTTATGCACGACTTTGTCGAGCGCGGCGTCAAGCCGCTTGTTGTCTTCTTTCGATGCCATCGATCCTTTCAATTCACTCAAAAGAAGTGAGGCAAGAAACGTGTCGACATATTGCCCGAGCTTAGCTTGTACTCTGGTATTTCTTATGTTTGTGATGAACAATGAATCAGCATCGGCCGCTTCCACTGCATCCATTACGTAGAATGCTGCCTTCTGAACATGCAATGAGAACTTGGCTTTGCTGTTCGGATAATTGCCGGAACGCACAAATGCAAGCGCCGCCATACACGTATCTGCGACGTTTGATGTGTCTTTCTGGTTGGGGTTGGCATGACGCATGCCTGCAGCTTCTTCACCCTCTGCCCAACCACCGTCTGCCAACTGCTGCGTCGAAAGATACGCGAGTCCCTTTTCTACTTGCTCGCCGATAGGCTTGGGCTCAATCTTTGTATTAGTTTGGTCTTTAGCTGCTTTCTGTGCGCTATCAGTTTTTTGCTGTTCAGTTTTTTGTTGCGCGCTTTGATTCTCCGGCGCCTCGTCCGCGCGCACAGCCACGCCACTGCTCATCAGTAGACTGCAAGCCAATCCAAGCGCCATGAAATCACATTTCATCGTTCCACCTCTCCAAAGACCAAAATAATTCCGCATGCGAATAGAGGCACATCGCAACTGCGATGAATCTCTCTTTCGACTCTATACGGTCTCCGGTCGTTCAAGAGCGCATTATGCAGCGGAGAGGATGCGGAAATCTTAGGGTAAATACTAGATTGGAGAGCCTGGAGCGCAAAAGTGTCAAAAGCCGACCACTCCACCAAAGAAAAGTACAAGCTCATCGCTTGGCCGACGCCGCAGGACTACCAAGAAGCGATTCAGTCACCCTCTGCTTCGCTTTCGGATGAGGTGCTCCAGAGCGGCGAGACGGAATTAAATTCGCTTGGTTTGCCCCGACCGCGCACTGGAAACTTCGCATGCGTATACAAAATCAAATGCGCCGATAAGGAATATGCTGTTCGCTTTTTTCTCAACAACATTATCGACCAACATCAGCGCTATCGTGCATTGAGCGATGCCCTCAACGGTGACGATCTCGACTATACAGTCGAATTCGAATACGAGCCGAAAGGAGTTCGCGTTTACGGCAATTGGTTTCCGGCACTGAAGATGCTTTGGGTCGAGGGCGAGCCGCTCGATCAGTACATCAATCGGCACCATTATTCTCAAGAGAAGATGTTTGATTTGTTGGAACAGTTCACAACAATGATGAGAGACCTGAAAGAACATGGTATCGCACATGGTGATTTGCAGCATGGCAACATTCTTGTCGCATCCGACGGACTGCGACTGGTTGATTATGATGGAATGTTTGTACCTGCGCTGAAGGGGCATGGCAGCAACGAGTTGGGGCACCGCAACTATCAACATCCAGCGAGATCTTGCGATCACTTCGGGCCATACCTCGATAACTTTTCTGCGTGGACAATCTACGCGTCGCTGGAAGCAATAACGATTGACCCATCCACATGGGAAATCTTGAAAGGCGGCGATGAGTGCTTACTGTTCCGTGCCACCGACTTTCAAGATCCGGCGGCTTCGAGGGCATTCAGGCTTCTCGCGGAACACCCCTGCGATGCTATTCGCGAACGTTGTGCACAGCTCCAATCGTTCCTTCAGATGACACCAGATCAGGTGCCTTTTCTGACATTTGACGATCAAACCAGAAGTGTGATCGATACCGAAAGAAAGAAGCACTATCACGAAGAACGCTGGTACGAACAATCGCGAGTCTGGTTCGAGAAGGATGCGCCAGCTATCGATGAGATGGTTTTGTCGGAACAAGGAACGACGAACAAAGTTACCCCTAGTCGCTCACAGTCTGCAAAAAGCAAACTGCAACTCACGCTCTATCGCTCTACGCTCTTCGGTCTCGGCTGCATACTTATTTTGCACAGCCTTAACTCCTGGCGGACCGCGCATTATCCACCAATCGATTCACAAGCAGCCAAGATTAGCCACAAAGCCACTCCAGAAGAACAACTGGCCAGCCTGCCCATCAGCTTCTCAATGACTCTCGAAAACTTCGATAAGCAATCGTGGGTGCGCCCTGAGACATTGCCCGTTTATCTCGCCTCGTCAAA
>CAYZJR010000030.1:0-14356 GCA_964478655.1 uncultured Candidatus Obscuribacterales bacterium
GCATTGGCGACAACAGGGATGAGCGGGCCGAACCAACCGTTGTTTAAGCCGGCTAAAAGTGTCAAACCACTTGCGGCAACAATCAGCTTTTTCTCTGAAGAGCTTTGGCTCTTTTGATCTGTGGCGGAAGCTTCCATTCCCGTATATCATCGCACCTTTTCGGTTTCGACCCGGACGAGTTGCTGTCCTTTTGACCCCTTGAAATCGAGATGGTCTTAAAGGAGGTAGCAAATTTTGAAAGCCTTGCTATGGATTTTCTCTCGCGCCGTCTTGGAATGCCACCCACGAATCCACGGTTGATTTTGGTGCTTTGTGCTCACTGTCATATACGACCAGAACATTTGTCAGCGGGCGCGAAGCTTTGATGATGACGGAGCCATTATGCGACAGCGCCCTTGAGGCACCGCCATCCAAGTTCATTGCTTCGTAGCATCCGATTGCTCGCATAAGTTCTCCTGCTTTTTCGAGGGACACTCCTCTCAAGAATGAAACGAGATAGAGTTTTTTGCCGTTCTTCGAGTAGCCGATTGCGTTGCGTGGACCAATTGCCCAAACATGATCGTCGGAAAACCCTTCGATAAGCGGGTACACCCAGACTTCTCCTTCTTTCAAGAGCCGCGGGCCGCACGTTAGAGAAAACCAGTGCTCTTGCCAGTTGGGTTTGGCTTCAACTCTTGCCGTCACCATCTCGGGAACGTTTCCGGCTTTGATACCAAGGGTGGTTCCTAATTCTTCTGTCGGACTGAATTTGCGGAAGTGTCCCTCTGTAACGATGTTACCCATAACGCGTTTCTGGCTGTCTTTGCTAAAGAATGTTCCGTTCATCACAACGGCTCCTTTAGATCTTCGCACCATCGCTTCGAACGCCTCATCACCATGAGTTTCGTATTGATCGTTTGCGCGTTCGGCATTGTTTGCAAGGCCGATCGTTATGTACGCATCGGGATCTTCAAGATCGATAATTGTTTCGTAGAGTGGAATTCCTTTGACTGTTCTTTTCACGAACTCGACTGGTTTGCCTTTCTTTTTCCGCACCAGCTTTGGTGTCTCCTTCTTAGATTCGTCTTCGCGAGGCGTTTCAGTTCGAGTTGATGTTGCGGGGGGGTCGTGGGTGTCATTCCAGTTACTTGTTTTGCCCGATGGAGGATGTGTCTCCGTCGGGGGCGCCGTCTCGATAATGGGTGGTGTCTCAGCTGGTGGCGTGGTTTTCGAAGTATTTTCGGGCGACTCTTCTTGTGTGTAAGCGTTCGCATTCTTTTCCGGTAAAGTCGGCTCATGCAACAACGCAATTTTACTTGTGCGATTATCTGCTTGGCTTGGAGTCTTCGGTGATTCCGGCTTAGGTCCGTACTTCTCGTACTGTTCCTTCATGACACTTACAAACGCCCAAAACTTCGGTGAGTTCTCCGGCATGGTGAAATACACTGCGGTAGGAACTGCGACAAGAAGAATTAGAACTGGAGTCCAGCTTTGGCGGTTGCTCTTTGTAGCCATGGGTGGTTGGTAATGTGCGGAGTGTCCGATTATTTCCAGGCAATTGGTTGGTCCAATTGGGCTGGGGGCGTAATAAACGGGTCATTGCGCCATTATATAACACGCTGTCAAGCGGTCCAGGGTGGTCCACCCATGGCTGACCTAGGGCTTTTCCGGTGTTTTTTTCGGATCGCCTGCCGTAATGAAGGTTTAACCTGTCTCTACCTTGCGGAGGGTCCCGCATGTGCGCGCATGGCATCGATTCCAAAAATACTTACACCATGCTCTCGAATGTAATCGATGATCTTGCGTCGTTCGGCAGATCCGAATGCCCATAGCGGCAAGTGAATGTTTCGACGACCGCTGCGAAGACTGAGATATGAAGTCATCGGTGATGGGTGATATTCAGCGTTGTTCACTTCATTTAGTGAGATGACGTTTGTTGTATGTTTCTTCGCGAGTCCATCTAACGATGAAAGTGCAATCGTGTTTCCTTCGCAGTAGATTTCGTAATTGTGCCCACAGCTATAGAGCCAGTGATATATGTTATAGCAGACGTATAAAGTCAGACCAGCGACAACGAAGAAGGTCGTCCAGCCTAGCAATGGTGCATTTGCAATTGCCCAGCTACACACAACAAAATCTAGACTTACGAGGACCCATGCAAGTAGAAGTGAAATGAATACCGGACCCAACTTGGGTCTGCAATCATCGCAACTCGAACAGAATTTCATTGGTTTCCTGCCTTTCAGTTCTGTGTTGTTTTTCCGCTGACAGGAAAGACTGAATGATCGCGTATGGGTTCCGCAATTTTCTAAATTCAGGGTGGAGTGGGCGTTTTAGAGGTTGTGCTTGGCGATGTTGATGGGGTTGATTGGACTGCTTCTTCGTTACCGCATTTTGTGCAGGTTGGTCCAGATTCGGGGGACATTTGACTAATGAAGTTCGGTTCTTAAGGCTCATGGTCTAAGACATGTGCCATACTGATGTCGATTTTTATTATGACATCGTTTCGTCTGAGGACGGCAAATGACACAGCGCTTGAACTACCAAAGAATTGCAGGTGCGGGAATGCGCGCTCTCAATGGAGTGCATGTATATATCGGCGAATGTGGACTGCCGAAGCCACTCGTAGACCTCGTTTACCTGCGCGTTTCACAGATGAATGGCTGTGCTTATTGCATTGACCTTCACTCACGTGACTTAATGAATGAGGGATTTGCGACGGAAAAGTTGATGCTTTTGGTTGCGTGGCGAGAGTCCGGTGATGTGTTTTCGGAGCAGGAACGCGCTGCACTAGCATGGGCAGAGACGGTGACAAAAGTTGCTGAGACTTCGGTACCTGATGAGGAGTATCAGCGCGCGTCGGCAGCTTTCTCTGAGCAAGACCTAGTGAACTTGACGATCGCAATCGGGCTCATGAATGCGTTCAATCGGTTGGCAATCAGCTTCCGTGCTGGGCCTAGCAAAACGAAGACAGGACATTGAGCCCCAAATACATTACACCCGGCAGAGGAATCTGCCGAGTGAATGTCACCGTGTCTAAATCTGCGTGAGGCCGAATCGAGTCATGGCCTCGTGTGTCGTTGAATTTCAATTGGTTGCACCTCATGCACCTGGTGGTGTATTTGGTGCTCATGATTGAAGTCAACCTGTTCTTTGCTTTCAATTTGCTGATTGAAACTTGCAAGGAGTTGGTTGACTTGACTCAATTCCACTTGTTGGCTTCTATCTTGTTCGTGGTAGTTTGCCATGTCTAAGTTTTTCTGATGTTCAATATAGTTTTGCAGGTAGGCATTTTGCTGATCGTGATAGCTTTGCTGCACGAGAGTTGGTTCTTCGTTTAAATTGTCACTTTTCACTTGATTCGTTCTCTGCTGCTCTAGTTGTTCTTGCACTTCTTGCTGTTCTGCTTTCAACTGCTCCACCATTTGCTCTCTTTGCTTTTGCCAGTGCCACCGCTTTTGAGCCGAGCGATTAAGGTCGATATAGGGAGATCTCTCAGTCATTTCTTGGTCCTCACTTACCGTTAACCTGCGTCACTCACCTTTTCCAGCATAGGACCAAGGCATGAGGAACTCGTGAGGGATTGAAACGCAAGGCGGGTGCGGCGGAAACCTACGGTGAATGCTTTATTGCTGTGTCGGCGAATCGGAAGGGCGAGCCCACCCTGGAGCATGGATGTACTGACAGAAGGGGTCGACCATGAGCCACGCTCTTCCGATGATTCGGTCTTCGCTGAGGAATCCCCATACATGGCTGTCATCACTATTGTTTCGATTGTCACCCATGACGAAGACAGAGCCTTTTGGCACCACTATCGGCTCAGCGCTGTTCAGGTAGGGACGTGTGAGTGCTCCCGTCGTACTACGTCCACCAATATCCGAAAGTTTCGAAATAGAATACTGCGGTGCTTCGGCGACATATGGCTCAATTAGCAACTGATCGTTGACGAATACTCCAGTGTTTGCCTCGACTCGAATGCGATCACCACCAATTCCAATAATGCGTTTTATGAATACTGCATCTTGCGGGAAGATGGGCCAGCCGGTGAACCGACCTAAAACGTGCGGAACATCGAAAGACAGCTCTGTTCCTGTCGCTGCCGGAGGGGGATAGAAACACACAATGGCACCAGGCTGTATCATGCTGCGGCGCCATCGAGAGACTTCTTCCAAGATGATTCGGTCTCCGACCATAATACTTGGCTGCATCGCGGTGCCGTTAATGTAGCGTGCGTTGACAAAGCAGCGGGCAACTGTCAGCAAGAGCATTGCAACGCACTGGAATGCGATAAAAGTCAGCAATGACTTCCAAAGACGGTTAAGCATTTATATCCTTCATCGTTTCGCGTTTGTCGTTGTAAATGCCGGCAAGAGTTAGCGTCAGAACAAGATTCAATGCGGTATCTAGCCCCCACAATAGCGGGATGGTACACACCACCAACGGTATCGCAAAGATTGCAGTAATTGCGAGTATTCTCCAAAACTGCCCGCGAATAATTCGCCAACTGGTTCTAAATGAGTTGAATGCATTATCTCCATCAAAGACTGCGAACCCGTAGACCGACAAATAGATCCAAACGCATACCCCTGGAATAACGAGCAATATGGAACCTGCGGATATCGCCAAAAAGAAGACTATTGTTGCCAGCAGCCAATTTGCCAACTTTGACACACTTGGTACCGAAAATACTTTCACTCGCTGTTTTCTCACTATCGCAAGACTGATAGAAACGAGCACGAAGTAGCTGAGGGAGTAAAGGGATGTGAATACGCCAATCACCACGATCGGGCTCCATGGATAATCTATGGTGAAAAAGAGTACGATGCCGGTTACGATGATGGCGCATAGATGATAGACGAGCACAGCAAGAGCAAGTGTTTTGTATTCACTTAGAAGCAGGTCCCAAGCTTGAATAATCAACCGGAGTGTTGGCATTCGTTCGACTTCTGAGGTTTGTTGATCTGTCATTATGGTATATGGAACTTCCCAATACTGTGGATTGTGTTATGTTGATTTGTGAGTATCGATTATAGAGACTGTTCGCGTTAGTTGATGATGTAGGAGATAAGTTTGAACGACAACCCGCAGGATATTCTCGATGCTTTTGAGAAGTTCGCAGGTGCAGAAGGATTTCGAAAGTTTGTTCGCGCAATCGATTGGGAGCCATCTTCGCAGCTACGAAAAGAACTTCCAGGGCTCTTTTTCTGGCAGGAAGATTTATGGAATGCGTTTAAAAGAGATTGCGAAAGTTACGAGGTACCCACTGAATACGGGGACATAGTCGCACTGTTCTCGAACGTTTCGAGACCTCAACCTGGAAGACTCAATCGATGGGAAGTTCCTGAATGGTGTGAAATTGAAGAAGTTCACAACGGCTGCCCATTGCAAATATGGGGCAAGTGTTTCGAGCGACCTTGGTACTTCAGGGCGCGTAGTTCTCACTGGTCGTTAGAACTCTCGTGTATGACCGAAGTCCCTGCCCAAGCTTTTGTAGGTGGGGTGCCTGATGCTTACAGAATCGAGGGTACTTATGGAGAGGGAGTGTACTCTTATCCATACATGCCGGAAGAAGAGGGCATCTATCTCATCGCCACTGGTTTAGAGAAGCTCCTTTTCGAGGCGGGCATCCGCGTGAACGAGTCTACTGCTTGAATTCACCTGTCCCTCATTTGACACCCGCTCGTTTAATTTAATAGACTTCTTCTGTGCACCGATGGGGTGTCGCCAAGCGGTAAGGCAGCTGGTTCTGGTCCAGCCATTCCGAGGTTCGAATCCTTGCACCCCAGTAATCGTCGCTGGTTCCACCAAAATTGCGACTGAAAGAAAGAACCTCTCGAGATTATCGAGAGGTTTTCCATCTCAGGTATTTTCCTATTCATGCTCAGTCTCGGGCTTGTCGGTCTTTGCCTTTTTTGCAAGTGGCAGAGCAGAACCATTTGCGGGCACTCCGAAGACAACAGTGTTGCCTGAAGATTCACCGATAGACTGCAGGAGTCTCAACTGCATGAGTGTTGGAGCGTCCTCCACCATCTTCGCTGCATTTGCCAGAGAGCGCAGCGCGGCAGTTTCGCCACGTGCCTTCTCCAATGCTGCTTGAGCTTCCTTCTGAGCTTTCACTACCTGGCTCATCACTTTCTTCATTTCACCAGGAACCATCATGTCTCTGATGTTCGCAGTGATGAGTTCCAGACCGAACTCTGCGACTTTACCCGATACGGACGCGTAGAGTTCGTCAGCCACTTTCTGGCGCGCAGACATGAGTTCGTCGATCTTCATTGAAGAAACGATATCTCTCAGTGCAAGCTGTGTCACCGTATATAGTGCGCTAACGTAATAGTCGACCATGTTGATCGCCAAGTATGCATCTACAACTTTGTACTGCACGGCAAGTGTCATCTTGACCGACATGCAGTCGGCGGTCAGGAGTTCCTGACTTGGGATGATAGTGTACGCCTGGCGAATGTCGATCATTGTGACCTGTGTGTTGAATGGAAACGTCCAGTATGAGCCAGGCTCCAATACCTTGACGAACTTACCGTCGCGATACATGAGACCACGCTGGTATTCCAGGACTGTCACTTTGACCAATAGCTTTGGCAAGGCCAATTTGATGGCGATTGCGATCATGACTAGAGCGATTGCTGCGATTGCTACTGTCTGCATTGAGCACCTCCTGAATAACGCCCCACCCCAGGGTCGCGCACGAACGGCGGAGGTTTTACCTGCATGGCCGCGCGCACGCTGCCGAGGCAGACCCTGGTGTGACTCGTTTGGTGGTCAGATTATCATTCTGGTTAACGCGGGACCGATGAGGAACAGGTGACGCTAATTGCGCCGTTTGCCTTTGGGTTTCCCGCGGTTTTTCTATTATGGAAACGGCGACCGATTTTGCCCATCGTCGTTACTGAAGTTAGAAAAGTGCTTAAACTTCATAACTGGGTGGGAACAGTCGGATTATTGGCGGTTCAGTAAGGTGCAGGTTCTGGGTCTATTGCACGCCAAAATATGGCGGCTCATTGCCTGCCTTCCATTTGATGTTGCAGCCAGTACTGGGTTTTTGAGTTTGCGAAACCGGTTTGTCGGCGAGCGCACTATCAATCGCGTCACGCAAATCTTTGCCATTAATCGGCTCAGAATTGCTCTTTCTGCTGTCGTCGAATTGACCGCGATAAACAAGCTTGCGGTCTTTGTCGAAAAGAAAGAAATCAGGTGTGCATGCTGCAGTGTATCGCTTCGCCACTTCTTGCGTTCCATCAAACAAAAGCGGAAACTTGTAATTCATCTGCTGCGCGTACGCTTTCAGACTTTCCGGCGAATCGTCCGGATATGTTTCGGCGTCGTTGCTAGAAATTCCGACTATGCCAATGTCTTTGTTTTCGTAGTCGGCTGAGAGTTTCGCCAATTCAGTTTGAATGTGCACCACGTATGGGCAATGCTTGCACATGAAAATGACGAGCATCAGCTTTTTGCTGTCGAACGTTTCGTTGCTTACTTCTTTGCCCGTGACGACGTCCTTGAGGGAGAATTCGGGGGCTTTGGTTCCCAAAGACAGCATTGTTGAGTACGTAAGTACCATGGTGCACCTCTTAGCTTGGTGTACGGAAGTGGGAACGATTATACTAGCTCTTATGTAGCTTAATAACGCAGGTTTGCAATAAAAGTGGATGGTCTTGCATGCTGCGATTCAAACTCCATCGATTCATCGCCTTAGGGCTTATTGCCTCATCAATTTTGGTTGCCTCATCGCGAGTTGACGCGAAGGACACAACATCGACCGACCTGTTGAAGAAGGCAAAGGATCTTGTGGCGCAGGAGAAGTGTGATGAAGCTCTGGTCTATTTAAAAAGTTTGATTCGCAAAGAACCAAAGAACGCTGAGGCCTATATCGAACGATCTAGAGTATACGGAAAGCTCAGACAATTTGACAAAGCGTTTAAGGACTGCGACAGGGCAATTGCTATAGTTCCAAATTCCGCTCGCGCATACTCCAACAGGGCTAGCATTAACTTGGAAGACGATCGTACTTGGAGTGCGCTCCGTGATAGCAACAAAGCCATCGAACTCGATCCCAAACTTGCCTCTGCGTATGCGACAAGGGCATTGGTTTACGAACGCGAAAAGGACGATCAGAGAATGGTCGAGGAATGTAGCAAGGCAATCGCTCTGCAGCAGTCGCCTGAAGTTTATCTGTATCGCGCAACAGCCTTAGAAAGGCTTGAAAGGTATTCGGAAGCGCTTCAAGATTGCAATAAGGCTTTAGCTCTCGCCCCTCCCAGTAAATCGTTCGCAAACGAGATTCATGTGCAGCGAGGCCGCTTGTATCTAGGCATGCGCAAGGCTCAAAATGCTATCGATGAATGTACGGTGATCATCAAAAATTGCCCCTCCGAAGTAAGAGCGTATTCGATTAGAGCTGACGCCTACGCTTTACTTGGACGAAGGCAGTCCCAAATTGATGATCTGACAGCAGCAATTAAACTCAAACCAAAAGACATAGATTTCTATCACCGCCGCAGTCATCTTTACCATACTCAATGGCAATTAGATAGAGCGATCGATGACAGCAAAGCCATGCTGAAGCTAGGTGCTACTTGGTCCTGTCCATATGATACAGCTGCCAGTGCCTACGAAGAGCTTGGTTTGCTCGATAAATCCTTGGAAATTCGGACCATTGGTTTAGAATCCGGGACAGAACAAGATCCTTTTTCCTGGAGCCGCCGAGCGCAAGTCCATGAATTGCTTGGTAATATCGACATGGCGGAAGCCGATCGCAAGCAAGCAATGGCCATTGCCAGTCCGGAGGATCGGCTCCGGATGCAGCTCTGCAATCCTTTGATTGATTTCGAAAACCCGTCCGGTGAAAGCTCGAGGGGATACATTTTCAATAGAATTGAGAACACTTCAATTGTTTTGCCGTTCTCTTATGACGACGGATACCATATTTGCGTGCCAGCAAAGGTGAATGGTCATTCAGTCAGGTTGATGTTAGACACTGGTTGCAGTCACTCTGATCTTTGGAAACACGCAATGCCTGGAATTGCTGTTGCTGGTCCGGTTAAATTAAAGGGCACCATGGCTAATGGCACGTCTTACGAGTATGGTTTCTTTAAAGCGCGTGAGTTCAAAATGGGAGACCTAGCATTACCGAACGTCTCCTTAGCTGAGCAAACTGGACTCGAAGGACACAAATCTCTGAGTGGATTTCTTGGTGGCAATATTCTCGAAAACTTCGTTGTTCAAATCGATTACACAAAGCATAAAGTAGTTTTGTTTACCGAGTTCGACCAGAGCAGAACATCAAACGCGATCATCATACCAATCAAGATGCGAACCCATCGACCATATTGCAATGTCATTTTGAACGGCAAACTGAACCTGATGGCACTAATTGATACGGGCTGCCCATATAGTATGTCTGCGGATTCATTGTTGAAGCCGATTTTGATTGGGAAGCTGGATTACAATTATCGAATTTCTGGCCCGTGGCTCGGGAACCTGAGCAGTGCCAAGGTTTTATTGAACAGTGTCGAAATTGGTGGGGCGAAATCTGGGTCGCTTCTCATCGATGTGTTTCCAGAAGCTCAGGCTTCATCTGCTACTTCAGAAATGGTCTTAGGGAATGACTTTCTCAGAAAATTCAAGTCTGTTACGTTCGATTTTCCGGGCCGACGGTTAATCCTCGAAAGGTAAAAACGAACAATCTCCAGCTGTCGCCGGAGATTGTTTGAGTGGCTTAGTTTGAGCGATTACTTCGCTGCTTGTTTCGCGCCTTTCGCAGAAATCACACAAACTGCGGTTGGACGTTTCACGCGCAGAACAACTGATTCGTAAACGCGGAATCTGTAGTTCATGTCGTTTGGTCCGAGGTATGCGATTTGCAGATCTTCAGCGACTGCGAGGTCGAAGTTCTGTGCGCCGGTAGCAATTACTGCAGCGGTGCCTGGTGGAATCTGTGGACTCCACATCACGCCGTCTTCGCAGACTTTGCCTACTTGTTCGAGTTCAAGTGCTGGCGATTCTCTAACTGGTTTCAACAATGCTTCGTACAGATCTAGCGATGTGACGAGTGCATAAGGGAAGTGATGATTTGCATCCAACAATTTTTTTATGGCTGCGTACACATCCTTCACGGGCTCGTTTGGTGTCATCCAATCGCCGCCGCTCACTTTCAATGAGCCGGGGTAATTGAGCAAACCATGAATGCCGAGCTCTTTGTGACCGTTGAAAACTAAGTCATCTTCGGCGTCGCCGACTTGGTGCGCGGCTCTAATCGCGTTGGTGTTATCGAGCGGAGCATGAATATCTTGGCTCCATTTCACGTCGCGCCAGTGAAGAAGGAAATCTTTATATATGATTGGGACGCGAACGTAGGTTTCTTTTTCGTGAGTCCCGATTGGATGTGGATCTGGTTTGCCTTCGAGATCGATTTCGGCGGATTCGTCTTCCTTGATCGTCTCTAACGGAACACTCTCAACGCCGGCACCCAAAGGTCCGAACAAAGCGATGAGTCGGCGAGCGACCACTGTGCGGCGAACCTCTTGAACAGCCGAAGCCAGCATTTGCTGCGCTTGTTCATTCGTCAGAGGCAGGGGTGATAATATTTGGTGATTTTTCCACACGATTTATTCTCCTCGTGGCCAAAGCGGTCCGACTGTCCATTTTTTGTCATCAGATGCGGTATCAGATGACGGTTTCTGAGATTCTGATTTTTGATGCCCTCCGGAACTTCCATGAGAATGCCCGGAGCCATGAGATTGTGATTGGGAGCCACTATGAGAGTGACCACCATGTGAATGAGATTGGGAACCACCGTGAGTGTGTGCACCACCGCCGCCATGAGAGTGAGCGCCACCACTGCCACCGTGAGAATGGGACGGTGAACCATATATTGAAGCAGGAGAAGAACCTTGCGCTGACGCAGTGTCTGAGAATGCTTCAGGACCCAACTGTTCGCGCCACTCCAAATGTTCCTCAGCAAAATGATCTAACAATTCTTTCTTCAACGCTAGGGACATGGTTGGTCCAGAGAGCATCTTTTGAATAAAGAAGCTGTGATCGAGCAACTTTTGAGTCAGCGTCGTAGGATTACTGCGATGAATTTCTTCGAGCTTCGCACTGTTTTCTTTCTCTTCTAAAAGAATGTGATCGTTCATTCTCTGAACGACATCAGCAGCAAGATTAGGCTCGTTGAGCACATGGAGAATGGTTTCCGTGTGATCTGCGATGTTGTGAAGAATTTCGCCTAATGGTGTTGGCATTTGCATCACCCGTGGTTTTTGGGAATTGTACCCGCACCAAAGCAGTTGAGGGGCTGGGCTTCGAGAGGCAATGACGTTAACAGTGCACGCTTCGAGAGACAGTTTGCAATGACAGGTGCCACCCTTTTCGCAGTTAGTTTCAAGAATTGAGAATTAGTTGCAATTTGAGGGCGAAAGAGGGGTAATTTGGGGCTTTTTGATGCATGCAACTGCAACAGAGGTTCGGTGCGGCATGCAAAAGGGTTCATCTTGATTACATGCGCGTGTCAGTTGAGATGGCTCGAACACGTCGCAACATATCTTCAAAATTGGCTCGATATGCTAGTTGCGAGGGTTTTGCGATTTTTGGATTTTGCATGCGTGCATGACAACTAGCGATAAATACATCTGAAAATGAGAATTGCTCGTTCTAAAGAAAAGTGTTTGAAGTCACGGAGTCACGAAATTGATTCGTTAGAATTCCGAGCATTAGGTGTTAACCGTTTGCGCGCGATCTTTTTGCCATTGGCAGACGCGATCCAATGCAATGTTCCCACCGCACAGAACTACTACAACTGTTTCATTGCCGGTTGTTTTGATTTTCTTATTGACCAGTGCAGCGAGTGAGCAAGATGCGGCTGGTTCGACTAATAGTTTTTCTTCTGCCAAAAGTTGCAGCAGCGTGTCGATTGCGTCGTCGTCAGAGACTAGGGCGACTTCGCTGATGTTGTTTGAGATTATGTCGAATTGGCGCTGTGCAGTTTTGCGTGCGCCGAGGCTGTCACAGATGGAAGTTATTGCAGACAATTCGACGATTTTATTTGCTGCCAGGCTTTCAGACATGCAGTTTGCGCCCATCGTCTCGACGCCTGCGACGCGCGTTTGCGGTGTGAAATGCTTGGTGGCGGATATGATACCAGATACTAAACCGCCGCCGCCAATTGATGCGACGATCAGATCTGCCGACTGGTTTAATTGTTTCAACTGTTCCAACAGTTCTGTGACGATGGTGCCTTGCCCCGCCATCACCAGAGGGTTATCGAACGCGTGGACATATGACGCGTTTTGGTCTTTGGAAACGGCGATGGCTTCAGCGTTTGCTTCATCCCATGAGCGACCGAGAAGAATCGTTCTTGCGCCGAGTTTTTTGATTGCATCGACTTTGAGTTTTGGTGAAGTCTCTGGGAGATAGATCGTGCATGGTGCGTTCAAAGTCGCGCAGGCGATTGCGACGCCTAATCCATGATTGCCACCAGATGCGGTGAAGACTCCGCGCTGGAGTTGCTCGGGAGTCATCGACATAACCGCATTGAATGCGCCTCGCACTTTGAACGAGTGCGTTGGCTGAAGCATTTCGAGCTTGAAGTAAACGCGGCAACCGGTCAGCGCGCTGTAGAAACGCGAGAAGAATAGCGGCGTCGGTTGCAAATGTTTTGCGACGTTACTTTGTGCGGTTTTGATTTCTTCGGCTGAGATGATCACGGTATTTCAATGCGCAGTGGTGCGGTACAACCGAACCAACGATTGTCCAGAGCGCATTGTACAGCTTTAGTCAGTTCCGAACCTTAGCGATAGATCCTGCTTGCGTCCAGGCTTCCTTCGTCGGTTGCGAGGTGAGCGTATCGCTTGTCTTGCAGCAGTTGTTCGTAGCTCATGGGCACTCCGTTCACGACGACTCTCTGTGACACCAGGCGCGCTGCGTGGCTGTAGTCCTGGTAGGTGACTTCGTGGGCACCGCCGCCGGAGCCTTGGATTGGCGTTCCGGTTGAGCGGTACAGTCCAAAATAGTCCAATCTATCTGGGTTGTTCTTGGCGAAGTTGCTCAGGATGATGTCCTTTTTGTGTCCGGCGACCAGTGTGCCGGGTGGAACATTTTGCAAATCGCGATCGATCATTGAGTCGTGTCTGAGCGCGAATCCATTGCCTGCCATATAGTTGGCATCGGATTTGTCGTTGACTAGCCCATGACCGGTTAAGCGCACTGCATCGGACTGATTGTAGATCGCTTTGCAGAGTTTTTCGGTTGGCAGATCGAATCCGTACTTGTTTGCGATTGCTCTTGCCACTGCGGGTGTGAGCGGTACGCGGACGAAATCTTCGTTGCTTCCGATTGCGAGATAGTCAGGCATGACTTGGAATTCTGCAGTATTTCCCTGACTGTCTTGAATGCGAACAGTTTTTGGATGCCGCAAGAAATCAGGAATGTTGCCAGCTTCGATTTCGCGGATGATTGCTGCTTCTCGCTCTGGTCCGACCACGCCGAGCACACGCGAGTCATACGGGTTTGCTCCCAAGACTTGAGTGAAAAACTCAGAGCCCGTCATTGCGTTTGGATTGCGTGGCGGGAAACTACCGATGGTGGCATCGCCGTTGTCGATTCCCGGAGTGATTTCAGGTGGTCGCTGCGGAAGTTCTTGTGGTGGGAACGGTTGCGGTTGTTCCGGTGGTGGGAATGGTTGCGGAGTCGGAACCTCATTTTGAGGAGGACGCGGTGGAGCCGGATAGTCGTACGAGGGCACCTGCGGCTGCGGTCGCGGTGGAGCAGGATAATCGTACGCCGGTGGTTGTTGCGGAGCCGGCGATGGATACATCGGCAATTGCTGATTCGGTCTTGGCTGTGCAGGATAGTCGTAGGCCGGGACTTGCGCCGAAGGATATTGTGGTCGCGAGTAGTCTGGCGGCATTGGCTGCGGCTGATACTGCGGTTGTGGCTGATACTGCGGAACTTGAGGGTATTCCCATTGCTGCGGCGGTTCGTAGGTAGGAACCGGCGTTGGGAACTGCACTTGGGTATCAAAGCCGATGCCGAACGATGCGGAGCCGCCGGCTGAGATCGATACGTTGAAATCGAAGCCGCCTATAGGTGGCACTACGGGTGGTGCCGGTTGCGGAAATTCCGGAACGGGTGGATACCACTCGATCGGACCGTTGCATGGTGGTGGATTGCAATCTGGTCTTGGTCTGGGGTTGCAATCGATTGGTGGAATTGGTGGGTAGTTCCAGTCCGGCACTTGCCATGGTGGGCAGGGCGGTGGATAGGGCTCGCACGGTTCTGGCCGCGTCGGATACGGATAGTGCGGTGGGCGCGGAGGCGGACACGGAGGTTCGGGCCTCGGTGGATGGTGAGGCGGACACGGAGG
>CAYZJR010000030.1:14456-17645 GCA_964478655.1 uncultured Candidatus Obscuribacterales bacterium
GAGGCGGACACGGAGGTTCGGGCCTCGGTGGATGGTGAGGCGGACACGGAGGCTCGGGCCTCGGCGGATGGTGAGGCGGACACGGAGGTTCCGGTCGTGGAGGCTTAGGCGGCGGGCAATCCGGCTTGGGCGGGCACGGAGGTTCCGGCCTTGGAGGCTTAGGCGGCGGACAATCCGGCTTGGGTGGGCACGGAGGTTCCGGCCTTGGAGGCTTAGGTGGCGGGCAATCCGGCTTGGGCGGACACGGAGGCTCCGGCCTTGGAGGCTTTGGCGGCTTAGGCGGCGGACAATCCGGCTTGGGTGGGCACGGAGGTTCCGGCCTTGGAGGCTTTGGCGGCGGGCAATCCGGCTTGGGCGGACACGGAGGTTCCGGCCTTGGAGGCTTCGGTGGACACGGCTCCGGCTTTGGTGGCGGACAACGGTCATCCCCACGATCTCGATCACGTCCACGACCGCGGTCACGATCTCGACTACGATCTCGATCTTGATTTCTCGGATTGAAATCAATCTCCGCACGGGCATGCGCTTGAACTCTGGCATCTATCTGAAGATTTGGCAAATGCGATTCTTGCCGCGACTCTTGTCGGTAGTTTGCTTGTGCACGATAGTTGCCTTGACGGAACTCTTGCGGCGCACGACCTGGAGAGTTTAGATAATCTCGATTACGAAACTCTTGATCGCGATTTCCTGCCTGTCTGACATCAGAGAGTCGAGCGTTGCTGAACTCACCAGAAGCGTTTTGTCTGGCTGAATTCGAATTGTCACGACGTCCTCCGTCGAGTCCAAATCGTCCGCCTTCGTTTTGCGCGGCACCTCTGCCGTCGTCGCCTCTCCTGCTCATCCAACTCTCCTTTTTGCGATGATAACGATCTCGCTGCACACGGCTCTTTTGCCACCGCGTGTGCGAATTTTGGGGCGTTTGGAGAGCTTATGAATGTCAACGTGAGAAAATCGTGTAAGTCGACGCGGTAACATTAGTGTTTCTACGATGGGGAGACAATTTCAATGCGCCATTGCTTTCTCGTTCTCTCTGCAATCTCAGTCTTGATTGCACCGACAAGCTCTGCTCTGGCTGTTCCACCCAAGAAAAAGGCAATAGTTCCGGCCGTTCCCTCCACAAAACAGTCGAGTTCAAGAAAATGGAAGGACCACTTTGATGCAGCGAGCGAAGCGCGCAGGAGTGGTCGCTTTCAAGAGGCAGAGAATGAATACAAACTGGCGCTGAAAGTGGCTGAAGAACTTGGTTCTGAAGATAGGCGTCTTCCTGAGACCCTGAAGGCTCTTGGCTGGCTTTACTATTTCCAGGGCCGCTACAAAGAATCCGAGCCGTTCTTTCTAAAAGCACTTGATCTCGATCAAAAGATTTTGGGAGACAAATCAATTGAAGTTGTTTCGACCCTGGATATTTTGGGGCGATTGAACAGGCATCTGACTCGTTATTCCAAAGCGGAACAGTATCAAGTGCGAGCGCTCGATGTGCGTGCTGGTGTCGCCGGTGATGCCGAGCCAAATCGCACGACTTTGCTGCACAACCTAGCTCGCGTTTACGCTGCGTCCAAACGGCGGGTGTCTGATGCTGAAGATATATACATTGAAGCTATTAAAAGTGAGAGAGAAAAGTTGAATGACACCATTTCTTCGCTTGCAACGTATCAAAACAACCTCGGAATGCTATACGCCGAACACAAGAAGTTTAACGAAGCAACAGAGTATCTCTCGAAAGCACTGCTCACCCTGCGACTGTTGCCGAACCGAGAAAGAGACCTGCAGTCCGCCGCCATTGCATCAAATCTTGGCACAATCTTTTTCAATGTGAAAAGCTTCAAGAGCGCTGCATCGACTTACAAAATTGCTTTGGATCTTTATTCTAAATATGCGATTGCAAATCCTAAGACTATTGCTACGACAGCCAGCAATTATATCGATGCGCTCAAGGCGACCGGCGACGATGCAGAAGCCGCGAAGGTTGCCGAAAAGTACAAGACTGAATTGGGTTCGTTGAACGTGGCTGATCCTCGCATTCAACCTACAAACATAAGGGAATCTGTCCTGAAGATTCTTGTTGCCGAGTACCCGAAAGATTTGGGCTTCATGAAAAACGACATCTTGGAAGGCGCGAAAAATCCGAAAAACGCGCGCACTATTGTGTCTACTTATCTCGCGTACATTTTCAGATGTGTAATTGAGAACAAAAGACCATCCTTTATAGCAGAAGATTATTGGAATCGAATCGTTCCGTTGTTCAAAGCGAAGCGGGTTAATGATGCTCTGTCGCTTGCGATGCGACCGGAAGAAGGCGATGACTCGCAGATCAACATCCCTCGAACAGTGGATGCCGAACCTCGAAAACGTTGAGGTTTTCACAGTCTCTTAAGAATTGAAGGCGAAACCTTTTTCGCCCGGCCGAGTATTGGTAGTTACGAGACCAATGCACGGAGGACCTCGATCATGAATACGAACAAAAGCACAAAGACGATAGCAAGCGTAGTGGCAGTATCGATCGTTCTTTTGTGCTCCTTACCAGCACAAGCGCGCGGAATCGGTGGACATGGATTTAATGGTGGTAGAGCAAGCGGAATGCAAGCTGGTGGTCGTAACGGCGCCTTGCAAGGTGGTGCCTTTCAAAATCAAGGACTCATCGGCAGGGGCGGTGAGCAGCGCCAATTCCCAAACCAAGGCAATCATCCAAACAATGGTAAAGGAAATCGCCAATTCAACAATCATCCGACGAATGATGGAAACTTCGATAACAATACTCGCACCGTGAGTGGAAACGGTGATACCACAAACAACTACAGCTACACGAACAATGCGAGCCGCAGTGCTTATGGTGGTGCCTATGGTGGTGCTTATGCTCATCCCGGTGCACCATATGCGGCGGCAGGATATGCGTACGGTCACTCGACCGCGCCCGCTAACTACGCTGCATATCCCCCGCCCTATGCTTATCCCGGTGCATATGCCTCGCTTCCAATCGGCATGGGTCTCGGCGCGATGCTAGCCAACACATCTGAAAAAAATCAACAGCCAGTTGTTGTTCAGCAAACAACGCAACCCGCACAAGACACTGCTCAAGTTTCGCAACAAGCGCGCCTCAACGGACAACAATTCGCGCAAGGAATTGCAGAGGTAATTAGAGCAAATGCACTTCGCAATGGTCAGGGCTTCCACGGGCAGGGCTATGGTCAA
>CAYZJR010000030.1:17745-51481 GCA_964478655.1 uncultured Candidatus Obscuribacterales bacterium
GGTCAATATAACGGACAAAACTACGGGCAGAGCTCCGGACAGAACTCCGGGCAAACGTACTACGGCACAGCAATGCCTCCCATGGAAGGACCTGTCCCGATTCAACCGGTAGCACCTTTCGGACGCTAGAAACAAGGAACAAAAGCGAACTACGAACGAGTTTAAATAAGGAAAGGGCGGATGGGGCTCCGCCCTTTTAATTTGGGAACTAATCCATGGTCGACCTGTCTGGCTTAGTGTTCAATCACGGTCGTTGGACCAAGAGGTAAACATTATGTTCGGCGAGGTTTTCAGCGGACGTGTTTCTGTCGCGCTGAGTCTGATTGCAACGAGTTCGATGTTGCTGTGTGCGACGCCATTGCCGACTGCCGCGAAACAAACTACCGCAGCGAAATCATCCGAACCAGAAAAATCCTGCTCAACTTCGAAAGCATCCGCAAGAACCAGGCAAGCGAGTTCGCTTCCTGATGAGTCTCAATCTGAAACCATCGAACTGCCTGGACATGCGGCGTTCACAGCATGGAAAGACGCAAAAAGGAAACCGTGGGCGGCTATGTTATGCGTGCATGGACTTTCGATGCACAAAGAAACTTATGCTCCGCTCGGAAAGCGATTGAGCAAACTCGGCATCGAGACTTATGCAATTGACGTGCGCGGATTCGGCTCCTGGAAAGAAAACGAGCCAGAGAAAGACGTTGACTACGATCTGACTTTTAAAGATATCCGTGAAGGCTTGGAGTATCTGCGCCGCATTCATCCAACGCTTCCTGTCTTCATTCTTGGTGAATCAATGGGAGGCGCCCTCGCGCTGCAAAGTTCCGCTCGATTTCCCGAACTGGTTGATGGGTGCATCACGTCAGTTCCTCAAGGGACCGGAAAATACACTCTCCCAACAGAGATCCGTGTTCTTGCCACTGGTTTGCTCCGGGGACCAAACGCAGAAGTAAACATGAACAAGGTTATGAAAGACCGCGTGAGCAAGAAACCCGAAGTCGTGGAAACTTTGATTACAAGCCCCAAAGTTCGCCGCGACATGAAGGTGAAAGAATTGGTGGCGTTGAAACGATTGCTCAGCGCGAATCACAAGATCGCGCATGAAGTGAGAACCACGCCGGTACTAATCGTTCAAGGCTATCGCGATCGCCTGATACCAGCGAACAGATCGATGAAACTATTCAACGAAGTCGGAACCCTCGACAAAGATCTCGTCTTGGCTGGTCAAAGCGAGCATATGATCTTCGAAGAGGGACAGTTTACCGACTACATGCTCGATTCACTGGTGAGTTGGATCGACAAAAATTCAAATGAGTCACCTATTACGACACCATCTGAAATCGATGCTAAATCGATTGTGCGCAAGCGTTCTCGCGATGCTGAGTTTTTGCGAGAGCTGCGTAAAGTTCAAAATTACTATCGACTGAAAGACTGGGCCAAAGCTCGAACCGGGCTTGAGCATGCGCTTGCAGTTGGTAGCAGAGACAGAGCGCCGATTGAGTTGAGAGATTACCTCGCCTCGTTGCCGAGGACCTTAATCGCTCCTCCAGTCATGGATGGAACGCAAGTATTATTCGACCAGTCGGGGCTGTCGAAACTTGCCGCAGTAAGCGGTGATGCCACATACGGTGCGATGGTGGCTTTGTTTACGGACAGTTCTCTTGAGTTGAGTGCGCGCTCACCGGAAGTCGCCAAGTATTTTGAAGAGAAAAATATGCAGCGTGCAAACGTAGAGCTGGCCATTGCCCCACCGAAGAAGGGCGTGCACAAATCGCGTGCGAAAGCGCAAGCAAAAAGCGATTCGCTAAGTGACGACTTCGAGGAAAAACATCCAGGGGTTAAGTTGGTCAAAGTGGACATCAACACTGCTGATGGAAAGAAGGCCGCGAAACAACTGGGAGTCTTCACTGCACCGACGCTTTTGGTGTTTGATTCTAAGAGACAGGTTCGGCACTATCAAATCGGTAATATCAATCAGTCCGACCTCGATGCCAACTTGGAGTCCATATCAGCGGTCGCTTCCAAAGATACAGTGACGCAGTGAATCAAAGTCCGGAAGCGAACCTCTGTATCTCGGCTATGGGTTTCGAACCATTGAATTTAACTAACTGATAGTAGAACGGACTAGTTTTGAACTGTTTCAGAAAGCTGGAAAAACAGTATTGTCGGTCTTTTGCAGGCAGGTCGCTCCAGAGATTTATCGCCTGTGCGGCATTGCCCTTGTACATTTCTTCTATGAAAAATTTCGAGGCGTCTGCATCCATGGGTTCTTTCCGCACTTCAGCAAACCGACCCGCATCAAAGGGTCGTCGCATTTTTGCACGATCGATTTGATAGCCGTCGCCGCGTCTCGGCCCGCCCCTAACCCAGCGCAGGTACACGGGTGGTCTCGGACTGTCTGCAAATCCGAACGGTCCCCAGTAAGCGAATGTACTGTCTTCAACTGAGAGTGTCGGCAATCCATGCTTATTCGAAAACACTTTCAAATGCCCATGCCCTGCCTCGTGGCGCCACAATCGAGTCAGTTGCGGCGAAGAATCGCCATGCAACGGAGAACCGCGATGCGACGAAGAGCCGTTCAACGAATAGATCTCAAACGTGTAACAGCAGTGCGCTCCGCCTGTCCACTCCTCAATGATGATGTCCTGTACACCATCTCCGTTGAAATCTGCAGTCGGAATTTTTGTGCTCGAGTCGATGTCTAGTGGCTGTTCCTCTTTGTCAAAACAATAAAGGAAAAACCTATGCCCACGCTTTTCCAGTAGACGCTTTCCCTTGCGCCAAGCTTGCAAGAGCATGCCATCTTTACTGTTCCAGTTATATTCTTTGAGCACAAACGTTATGCCGTGCACATTTACGCGCTGTTCTGACCCTACATACGCTTGGGCGACGGCTGCAAATTCGGCGCACAAAACGGCGGCAGCAACGAGAGCAGCAATGGCAGCGAGTGCCTTCTGTTTGAGAACATCGCAATGCAGCAATCCGGGCGCGCTCAGCTCAGAAGCGGGTTCGGCATCTCGACGGTCGGTGTCGGAAGCAAAGTCAGAAGCCATTTGCCGCGATGCAAACAAACGAAATACGCGTTGATTGTCTCACCTACTTCAAGTTTTCTTCTCTCTGCCGACAAAAGACCGTATGCGTCCCTGTCCGTGATGTGCACTATGTACCCGGTGGTGTCGGAGGCTTTGACCGTGCATGCAAGTTTCGTCCCGGGTCTCGGGATGTTCCAGCCATTGGTTGTTTCATTTGGCTTCAACATGTCTTGGGATTCCTAAAATGGGTGGGCAGTAATAATAGCTCAGATACCAGTCCGATTGAACTTTTGTTTTTCCTATTCACGATATGTTATGTGAGACACGAAACATATCAGGCAACAATGGTGGACTTTGTTCGTTAATGTGAGATGCGTATGTGACGGAAATTATCTAGATGAGTTCCATTCCCAAATGGATTTGATTCTGTCTTCACCTAGATTAGAGCAATTAAGAAAGCGCGATATCAGGTGAGTGGTTGTATTTGATGTCTGAAAAGATGCAAGTGAGAATAGGGCGTACATTGCCCTTCGTCGACTCGCGCACCGCTTCTGCTTTTTCCTTCGGAAGCAGTATGGAGAGACCTTTGAGACCGAGCTTCCATACAAACTCAGTCAAGCCGCCTTGAACAATTTGAGCCTTCCTCAAGGTCAAATCGTCTTTATGAACCCAATAAGTGGTATCAGCATGGGCTGTCTTGTCAGATAGGAACAGTCGAAACAGACTCGGGTCTTCGTCGCTGTCAACCGTGATAAGGTCTGGGTCAAGGTCGAGGAGGCTGTTGCGTTTCGCCCCATAAGGCATAAGGAGCGGAACGACTAGGTTGTTCAAACTCTTTGAGAGCCCCCCAACCATATCCATCGCGATGTCGGACGACAGTTTCTCTAGTTTCTCAACCTCGTCGGCGCCATAGAGCCTAACCACACTCTCGCGTCCTTTGACGAGCATTTGGTTTATGGCTTTCTGGTCAATCCACCATTCGAACAACAGTTTGGTGGTGGGGCGAACGAAGGATGTGCGAAAAGAGTACGTTTGGCTGTATCCCAATTCGGGGACATCGAGGACTTCAACTGCGGTGCCTTGGTCCTCGTAAGACTGAAAGGACGCATATCTTTCTCGAATCAGCCGGATTAGTTCTTTGCTGTCCATGGCTAAATACTCCTGCTTCGATCATATAGCAAGAGGTCAAATTCAGAGGCTTTTTAAGGAGGAACTTTGGCGATTATTGGCCGCCCAACGACCCGGTATTCTTTAACCCTTCAGAATTATCAGATTCTCCGGTCTTGTTGACGTCGGTCAGGAAAGTCTCTTCCATCCAGCGATCCGGGTTTTTCGGGTCATACTCGAACTCGATGTTTTTAGGCAAAGAAGGATTAAAAAACTGGGCTCTTTTAATGTCTTCCCTAGCCAGAATGGATTTTCCTTGTTTGTGCCATAGGAATGCGCGTGCCAGGTAAAAATTGGCCTGGTTCGGGTCCAGACGAATGGCATCTTCCAGATTTGCCATCGCAGCTCCGTCGGAGCCAAGTTGCATGCAAGCTTTGGCGCGGTGGTAGTAGAGGTCTGCGTTTGTATTGTCCTGTTTGATCGCAGCCGTGAAGTCTTCGAGTGCTTGCTGAGCATTTTTGAGTTTGAAGTATTCCTTGCCGCGCTTAGCCTTCAAATCGGTGTTAGCGGGGTCGAAAGACAGTGCGCGATCGAAATCTTTTACTGCGTCTTCCGGTTTCGATAAGCCACTATATGCGGCACCACGTTGAATGTATGCCTTGCCGTATTCCGGTTCGATTTGAATGGCGTAGTTGTAGTCTTTGAGCGCATCTTCATACTTCCCCAACTCTTTGAATACGTCACCGCGTCCAACGAGAGCGCGCGCATTTCTGGGATTCTTTTTCAGAGCGATAACATAGTTTTGCATCGCTTCTTCGCGCAGTCCTTGTCCTTTGTAAGCTTCTCCCAGACCGCTGTATGCGTCCGACAAATCCGGATCGATCTTGATTGCTTTTTCAAAGTCTTCAACGGCACTCTTATGTTGGTTGTTTGCGACGTAGGCAAGACCGCGCCACAAGTAAGGAACGGCGCTGTGCTCGTCATAGGTCATGGCTTGGGTAAAATCTTTGATTGCAAGTCCATAGTGTTGTTGTTCGTAGAAGGCGCGCCCGCGACCGATGTAGGCTCGGGCGTCTGTTTCGGCTGTTCCTATAGATAGGTCAAACTCTTGAATAGCTTCTGCGGTCTTCTTCTGCTTGAGAAGGCTCATGCCTTCCTCATAGTGCGCTCCAGCAGTATCATCGGCATAGACCGGGAGGCACATTGACCCAGCTGCCGCTATTCCGGTGGCCATCATTAGCCCGATTGCAAGAGTACTTGTGCGTAGTGTTCTGCCCTTCAATTTCACGTGATTTCTCCGCCAGACGCAATTAGAAGGGTAATTCTACCGTTTTGAGGTTGCTTCGTACTACTCGGCAACCGGCTTTCGAATTCCTAATTCTTCCAAGGCGTCATCGAAGCTAACCTTGTTTTTCTTGGCATATTGCAGGGCCGAGACTGCTCCATCAATATCGAGGTATCCGTGCTTCAAAAGATATTGGCAGCGCAGTGAGGCGATCAACGTGGCTTCGTCTATTGCTCCGGAAACAACCAACATCTTTCCAATGAGCGACGGGTATTTGTTGCTTAGCTGAATGGCTTCGACGATGTCTGCATCGGTGACTAGTCCTGTTAGCTTCAGCAGCTCTCCGAGCACCGGTGAAGGCGTTTTGTGATCGTTGGTGACGTCGCCGAAAACCATCTTGTGAATCTCGTCGGTGGCTTGTTTGAGTGCTATGGTTCCTGAGCACACCTGGTCGTGCAGTTGCATCGCCTTGTCGAAAATGCGCTTTGAGATCAGCCCCAGTTCAACGATTGCCTCACCTAGACTTTGCTGATTGTTTAGACTGGTTTCCATCGCGTTTAGAATTTCTGCTTCCGTTGCAAGACCGCAAAGCACGAGGAATTCCCCGAATCGGACGTTCTTCTTAGCCGGATTTGGCTGCAACGCATGCGCTTCCAATGCTAAAGCAGACGGCGACGTGCTGAAAGAAATGTTTGGTCTAAGCCGCTCCACCGCCTGTTCTACTGAAAGTCTCTTGTCGCGAATCATAGCCTGCGCATCGAGCGCCTTCGTCAAAAGAGTATGGTCGATGACACCGTTGAGAATTAGGACTCGTCCCAATCGCATGCCGGTTTCGTAGCTGACTCGCTTCGCCTCTTCTAATTGGGCCGGCGTTATTGCGCCTGATTCCAGAAGTATGCTGCCCAAGGTGCTCCTGTCGGAAGAACTCTTCACACCTATTGTGCTCAGTGCTTCCGTCGCGGTCGCGCCCTTGGTTCTAACCATGCGTGCAGCCTGCTTTGCAGACTCCATCGGATACGAATTGTGATTAACGAGCGATTGCAACTCGACAACCAGCTTTAACTCCTCTTCTGTCAGCCGGCCTGATAAAACCAGCGAACGACCAAGCGGCAAGCCGAACTGTGGCGCCACTTGAAGAGCATCATTGAGGTCGGTTTCGCTGACCAGTTCTAGAGCGACCAAGAGATCGCCGAACCTGAATGTGGTAGCTGCTTCCTTCATTCTTGATTACCTGGACCGTGGGCGCAAAACGACACAAAGTAACGACACAAAGTATCAGATTCTCTAGCGTTCTTCCAGTTCTGGGGGGTTGAACGGCGATGCACCTTTGAAGTTTCGTTCGACGATTTCTTGAATTACGATGTCGGGTTTCTCGTATTTGATGAGTTCTGGAGGGAACAAGCTGCACCATTGCACCGTAGTTCTGCTGAAGGTTCTGAAAAGGAACGGTTTCAACCAAAGCCCGAATGAGTCGGCAAACATAATCACGCGCAAACCGCGCTGTCCTTTGGCTTCAGTTATTTTTGAGTTGCGCCTTTCGGTATCGCTTTGGCCTGGAAGGTTAAGAGGTATTGGGCGCACACGCAACGGCAGTGCATTTTTGTAGACAAGATTGACGGTGTTGTCTGTAACTGTTTCGCCAAGCCCGATGCCATTGGCTATGTCAAGCCGCTCTCTATACGCGTGCTGCAAATCATAGTCAGCTAGTGTGAGTTGTTTGATGTTCGGAAAGTACTTTCTTAGGTGACTCATTATTTCCGAATATGCAATGAATGCACCGATTTTTGTCCAATGTGAATCATGTGCGTAATAGATGTTGGCGTAAGGCTTTGCCGCAATGAGAGCGGGCCGCAGATCGACGAAGTCGACTTGCGAGTGCTTCGCCAGGTACTCCTTTAGTTGATCGATAAAATGCATGGATTTTTGTTCTGCATTTGCGATTGGGTAATTCTCTGGGTATATCGATTCTTTGTCGGGAGCGATAACCAGCAAGTACTTGATTCCGCGCTTGGCGAGCCAGGTTCTGCGCTCTTCCAAGACTTTGTTCCATGCGTAGAGTTCATTCTTTGTGAGCGGTCCAGGCGAAACTTGTGGGTAATAAAATCCGCTTTTGTATTTATCTTTGTCTTCTTCGTGAGGAACGTAGTACAACCATCCGCGGTGCCCGACAACTACCTTCGGTCTGCCTGCATAGTTGAATACCTTATACATAAACAGCGCGCGCCCTGCGAGTATCTGTTCGCGCATCAAGATGTGTTCGTCTGCCCAACCTTCGAGTGCCATGGTGATTGCTCGTGCGATGTGCAGTGGCGCGTTCGGTATGTATGAAACCAGTTCTGCTAAGTGGTTGGCGTCTCGAATGTCTTTGGTTGTGCCTTTGACCATCCATGTTCCAACCGAAAACGTTGCAATCAATGCAACAAACATTGCCGTGGTAAGCCAATTCTCCAAGTGGTTTTTCGAGGTTGTTTTCTTCATCACTTCCTCAGAACCGATAGTAGAGAAATGGGCTGTATGCGCCCGCGGTTAGCTCGGCTAACGTGCCGGCAAGACAAATCCACACCAACGCAAGGCGAATCACCGGATTTGCAAATACTTTGACAAACGCAATCGGGTTCTGTCCGGTAGTCGCCTGCAACTCTTCGGGGCGTTTCCACAAAATGCTGAACACTGGGGTACAAGCAAGAAGTGCAATTGGAATAACGACTGCAAGCAAGTTGTTGATGTACAACTCCAATGCATGCGGCTGCGAGTGCGCGCTGAAATCTAAGAACATGACTCGCAAGAACCACATGGCTTGATTCAGGGTTTCCGATCTGAATATTACCCAGCCAATCATCACAATCAAAAGCACGTAAGCGTGCTGCAAAATCGCCGGTAACTTGCTTAGCTTGACGCCGAGTCCCATACGCTCAATCCCGATAAAGGCACCGTGAAACAGACCCCACACTACAAATGTCCACGCTGCACCATGCCACAATCCGCAAGTAAGAAACACTAAAAGAAGATTGATGAATGTTCGGGTATTGCCAAGTCGATTTCCACCAAGCGGGATGTAGACGTACTCCATGAACCACTTCGAAAGCGAGATGTGCCAACGCTTCCAGAAGTCGCGAATCGATGATGCGGTGTATGGGTAATTGAAGTTTTCCTCGAAGCGAAAACCGAACATCAGACCAAGACCGATTGCCATGTCCGAGTAGCCGGAGAAGTCGAAATAGATCTGAAGCGTGTAACAGATAGTGGCAAACCAGGCTAGGGAAGTGCCGACTTGATCTGGCGGCAAGTTGAATATCTTGTCGGCAGGAATTGCCACCACATTTGCTATCAAGACCTTCTTACCGAGACCGCAAGCAAATCTTCTGATGCCTTCACCAAAAGTATCGATGGTGGGGTTGCGCTTGACCAGCTGGTCTACGATGTAGTGGTAACGAACGATGGGACCTGCAATTAACTGAGGGAACAATGCAATGTGCAAACCCAAAATCATCGGATCCTTTTGTGCTTTGGACCTTCCGAAGTACACATCGAAGATGTACGACATCGCTTGAAAGGTGAAAAAGGAGATGCCGATTGGGAGTGCCACAGGGTTCCACGGGACTTCCGGCATCCCAAACATCGCTCTTGTCCAGTTGATGTTTGCGATTGCGAAATTAGAGTATTTATAGAAGCCCAGAAGCAGTAAATTTCCAATGATGGCAGCGGCGGTGGCAATTTTTGCACTCGAACCCTGCTGCCGAAAACGCCCAATGCCAAGCGCCATCGCATAGTTCATAAATATTGAAAAAATCATCAACACGCAACCGGTGATGTCGCCCCAGGCATAAAACAACAGGCTTGCGAGGAGCAAAAACCAGTTCCGCAAAAAAAGTCCCGGCAGCAAGAAATACACTGCAAGGACTAAAGGCAAGAAGCCTAGAAGGAAGATGAGCGAACTAAATACCATTTATGGCTTCTCACCCGAATCTTCTGTGGCTTAAGCGTTTTGGGTCGATCAACGAGCAGTCGTCGACTGAAACAGGAGCAGCAACCGACCGCCGTGAGGTCCGGTGTTGAGCGGAGTCATGCTGGTTAACTGGTAGCCGTATCGCATGTGTTCCAAAATCTGATCAGCGATTGTGTCGGCTGGTTCGATCGCTTGTACGATGAAGGGAGGTTGCTCGTAGAATTCACCCTGAGGTGTCATGAACTCTTTTAGTCTAGCCACACTTGATTTCCTCAAATCAGACAACCATATAACAGTAACATTTGATCGTATTGGGAATAAAGTATCGGCGTCCATGAAGTTGCCGTAGCGTGCCCGCAATAGCTAAGCAGTGAAAAAATTTCTTCAACTGATTGTCTTCATAGGCCTGATGATTGCCGCGTCTCCGGTACAAGCTAGTGATGTTCTTGACGATCTCTCTCGAACCGGACTCGTTGACAAGACGGAAGAGAAAAATTCAGAAATCTGCCAACGCGCGTTGTATAGCAAGAGTTTCGACAATTGGTGCAAGTTTTATCTCGCAGGCAAGGATGCAGAGGCTGACAAGGAATGGGCGAAGCTCTTGCCGATGGTAAAGGAGAGTACGTCTTTGCGACCTCTGATTCGCGGCGCTAATACTCGACTTCAATTCATGGACGGTGAAGAACATCAACAACTCATCGAACGCGGCGATTCATTTTTTGCGGACATCACGATGTTGAGGGCGACGGAAAAAGCACTGGGCAAGAAAGACCTGCAAGTTGCATCTATTTATGATTACATCAGCAACTGTTATGTAGACGTGCGCAACTATAAAAAGGCGGCTGAATTTCAGCGTATTGCCTACAATATACGTGCGCAGAAGTGGGGCAAAAACAGTACGAAACTGGCCAACGACATAAGAGGAATGGCCAGCAAAACTTTCAATGCCGGTCTTTACGAGCAGTGCAAACCGTTTGCGCAGCGCATGGTTGAATTGGGAACTAAATATGATGACCGCATCTTTATTCGTGAAGGAAACTCGTATCTCACACGAATGAAACAAGCGCCGGGTGTTGCTAGTGGCTCTGCGAATTCATCGAAGCCGAGTCCGCTCAAGCAGAATCCAAAAGCAGCGGTTGGTGCCAAGAACTTGAGTGATTCCCCAAAGGGCAATACTAAACAGCGTTCTAACAAGCTCAACAATCTGGTCGACGAACTCAGCAAATAATCTTCTAAATTGTGACTGAACAGGAACTTTTGTTCTAAATCTTCATCTTCACCGGCAAGTAAATTCGGCAAAAGTCGGGAGGACTGACTGATGGCAAAGCGCAAATTAGCTGTACTGACCCTTGCAACTGGACTGAGCTTGGTTCAGTGCTCATTTGTGGCAGTCATGGCGGATGAAATTCAATCCGTCAAAAAAGAGATCGTATCTGATGGAGTTACAACGAAAGAAACTACCACTACGACCACTACAAGTACTGCCCCGGCAACCATTCAGGGAACTGTAGTAACCACTGTAGAACCGAAGACCCTTCTGCTCACGATTGATGAGCGCAGATTGACTCTCGATCGCATGATCGATGCCGAACTGCTGAAAGGCCACATCAATGCCGCCTTGGCACAAGATTTGAAAAATGAGCTTGTTCGCGTAAAAACGCTTCAGGCGCTGGAAGGAAGACCAATGACGTATTTGAACTTGGTGCCGCTTGCAGCTGACCTCGATGTAGTCGTGACAAGACTCAAAACAGCCAGCCCGACCTTGGTGGTCGAGCCGTTGGTCGGCAGCAAGAAGATCATTATCAGCAATACATTGTTTGTGCCGTTGGATGATCTTCTAGTCCGCAGAATTGAACTTGAAGAAAAAATCGTTGTCTCGTTGGCGAATGGAAAAATCACCGGCGATCAAGCGAATCTTCTGCGTTCGCAACTCGACACGATCGCTCGCCAAGAAGCAAGCATGCTTAGCGATGGCAACGTCGATCACGTCGAAAGCCGCACGCTCTACAAAGAATTCGACAGAGTGGGCAGCAAATTGGATAGCTACATAGCGTCTTCAGGCGGCAGCCTTTAGTCGCAGACACGATTACGGCTTGCGGGTTCTCGCTTCGAGCGATTGAAGCGAGAACTCCGAGTCGAACGGTACCTAGATATGAACATACTTTCTATTGATGACTGCGTTGCCCAGGGCACGCTTTTTGATCTTTTAGATGATGAAATGCGTCTGTTTCACCTCTATTCATCTCTATTGGAGTCTGAAACTTTCACTCCAGAAGAACGAGCCAAGTTTCGAACTTGTGAACTATCGCATTGGAAACGCATTCAAATGTTGAAGTCGGGACTCGAAAACTTTGATGCGATCCCGCCTGAAGATCCTTCTATCTTCGTGTTCTTGCAGATCTGGATTATTTCGCTTTTTGCAAAAATGAAGCAAAGCTTTGCAAGCAACATATTAAAACGATGGGAACTAGATCTCCTCGGCCACTATCAAATCTACTGGAGACTCAATGACTCATGCGGAAAGAGATGGAAAAGAGAGCTTTTGACCGAACAAAACCATACCTACGAACTAGTATACGAAACTCTGAGAGATGGTAAAGCGCCTCAGCGTAGGGTTGTGGTTATCAGCGAGGAAGCTAAACCAATCGCATTTAAGCGAGTAGCGTGAGTGGCAGTCGCCGGACATTGGAGGAGTGAGTAATGTCAGCCAAAACACAAAAAGCAACAGAGATTCTCAGAAAAGATCTTGAAAGCGTGGAAAGTCTATTTTCCAAATATAAATCGAATTTGGATCCTGCCAGAAAGGAAGACATCGTTGCTGAGATTTCGTTGCAACTCGTCAATCATATGAGTGTGATGGAACAAGTCGTGCTTCCTGAAGCGGCAGAGAGTGTCGATGCAGACAAAGCGGCAGCGCAGGCTGAAGAAGACAATCATGTTCACACATTGCTTGCGCAGTTGCAGCGTATGCTTGGTGAAGAAGAAGACTATGACAAGCACGTCAATGAACTTCGCAAAGAAGTGGAAGAGAAGCTAATACCGAGAGAAGAGAAGTTGTTCAAGTCGATTGAAAAATCAGACCTCGATCAAATCGAGCTCGGCGCGCGCGTTCTCGCTCAAATGGAACTCGTCGGCGGCGGTGGACCCGTCTCAAACCCTGATGAGATGAGCGAACTCACCAAGCCACTAGTGGCCGGTCCACGCAACCGTGCTCAGCCGGCTGAAGCCGTCGGCGATCGCAGTACGTGCGATCTCAAAGACGAAGAATGCAAGGAGGGTGATAAGTCACATGGAAAAAATGGTGACAAGGCACAGGGCAAGAACGGAAAACGCAAGTAGTTGAGCGCAAAAAGTATTTGAGCGCAAGCGGAATTGCAAAAGTTCGAGGGGCAACGTAACTGCGTCGCCCCTCTCTCTTTGTTCTCATTTCAGACCTGTTGTTCTACTCCAAAACTGTCGATCTACTTCACTCTCTTTTCCAAGCACTTCTTGTGAATATCAGTGCTCAGTTTGTTCAGGTCTTTTTCAATCGTAGTGATGTTGGCATAGCTCAACTTGCCTTCATTCTTCGTCTTCATTTTGTCGATCTTCGAAGTTACTTTCTTGCTGCATGACCTAAACTTGTCAGCTTCTGCTGCTGTCAACTCTCCGGCCTTTTCCTTGGCAGTGATTTCACTGTTCAACGCTTCTTGACGCTCAGTGATCGTCCACTTTTCTTCAGCCATAGCTTGAGGCGCAATCGAAAGCGAACCTGCAATCAAAAGACCGCCGAGCAGCATCGAGACTCCACGTCTATTCATAACCTATTCCTCCACTCAGATGTCGACTATTGACCGACTCGGAATTTGTATGGAAAGTTCCTCCCAAATGCCCTATGATTCATCCCTTGTGGCGCTTGGTATCGGTTGGCAGCGGAAACGCATTGGTTGTGAAGCATGAAAGAACTGACGTTTAGTCAGGGCAGAGTCTCATTCTCGCTCGAGACATTTGAGATGCAACCGTGCCTGCCGGACGCACTGCCGATGCGTGTGCGGTGTTTCTATTTAGACGAAAACGGACTTATCGAAGCACCCTTCATTGACTTTGAAGAATTTGCCAAACAGCGAACTGAGAAAAGGGCTTCATGGTTGCATTTATCTGGCACCATCAGTAGTGAATTTTGGAAGGAACTGTGTGGGATTCTGGACATGGCCGATGAAGACGTAAAGCTGCTGCGAAGTCCCCATCGGCGCCCATTCTTTGAAGAGTTGCCTCATGCACTTTTTTGGTCTTTAGAGCGACCATCCGTTACCGACAACATCGATGCGCTTGAAACTGTCAATTTCTTCTTGATGGAAAAGACACTCGTGACGAGACAGTTTAGCCATGACAATACCTTTACAATGGTTGCGCATAAGCTGATGGCGAAAGGAGAGCAGATTTCGCACTTCACTGTCGATTTGCTGGCGGCATCGCTTTTGGACGATTTGATTTCGAGTTTCGTCGAAGTGTTGATGCTAGGTGGTACGAAACTAGAATCGATTCAAAACAAGATCATTGTGAATCCGGGCAAGGAAGAGCTAAAACTGATCAATCGAGCACAACAAATTATCTGGATTTATCTAAATGCAGTGTGGCCGGTCGAAACTATCTTTGCTGGAATTGCGAGATCGCGAGGTTCGATCTTGACCGACAAAGGCAGGGAAGAGTTCAATCATCGCGTGTATGATGCAGCCTCAGTGTTGAGATTGTTCGAAACGTATCGTGCAATGTCGTACAACTTGATGGATGTGTACGTTTCGGGCTTGGGTCTGCGCACCAATGAAACAACCATGATTTTGACAGTGATTGCAACACTGTTCCTTCCACCGACTCTAATCGCCGGCATATATGGAATGAACTTCACTATTCCTGAACTTCAAGTCTCATTTGGTTACTACATTTGTCTCTTCTTTATGTTCATGGTTTCAGGCGGGCTGCTTTTCTGGCTCAAGAAGCGAGGCTTCATTCAGTTCTTCTAGTCTAGACCAGGCTTCCCAAGACAAACAGACAAAAGAGAAGCGGACGTCGTAACGCCCGCTTCTAAGTTTTTGAATTTCTGATCTCAGCGAACTAAGCTTTGGCTGTTGCTTCCAGCTTGGCGTTCATAGTGATCTTGGCGTTGAAGAGACGGGAGATTGGGCAACCGGTCTTCGCTTCTTCTGCCCACTTCAAGAATTGTTCTTGGGTGGCGTTCGGCACGCGTCCAGCGACTTCGAGGTGAATTTCGGTGACGGTGAAACCGGCATCGGTCTTCTCGAGGGTTACTGTTGCTTCGGTTTGTACGCGGTCTGCGGTGATTCCGGCCTCTGCCAACTTGTGGGAAAGAGCCATCGAATAGCAACCTGCGTGTGCTGCTGCGATGAGTTCTTCAGGGTTGGTGCCTTTGCCTTCTTCGAAACGGGTGCTGAAGCTGTATTGTGCATTTTGCAATACGCCGCTGTCAGTGCTGATGGTTCCTTTGCCTTCTTTAAGGTTCTTTTGCCATTCTGCTGTTGCTTTTCTTTTCACAGTACTGCTCCTCACTAAAAATGTAGTTGGGACAGAGTACCGCGAGGAAGGCGAGTGTCTCAAAATGTTTACCTTTTGGCAACAAAGATTGTGACTATCCGTTTCATTAACGGATGTCATTGTGCGTTTACGAACTCAACAGCTTCGTCGTTAGACGCCGCGTGTGCCGTGATCGGTTGTTCGGTCAATCGATTCCTTGCCCTGATTCTTGCCGAATCCTCTCTGATTCCCTCTGTCGCTCTTCCGTTCGAACTCATCACCTGGTTTGTGGTCGATGGGTTTTTTCAAACTTCCCTTTGCTCGCAGCTCATGAATTCTTTGCTCTTCCGACTCGTCATGTTGACCGCGCTGGCGTCCTCTGCTTCTCAGAGGTTCATGCATATTTCTCATGATTGTCTCCTGACTGCATAACCGTAGATCTATCTCTACAGATGTGATTGTCTTCTTTGTTGTTTAGACAACAAAAAATGCCCTGCGGTTCCATCCTACGTAATTCCAACATGCCCAATGGTAGCCACTTACACGAATTTTTCACGTTGAATTTCCTAGTCTTGAGCATGCCCCGAAGGAGAAATTCACATGGTCGGTGATCCAAGGAATTTTGAAGACTTTCGTCCACCAGCCCCAGGTCAACAAGCTGAACAAGCGGATCTATCGAGATACTCATGGCAGCAAATGGATTCGACTCAACGTCGCACCGCCAATGGTGACACCTTAGATGTCGATCGTTTCGGCCGCGTCACTAAAATGACTCAGCCAGACGGCATTGTTTATGAATACAACAAACCAGGTCCGAATGGACAGCCTACTGAGATCAAAATCACCAATACGAAGACTGGTGATTTTGGACAGTGGAAAAGAGAAGAGGATGGTTTGTGGCGTTCATACAGACAAAACGCTCCCAACCAGGAAGTGATCGTCGGAGAGTGGTATATCGATGATCAAGGCAGAATGCGGAAGAACGGACAGCAAGATTTTCGTCCTTATCCCAAGTTGACAGCGAGAGATGATTACGGCAGAGTCGATCGCGTGGATCATCCGGACGGTGTTTCGTATGAATTCACCCAACGTGACGAAATGGGACGCCCTACAGTAGCCAAAATCATGGATAAGAAGACTGGCGATTGGGGCTATTGGAAGAAAGAAGAAGAAGGCTTGTGGCGCGCATACGACAAGGAAAAACCCACGCGACAAGTTATTCGCGGGACATGGGCAGTTGATGTTGATGGTCATATGCATTTAAGTGGAACGCAAGATTTCCAAGACATTCCTCCGCACTTGAAGCCGAAACAACAACTGAGCCCCGAGATGCGGGACGTTCCACCCTCCGGTTATCACCGTATGCGTGGCATGCCCGTCACGCAAGAAATGCGCCAGATGGCGACTGAGTTTCTCTTCGACAAGTCCGTAAACAAGTACGGTGCACTCAAGGAGATCAATGTCGGTGGCAAAGAGTACGTCATGAAGATCTGCGCCCACGGCGAAAAGAAAGGTGTGACCATCTACGCCAAAGACGCTCCGACTCCTGCAAAGTCGTAGCTTCTGCGCTGAGCTTCTAGTCATGAGATAATGAGGAACCATCTCGGGTTCCTCATTTTGCATATGAACTTCAAGCTGACAAGGCAAATTGCTGAGTTGTGTTCACGTGTTGCGATGCGTGCGGCCGAGGAGCATGGTGAAACACTTTCGGTGACTGTTTGCAGTGCGAAGATGCAATCGACGTTTGCCTTTGATGAATCGAAAGATCCTCGCCACATTCATTTGTCAAATCAACGAGCAAATCTGGCTAACGTCACGGCAGTTCCAACCAAAAGCATTTGTGAATTCGACGAGTCCAAAACATACACATTGGCTTATAAACTTGCTCTTGCTGCACTCAAGTTGATAATGCCCACGAATCGCAACCCTGCCGTCTTCACAGATTTAGTATCTGTGAAAACAATAGAGATCGCATTCATGTCTTGTATGTTGCCTGACATTTCGAACGTTCCCGGACCTGATACGGTGATCGCAGATCCGTTTCCTGATGCGCCTTTTCGTAAGTCTGTCGAGACTGCGGAAGCGTGCTTGAAAGAGGTCGGTCCCGGTGGGGTGCCGCTGATTTTTCAAGGCACTTTGATAGGTAGCATCGGTTGTTCAGGCAGCGAGAATTCTGCGCGTGACCATGAGTATGCGTTGCATGGAGCTCAAGCAGCCGCTCTTCTGATATCGGGAGAGGCACTCGGCACGCCATCTGCATTCAGTTGCGACGCTATTGTCGACGAAATTTTTGCCAACACTCTCGATGTCAGCGAGCAAGTAACCAGAGATACAGCCTGGGCTGCGTTGCTTCAATATGAGAAGCAGAACTGGAGCTACGAGTAGTCACGCAGTTATGGCCGCGCCATTTGCTGCATGATGTGTTGAGTCTTCGCCATGTTTTTGATGATGTTCGTAAGCACATCAATAGCTTCATTCTGCTTCTGCATCAGGTTCTGTTGCAGTGCTTGCATTTCCGCTTTGGAAGTTTCTATTTTAGAGGTGAGAATGGCAACCAATTAGGTGGCAAAACAAAAACTGCCTACGTCCGAAGAGGTAGACAGTTCTGCTTTTGGGATTGTCGCTATGGACGGTTGGCAGTTTGCCTCGCGGCATTGCTGCCACGAGCGTTGCCTTGATTTGCGGACAGCAAGCTGCCGATGTTCAGCAATGAACTTTGAGCCGATGACGACCCTGCTTTGTTGAGACTTCCAAAGAGCGCCAGTGCAGGAGGCAACTTGATACCGGAAGTGGTGCCGGAGGTCATCGTGCCGAGTGCGATTTGCCTGATTTGCTCAGCAATCTGTTTGTTCATCTCGGCTTGTGATGCACCTTTGCCCAGGTTTGCTGATTGAACTGTTGAGATAAATCCTTGGATTATTCTCGGATTCGAGAGTAATCCCAGAGCGCTCAACAGCGTTTGTTTCGGCATGGTGCCTGCGGCGATTCCATTTGCAAGTTGCAAAAGCGTCGGACGAACCAGATCAAACATGGTCGGATCCGATTTGACCGTTTCAAACATACCCTGCAATGAATCTGCTATGGGCACGTTGTTTGCTTTTGCCAGTCCTACCAGAGCGCCATACAACTCATGAGTTGGTGTCTTCTCTGTGTCCGTCGGCTTCAGTCCTACGGACTGTCCGTTGGATGCGAGGAAGAGAAGCTCATAGAGATTTGATGCGTTCGGACCTGCGAATTTTTTCGCGGTTTCACGACCTACATCCTTTTGTGCAACTTGTGCTGCCGATGAATTGAGCAGGTTGCTCGTTTCAATAGTCGGCTTACCTTGGGTGATTCCTAAGGTCGCTTGCACATTGTTTGCGCCATTGGTCGAATTGGCGTTGTTAACAAGGCCAGATCGTTGATCCATTGGACTAATCGCCGGATTGAAGCCAGGCAACTGGCCGGCGTTGAACATGTTTTGAATCTGCTGTTGTTGCTGCACGTTCTGCAATAGCATCTGGAATGCGTTCGGCTGTTGCTGAATTTGCACCTGGGGAGGCGGAGCTGACGGGACGATCACCGGTTGAGTAGGTGTGACCGGATCGACCTGCGTAAAAGATTGCGCAAATCCTGGGGTAACCAGAGTGAGCGAAATGGCCAGTGCCGCGCCAGTTGAATTCATCATTTTGTATTTCATGTTTCACCTCCCAGTCACGTTGTGGTCACAATCAACATGTATTCTCATGTCTAGTTCTTCCGCTACTTTGGTCGCAAAACTCTCGTCTGCTCTTTCGTCGCGCTAACTTACTATGAGTATCTTGTTTCTTATAACTACGGTCGTAGTTTGTGTTGTTTTGGATGCCGAAGACTAGCTTCGGACGCGAAGACAAACTTCGGATGCCGAAGACAATCTGCGGTTGTGTAAGCGATTAATGCCTACATCATGTCAGCCTCCGACATTGGTGATACCTTGCTGGTGCAGGCTGCCTTCCTGCGTCAGCGTCGAAGTGACAATATCTACAATAGCTCCGACTCGTGAGGGACTTGTGAGGCAGTCGCACTATTGCAGTATTCAGTTTTTTCGTCTTTCAGTTAATCGGATTCTCTGTTAGTCATCGTCATCGTCGTCAGAATCTTCTTTTACGCTTAGGATGTTAGCTGTGTTTGCGTCGATGCGAATTTCCTTTTTCTTTTGCTTTGGATCAGTTGGTTTCACATCTACGGTCCAGTAGACGATATCCTTTTTCTTTTCTAAATCGATGTCAGTTATTGTGCCAGGGACTTCTGCCAGCGCAATTGTCTTTGCTGATTCTCTATCCACTTTCACACTCTTTTCGAGTTTGTTGTCGCCGTCTGCAAAAGCAGTTGATGTGCTGAGAATTAGTGCTGTTGCTGCCGTCAAAATTCTCTTCATTGCATCTCCTATTCTCAACGAGATCTAATCCCTGTGACTCCTCCAGGACGCCGTGGCGCAGGCTTGTCATGATAGCATGTGTGGTTTGGTCCTTAGAGTGAAGTCCATGTTCGTTCGTCTTTTGACGGCAGTCTGTATTGTTGTGGCATTGTCCTCTGCCTGCTATGCAGCGGACGCACTTCTTGATGCAACGATTCGAACAGTGATTGGTGAAGTCCGAATTGAAGCGCCCAAAGGATTTTCTAGAAAGAGGATTCTTGCCCGAATGAAGACAAAGGTGGGGAAAGACTTCAGCAGGGAGTGTGTGCTCGACGACATGTGGACGATCTGCGAACTGGGACACTTCAAGCCTGAGCAACTTTCTGCGACACCCACGATTGAAAATGGAAACTTGTGTTTGACGTTCAAAGTAGAGCCTAAAAGGAAATTGAAACGGCACAAGCCTGATGCTGGAGATATTAGCAATGTTCCAAGCGGTGTGAGATTTGGTAGAGAACTGTCTCCGCAATTGATTGACTATTCTGAGATGAAGAAACTTAGATCTGCCTTTAACCCTAACGGTAGTGGAGAACGGTCGGTGCCAAAGCAACAGCGAAAATTGCTGCGAATCGAAACAGCGAGACTCAATGCAATAGATAGAATGAATCGGTATGCGAAGGGCGAAGTACCATCTCTTTTTTCTACGTTCGGGTCTGAACGATGCCCTTCGGAGAAGCACAAGACTTTCTCGAAGGGAAAGTTTTTCAAATACGCATATGAAACAAACGGAGATGGCACGATAATGCTGAGGGGGGTCAGTCAAAAGACGTTGCATTCGGTGCTATTCAATGATGGTAATTACGATGTCCTGTTTCACGGAGTTTCACGCCAAGCGCCCGCGCAACTTATGCCAATCGACTACGCAGAATACAGAGTTGGTGCCTACCGCGCATATCCATTTCCGATCTAGTAGCAAATCAAGAACTCCCACATTTGAACATGTGCCACAATAAGCGAATGATGTTTCCGTCTGGTGTCAGCAGAAAACTTTTCGCCCTGTGTGTCATAACACACGCGCTTGCAGGCTGCGCGTTGTTTGATGACTCGCCGCCGCCTCGCGAGAAGACGCAAGAGGAGCGGGAGAAGGAGCAAGCAGCAGCCATTGCTGCACAGAAAGCGCATCCTGCAATTCCGAATACGCCGGACAACAAGGATCGACAAAAGTACGTAGAAGCTCTCTCAGAAGTAATAAAAAGGGAGCCTCAAAATGACGTCATTCTTGCAGAGCGTGCGGACATAAAACGGCAACTCAAAGATTACGAGGGGGCTTTGGCTGACTTGGACAAAGCTATTAAGCTCAACCCTGATGCAACGTCCTATCTCAATGCTCGTGCGATGGTGCGGGGTGATATGAGTGACTCAAAGGGTGCGATTGAGGATTTTGACGCAGCACTGCGATTGGCTCCAGGCGATCCTACAATTCTCTACAATCGTGGATATGCAAAATTGTTGATGGAAGATCGCAGTGCGGCAATTGATGATTTTAGTGCCGTGCTAAATGCAGAACCAAAGCACTTTAATGCGAAACGCATGAGGGGAGCCACGCTTTGCGCAGACGGTAAGTTCGAAACTGGATTGGCAGATCTAGAAGCGTGCGTCAAGATGAAACCGACGGATGCAAGTGGTTATCACAGCCTCGCTGTTGGAAGAAAATTGGCCAAAAAGGACAAAGAATCTCTGGTTGCATATGACGAATGTGTTCGACTCGATCCAAAAAATGCCCAATTCTATAAGGAACGCGGGCATATGAGAGCGCAGTTGGGAGATAACAAAGGGGCGCTCGATGACTTCAATCAAGCCCGGAAGTTAAACCCGCAACTGAAAGTTCCATAAATACCAGCAAGATTAGGTTTAGTGCTCTTGCCACTTCTTGTTGCTAAGCGAAGTCAAAATGTGATCGCGCCACTTTCCGTTTAGAAACAGGTAGTCCTTCGCGTAGCCCTCTTTTTCAAAACCAAGCTTCATCAAAAGCCTTTCGCTGCGCGTATTTTCGGGAATATAGTTAGCCATGATTCTATGCATGTTTAACGCGTCGAATACGAAGTTGATACCATCTGCGACGCACTCGGTCATAAATCCCTTGCCTTCGTATTCGGTATCAATGGAATACCCCAAGTAGCATGCTTGAAATGCGCCGCGGACAAAATTGCTAAAGTTGATGCTTCCGACAAACTTGGAATAGTCTGATGGATCGACAAGAAAGAAGCATGCAGAGCGGTCGTCTGCAAAGTCCATTTGCATTCGATTGATTTGCTGCTGCCAGTATCGCTCTGTGAAAAAACCGTCGGGGTATGTTGCTCGGGTGTCAGCAAAACGTTCTTTATTACGTTCATAAAACGCTTTTGCCTTTTCCGCTTCGAACTGCTCAGCCATGCGCAGAATCAGTCGTTTAGATTTGACCTCAATCGGCTTCGGATCTTCGCAATCGGACCATGGCATGTTAAACCGCCCTTGCAATTACATAGTAGAGGATGCGTTGTTTGTCTTGCGCGAGTTTGCTTGCCCATGAGGTGCAGAGCTTCGGCCAATTGCCACTGCCAATGGTTCCGGTTTCCTCAAGCATAAAACTGTTGCGCTGATAAACTTGTTCCAATTGAGTTGCAAAAAACTCATCGTTCAAAGTGGGCAACCCGAGCCGTTCGTGTTCAGTTTTATCTCTTTCGTGATTTACTCCGATTATTGCTTCGAGATACGCATCATCTTTTGCGAGCTTGCGAATTCCCGCAAGCGCTGCATCTCCCAACACAACAGAACGAAGCAAGCTGCCCCAGGGGAAATGAATATGCACCTCGTCGGCAACCGAGATCAGCTCTTTTGGCAAATCTTCAATCGCCGCTTGGACGAACAACGCGTTGGGCGCCCCGCCTTTAGCCGGTTTCTTCGCTGCTTTCGCGGAGGTCTCCGCCAGATTGTCCGCGTTGGCGTCGATTCCGATATAGAACTTTTCGGGATTCTTCTGCGCCATCCGGTATACAAAGCGACCATCGCCTGTTCCCAGGTCTACTATCACTGCTTTGTCTGTATGGCTCAATAAGCTGCTGAAACTCGTGTCAGTCGAGTTAGTACGTACTGGGACCACGGATACGTTTAATCATCGGCTGTTCCCTTTCAAAGATTAGACTACCATTATGCACAGTCCGGCGGGTTCAGAACAGATTAGTCACCGAAAGTTCCGATTTTGCGACTGGCGCGGCGTAAAGAAATTTCCATGAAATATATGCGCTTGGCGGCCTATTGCATATTAATCAAGAGGCTTATGGCCTTCCTAACATTTCTGTTTGTCATATAATTAGTGAGCTTAGGAAGGAGGAAGTCTGATGAGTAAATTGGACGAGGCGAAGAACAAACTGAGTCCTTTTGATGGAACCGACGACACAGGCACAGGCACTGGCACTTCGGCAGCGCCCAAAGGTTTTATCGAACGGCGACGTGGCTCTCTGCCGCAACCCGACTTCAAGTACTACGTTGCCGCCAAGGCTTATCCGGGCATGGGTTACTTCTTCGTTGGCCACTCCTACAACGTAGAGCCAGTCGCGGCCAATGATGCGCACAAGTCGCAACGTTCGGCAGTGATTAAAGAGCTGTTCAAGGGTGAGGAACAATGGCTTCCTGCCAAGACAGCGCTGTACCAGAAGCCTTTCTTTGACGTCCTAAGCAGAATGGAACAGGATATGCTCTATCGCCTGCCAGACTCCGCTCTGGTTGGTCCGGCGATTGACGACAAGGGTGCCGTCATTCCCCACTCATTCACCATCTGGCGCAAGGAAATGCGTCGCAGAAGAGCCTAAGTCTTACTTGGCTGTAATGCTGCATGGGCTGCCCTCGCCACTGCTGTCTGCGAGTTTGGCTCTAAATGCGACTTCTGTCGTTGACTTTTCGGGCGCGTGGTGCCGAGCGCGTGGTGCCGAGCGCGTGGTGCCGAGCGCGTGGTGCCGAGCTCATCTCAGGTGGAACCACTCAATCCATTCGTTGATTGCCTAAGGGTACCAAAAAATACCGCCGAGTTCGCTTTATGCAGGTATGCGGGGTCTACGAAGATCTTCGTAGTTTCCTCCCTGACAGATGCGCCTAAGAAGAATATGGTTTAGGCCTCTCGTTGTAAGTGGTCTCTGGAATGACTCATAGCCGCGACATTGCCGGCGAAGCCGCCAATACCTGGCGCACCGACTTGGGTTTTGACGGCACGCAAGATAAAGCTGCAGAATCCCAACAGGATGGTTCGTGCATTGCTGCGCAAATCTGGGACGACATGCGCTTAGTGCGATGCCAGAGCGTGAAGACGGCTAAAGACGATCAAGATCTTCCACCAGGACCGCCTCCGCTGAAAGATGCGGACTATAAGCTGATTCCCAAAGTGCACCAAGTGAAGGCGGGCGAGGTCCTGAATAGAATCGCGCGCGGACACCTGGGAGAGGGCACTAATGAACGTCGAGTGCAGCAGCACATTGCAGACATAGTACGAGTCAATGGCTTGGTTTCCGCAGATAAGATTCGAGAAGGTCAGAATCTGAAGTTGCCTGGCGAAACCAAAGATGGTGGCTTCGCCGTAAAGGATTCCGCAGGTAATGTTCGCATTGATTGGAAAGATGGTTCGTCTCGGCAGCAAAACGCAAATGGCACAGGCTTTTCCAAGCAGATGCAAGACGGCAAACTAGTAACAAAGCATTGGGGCCCACGTCCAGGGGATCACTACCAGATCGAAAAGTCAGGCACCAACAAAGTGCTCATAGACATTGCTGAAGAAGACAGAGTTGTTCCATCAAACGATGCATCGATACAGCAAGCTCGCACAAAGCTGCTAGAGAGATCTCGCGTCAAAATCAAAGATGAACATCAAAGATCGAAGTTCGAGTTTGACATGAATCGGTTCGAGCAGCGTGCCAAGGCAAGTGGGATGCCGATGGAAGAGGTTCGGAAAACTTACGAGCAGATTGACCGATTGTTGGTGGACAACCTTCCGAAAGCTCCGCTGTCCGCCGAGTGGCGTACCAAACTTGCTCAACAAGTGATGGCACAAAGTGCGCGTCCATCTTCAATCGATCAGGGAATGCACAACACCTGTTCAGTGTCTTCGATTGAGGTTCGCACTTACAGTCTCTATCCAAGTAGCGCAGCAAGAGTCGTTGCTGATACTGCCACCACTGGCAGTTTTACATCCGACGATGGAACTTCCGTAAAAACCAATCCCAGACCTCGCACCGAGTCAGTGCAAAATCCACCGAAGGACGGCGAACGCAGCCACGCAAGCCAGATTTTCCAAGTTGTTGCAGTTAACTTGCACTATGTCAAGGAAAACAAAGCAAGCGATCCACCCAAGCATTTGAAGTACGAACAATTCGATAAAGGAATGCATGATTCTTCCACGGGGGAAGGTGTCTTCGATTATGCCGATGTTGTGGCTGGGAAATCGACAGTTCCTAAGTTGCTCCATAAGCAGCCCGAACTGTGGGACGACGAGCTAGTCGGAGTAAGCAACGCCATCACAGGACGAAACGAAGTTGGTTTCGTAATTGCGCACACCGGCGAAGGTAAAGACAGAAAGAATGTTGTCGGTCATTTCGATAGCTCCGAAGCACTAAAGACCATGATTGCCGATTTGCATGCCAAGAAGATGCTGCCGGCGTCAATCAGATTGCATTCTGGTAACGACCCCTTCTACACTGATTCTGAGAATGGCGCAGCTGGTGGTTCTGGTGGGTGGCATGAGGCGACGATTTTGAAGTATGACCCAGCCGACCCCAACTACATTGAAGTCGATAATTCTTGGGGTTCTAAAAACGATCATAGAAAGACAGAAAAGATGTCTTTTGATGATATGTATGCGGCAACCCGTAACGCCGGAAGCGGAGTGACTGTCGCATTTCTCGAACAAGCAGCACAAAAGCGAAATGCGGAAAATCGGCACAATCTGATTGCCGATTTCGAATTGTCCAGGCAAAGAAAGATGAACAATGCACTTACTCCAGATGCATATGTTCGGCAGTTAGAGAGCGATTTAAAGGCGCACAGAGACCGCAATAACGGTGTTGCTCCTACGGACGATAAGACAAAGCGCAAAGTCTCGCAGGTCACGCTGACTACATTTACCGGTGAGCAATCGGGTGAGTTGCTCGTCCGGGTTTTGCATGTGCGTGAACAAGTTGGTATTTTGACGAAGCAAGACTACGAAGACGCGCTCTTCAAGATTGCAATGGGGTTGTCGCAGCAGAAGGAAACCGCGCTCAAGAAGGGCGAGGCTCTGGCTGGCGCAGATGCTGCAAAGTTTGACTCGACTTTGAATGCCATGATTGAAGTTTTGGATGACCTGGATGCTTCGAGGCGAAGCAACTTCATTCAGCGGGTGCAGAAGGACGCGCCGTCGTTGCAGTTGGTTCGCCCACAGCCGCCCGTAGCTCCTGTGTACGACGCATCGAAGTCGAAATAGGATTAGTGTGCAACGAACAGACTTCGTAGTTGCTGAGCCTGCTTGAGCCGGATGTCTGCGCCCGTGGTATCACCGCGTTTTTTTAACAGGTCGACATAGTCGAGCAAAACCAAGTAAAGATCTCGTGCCGGATATGATTGTGCTTTGATGGCGTCGACGGTACCATCCGCGGGAATCTCGTAGATCTCTAAAACCCGCTTAAAAAGCCGTTCTGAGTCGTCAAGTCTGCCTTGTGCAAGAAACATATGCGCAAATGCGGCAAACACGCTTGCAGTCTCGCGAGACCCTGCCACTGTGGTTGGTGACTCCACGATATTGTCGACGAAGTATCTATTCGGTTTTATTTCGCCATTTACGGAAAATGCTTGACTTGGACGCACTGCAATTACCATCGCCTGTCGCAAATAGTACTCGGCGTCTGGATACTTTTCTTGCTGCATGAGAATTGAGCTTAGTGCAAGTAGCGGTGTGAGAATCTGCGGAGATGCAGGCGCAGTAGTGTGAATCGCCGTCTCCAATGCGCGTCGAGCCGTGAGTTCAGCCTCGGGTACCTTGCCTGTTTCCGATTGAAACTTTGCGAGCATGCAGAGTGCATTGATGGCTCGTTCCGGTTTGTCGGTTTCGCCTTGCGCCCTTAAGACAGCTTGTTGAAGTTCTTGCTCTCTGCTATCTATGTCAGCCTGTTTGGAACTCGCAAAAACTGCATTACATGCCGATATCCATGTCGAATTCGTCTCCGGCAGCATTAGTACACAGAAAAGAATTGCCACCAAAGGTGGCGACGACAATCTGAAACCGTTCCTAACTGACATCAACTAGTTGTATACAGCTTCGCGATCGTAGTCGTCAATGGGCAATAACTATTGCCGATTTTCGAGTGCTGCGATGTTACGTTCGAACTTCAATACGATTGCTGCGCCAAGTGCACAGAAGACTGTGGCGGCTCCATAGATCATTGAAACTTGAATGTTCCATGGGAGGATGTGCTGTTTCAGCAGTTCGGACATAGTGTAAATAATCGAACCTATGAACATTGTTATCCAAGCGCCCGACCAAACTACCAGAAGTTTCGAGGACTTGTTGTCCGGAGACACTCTATACATCAGCGAATTGATGATGTTGTGCGGAAGCACCAACTGTCTGAATGGAATAAAAAATGCCATCGCAGCAAGATTTTCCGAGAATGGTAATTGAAGAGTGGAGACGCGTTTCACTCTTTTGGCGCTCTCGAAAAACCAGAGCGGAAACAGAATTGCGAGGAATCCGAAAACTTCCCAACCGAGAATGCCGACAAGCGGATGACTCAAGCCAGGAAGAACATTGAAGTAGAAGTAATACTTGTTTCCGAAGTGATGAACCCCGGTGAGCATCGATTGCATTGCTTCATTTTGTATGATTGCAGAGAATGAAATGCAATCAATCATCCAAAGAAGACTTAATGGTGCTCCAAGCGTCAGAATAGTAACTAGAGAAACCTTTAAAACGCGATTATAGGAAATGGGCGCCGTCATTCTGCCAACCTCACGAGATACAAACTACCCTACGCAGGTTTCGCGGATAATTAGGAGTCCAATGCGGCGCGGGTTGATGATTGCGGCTCTCGCAATTATTGCGGCGATTTTTGCAGCGATGTCGAGTTGTCGCGCGGCTTTGGCTGCGGACAAATGCTGGTTCATTTTTCAGAAAAGTGGTGGTTCAGGCAACCATGAGATCCATCTGACCGAAACGGCGATCAGGGTCGACTCATTGAGTACCGGAATCATTACTATCGCAAAGGCGCCTGATTGGAAAATTCATCGATTCAATAAGAAAAAACAGCTGCAATTCAGTTGCGATTTCAATTCTTGGCGATTGCGTGAAATGTCGGGTTTCCTCAATGACTTTTTTGGCAAATGGCAAACGTGGAGTAAGGTGCCGTCGTCAACTTTAGTTTTGGGACAACCAGTGACTATTTTCGAGTGGAGGTCCCGGCATAAGAAGCCGCCAGTAAACAGGCCTTCAGCCCGCACTCTGGTAGCGATGTATGACACAGTTGAAGATAACAAGTCACAGAAATTTTGGGTATGGAACCATTCAGGATTTCGGAGGCAGGCACAGATTCTTTCGACACTATATGCGGCGCCAGATCCGCCTGGGATTATTTTGAGGAACGATGTCACCTTATTTAGTATCAAAGAGTCGCGGCATCTTTTGCTCACTGCAGACATTAAGCAGATCGATCAGCCCAAAGGCATTTTTGAAAAGCCTGAAGGGTACAAGGTGACGACCAAGTATTCCGAGTTTTTATTAAATCCCCAAGATGAAGTATTCATGCAGCTTTTTGGAGAGTAGTTTTTTTTGTAGCGTTTTGCCTGTTGGGGACTTTTCTGGTCCGAGGGTTTCCGTAGGCAATTCGGTATGGACAAAGTCCAAGTCTCGAAACGCTTGTGGGGCAATGCTTCTCGGATGGGAAATCCAGACCATAACCGAACCTTCTACGGAAAAGTCGCCTCCTGAAATTTGAGCCGTGGCGAGGTCGAAACCGAGACATCGTAAAACCCCCAATGACAACGTCGGGCCCGACAAATTATATTAAAGGCCTCCTTTTCCGTTAAATAACCCAACCGAAACACAGCCAAGGGGTTGCAGCCGCTGCATGCCTTCAGGTTCTGACACGCCGAATACGCCAAACAGGCAGGAAACACCAGAAAATGGGCTCGTGCACGATGCTTTGTACTCGGCTGCTTACGCGGCGTTTCAGCAACCAGTGACTGGACTTAGCCAGGCGATCGACAAAGTGGCCGGCACCGAGTTGCAAGGGCAGACGCTTTTCATGGAAGCTCCTTCCGAGGCTGAGTTCGGAAGCACTCGATGGCATGTCCAGACCCTGGGCAGCGCCGCTGGTGGACTTCTTCCGTTGTTGGCTGTTGGAAAGGTGGTGAAGTCTCAGATGGCAGCAGGCGCCATGGAAGCTCAGGGTGGGCTCTTGAGCCGGAGAGCAGCAATTGGGTTGACTCTCAAGGAATCGGCGGCGACCGGTTTCCTTCATGACGCACTCCTTCGCCCGACAGCCGAGAGCGGCAATTTTTGGTCGGACCGACTGACCAATGGTGTCGGCGGAGCGTTGACTTTCAGCGCTATGACCGCGACCAGTCTTGGACTGGCGGGGGCTTCCGAGTCCGGCTTTGCAAAAGCGTTGGTGCTAGGCAAAACCATGCGAAATCCGGTCGTGAGCGGTGTAATCTCCGGAGTGCCTGGTGGGGCAGTGTCTGCGGAGTATGAGTCTTTGGTTCATCATCGTCGCGGTGCAACGGCGAAGGAATTGGGGCAGTCAATTTACTCCATGTCGTTAATTGGCGGCGGGTTCGGTCTGCAGCATCAAGTCTTCGGTGCAAAGCCGAAAGCAATCCGAGAGATAGTTCTCGATACTAAAAATCTGGCGAGAACCGAATCGACTCCATCCGAAATTCGAACCGAGACTAAAACCGATGTAACCGAGACCAGAACCCAGACTGGAGTCGATGCACTTCCGACCGTTGCTGAAGTGACTACCCAAGCTGTGGGCGGCTCTAAGCTCACCATCAGAAACGATCTACTAGCAGCGTTGTTGCGAGAACCAGATCGACTGATGAAGTTTGAACCGTTCGAATCACCAGACAAGGGTTTATTGTCGTTTGATCGTCACACGGGGCTTGATTACAAATCCCACTATCCCAAATACGAAACACCGACAGAGAAAGCGACAAAAGATCTCAAGTATGGTTTGGCAAAAGTGCTGCTTGAAGGGATGGAACAGTCGAAAGCAGCAGAAGCAGCAGAGGGCACGATTTCGGCTAAGGCTGCAGTGCCACAAGGCGAGCTGCAGATCTCGATCATAGAGGCGCAAGCGATTCACGACCTCAAAGCTCGAAGCGAACGAGATGCTAATCGCTTTGTTGAATTGCTGAGCGAAAGAGGACCGTTGGAAGCGCGAGTAGCAAACCAGATTTTGCGGTCGTCTTACTGTGAGTTCTTTCCTTTGAGTGCATCCGAACTTGCGTCACAAGTCGGTCAAGCACAAAAGTATCTTGGTGCCAAAGATGTGTTGCAACAACTCGAAGGCGGCGCCAAAGAAGTCGATGTTGTGCCTGCAGCAGAAACAAAAGCACCGGCTGAGGTGCCTGCGCAACTCCCTGCTGAAAATACTGCCGTGGCTGCGACACCGACACCTGAAGCTGTTCCACTTGCTGAACCAGTAGTGCGTAACTCCCCAATTACGGTGACTGAGGCGCAGGCGCTGCGTACGTTCCAGGCACAGTCTGCGTACGAAATGCATACGCTTGCGACAATGCTTGAGAATCGTGGACCTGTCGCTAAGTGGGTTTGCGAACAGATGCTCAAAGATTATCGCGAATACCTCAGAGCTGGTGGCTCGCCGGAAGGTGGCAGCGGTGACTTCAAGATATTTGTCTCCACGTATTCAAAGGCCAAAGAAGTTGTTGTCGATCAGACTTATCTGAACAATCTAACCGAACGCGGTGAGCGATTCCTTGAAGCAGAAAAGGTCAGCCAAGAATTGCGTCGGACTCGCCCGGAAGATCGCGCGTTCAATCCGTCCGAGCCGCTTAGCCTTGCAGAGGCGCGCGCACTTTCCACCTTCGCCAAAGAGGGTTCGAGTTGGGAAGCCCAATCTCTTGCAGATGCAATTGGTGCTCGTGGACCCGCTGCTCAGTACCTAAACGAAAAAATCGCAGGTTATGCGCTGCGTCGGTCAAGCGGTGGTGAGATCACCGGTGTGCTTGTCCTTGAACATGGCAGGAGAAATTCTTATCCCGCAGAGGTGACACAGGATTGGCTGGCACAAAATACCGCGCGCGCCCATGAGTATGTAGCGGCACTGGATGTGGTGTCAAAGGTCAAGAAACTTCTGCAACAGAATGCTCCTGTCGACTCTACAAAGCCTCCAATCTCCCTTGAAGAAGCCAATGCTATTCGAGTGCTTCGCAACGAGGCGCACGATCAGTCATTGCCGTTTGTGAAGCTCTTGAGCGAACGCGGACCCGCCGCCGAGTATGTCAGCCACCAACTCAACAGAGTGTCGCATGAACCTATTACTCAGGCTGTTGTCGATAAGGCAGTCTCCGACGCCGCACCGTTTGTACAAGCCAGAAATGTGCTGGCTGAGGTAGAACAAGGTAAAGTTGCCGGCACGAAATCGGATAAATTAGCAATTTCAGTTGAAGAAGCAAACGCGATCGTAGCGCTGCATGGCGGACCCGGAAAAAGAAGTGAACAGCTGGTTGCGGCTCTCGCGAAGCGAGGACATTGTGCGCAATTCGTAGCTGAGAAGATCAAGTCGGAATACTATCAGTTCGCGCAAACCGGACGGGTCGAAGCTTCAGCAATTGAAAAGTTGACGAAGATCGGCGAGCGATATGCGGTGGCTGCAGAGCTTTTGGATCGCGTGGTGGCGGAGTCGGAAGCAGGCGGGAAATCGGCGGCGAAACCAGCTGAATCTAAGAATGAGTCTAAGGTTGAATCGCTCACAGTCGAAGAAGCCGACGCAGTCGCGACACTAAGTCGATATAAATCCGTACAAGATGCAATGAAACTGTCTGAGCTCTTGGGGCAGCGCTCAAGGCAGGCAAAGTGGGTCGCTGACTACATTACCGAGCACCAGTATGTTTTCCAAGATGGGGTGAGTGCACAAACTCTCGCGAATCTAAATCGTGCTTACGAAATTCAGACCGTGCTGGACACGAAGCCACCGGAAGTAGTCAAAAATTATCGGCTCTTCTCCTACGCGATGGCTTCAGAAACAGGTATTTCAGGGAGCCAAGAAGCTGGTCGGTTTCTCGACGTTCTCACAAAACTCGACCCACCGAAAGATCAAACTCGATGGAACCAAAATCCACATCATCCAACAGTCAAAGAAATTGCATCTTGGGACGCTGCACCTATGCTTCCGGAATGGAGTGTGGGCGCGGTTCATGACCACGTTCAGAAAACTGGAAACTCCTACAAATCACACAGTGCGGAACAGCTGACATTGGCCGCTCAAGCCTGGCAAGCGGAGCCCTCATTGCCGGTTGCATTGGCAATGGAGATAGGAGCACTACCTCCGCAGAAGCGACTCGCTGCAGGCGTAGCGTGGCGAGAGACACTCGTGGCTAAGGGCATCGAGAACCCTGCCGAGCTCGCATCCAAACCGATTGCACCTGAAATTGACGTGGCATTCCGTGAGCGTTTCGCGCAGGTTTCTGAAGAGAGTCGGGCTTCGGTTATCGGACGTCTGACAGCCGCCAATTGGCGATCGATACCTGTAGCCATTGAAGCGTTGCATGGTCGTGGAATGTCTGCGGAAGCAAGAGGCACTCTGCATCAGGTGCTTCTGCAAGACGCTGCGGAACCGTTTAGAGTTCTCACAGGATTGAAAGGCGCGCATTTTGAAGGCGCGTATCAAAAGATTAGTGCCGGGCTCGATCCGAAGTCCAAGGGAACTGAACGCGGAAACCTTTACGCAGGCTCAACAGCGCTCAAATTGGCGCTCACGTTCAAAGGTGGTTGGGAAAACTGGCTCAATGCTCAAAAGAACCTGGGAAGGACAGAGCACGATGCTACGTACTGGTTGCAGACTGTTCCCACAGCCGATCAAACTGGGCTTGGTCAAACACTGCTCCATAACGCAAGCCGCAACATCACACAACTCGAACTCGTAACCAGGCGCTGGTCCGAAGTACCGCCTGAGAAGCGTGAAGCACCCTTCAAAGACATTCTTGAACACTTGCTCACCAACCGCTATGAAAACGTGGTCAGCAAAGAGTTCGCTGTTGAAGCCGGCCAGTGGGGTATGTCAGCGAGCAGCTACAAAGAGCGCGAAGCTAAATTCATGGCATCACAGACGGTGCCGGTTCCATTCCCTCTCGACAAGGCTTGGCAGTCTGGAGAACTCCGTGGGCGTTTCATTCCGAGAAGCGACGCGCGTGGCGTATTCCTGGGGCAGCACACTAACAGCTGCCAACATCCTGATGGAGCCGCGAGATCTAGCGCTTGGTACGGACAAGAAAGTCCCAAGTCGGGGTTCTTTGTCGTCGAAAACAAACACGGAGAGATCGTCGCCGAATCGTGGACGTGGATTGCTGACAACAATGGCGTTACCTTCGACAACGTCGAGGCAAAGGGAATTGGCGCTCGCGCGGAAGACGTAAGAAAGATTTACGAACAAGCGGCCAATGACCTGGCTAAAGACCATCATGTTGTAACTCTTGGCACCGGTCATGGTGACCTGGATGTTACCGGCTGGAAAGAAGCCGGCGATAAATCACTCAAGTTGCCCTCGGACTACTCTGGCTACACGGATGCCCACAACCAGGTCTTGTTGGCTGAGAATGCCAACCTCAAGCCATCCACGTCAAAGAGTGAAGTCACCGTTCGCGGTGCACTGACTTCAGATATGGACGCCCTCCAGAAGATTTCGAAAGAACGTTATCCGGAAGGGTGGCAACATGTGCCTATCGAAGCCGATACGCGTGGACTGGTCATCGAAGAAGCAGGCAGAGGTGTCATTGGCTATGCTCTGATCGAACCAAACAACCGCTACATCTCAGACATTGCTGTGACTTCGGATGCGAACGTGCACAAGACTATGTCACTGATAAAGAGCGTGTCCGAACTAGTCAAACAGGTCGGTGGGGAGTGGAGTGCCGATTGCAGAGACAGCACATCGTACAAGCTTTTGAAGAACATGGAAAAGAGAGGCAAAATCAAAATTATCAAAGACGAAGTCACCAGCCGAATGGGCAATGAAGATATGCACCATGTCGTCTTCGTTCCGATAAAATAATGAGCTGTTCTGCAAAAGAGGAACTATTGATGTCGAAACACATTGGCATAGTTGCGTGCAGCGCCGAAGGGGCAGCGTTGTGTTACCGCACGATTTGCGCTGAGGGAGCATCGCTTTTAGGTGAGTACGATCACCCTGAGGTTTCGATGCACACTTTCTCGTTGCGTTCGTACATGGATGCACTCGACATTGATGATTGGGATT
>CAYZJR010000030.1:51581-58339 GCA_964478655.1 uncultured Candidatus Obscuribacterales bacterium
CACACTTTCTCGTTGCGTTCGTACATGGATGCACTCGACATTGATGATTGGGATTCGGTCGCGAAACTAATGATCGAGTCAGCGAGCAAGCTGGCAAGCATCGGTGCGGAGTTCGCCATTTGTCCCGACAACACGATTCACCAAGCGTTCGAAAGCGTGACTGCCAAATCGAAAATCCCGTGGCTGCACATAGCAGACGAGGTAGCGAAGGTCGCCCAGAGCAGAGGCTACAAAAAGGTTGGCGTGCTCGGAACAAAATTTCTCATGGAAGGTCCCGTTTATCCTAAGAGTTTGAAGAAGTTCGGAATTGATAGTCAAATTCCAGATTCGAATGCGCGGCAAAAAGTACACGACGTGATTTTCAGCGAGTTGGTTTGCGGCGTGTTCTCAGGCTCTTCAAGGAGCTCGTTCGGACATGTGATTGAAGACTTGCAGAAGAAGCATGGATGCGATGCGGTTATTCTGGGTTGCACTGAGATACCACTTTTGGTGTCCCAAGAAGACTCGACACTTCCTGTTCTTGACTCGACCAGAATTCTTGCTAGGGCAGCGCTCAATTATGCAATTCAGGCGCAAGTCGCTGAACGGAGCTAAGCGAACTTCGACTATGTAGTCGCGGTGCTATCTGACGCTTTCAATTGTTCAGTGGATACTGCTGATGTTTGGTCTGGCGATGATTGGTTTGTCGATGTCTCGATGGTTGGAGATTCGATCTGCGTTGCTGATGACGATTCTGCATCCGCAACTGGGGCTGAGTTCTCCGCTACCGATGCTTCAGCCTGAGCTGCATCGATGCTTTTTTGTCGTTCCACCGCCTTCTCATGCCGAACTGCCGCATACAATTGCAGGGGCCAAACCAAAGGAACCCACGCAAAGAAGGTGGCAGCCAGGATTAACCATTTGTAGATGTTGTTTGTTCGTTGAGCAATTCGAAACGGTGTGAACCAAATAGCGACGAATATTCCATAGAATCCAAAGATTACTGGCAGCACGATTATTGGCAGAAATCGTTCATCGATGTTAGTGTCTCGTGCGTTCATTAAGACCCACCAGACGCTTCCGGGTGCGATCCAGCCTGCAATTGCGGCAACTGGGCACATCAATAAGAGAGTTCCACCAAGATTCGCTCTTCCCATGAAGAAGGCTACGAGCGCACCGACGAACACGTTTCCAATGGTGGCAAAAGACAAGTATGCCAACAAACTCGTGGACATGACGACCAGATTGTCTAAAGCCGGAATCATTGTTCAGCCTTCCAGGTAGTGCCTACTACCTTCAATACTACCAAACGAATTCGATTCAAGCCCTCTGGTCCTATTTGTATTGAGCCAACTTTGATTCCATCAATTTCTTGACGTTGGGAAAAATCTTTGGCAGTTCCTTAACGTTTGACTTTAGCGCTCCGCCACCATACATGATGCCAAGCATTTCTGCAAAGATTTCGCTTTGTCCTGCTTGGCTGCCGAGATCTTTGGCTCCGGGTGGAGTTTGGAGGAAGTATTCGTGGCGTTCTCTTTCTGCTTGCGAGAGCTTGCTTACGTGGTCTGCGATGTCCTTCTTGTACGCTGCTTCGAACTCGGGGCTGTAAGACAGATACTTCAGCGCTTGGTCCACGGCGTGGCCTGCTTCGTGTCTAAGCACTCCATCGCCACGATGCGACTTTTGGTAAATGCGCTGGTGTGGGTCACTGAGTCTGTATTCTTCAGCAACGATGATTTGGCGTTTGTCTGAGCAGTGAATTCCGTCTGCACAGGTAATGGTGTCGCCAGGCTTCCAGCCTCTGGGTGGAGCACCCTTGAGGTCAGGTCGTACATCGGTGCTGAACTTGCCCAAATATACCTTTTGTCCGTTGAACTTCAAGAATTGGCGAAGCGGCTTGGGAAGTTCCAAATACGCTTTTTCTACCTTTGCCACGAAGTCGGGCGAGACATCCGGACGCACGTCGAATTGTCTGCGATCGGCATGCAGTTCGGTTTTGCCGTCCGGCTTGTAGTGGACTTCTTCGAGTCCGTCGGCTCTAACAAGGGTTCCGTCCTTGGTCATGTTGTATGTCAATTCTGAGTTGGATGATACGGTTCCTTCGTGCTTGTGACCATCAGGGTAATACTCGGACCAGCCGTTGACTGTGTGTTCTGCGATCTTTCCGTCAGGAAAAACAATTCGGTCGGGTTGGTCGCTGCCTTTCTGTTTTTCGGCGACAAATGTTTGTTTGCCGTCACGGATTTCGAGCTTCTCGATGTTCGCTGCAGGTTTGGTGACTACGAGTTCGTGGCTTTTTGCGACAATGTAGTCGTCTGCGCGAAGGAGACGTACGCCATTCTTATCGTCGCTGAAGACTTCGTACATGTGTTCGTCGCCGGCTTTTCTATAGAGGTTGCGTCCACCTTCGACTGCAAATTTGTCGTAATTGGAAAGTTCGTCTTTAGTCACGACTGTTGAGTACGCCTTGTTTCCAACTCCGCGCCCTCTCTGGTGCAACAGTGCCTCACCTGCTGCGGAGAAGACGACCTTGAACTCTTCGCCTTCACGTTGTACTTTGTCTCCGCGTTTTTCTTTGCCCGAGTTGATCACGACGGTTGGAAGTTGATCGTCAATGGTAAGGGACGGTAAACTATCGAGAGCGATTTTGGTGGCATGATCGACGTTTGGTTTCGAAGGCGCTTCGGTGGTTGAATCGCTGCTCTTGACCGCATAGCCGATTCCGGTTTTGGCAGGATCATCCATGCCGATTTTCGGATGTGCGTCTGGTGAATGAGATGCGGAAGCATCGGCCTGAGGTGCCGGTGCCGGCGCTGGTGTCGCTTCAGGAGACCTTTCTGCGGTGATTTGATTTGTCTCTTGAGTTGCTTTCACCAAGTGTTCACCCATTTTTACTAATGGGTTCGTCCCCAGGGTGACCAGGGGCGATGTCATTGCAGCTTGCATGCCTGCCTCGTTAACATGATTGAGAACGTTTGCCCAGCTGATTCTCTTATCGAGCGTTTCATCGCTCACCATATCCGGAGTCACGCCCATTTCTTTGGCGATGCGTTGACGTTCTTGATTCACAGCGCCTTGAACATCCGACATCGCAGCGTTGCTGTAAGACTGGGTCATGTCGTTAATTACTCGGGCGACTACACCTTTTTCGTTTGCTCCAATCTTGCCGAGTCCAGATGCGGCTTTCTGACCAACAGTTATGGACAGAACATCGAAGAGTGCGCCCGCAGTTATCGTTTTTGCATTGAAGTTGCTCCAGTCATGACTTTGAATTGATGCCGCAGCGTTCATAGCAGTTGATCTAACAAGTGCGTCGCCACTCTTCGATGCTAGGAAGACTCCGGTAATTGCTGTTTCGCTGTAGCCTGCTTTAGTGAGCTTTCCGACGACTGTATTCAGCAACACGGACTGCTCTGCCGAAAGTGCTTTTCCTGCTTTCTGCAGTTCCAGTGCTTCCTTTACGTTCTTGAGACTCGATAGGCTGCCGAGTTCCTTACCGAGCACGTTGCCGAAAGCCATTGCAGCACCTTCCAAAGCGCCTGAGGCGGCATTCTCTTTCCAGTTTGATGTCTCAGATGCTTGACCGACGGCTTTGACTGTGGCACCAATAGCGGTGCTAGTTCCAAACTCAAGAACATAAGCGGTGCCTTGCGTGAGTCTACCGGCGGAAACTGCGGCGTTGAAAACGCTGCCCACTCCTGCCGTTAAAACCGTTGTCGCCACCATCGTCGTCGAAGTGTTGACGAGTTTTTGCATTGCTATGCCATCGTTCGCCAAATCTTCTGATGTCTTTGATCTCCAGCCGAGATTTGATACTAGGCGCTCGCTGGAAGTGATCGCATGATCGATTTGGACGTTGCTTTGTTTACTTGTATCGAAACTCGAATCGCTGAACAGCTCATTGATGTTCTCCTTCAAATATCTGTTTTCCTTCTCCATTTGATTGGCGAAGTCTTTGAGCAACCCTTCGCGATCGCCCATTGCCGCGTTTCCGAGAGAACCGGTCGTCCAAGGGCGTTCTTCAAAGTATCTGATGTTGTTGTTGAGAGCCGCGACGTATGCTTGCCCCGATTCGTTCAACAACTGATCTGCTTCGACCAAACCGCCTCGTTGCCATTTACCGGACTCTGATGTGTGCCCGGAGCCGAGTCCGATGATGCGATGCTCTCGCGCGTCACCAGGAAGCGTGAATTGCAGCAACACCCGATTCTGATCGGCAAGGCTGAATTGCTCTCTGCCTTCGAGTGAGACGATGTAGCCCGGCTCTAGTTTTCCGCTTGATTTTTCGGCGCGAACAAGCTCACCATTCTTTGACTCTAGTTGGAACAATTCACCATTAACGATGGCAAAAGATTCAGGTCCGATACGCAACATTCCGTTGACCTTGCTCGCGTTGTCTTGAGATAGGTTTGGAATGTCAATGCTGGGTGCATCTTGAGGTTTGCGATCTCGGTAAGGTTCGGGGCGCACATATTCTTTGGCTCCGGCCTTAACGAGATCGAGGTCTGCATCGCTCCGAACGCCGTTCTTAACGATGTTGTCCAACTTCATTCGATAATCGAGATTGTTCGTGTCTGCTTGCCGATAGAACAGTTTGCTTTTGAAAGTCTCACCGAGTTCGGTGTTTGCTTGCTGCGCATAGCCGACTTCGTCCCATCCGTTGCGTTTCAGATCGGCGACGCTGCGAACACCACTTTCAGAACCAAGCGAAATCCAATCAACTTTTTCGTAGCCGTCTTTAACTGGAAACTGCATGTGCCAGACGCTTCCACGCATGTCTTTGATGCTCGTTTGCGAAAGCTTGCCTGTGGCTGGGTCCATGATGGTGATGTGTCCATCGGCATTGTCTATGCGTCCAATTGCTGTTTTGCCGTCTTCAGCCATGATCATTCCGTTTTTGATTTCGAGTTGTTTGTTGGAACTCCCAGCTTCAGAGATAGGTAGTTTCACCCAGCCGTCGATTTTGCTTGTGTCTTTTGGAAGTTCTTCGAGTTTTGGTTGAACATGGTCGAGTCGATGTTTCTCGCGCGCGAGCTGGTCGCCTTTGAGCGTTCCCTCACCAGATATAAGCTGCATGTCAACGTTTTGAACAAATCGGGCATCCGGACTCGTTCCTTTTTCCAACATTTCATTGAGTGTCTGCCTCAGGTGACTGGCTCGCTTGATGACGAGCTCCGCGTCTTCCTTTTGCTCGCCAGACGCTTCCTTAGCTGCTTTGGTCGCACGGCTGATGAGTCCAACTTCTTTTGATTGCACGCCGCCGATATTGAACAAACCTGTGTCTGCGCTTTTTCCATCTGCGGCACCAAGCGACGCGCCTTTGACGTAGACGTCTTTGCGTTGACCCATAAGGTGCAAGTCGAAAACCGCGCCCTTCACGTTGCGCAAGGCGACTTCTTCATTTGTGTCGAATCGAAGGATAGAACCGCCCGCTAGCTTTCCATCAGCCGTTTCACCGGGTGCCTTGAGAATGCCGATTTGCTCGCCGGTTTTCTTGTCGAGAATCATGCCCATGTGAACGTCGTATTCGACTTGCTTTCCGTCTTTGCCCGGCAAAAAGATCTTGCCTTCCGCCATGCCTTCAGATGTTTCGAACACTCTGCTTTGACCATTTTGCGTCCCTTCAAATCTCAAGCCTTTGATGAATTCGCGGTTGACATCAGAGTCTTCGTTCTTGAATCGCAGACCGCCGGCATTATTGATATCAGCAAAGTGTTTGCCGTTCTTGTCGAATACCTTGCCACCAGATACGGTGAATGCCAAGCTGCCGTCTTCGTTTCGAACTTCTCCGGAGAGTATAGGAGACTTGTCGGGTTTGGGTTGCGCGTTTTCCAATCCCTCGATTTTCAGTTCGGGAAGGTCGACTTTGGATGCAGTGTCCGACCTTTCGACTGGGGCTTTGTTGGCCTTCATTGTCGAAACGATTTCTGAAAAGAGGACTACGGTGCTTTGTGCTTCGGTTTGAGAGGTCTTGTCAAAGGAAGCGGGAGTTGTTTCTTGAAAAGCGTTTCTGGTTGACATATTCAGCGAAACCATCGGGGTGTGGGTGCCTGAATACTAGGAGGCAATTTTGAAAAAGCCTTGAAGTCGCCTGAGACGGGGCGATGGTTCGTGGTAACATGCCGGTTCTTATCACTTTGAACCGCGAGTGTTGCGAGCAGAACAATGGAAAACATTACCGAAGTCGACTGGAACGAGCGTTACGTCACCTCCGATACCCCTTGGGATAGCGGCTTGCCGTCCGAGAATTTGGTGGAGATGCTGAAGAGTGGAACCATCAAACCTTGCCGCGCGCTTGAACTTGGCTGCGGCACAGGCACAAACGCGATTTATTTAGCCAAGTCGGGCTTTGATATCACAGGCGTTGACCTTTCCGAGCTGGCGATCAAGAAGGCGAAGGAAAAGGCTGAGAAGGAAGGCGTTTCAGTCAAGTTTTTGCTGAGCGACGTGACTGATTTGCCGGACCTCGGCGCGCCGTTTCCGTTTGTTTTTGATCGCGGAACCTATCACATTGTTCGCAGCATCAATCTCAGTGGATTTCAAAAGACACTAGAGAAGTATGTAGCACCGGGCGGGTATTACTTCGTGCTTGCAGGCAGCACAAACGAGCCGGGTCCGGAAGATAAGGGTCCACCGCGGGTGACACCACAAGATCTTTGCCGCGAGTTGGAGTTTGATTGTTTCGATCTCGTGCGTTTGGAAGAAACCAACTTTCACGGCGTGAAAATCGGCGATCAAATGTTTGCTCCGAAGGCTTGGAAAGCGCTGCTCCGCAGACG
>CAYZJR010000030.1:58439-65116 GCA_964478655.1 uncultured Candidatus Obscuribacterales bacterium
CCGGTGGTTTTTGAGGAGGCTGCCCTGGTTGAAGAGGTTGCATTTGTACGGAGGTTCCGCCGCCGCCACCACCAGCGCCGCCTCCGCCGCAGCCAGTTAAAACGAATGCGCCCAAAATACCTGCGCTGACTACCGCCAATGAACTTGCAAGCACTGAACTAGCAAGCGGTGAGAATGTCTTCAACCGTTCCTTCATTTATAAACTCCATCGCCGGCTAATACTGTAACAGATTAGCCGGCGATGAAGTGATTGAGGGTATGGAGCGAAAACTTTGATTAACCGCGGACTGAGTACTTGGAGACGTTGATTTCGTCGTCGGCGTAGTTGCCTGCATTCTTGAATTCGATTGCGATTACTTTGCCGCCGAGGAAGCTTTGACCTGGTTCATGGATCGAAACTTTGTAGTGTTTCGGTGCGCCAAGTCTCTTTTCTTCAGGAACGAGGGATTCGAGTTTGGTTCTGTAACCGAGGTCACCGAGCGCATCTTCGAATGCTTCCTTAACGTTGCCGCCGTCGCAGGTCATGAGTTCGGGGAGATGTTCGGCGAGCTTTTGGAGATTGGCTTGAGAGTTGCTGTTTGCTACGAGGTCGAGGGCTTCTCTGAGCGCGTTTTGACCTTTGGGAGTGAGGTTATGTTCGTCGGTTTGTTCTGCAACTAGTTGTCCGATAAGTCTGCCGTCGTTCGGTTGAAGAGCGTGTCTTTCGTGTTCGACTTTGGCTTGGTCTCTCTTCAATTCGGCGGTTGCTGGTTCGACGAGATCTTTCATTCCGCCCCACTCGGCGTGGAAGGTGAGACCATCAGCATTGCCGCTGTTGATCAGTTTCGAGGTTTCTTTGTCGCTGAGGTGCTTGGCGATGTGAGCAACGACCTTGCCATTTTCGACTTCGAAGAACACGCCTGTTTGGTTGGCAACGACGTTTTCAGTGATCTTCTTTTCCAGGTCTCTTAAAGCTGCTGGGTTGCCGCCTGCTTCTTTGAGCTTTTGGGTTGCGACTTCGGCCAATTCTTGTGCGGCTTGGCGCATTTCTTGTGGGTTGTGCGATTCGAGGGCTTTGTCGACCATAGCGCCCATTTCTCTTGGATTGGCTGTTGAATGCGATTCATGACGGGTTTGATTTTGGCGGCGTCCGTCTTCTTGCACATCAGCGACGTCGGTCGGAATCGAGGGGCAGCGGTAGACTACATCTGATTTTTCAGATGGCTTGCCGCACTTGCTGACGATGCCGGTGAGTTCCATAGAAGGAAGGACATTCTGTCCGTCGTTGGTTGCTGTTCTGTTGTCTTTTTGGCCTAGTAATGCTGCGAATTTGTCGATGTCTTGGCGGGAGAGGTATACGGGGGCGTCGGCTTGGGGTTTGGTTACGACGTCATTTGCATCTCTGAGGTGGGTGCGCTCTGCCATTGCTCAACTCCAGTTTTGATTTTTAATAACGGGGCGGGGGTCGTCGGGTGTGGTGTGCGACCAGCGAATGACTGAAGTGTAGGAACGCAATGGGGTGATTACGTGGCACTTGTGTGGCAGTAACGTGGCAGTGTCGAATTTTGAGGCAGGGCTGGGGATTTCGGAGCAAAAAAAAGTTTTGAACTCCACAGCAGCGCTTTCACCTGCGGCTATTTGTGCAAAACCGAACCACAATGACTGTGATGATCAAACCGACACCAAGCACTGGACCTAGCGCCATGCCGAAACTGATTTGAGTTTTGAACACAAGAACGTCCAAGACTTGGCAGACAACTGCTCCCAAGACAATCGCAGCGATGACGAACCAAAGCGACTCACGCCGTATCAAGGTCGGTGCGATTCTTCTTAGTGCTTCCGTGAAACCAACCCCCAGCAGAGCCCCTGCCAGCAAAGACTGGCTCATTCAACTAACGCATGATAAGACTGACAAAAATTTTGTGGCGATGAAACTTCCAAGGAATGCCATTGTGCTCATCTTCATCATGAGCGTTCCTGTGCTGCTTCGTCCGTGCCTTTCGACGAAAGAACCACCGACGAGCGAGAGTTTCCCTCCGTTTCCTACGCGCTTATCTGATTTTCCAGCGCGCTTGTCACTTTTTGCGCAATGTTTGCAGCGCAGCGAATCTTTGGAGACGACCATGCACTCAGTGCAGATCTTTTCGCGGCAATCAAAACAACGAATCTTGGCGTCACAACATTTGTGTTTGGCGGGCCACACTGTAAGATCTCCTGCGACAGTTCTCTGTTCAGTTTAGCTTACTTTCCGCAATTAGCGAGTGCGCGCCGTGGCGTAGAGTCGTTGTCGTATGACAGCGGCGCAATCAATTCGCTCTCTCAAATACCGCCAAACTAAGGCAACCACTATGAGACCCACGACTGTTCCTGCCCACCACAATAAAAACGACGGCATGAAGAGTCTTTGACTTGTGAAGACGGGCGATAACACATACTCCGATTTGCGCAGATTGTTCTGATAAACAGTTACTGTTCCTGCCTTGTGCACTTCATTCATCAGTTGCACCGCATCATTCTTCCGTATTGGTGCATAGGTGTCTTCAACCTCGGCTCCGTCCGGCACGCGCATTTTGACGAAGACGTAGTATCGATTGCCTTTGCCGCCTTCTCGCTGCTTCCATACACTCAATACATGCGCGTTGCAGGTCGTCCAATGAGCGGGATCTTTGTATGCGCTCCACGACACACCTATGTTGTGAATAGCGTAAGCGGCAATTGGAATGACTGTCAGAAAAATCGCGATGTTGACGAGGTCGATAACCAGCAATCGCGATTGTTTCCACCTTGCTGAATCTGATTCGTTCATAAGCGAACTCCAATGGCTTTATGCCATTCTATGCCTGTGTTTGCGCAAGTTCGAGTTTCTTAACAGCGACTTAGTTTTTGCTAGCCGCGAACCAGATCGGGAGTGCTCATCAACTTCTGCCGACTGAAGCGATCGGATGCACAGGCACTTAAGCTCCATCTGAACTTACTGGAAAAGCCCCCATATAGTCTACAATTGGATTCTAGGCTAAACAGCATTTTGGGTAGGTTTGTATGCTAAAGAAACAGGTGACCTCCATTGGCGTCGCGCTTGCAATGTCATATACGTCGATCCTACCGGCTCTAGCTCAGGGTGACCCGGTACCCGGACCACCTCCTGCTCCGACTCCATCTCCCACTCCGGTTCAGGCTCAAACCCAACAGCCTAGCGCACTGCAAACACTGTTCCAAAACATTCAACAGCAGCAGCAGATTCAAAACATCTTCAACCCGAGTCAGTTTCCGGCGTTCATTCAAGCCAATCCCTCTATTAGCCCATTGGACCAGCGCTCAGGGCTCTCCAATAATGCCAATTCTGTAAACAAGTCAAATAGTCCTCAAACTTCGTTGGGGATCACACAGGGCACGCCAACTATCGGCGGCAACAACCTGCTCAGCAATCCTTGGCTTGTACAGAAAAACATGGGAAGTGAGATTGCGAATCGATTCGGCGGACCGGCTGCATCGAGCCTTTTCGAGGCACTTTTTCTCGCGACCAATGGTCAACCGGGTGGACTGATGCCGTCTCAATTGGATAGGGTGCCTACAATCACCTTGTATGGAGCGTTGTTGGGTCTCGCCAAAGCGAACAACTTGCCGATTTCAGATTCGCTATTGAGTTTGATGGAGATGTTGAGGAACAATCCATCAACATTTGATTTGTTGCGACCGACGCTTTTGCAACTTGCAAATGGAATTATTTCAGGAACCATGTCGAGGCAGACGCTGCTGAATGCACTGTCGTTTTTGACCAATCCTCAAACTATTAACGGTTTTGTTGCCGGTGTTCAATCAGCGAACGCAGCTGGGAGAGGCGCATCACAAACGGAACTGAACAAGCAGATTGCAGACGCGGTCAAACAAGTCTCCCTTGGTCTTACGCCGAATTTCAAACCGGTCACGACATCTCCAGCGAGCATCTTCTTTGGAAGCAGTTCAATTTCCTCAATTTCTCAGAACGTCGCATTGAACAATGCTATGGCGGTGTTCACGAATACCTTGAGTGCGGCGATGAGAAGCGGTGTGGTTCCGAATACTCCGAATACATCGAATACCACGCAAACTCAAAACGCATCTTCGCCAACTACGAGTGTCGTTGTTCTTGATCCTTCTAAGGTTCCGACTTCACTAAATACGCCACTGAACACCAATGCGACAAACACGACGTCTAGCGCGCAATCAGAGAAACCTACTGAAAGCGCCAGTGTCGGTACGACTTCGACTCCGACAACCACCACCACCACCACCACCACCACCACCTCGTCGACAACAAGCACTTCGAGAAATAGACCCGTTCCGACAGTCACGATTGCTCCCGCACCCACCACCACGGCGACACCCACTCAGACTCCTACTCAGACTACGCCGACCGGCTTCACGATAAACACTACAACACTTACGTCCTTAGGGGGTATCGGTGGAACTGTCAACGTTCAAGGTTTGGATTTAGAGACCGCGATGATGTTGATACAAAGTCAGCGAGCAGGTCTTGTAGACGCAAACCTAACCGCTCAAATGCAGGCCGTGAGCGCGCGGAATCAACAAATGGTAAAGCTGAATGAGAAGATTGCAGACGTGACCAAGCAGTGGACCGACGCGCGGAGTGGGACGGACGACAAAAAGACGGAGCAGCTGAAGACCGAACTCGATCAATTGAAAGCAGAGCTCAATCAGCTTGGCAATACTCAGCAAATGGATATGTTGAAAATGCAGTCGCTCACCAATAAGCGCAACCAGGCCTTTGAATTGATGACGAATTTCATCAAGAAAATGCAGGACTCGAGATCGGCGATTCTCGGCAACATGCGGTAGCGTCTCGAGTCGTGCATTGGTTTGGTTTCTACTGGTCGTCGCCGCGATCTAATCCAGCAGCGAATCCTGAGCCTTGGATGGACGCAGCTGCGCCTTTTGTGATTCGCGAGTCCCTGATGGCGTTGGCAATTTGCTGTGCTTGTGTATACTCCGCTTCTACAGGATTGATTTCAATCGGCTTGAGCAAGTTATTGTCAGTGGCTGAATTCATCTGTGCAGCTCTTTCTTTGAGATAGCCATCGTGTGATTGGACACCATAACCCCAGCGCGCGAGTCGTTCGAAAATTCCGATTGCGTCTTTTCCGGACACGCCCTTGCCATCAAATGAAGTCCAGAGCGCTTCTGCAGGAACAGGACCGTCGATATCGAATTCACCCTGTTGTCTCAAATACTCTGGAATTTGCCTTTGAGGAACATACACACCTTGCTCCACAGCAGCATCAGGTTGATACAGCGGAAGCTCAAAGGGGAACTGTTCTTTGTCAATAGACTGCATTCCGATCTTGTCGCGGTAGAAGCGCGCTCGTCTTACAGGCTGGCTATTTGCAGGCATTCCTTCTGTTGATTCGATTTCAGTTAAGCGACCTGCAAAACCTCTTTCCGTAAACTCGGCTTTAAGTTCTGGTATCACACCTTTACCCAGATGATGGGCACCAATTCCGGTGCTCTGCAACTGTTCGGGAACGAATGAGAACGCGCCTAGAATAAAGCTGCGTTCACCCGGAACTTCCGCGCGACCAGGGAAGACCTCATTGATTGACGCGGCGATGACTTTTCCGTTTGGTGCGTAGGATTCGTGAATTGTCATTCTCGGATGTCCGATTGCGGGTCTGTCTGGCGGCGTGCCTGGTGTGATTTCTGTCGTGAAGTTTAGTCTCAGAACGTCTTTGTTTTGCGCCTCTGCTGCGGGGAAGAGGTCATCGTAGATTGGTTCCCAATCACCGTTTTGACCATCTGTTCTCTTTGCCCAAGTGATCTTTTCTTTTTGCTGCTCCGTCAATGGTGCAGCCTTGGTGATTCGGCTTTGCAATTGATGCAATGTTGTGAATGCGCCACCGAAAATTGCGTTGTCGCGAGTTGATACCATAAGTTCGTGCGCCGTTGCTAGTCTGCCTTCTCTGAGTCCGGCTGCCACGTTTGCTGATACTGCGCCGGCAACTGCACCGCTTGCGGTGCCAATTCCGATATTTGCAGGCAGTTCCTTCAAAAGAAATTCTGAAGCATGTGCAGTGCTCATGATTCCGGCCTTGGACAAGGCATTTCGTCCGATGGCAGAACCAACATTGAATGTGCTGAACGCTGCCGCCGATATTGCCGCGTTCTTGAATCGATCTGAGTAGAATGATCCATTTTCATCAGTGGGGTGGAAGACAAAGCCGTAGGCACCACCGGTGATGAGTCCCTGAGCTGCGGCGACCTTGATTTCAGATTTAAGCATTCCTGTTGCAAGGGCTTCTGCAGTTTTTTCTTGCGCCATAGTGCGCCCAAACGCTTTGCCGACAACCTTGTTTACAGCATAGAGTGGAACCACTGAGCCAACCGCAACTCCAACGTCATGCGCGGTTGAGGGTTCTTCGTCATGTTCAAGATTGAATTGAGGTAGGTTGACGCCCAAACCGACGTCGTTTGTAGTGCGCTCAATGAGCTGTGTGGCACCGTTCCATGGAATCTCTATCGCCCCTTCTACGACTCCGACTGAGAAGTCCTTCGCGATTTCGCCATAGCTTTGTGAATCAGACATGTTATACCTCCGCACGCTGCAAATCGCCCGTGCAAACTGCTGTTGTGCACTCGATTGAACCGCCGAAGAATGACAGTTTGGTACCAAAGCCATGTGGGAATTCCCATCGGTGCCGTCCGCT
>CAYZJR010000031.1:0-50496 GCA_964478655.1 uncultured Candidatus Obscuribacterales bacterium
CGCACGACCAATCGGTTAAAAGCCGAGTGCTCTACCGGCTGAGCTACGGACGCATGCCAGTGAAAGGTCATCGTATCAGCCGAACCGACTTGCAGTCAACAATTTAGCGCTTCCTTGCTTGGATTTCAGAATCCGGCGCAGCGGTCATCGTCACATCAAAGGGCATCACAACGCCATTTCCCGAATTGTGCTGATGACCGCTACATTTTTTAACGGCCCGCGCGCAAGCAGCCAGCAATGCTTCGAATGAACATCCCAGCTACAATTATGGGCGACAGCTCATGAGGACGAACTTGTTGCTCGACAAGTTGACCGGCGCCCTTAACAAACTCTCCGTCTTATTCGGCGCTCTGAAAAGGATTGGGGCGAAGATTCGCTATTGGCGCGTGTTGCTGATATTTGCACTGGCTCTGGCGCTCAGACTCATCTACGTTCATTTCTTTATGCAGCACCGAATCTGCAACTTCGGCGACGCATCTTTGTATTTGATTGCCGGGCATCAGTTGTCAGAGCTTGTTGTTACCAGCCACGGAATCGCAGACTTCTTCAATCACCTTATGCGGCCGGCGACAGTCGTTGCGGGCTCATTTCAATCATTTAGCGCGACGGGGCTCACAGACAGGATTTTGATGGATGGACCTGTCTACCCGACATACCTTGCGCTAATGCAACTGGTGTTGGGAATCGGCGCAGGCAAGCCGGCTTTCGACGGATATTGCTTGCAAATTGCCACGTTCAATGCGGTGGTCGACGCACTGCATTGCATACTTATTTACTATGTCGGCAGATTGGCTTTTGGTAGGAACATCGGACTGATCGCCGGTCTATTGTTTGCGGTCTATCCACCGGCAATTCTTACAACTCAGCAGTGCTACAGCGAACCATTTGCCGGAGTCGTTCTCACCGCGTGGACGGCGTTGGGAATGTTGTCACTGCAGCGACATTTGAGAGTGCCGTATCGCTTTGTCGTTTCGGCCGGCTTTGGCGTTTTGACTGGAATTTTGATACTGGCCAGACCGCCATTTCTTTTGCTGCCAGCGATTGTCCTTGGAGCGATGGTGCTGGCAGCGATGCGATTCAAGCGGGCTCACACGCCGCATGCCGATTCAAAACAAGTGCCTGCAATGGAAAGCGCAAAGGCAGATTCAGGCGTGCAAGAGAAAATTCCAACCGCAGATGAACAGCGCCCTGTAACGAACATCTCCTTCTCTACCTCTTACGCGAAGACGACGGGCGTAGCAAAACCGCCGAGCGTCATTACTTACGACACCGCAGACTCTAACGAACAGACTGAACCAGAAAGCGGAACAAGTGGCGAATTTGATGCCACTCCGGATGCGACTCCGGACCAACAACCGACCGAAGATTCGAAGGAAGATTCAAAGGAAGGTGCGGAGGCTGAACTAGCAAGCACTGCGGAATCGGAACCGATAGCGAAACCAGAGAGCGAAGCGAAACCAGAGACCACAGAGGAAGCAACACCGCCTACACCAAAGCAGCCGGAAAAGCCAAAGACACCACCGGCGAAACCACTCATTTCCAAGACATACCAACAACTGATCGCCTGTTTCCTTGCAGGCTTCCTGGTCATTGGCGGCTTGTGGAGCGCGTACACGTGCGCTGTAACTGGGAAGTTTCAACCTGTAATCAAAAGAGCACCTGCATACAATTTATTTGTTGGAAATCAAGTCGCCCTAGACGGCTGGAAAACCAACCCAATCGTCGAAGGAATTCCTGACAGCGTCAGCGACGCCACGGCATCGATTGCAAAAGGCTTCTTTCGACACCCAATTAAATTTTGCAGTATGGAATTGCGGAAGCTCTCAAGACTTTGGCTAGGTGGATGGAACGATTTCCAGTTCGACCTCTTCGGCATTTCAAGACAACATCAAGCTGTGTGGCACGGGCTAATGCTGTGGTGCGGTTTCGTCGGCGCTGCCGTGATTCTGTTTCGCAGGAGTTCAAAGAGAGAGTTTATTCGCGCAATCATGCTTGTCTCCATCGTCGCGTTTCACTGCATCTACTGCCTCTTTGAGCCAGTTTCCAGATACTGCATGACTGCGATGCCATCCATCATGATTTTGGCTGCAATTTCGATTTGTTCCCTACTAAAAACAAGACCGTTACGACCTTTCAGATTGGCTCTGTTTGTCGCTGCGATCATTTTGTTTTTCAACCAGCAAGCGAGCTTCGCAAGCAGCCTTCCAAGCTTGATGGGTGTATTTCCGCCTGCATGGCTCGGTTTTGCGCGATTCGTCGATGCGTCGATTTTCGCACTTGGCTGGATTCTCGTAGGTGCATGGACATCTGTATATTGTAAAAACGAATTCAAATCAGTAAGAGTCGGCGCGCTTGTCTGCGCGTTCTTCGCATACGTTCACTTGCTGGGCGATTCTGAATGGCGAGAATGGTTTGTTGAATTGAGAACGATTAGACAAGTCGTGACGCAGGAAGTGTTCATTCCTGCAGATTCGCAGGAAGCGCTGAATTGGAAACAAGTTTTTGTTCTTGTCGACATCCATTCACCCAATTCGGTGCCACCAATGGCGGTGATGGTAAACGGAGTGCCGGTTGCAGAACCATTGCTGACATGGTTTCAGGTTTCGTGCAGAAAAGATATTCTCGAAGGCTTTGCCATGCAAGGAAGCGCGATGGGCAAAGACCCTCGGTCTTTCAGGCAGTGGTGGGCCTTTCCAATTCCGGTGGAACAATTGAAATTCGGCGACAACAATCGAATTCAATTGGCGATAACGGCAGACGATGTTCCAGTCGGTCATCGCTTGTTCGGAGACTATGAACGACCACGCGCCGGTGATGCCGGCGAAGTGCAGATGCTTCCTTCCTTCAACACTGTTTCATTCACCAAAGGTTTCGCCACGTTCGGCACGGGAGAGTCTCGCATCTACGAAAATCAACGGCTAGGCGGGCGGACGATGCGCGCTTCGCTAGCGGTAGGAAAAGACAGCAACACATCAGATCTCTCGCTTGAGCACGGACGCCAGGTTGGCGCGTATCGAGTGAGAGTGGCGGTGCCGTACAAGAAGGCTGAATCTCAGCAGGAACAGCAAGGACAAGCGAATATATCGACTGCACAGGCAGAAACCTTGAGTGCCGTTACACCACTGTTCGACTCAAACCGCATGCTCCTCTTGGCCCGCGCAGAGCATCGAGTGTCCGGTTCTGACCCAAACACTTTTTTCCTCGGTCAAAAACCTGTATCCGTTCCTTCCGGATTGCGAACCGGCACCAGAATTCACTTGGCGGCAGAGCTTATGCATCCGAAAACGCCATCGGAGTGTTCTGTAACTCTCAGACTCCAAGGCATAGACAAGCAGGGATTGAAGCAAGAGTGGACGCCTCTTGTGACACCAACGAGAATCACGGCAATTCCGCAGTGGCGCAAACACACTCTCTGCGACATCATTCCTGATGAAGTTCTTGGCTGGTCAAATTTGACGGCTTCTGTCGTCGTATCACCATTTCCATCGGACAAATTCTGGTTGCATGGTCGACAGGCTCTTCGCGACATGGTCTTTGCTCGCAACGTGTCGCTGGTGCTGCTCGATGCAATCGATGTACCGCCTCCTCAAGATTGCGAGTGGCGATTCTACTGAACTCTTCGGGTTGTCAGAATTATTAACAACCATTAACCGAAGTAGCTTATTGCGCTATTTATATATGCTTAGTAGTATTCTTTTGTTCGGATCTTCTAATAGTCTGCTGCAGCGCTGAAACGAATCTTATAGGCGCTCTCTTTGTGTTGCCTGCTATTGACGACATCGAAGATGTGGAAGAGTTCCGCACCACATACGACACCAACAACTCCAGGAGGTCGCCGTGACTGCTCCTCTCTCCAAAGAAGAATTGAAGAAAAAACGGGATAAATACATCGTACCCGGTGTGAAGCACATCTTCAGCGACCCGCCGCATTTCGTCAAAGGCAAGGGGCAATACTTGTATGACGATAAAGGTCGCGAGTACCTCGACATGTTTGCCGGCATCGTCACAATCAGCGTCGGACACTGCCATCCGAAAGTGACTGCCCGCACCGTCGAACAGCTGCAAACTCTGCAACACACGTCGACAATTTTCATGACGCAAAATATGGTCGACCTCGCCGAAAAGCTTGCTGAGATTTCACCAGGCGATCTCTCAAAAACGTTTGTGACGAACTCAGGCACAGAAGCCAATGAAGGCGCAATTCGCATGGCTCGCGTCACAACTGGGCGTCACGAGGTGATTGCTCTTGAACACTCATATCACGGCGAATCTCATCTCGCTTCCACTCTTACTGCAAATCACAATTACAGACCAGACACGATGCCGGCATCAGGTGTTGTGTTCGCCGCCAACGCATACTGCTATCGTTGCCCATTCAAGAAGACTCCGGACAATTGCTCTTTCGAATGCGCCAAGGATGTTGAGCGCGTCATCCAAACACAAACAAGCGGCAAGCCAGCAGTGATGATTGCCGAACCGATTCAAGGAGTCGGCGGCGCCATCACACCGCCGGATGGTTACTTCCAAGAAGTGAAAAAGATCTTGGACAAATACGGTGTTTTGTTCATCGCAGATGAAGTGCAAACTGGCGTCGGACGCACCGGCAATCATTGGTTCGGCATCTCAAATTGGGATGTGAAGCCTGATTTCATCACCATGGCAAAAGGACTGGCCAACGGACTGCCGATTGGTGCGTTCATCACTACCCCCGCAGTTGCGGACAAAGCTCAAAGACAACAAATCAACACCTTCGGCGGAAACCCCGTGTCTACGGCAGCAGCGCTTGCAGTGCTCGACACAATCGAAGAAGAAAAGTTGATGCAAAATGCAAAAGTTGTCGGCGACTATTTGATCGAGGGATTGAAAGATCTGCAAAAGAGCTTCCCTGACATGATTGGAGATGTGCGCGGCAAGGGCTTGATGGTTGGTATGGAACTGGCCGACAAAGACAAGAATCCACTTGCACAAGAGACTGCAAAAATTGTGGAACAGTCTAAAGATGATGGTGTCGTCATCGGCAAAGGCGGGCTTTACGGTAATGTATTGCGCGTCAAACCACCGATGAACATCACGAAAGAAAACGTTGACACGTTGTTGAAGGTGCTGAGAAAGCAATTGGAGACAACGGCAAAAGTTGGCGCTGCCAGGTAAGGCGGCACGGAAGCAGGGAAAAGACTCGTACACAGAAAACAGGAGAAGCTATGTCTAACTCTATTCGTTGCGGATTGATTCAGACAAAGAATGAGGTCATCTCCCCAGAGGGAGGAACTGACAAAAAAACGATCGACAAGATCAAAGATGCGATGTTTGAAAAACATCTCAAGTACACCGAGGATGCGCACAAGCAAGGCGTGAAGATTCTCTGCTACCAGGAGATCTTCAATGGACCCTATTTCTGCGCAGAACAGCAATCTTGCTGGTACGACTCTGCTGAAGAAATTCCGGACGGTCCAACCGTCAAGAAGCTTCAAGAGGTGGCGAAGAAGTATGAGATGGTTTTGGTCGTTCCAATCTACGAGAAGGAACAGACAGGCGTCTATTACAATTCAGCTGCAGTCATCGATGCCGATGGCAAATACCTCGGCAAATACAGAAAGACGCACATTCCGCACGTTGCTCCAGGGTTCTGGGAGAAGTTCTACTTCCGTCCAGGCAACCTTGGATATCCCGTTTTCGAAACACGCTATGCGACAATCGGCGTCTACATCTGCTATGACCGCCACTTCCCAGAAGGCGCACGCGCACTAGGTTTGGCAGGAGCGGAAATCGTGTTCAACCCGTCTGCCACCGTGGCTGGTTTGTCCGAATATCTTTGGAAGTTGGAACAGCCGGCACATGCTGCAGCCAATGGATATTTCGTCGGCGCAATCAACAGAGTCGGCACAGAAGCCCCGTGGAACATCGGTGAATTCTATGGCTCCAGCTACTTCTGCAACCCACGCGGACAAATCGTTGCGCAAGCAAGCCGCGACAAAGAAGAGTTGCTCGTAGCCGATCTCAACCTCGACGAAATCAGAGAAGTGCGCCACACCTGGCAGTTCTACCGCGACCGTCGCCCGGAAACATACGAAGCGCTAGTCAAGCTCTAAACATCAGAGCAAGACTGCGCACCATATTCGGTGACAAGAAAACAAGCTGCCAACTCTATGGGGACAGATAATGGCTGAACATTACAAACCGCACAAAGTCAAAGCGTGGGAGCTAACCCTCGAAGAACGCTTTCAGGAGTACCATCCTCCACTAAGCGAGCGCGAGGCTACTCTCGAAGCCAATCGATGCCTGTATTGCTACGATGCACCATGCATGGACGCTTGCCCGACTCACATCGACATTCCTACCTTCATAAGAAAGATTGGAACAGGCAATGTGAAAGGCTCCGCCCGCACGATATTGGAATCGAACCTCATGGGCGCCACATGCTCGCGCGTGTGCCCAGTGGAAGAACTTTGTGAAGGTGCCTGCGTCTTGGCACACGACCACAAACCAATCATGATCGGTCGCCTGCAGCGTTACGCCATGGACGACGCCGAGAAAAACAAACACAAGTTCTTCGAAAAAGGCAAACCAAACGGCATGAAAGTTGCAGTCGTCGGCGCAGGACCAGCCGGACTTTCCTGCGCAGGCGAATTGGCAAAGCTTGGATTCGAAGTCACCGTCTATGAGAAAAAAGAATGGGGCGGCGGCTTAAGCACCTACGGCATCGTCGTCTTCCGTGAGCCTGTTGAAGTCAGCCTCAAAGAAGTGAAGATGATCGAAGACCTCGGTGTCAAAATCAAAACAAACGTGACTGTCGGCAAAGACATCACGCTCGACAAACTGATTGAAGATCACGATGCAGTTTTCCTCGGCGTCGGTCTCGGCAAAGTGCCGGACATGGACATCCCCGGCGAAGGTCTCAAGGGCGTTGTCGATGGTCTCGACTTCATTGAAGACACCAAAGTCAAAAAGCTCAACGAGATCAAATACGGCAGCAGAATCGCGGTAATCGGCGCGGGCAACACCGCAATCGACTGTGCAACCATCGCACGACGCCTTGGCGCTGAGCGCGTTACGATCGTTTATCGCCGTTCCGAAACAGAAATGCCTGCATATCATTTCGAATATCAATTCGCAATGAAAGAAGGCGTCAGTTTCATGTTCTTGACGCAGCCAGTCGAAGTAATCGGAAAAGACGGCAAGGTAGAAGCCCTGAAGTGCGTGCGCGTCGACCTCGGCGAGCCAGATGCTTCAGGTCGCCGCAGCCCTGTCGAAATCCCTGGCTCCGACTTCCTGCTGCAATGCGACATGGTGGTCAAAGCCATCGGTCAAAAGAAACACAAAGATGTAATGGACAAACTTTCCACTTACGGAATCGGCAGTGTGAAAGGCTACATCGCAGTTGATCCGGAAACTTGCAGAACCACTCATCCGAAGATCTTTGCCGGCGGCGATTGCGTGCGCAGCCACGGCGAGGCATCAACTGTGATGGCAGTGCAAGACGGCAAGATTGCTGCCAAAGCCATCTACAAACAATTGGTCGGCGCTGCCGAAGGCAACGGAGACTGCAAAACTAAGAAAGGTCATGTTGAAACCACCAAGTCCAAATAAATTCAGAAGCTCATTTTGGGCGGAACATTGGAAGCAATTGGTCGAAGCATGAAATAGAAGGAAAAACAAATGGCGAATCTCGAGATCGATTTCTGCGGCATTAAATCACCCAATCCATTCTGGTTGGCATCAGCTCCTCCCTCGAACTCCGCATATCAAGTGCAGAAAGCATTTGAAGACGGTTGGGGCGGCGCAGTGTGGAAGACCATCGGCGCACCTGTACTCAACGTATGCAATCGCTACGGAACAATCGACTACAAAGGAAGCAAAATCATCGGTCTGAACAACGTCGAGTTGATCAGCGATAGACCACTCGAAGTCAACCTCAAAGAAATCAAAGAAGTAAAACGCAACTTTCCAAATCACGCTGTCATCGTCAGCGTAATGGTCGACTCAAAGAAAGAAGCGTGGCAAGACATCATTCAGCGCGCTGAAGAAACCGGATGCGACGGCTTCGAACTTAACTTCGGCTGTCCGCACGGCATGTCAGAACGCGGCATGGGCTCAGCGATGGGTCAAGTACCAGATTACACTTGCATGGTTACTGAGTGGGTTATGGACGTCGCCACCAAACCGGTAATCGTCAAACTGACACCCAACGTCACCGACATCGTTCACCCCGCTCGCGCCGCCGTCAAAGGTCGCGCCAGCGCACTGTCGTTGATCAACACCATTAACAGTATTATGGGTGTCGACATTGACACGTTCGAAATCAAACCGAACGTCGGCGGCAAAGGTGGTCACGGCGGCTACGCAGGACCAGCAGTCAAGCCAATCGCGCTGCACTTGCTGAGCGCAGTTGCGAGTGATCCTGAAGTTCAAAAAGCGAAGATTCCGATTTCCGGAATGGGCGGCATCGAAACCTGGAGAGACGCCGTTGAATTCATGCTCCTGGGAGCAACAAGCGTTCAAGTTTGCACCGCCGTTATGCACTGGGGATTCCGCATCGTTGAAGACATGATTGAGGGCATGTCCAACTGGATGGACGAACGCGGCTTCAAAACAGTCGACGATTTCATCGGCAAATCACTTCCGCGCATCTCTTCTTTTGGCGATTTCGATCTCGGCTTCCAATCAGTTGCCCGCATCGACCACAACAAGTGCATTCAATGCAACCTCTGTTTCATCGCTTGCAACGACGCAGCCCACCAATGCATCGACCTCAAGGATGTGAAACTGAAAAAGGAAGTGCACGAGCGTCTCTATCCTGTCGTTCGCGAAAACGATTGCGTGGGTTGCGCACTCTGCTCCACTGTTTGCCCAGTCGATGATTGCATCAGCATGGTTGAAATCGACACAGGTCGCCCACACATCACGTGGAACGAGCTGACCAAGAAGAAGCCAGAAATTCTCGAATGGGACAAAATGGAAGAGTATCGCAAAGAAGCGAAGATCCATATTCATTGATTATTTCGACCAACAAAGCACATACTTCATTCGTAGCGTTGACCTCGTTCGTAGTTACATGCTTGGGCGTTACTTGCTTCACGGTTTTCGCTGCCGCATTGATTGCGCCATTGCCCGCCTCAGCCAAAGACGCGGCAACCAGCAACAAAGGATTACACCTGCGCCAAACTGGAGCGTACAACAATAACTACGATATCTTTGTTACACCGAATGCGGTGCGCGCCTATAATCTTGTAACCAACTGCGTTATTGTTAGCAAGGCTCCGGACTGGAACGTCTACTTATGGCGTGACAGCAGCAAGCAAATCGCCAAAGTTGCATTCGAGAAATGGTGCAAAGAGAAGTACTTGAGGTACGCTTGGGCCGCGGAGCTCAGCAAACCGATAAAGACACAATCAATCAAAATAGAAGGGCGCAAACACATAATTTACACCTTCGGCACAACGCTGGTTGTCGAGCCAATTTTGCGTTCAACACTGGGTAGTGGCAAGGGCGGACGCGGCAAACCACAAGGCGAAAAGGAAGAAGAGAACCACGCTGAAATGGAATGCTTGGACTACGCAAACTCCGACAAAATTGGACCAATCCTCGATACACTGCACAGTATTCCACCAGTCGCCGGAGTGCCCCTAACAATCAAGAGAATTCGAGCAAGTGGCAACCGAGAGTTCGCACTGAGCACCCAACTCATTGAAGAAGTCCCGGTCAAGAACTCTCTTCTGCAAATACCCAAGAGCTACAAACCCGTCGATTTCTCCATCGACTTTATGCGCGGTGAAGCGCGAAACGCAGCGGTCAAAAGCCTCTTTGAAGAGCTTACGAAATAGTTCACTTAGTGGAAAGCATCTCGATTAATCGTCGGTCGCAAGCTGAGAGCGGGAATGTGGTAGGGTGATTAAGTTGAGCGAAGAAGAAAGAGCGAAGTCCATATCATTACTAGTGCTCTTCGTACTTCCATTCAGCCTCCTGCCTGTTGATGCGAAGGATCCAAAGCGCATTCAACCCAACTCACCTAGGAGCAAAAAGCGACTACCACTCTATTCATGGAACTCCAGAACTGGAGCAAGAGACGCTGAAAAACTTCAACAATGGGAAAAGTGGCGAACGAGACTCACTCTCTCTATCAATGACAAATTGAGAAAAGTAGGTCAGCACTGGAATGAGACAGGCACACCTGAGCCAAAACCTGAGCATGGGGCCGTGCTGGGCATTAAGTTCGTTGTAAACGCAAATAGACAGATCGAAAATTTTTCGATGGCAAACAATTCTAACGCCGAGTCTCCACTATCGCGCGCAATCAATCACACGATTGCATGGGCAAGTTTTGAATCCTCGCTTGAGTTTCCGACCACAGATGAAAATGCGATAGTATCAGTGCGTGGCGTCTGCATTTTTGAGAACCCACTCAGATTTGAACCAAGTTTTGTGCAGCTGAGTTATCTCGCACCTGAACGCCCGCGAGACTCCCATCATGCAGCGGACAAATTCGGAATGGACTATTCGAAAAATCCGCCAATTCCACTTCAATTGCCTTTGAGACGAAACGAAAAAGAATTCAAGTAATTCAACGATCCCTGTTCATGTACCTGATCTTGAAAAACAGCAGTGGAACAGGCAGCGGCATGCTTGTTCGCACCTGCCAGTTTAGTGGTGTGACATCAACGATGTGTACGTGCGCTGTCTGCACGACAACCTTCGGATAGACAATGCGTTGGTATGGGTCGGTTAAGGCATCTGGGATAATTGGAAGACTCGGGCCATAAGTAATCTTCACTTCGCCAAGCGCTGTGCGGCCAAGACTCAAGTCACTCTTAATGTCGAGATCGGGAAAAGCACTACGCTTGGTGTTACCATCGATGATGCAAAAGTGACGATCACGATTTAGCACAGGTTGGTAATTTTGCATTTGCAAGAACTTGAGCGCCTGGTCTTCAGCCCAATCAGGCACTTTGTCCGGCGCAACAGAAGGACAACCTTCAATCTGCAGAAAATCATCGAACGCTTTGCTGAGCGCATGTAGCTGCTCGCTGGCTGAGCCGTACCAATACGTTACCTCGCCTTCAATCTCGCAGCCCTTCTTCTTTTTTCTTCTTCCGGGTACAACAGGAACCGTGTCATCGCCTCGCCTCCCAGATTGCTGCGTTGAAGTTCCACTAACAGTTCCCGATGCGGGTCCGGTATTGGTTTGCGTCCCAGACGGCATGGCGACAACTCGGCCCGGAAACGTCGGTGGAGGAATTCCTTGTTGCGTCGGACCCGGCCATGCTATTCCGCCTCGTGGACCGAACGGCGATCTATCGAATGGAGGGACAGTCCCCGTGTTACTTTCAGAAGCAGATGCATACAAACGCTGAAAAGCGTCATCGATTTGATGAATCCATCTAATTGTGATTAGCCGAAGCTCTTGAATCCATTTATTGATCGCTCGCTTCTTGTTGCCGTCACGAGTGCTGTTGCGCTGCTGTTCCGCCTGTCTTTGACTCGTGTTCCACAACTCATTGACCGCGTCCCTTTGGCTGTTCCTCCATTGCTCCAGCTCCTGAAATGTCGCATTTCCAGGATAAGTTAGCGCAGGATTCGACTGCGGAATCGAGTCGGCAAAATTTACTGTTCCAACCAGCCTCGGAATTGGCTGCGCGGACGTTGAATGGAGCGGATTTCCGACACCCCCAAATTGCGCACATGCTGGAGACAGAAGCAGCTGCAATGCGGTGGTGAGTACCACGAATGTGATCAATCTACGGTTCATTTTTTCTGTCCGACGTTCTGAATTCAATCATACGATTCAACAATTATGACCTCAAACGCGCCTTTTCTTCGACTTAGTCTTTCCATTTGCAATCATTTCAACAAGCTTCCAGTCGATCTGTCGACCTAGAGTTCGCTCAAAACAACGAGTGACCATCATCTGTTGCATGCCAGTACCCGAAATCATCAACGCGATCTTTGCCGCAGATTCTAGAAGCACCTGCATTGGTTCCTTCTCAATACTTACACCGAGCGCCACATACTCATCACAAATGGAGCAAAGGATCGACACAGTAGAAACTTTGTCTTGTTCTGAGGCCGGTTGTTCTGAGCAAGTTTGAATCAAAAACTCAAGTACGCTGCGAGGGTCTTCGAGGACGGCAGAACACTTGCCGTAGAATGGGAGTCGATGCGAAATAAGAGCAAGCGACAACGCTAGTACAAGCTGCGTTTCATCACCACTGCGATGCGCGAGCAAGTAGCGCTGAATCTTTGTCTCGGTCCAATTCAGGTACTGTCGATACTGCTGCAATAATCGATCGTCAGGCATTCTAAATCGCATACAGGTATACTTATATAGTACTTCAAACTTACTACATGCCGACCAAATCAGAAAACATTGCCAATTCCTTGCGCACGCTTGGGCCAATGTTGCGCAAGTATCGAAAGAAGATCGTTGTGATAGCGATCGGCATTTTGCTGTTTCAATTCTGCATTCAACTTTTGCTGGAAATCGAGTACGCAGGACAAGATCCTTCAGTGCGAGGATTGCGAATCATCGACTGGCTAAAAGTTTTTTCGCCCGGCAAGTACAAACCATTGACAGAATCTCCTCCCTCAAAAAATGTCGTCCTCTTTCCTAAAGGAAAAGACAGCATCGACGGAAGATATGTGATTCAAGGTGGTGTCTATGATTGCCGCTTTCTCAGCATCATCGCTAGTTTTGCAAGCAGTCCGAAAGGTAAGGGCGTGCTATTTGAAATGATCAAAGAGAATCCGGATGGAACATACACGGTGACGTTTCCGAACGAGAAAGGCAATCCGATTACTATTGCTCCACTGACTGAAAAAGAGGTTTCAATTTATGCGCGATTGGAAGATCGCGTCACCAAGCAAAACAAGGGGCTCTGGCTCGCGGTCTTGGAAAAAGCTTTTGGAAAGTATCGAATCGAACATCAAGATCCATACGAACACTTTCTTCATTTCAGCAAACATGCGCTCTTTGAAGGAAGGTTCACGTCCTATCCAATGCTCGAAGGATTCGGAGCAAGCTTCGGCGCGAAAGACGATGGCGCAGCAGTATTACTCACAGGCAAACCGCTAAATAAGATGCCCACCTCAGGCTGGGAAATCGGCAGCTTCGGATTGGGAAAAGGCTACGTGAGCATGCGTCAAATTCGTAGTTGGTTTGATCGAGATAAAGTGCGCAAAGAGTTTGAGGACGAGCAGCATCAAGCTCTCGCTGCTTGTTTCAAAAACGGCGGAATAGCGAATGCCGGCACGGAAGTGAGCCCGGAAGCATCAGCACACGGACTGATGAGCGGTCACGCATACTCCGTTCTTGGATATGACGCAGAGAAACGTTTGTTGTTAATAAGCGATCCGATGGGCAAAGGCGACTTCTTCTATCCCGAAGAAGGTAATGCCATCAAAGATGGTGTCAATAACGGGATTTTCACTTTGCCACTCTCGGAGTTCAACAAGTATTTTTCTCACGTTTCTGCGCAAGTGTTTACCAAAGAAAACTAGGCGGCATCACCGTTCCCAATTGCGACCGAAAAGACAAGAGGCCGGATGAACTCAGCATAGCTGCCTTCCCCCGCTTCGGCCCAGAGAACTAGTCCAATATGCCCATATCCTGCCTTGGCATACTTGTCTTGAGGGTAGACGCTATAAACCTGCGCGAAAAGGCGGCCGTCCGACGCTTTTTTCATTGTCACAACTTTGCCTCGACGCCGGCGCTATGTTGTTGGCACGGTTGGCGTTGGAGAACGAAACAATGACACAGGAACGAACAGAAGCTCAGATACCACAGCAGAGCAAGCAGTTAGACATAACTCCCCTGTTGACGGATGTGGAGTCAATGAGGTCCGGTATGGACGCCAAGCAATATGGTCTCTTACTAAACTCAAAGGGCGGCGACACAACCAGTTCACTTCCTGATCTCACAATTACTAAATCCGGAAATGACGAAGTAGCTAGACTCGACGCGAAGGCCGGCGACGCGAAGGCCGGCGACGCAAAAGCTGCCGACGCAAAAGCTAAACCGTCCGACCTTGATCTGATCGAAATTGAAGAACCGAAGCCGACAGACACCAAGGTTGCTTCAAAAGAAAAGCTTGGTGGCACAGATGTCTACAAAAATCAGGATGGCGAAGTGATTGGTATCCACAGAATGGATCACAACGGCAAAGATGAGTTTTGGAGAAAGGGACCTGACGGAAAGTGGACGATCGACACCGAATACAAATCAAACCAAATGGATTCGATCAGCAACGTCACCGTTGATAAGAATGGCGATATTCATTATCGAATCGAAGATCAAAAAGTTTCTGTCGTGGATAGCAAAGATGCAGTTAAGCGCGCTACTTCCGATGAGACTGGCGCAACCACGACCTACGAAAGAAACGAGGGCGTGCTTCGTCCCACCGAAACCACAGACGGCAAAGGACACGGCAGAAAGTTTCACTATGACAAAGACAACAAAGTCGATCAAATAGATGGACACCTCGGACATTGGGATCGCAGAACCAATGCCAATGGCGAAACAGAATGGGTAAATCGTGACTCCAAGGCTGTTTGGAAGGGCGAGTTCGAAGTGAAATCCAATGGCGATCTAATATTCAAAGGTCAAAATGGTGTCACTTGGAAGTTCACCAAAGAAGGCAAAGACGAATTGCAACCTCGTAAGTCGTCCTAGTTTGAAGATAAAAGATCAAAGTCGCAGCTCAGGTCGCCGATCATCAAACATCCTACGCGGCCGCCTTCTCAGGATGCTTAAGCGGAACCCCTTTCTGCAAAGCCTTCAGAGCGCGGCTGCGCGGTTCGGAAGTCCACATTTTATCGCTCAGATACTCTTCCAAAGACTGTCCGCCATGACGCTCACGCCATAAGCGATCCATTTCTTGCAATTGTGCTGGAGTTTTGTTCTCCAACACTTGGAAGATCTTCTCGTCATCATTGCCGTAGATATGCATAGAATCTTCGAGTTGCTTCAAGTTCTTGCTCATCGCACTGCTATCAGTTCTCGACATTGCGTTGAACATGTCCTTTGAAGAAATTGCGTTGTCACCAGTGTGATTTGCGTGCTTGCCCCAAGGGTTCTGTACATCAAATGTGGTGCCTCCGTTGGGTCCTGTATGGACATCGGTAATCAGCACTGCATGCAAAGATCCTTCATCTGGTCGTTGTCCTGCATCCTTATCAAATGGAGACTTGCCTGCATCCACTGCAACAGTGATCGGCAACTGACCTTTTTCTTTTGCTTCTTTTACGATGCGTTCTAAATCTGCCTGAGATTTGACATGAATAATTCCCTTGCCGTCCGGAGTTTCCAACTCAGACGCTGTATCGGTAAGTACCGGGTGCGAGTCGCCGGGCTTTTTGTTGCTGATCAAATCGTAGACATCAGCTAGATCTTTCGATTGAACTCCTGGCGGTCCCGGTGATGTCTCAATGATTGGTATCGGGTGATCCGGATCCGAAACATTGACTAGGCGCTCGCCTGTGGGATTCTCTTTGCTTGGTTTTACTTGCTCGTACCTGACTTTTCCGGGTTCCACTACATACGGACGGTTGGTGACAGGGTCCATCCCGTTGTATCCATGCTCCATCAGTCCAATGTTGATTGCAGCAACTTGGAACATCTGACCGGAAGCATCCCTGTAACCGGAGTCGCCTGGTTTGAAGCCATCTTGAGGCTTCATCTGGCTGGCATCCATGGTTAACGTTTTGCCATTGGGAAGTTTGTGCTCGCCGGTCGTTGCCAGGTCTGCAACCAGCTCTGCTGCGGCAGAAGGATTGCGATGATACATGCGAGCTTCCATTGTAGTTGTCTGACAAGTGCCATGGTATCCCTGAGCAATTCCCGAAGGATCTGCAGCTTTATGCATTATCTGGGCTGCGAGTTCTTTGCGCTGTTTCTCATCCGTCGGCTTGTCGCCTTTTGCCTCCAGCAGCCGAGACTCGGCGTGATAGAGTTTCGCCAACTCTTCCGGGCTCAACGGCGGATTGCGATGCTCTACCGCATCCATATCTTTCTTGAACTGCTGTGCTTCAGGCGAGTCTTTGCCGAACTTTTCTTCGACCAAACTTAGTGTCTTGGTTCTTTCCTGATTGAGATCGAGCGCAGGTTCTGCCGGTTTCGGAGCTTCTTGCGGCTTCTCTTGCTTCTCTTCTTTCTCCCACGGCCACTTTCGTGTGACTTCAATTGGACCGACTCCGATGACTATGCTTCCATCAGGGCTCGTGATCGGTTCTATTTTGTTTGCGCTTGCTTCAGAACCGTTCCCGCCGAGGTGATTGGCAGTGTTGAGGTCTGAGCCTGAATCGAAGAATTGGACTGTTCCAAACAAATCTGTGATTTTGGAATCTTCAGTCTTGTTGAGGTCGGTCGAAATTTTGCTGTTCGCTTCTTCCGGTTTGTATGCGTCTCTTAGGAGTGCGTAAGAGGAGTTTTGTGCGGAGTCGTTTCTAGCTTCGTAAGCTACGTCAAAGTTGTCTAAGGACATTATCGTCTGCCAGTTCTATTTTCGCTGAGTAGTAAATCGGCTAATGGGCATGCCACCGCCTTCAGCAACAGTCTATCGCCGCAGACGTGTAAAAGTCGTGTACTCATCAGTATCTAGTATTAAAGAGATTAGCGTCTTCTTGATTACTACATTTCTTCCCGCGTCACGCGTATTCGAGTTCGCTTTTCAAATGCTTCTATCTCTTCAATTGAAATCGTTGGTGTGCGATTGAGGTTTATATGAGTCAAGGACGGGAACTGAGCGAAGTAATCCAAAGCCTTTGGTGTTAATTGGTTCTGACTCACATTCAAATCTGCAACGTCGAGATTTTTGAACTTTGCAATGTCATCATCGGTCAGACCCAGCGCGCTAATGTCCAAAATTCGCAAGTGGAGTCCTTGAAAATTGGCTATTCCAGCGGCAGTCATTTTGGTGCCTCTAAGGTACAGGTTGCGCAGTTTCTTCAACTTTGCAATTGCACGAGCACCATCATCGGTCACAGACTTGCAGCCTTCCAAACTTAAGTCCGTAAGCTTTTTAAATTTCGCTAGCTTGCCGATTCCGCTCGGAGTTATCTTCGCAGAAGAGAGCTCCAGATCTTCCAACATCGGCAGGGCATCGAGAATATCGATAGTCCTGTCAGTTATATTGTCGCAAGCGAGCAAATGCAATCGTTTAAGCCCCTTGCACCGCTTCACTAATTTTCCGACAGCGACATCGGACACTTGTGTCGCGTCCAGAAACACTCCTTTGAGATTGGCAGGCAAGCTATCCATCACCGAATCGGTCGCCGACGAACTCGATAAATCGAGTACCCCTTCTGCATTTGGTTTGAGCCGTTTGATTTCATCGTCCGTTTTTGAGTCATTGTGATGAACCTTCGCAGGAAACCAGTAGCTTTCGGCTTCCTTCTTCGTCAGCTCTTTAAGATTCCCCACACCATCAGAGTATTGCCGGTCTCTCGACTCTACTTTGGGAACATCCGCAGGCGCTCTCAAAAAAATAAGCGGAGTCAGAACAGCGACAAAAATTGTAATTGCCAAAATCAAAGGAGTCTTAGACCCTGTATTGAACGGGCTCAACACGCCAAGGCGAAATTCGCCGGAAGTGGAGTTCGGATTGTTCAGCGCACTCAACAATGCAGCTTTGAGATGATCCATCTTTTGATATCTATTCGCCGGAGTTTTTGCAAGCACCTTTCGCAAAACGACTTTGAGAGCATCGGAAAACTCGCGCTCGGGGCATACGTCTTTAGGATCGGGCACCGGTGAAGTTTCGTGCATCTGCTTGAGCATCAATATGTTTTCGGCTTCGTATGGTGTCTTCCCTGTTAGTGTCTCAAAAATTATGCAACCCATGGAATAAACATCGGAGCGCACGTCAACCTTGCTGCCGGCGAACTGTTCGGGGCTCATGTATCGAGGACTTCCTAATATCAAGCCAGTCTTCGTGACATTTCCTTCGTCACCCTCAATTTTTGCGATACCAAAATCGAGAATTTTCACTTGCAGTTCGCCGGATTCTTTTTTGATGAGAAGTATATTGCTGCTTTTTAGATCTCGATGAAGAACGCCCTTGCGGTGCGCGTGTGTCATCCCATCGCATATCTGGGCAAAAATCGGCATCGCTTCAGGCAAAGACAGCGGACCGTGTTGTTTGATGTATGCACTTAGACTTGTACCCTCGAAGTACTCCATAATCATGTATGGAAGGTTGCCATCCATGCCAAACGTGTAGATGGTGACAATGTTTGGATGATTGAGATTTCCGGCGGCCTTTGCCTCGATTTGAAATCGAAGAAATTCTTCGGGTGTCAAATCATGAGCGCGCAACATTTTGACCGCCACAAAGTTTTTGAGCATTGAATCTTTCGCTTTGTAGACGACGCCCATTCCGCCTGCACCAAGCTCAGACAGAATCTCGTATCTCTCGGCGATCATTCGAGAGGGTTTGACATTCGGCTCTTCGTTTTGAGGATGACTCATCAGTTTCTACTCACATCGAAACCGCTATGCAGCCTGTTTCTTGTTCAAACTTCTCAAGGTCGTCATCCGTGACTCCAGGAACCTTTCTAATCATCAGTTCTTTCAAGTGCTTGAATCTGCGCAATGATTGCAGTCCCTTATTGGTGATTGGATTGCCGCTTATATCCAGGCTTCTGAGTACTTTCGAATTCGGCAACATCTTGAGTCCATCGTCGCCGATTCCGAGCCAACCCATATCGAGCAGGAATAAGTGCTTCAACTTCGCTATCAGTGGAAGACCCTTAGGTGTAATTTTGGTGGTATCAATTCTCAGCGTTCTTATTCTCGGGTTTTCAACGATGTATTCCAGACCCTTATCCGTCAGGTTCTTCATGCCTTGAAAGCTCAACTGCTCGACCGTTTTTAGCTTCTTAATGACTTTCATTCCATTATCAGTGCATCTATCAGAAGATACAGTCAAAAACTTCAAGGTGGGAAGGTCGACGAGTGCTTCAAGCCCTTGATCCGTCAGGTTATGACATTCTGCAAGGTCAATCAGATGCAGATTCTTGCAACGCTGCGTTAGCCTTTTCAATCCTGCATCTGTGATTTTTGTGTTGGTCAAATTGACCCTGTAGACATTGTCCGGAATGTAGTCCAATCCTTTGTCAGAGATTTGAGAATCTTTTAGAATCACAATCTTTTGAGTGGCAATCTTGTCTTTCGTCCTTGCCATTATTTCGTCGGTGATTGTTTCGGAAAGACTACCCAAATACAGTCCTTCTCTCGCTACATGTTTTTGTATCGCATCGGTCTTGCCTACAGTGACTGAGCTTTCGGAAACAAAGACATGGCCTATTCCTGGGTTTTTCACCGATTGCGATGCCGCCGTCACAACGATACCACCGACGGTTAATGCCACACCGGCAAGAACGGCAGTAAGAATTACAGGTTTCCGCGCAATAACCTGCTCTTCCTTATGGAGTGGAACAACATCCGGATTGTTCTTTGCAGTGCTCAAGGCGACCTTGAGGTGACTCATCTTTTGATAGCGACTCGCCGGAGATTTCGCCAATGACTTTCGAACGACGTATTCGATCGCGTCTGTGAAGGTTCCCTCCGGATACGTTTCTGAAAGTGTTGGCGGTGCGTCCTCTCTAATCTTGCGTATCAATTCCAAAACTTGTCCCGGCGGAAATGGTGTAGTTCCAGTCAACACCTCAAACATAATGCAGCCCATTGCATAAATGTCAGTTCGTGCATCAACAACCGTTCCACCTGCTTGCTCTGGGCTCATGTAGAGCGGGCTTCCGAAGATCAGTCCAGGCTCAGTTTGGGCACCGCACACATCATCTTGCAACTTCGCAATTCCGAAATCGAGTATTACAACTTTCGGTGTGGAAGGGTTCTTTTGCAACATGATGTTCGCTGTTTTCAAGTCTCTATGCGTTACCCCCTTGCTGTGCGCATATGACATCCCGTCACAAATCTGTTCGAAAATTGGATACGCTTCGTCGAACGTAAGCGGTCCACGGTTTTTGATGTACTCGGAAAGAGTAATGCCTTCGATAAAATCGACAACCATAAACGGACGCTCGTCGTGTTCGCCGAATGTATACACTGAAATCACGTTAGGGTGCTGCAGCTTACCAAGCGCCTTAGCCTCGGTTTGAAAGCGCAAGAACATCTCAGGCGTAAGCCCTGAGGTTCGCAGCATTTTTATTGCGACTTCCTTGTTGAGAAAGCGATCGCGGGCGCGATAAACCACTCCCATGCCGCCGGCGCCTAATTCACTACGCACCTCGTATCTGTCAGCAATGATGCTCGGCGGAACACTTCTATTCGAATTAGTCTCTAGACTAGGCAAGGATAGTTCTCCCGGAAATTATGTTCCCACTTTTTGGAGCAACAGGTGAAGTTTAGGGCCATATATAGATGGGAACTATTTTGAGGGGAGTATGACCGGATTCAGTCATCGTGACAGAGACCAATAAACCAGGTCCGAACTCGGAAGACGAGCAACCAGACAAGGCTAAGGACCAAGATGCTCCGCAGCCGTCATTTAGGCGCGCCGAGCAACGATCGTCTGCGAATTCGTCAGACAGCGACTTTGCTCCTGTGAGCGAACAAGACTTTTTGGTTACGTTCAAGAACCTGCTCTACAAGGCAGAAAGCGACAGCCAGCCTTCTGACAGTGTTGTTCCTGTAGGCGACTTGCAGGATGTTCGGCTAGAGCACGCCGCACACGAGCCTGAAAGTGAATCCGAAAAGAGCGATGCATCACCGGCATCATCGGCTGCACCGGCTGGTGCTGCACCAGGCACGCATTTGAAGACACGCGAAATCGGCGCTGGTCAGCTTGAAGAACGAGTTCTGCATGGAGGTCAAATCAAACAGGTCGTCGATCGAGTCACAGGAATGGTAACTACAACAATTGCGTCCGGTCCGATCGAAGCAATAATTCATCGCCCCGGACTATCGCCAGAGATAACCATGCGTGACGCAGGCGCCGAAAACAAGCTTGTCAGAGATAGCAATGATGCCCTTGCGATTGCCGAAGCTCGCGGAAAGGGCAAAACAGTAACTATCTTTTCGGACGGCAGAGTGGAGATCAGACCGACCTATGAACAGCAGGAAGAATCAACTGAGACTCGAACCAAGCTAGTCATCGAGTACCCGCCGTATCACGCTTCTGGTCTTGTGGGGCGAACTGAGTACGAGCCTAACGCCGAAGGCAAGACAATACTCTTTATCACGAGAGATGGTGCAGGCGAAGTTACAGAGACGACTACATACCTTGGACGCGAAGACGGAATAATCCTAACCACAAAAAAGACTACGAATGATGGTCGCGTCATCAGCTCGCAAGTTTATGCCAACGGCACGAAAGTAACAGCAGACGAAACCGGTCTGCACATTGAGGAATCGGAGCCGGATTTAGGCTTCGCAGACGAAGCAGAGGTTGAAAACTTTGCAGCAGTGGAAGACGAACCGGAAGAGTTCGAAGGAGACGTTCTCGAAGCGCTCCTCGGCCCTGACGAACAAATGAAACTCGCTGCCGCAAAGTCGCTGCTCGCACCTGCCAACGAGGAGGAAGTGTTGCGCTGGATGGCGCTGGATTTCATCACCCAACTTCAAAGCAGCCGCACGAAAGAATCAAGAGCGGAAGCGCAGCAAATTCTCAAGAAACTGAGAAGAAGCGACGCAACTATCGCTCTTAGACATCTCGCGCAAATTATGCCTTCGCGAAGTCGAAGCGAAGGTGGTCCTGTCAGTCGCAGAGCACTAAATGCAGTGCCAATCTTGTTTTCGAAAGTTCGCGACGACTCTGATTCAGAGGCGTCCGTATACAGACTTGCTGAGTACATATCCAAACTCAATGACAATAATTTGACGAACTCAATCAATGCAGCCTTAGACCGCACAACTATGGATTGCGAACTGAGTTGTATACAATCGACTGATGATCCAAGAATCGCCGCCATGATTGACGCGCTCACAAACGATTTAGTCGACAGCGCACTTAAGTTCAACGCTGCAATTGCGCTTGGGGATGTTTCTGCAATCGGGGTCGACCCCAGTGTCAGAGAAGTTGCGAAAAAGGTGGTCTACCAAAACCTCGACGGCATGATCGAACGCGCACTTCGCTTTGAGAACAATCATGAGATGGCGAAGGGTCAAAATGTATGGAATCAGATCGACGGTATTTTGCAGCGCATAGGTGAAAGCGAGGAAGGATTCGGAAAAAACTATGTGAGTACGCGCCGCTTTGAACTCGAAGGCAGGCGCATTCAGGGAGATTTTTAGATGAACGTTCTCTTTTTCGTCGGAATCGGCGTTTTAGTTCTGGTTATCGCCGCGGTAGTCTTCGTCACCGCCAGCGGTGCCATGAAATATGACAGGCTGCTCGGCGAGAAAAACATGAGCGAGCTTTCCAGCATCATTGCCAGCCTCAAGCCGTATGCTCTTGAACATCCACTGGAAGCCACACATGACCCTGGCGTATCACTCGATCATGGATACTTTAGAGACACCGATCAGGGCATGAGAATCATCTATACAGTATCGCGAAACGGGGCGACATATCAACATCACATCTCACTGTCGGGCGGTCCAAGTTACCTCGCGCACTCAGCCGCTCTAACATTTGCAAGTTGGATGGGACACTGCCTCTCAGTTGATGCGGCAAAAATTTCAGTTCCACAAAATTACGGAAATCAAGATGGATTCGTGCGCCACATCCTGTTTGATTTGAGTGAATCTGAACAACAGACGTTTGCTCGTGAGTCCGTAAAAAAGTACGAACCTGCTGAAATTACGAAAGAAACTTGGCAGGGTCTGATGGCAGACCGAGAAAAAATCACAAAGAACTCCCTGCCGCAAATGGGAAACCAGTCCTGAATTGCATCTTTATCATGTGCAATTACTTTAAGCAGGAAACCCATTTTTGTATTTGATGCACACACAACAAATATACAAACCGCACCAACAAGACCTCGGATATATAACATCGAACCATCCGGTCAATACAGGTGCGGTCTACCAGATAGCCTTGATCAGCAGTTGTATACCCCCTAAGATTTATCGGATCATTCTTATGCACCAGACCCGATACCAAGGTGATTCATGTTGAGTTTGAAGTATCGGGAAGTAGCGAGGGTAGGACAATTACTGACTCATCTCTAGTCGAAGCCGTTTTGTCTGAGGCGCCGACACTCAAGCAAACTCTTACAAAGCAATTCCTGGATCTGTTCAAAAACAGGTTCGGTAGCTTGTCGAAACAAATCAAGGAATCGGGACGCTGGATTGAGTTGAGCCGATTCCACAACCTCTCTGATGAGGAGATCCTTGAAGCGCTGAGCCCTGAGTCGAAGGTCTTGAGAGCCTGTCGAGCTGATGATATGACCAGCTTTTTGGCGATCACGATTCAAACAGTTTCTTACTATTCATCGGCAGAAGGCTTGAGCCATTTGCGTGAATGCTTAAAAGCAAGCGGTGTTGAAAGAGCGAAACTCTATCAATCAAGTGACGACTGCGCACTTAACTTGTTCATTTTTCTGGATCAACCGACTCCATCGACCGAGGGCGCAAGCTTGCTATCACGTGCGTTGCGCCGGCACGGCGTAGTGCCGGGTACCGCGGGATTGAATGTATTCCCTTCCGAAAGTGGTTTTTGCCTTCCATTGCAACCTGGTTTCGCATGGATAAACGATGAAGGTCAGGTCATCGTCAGCCGCGAGCAAATAACGCTGGAGGCAGCGCTGGCACTATTTTTCGCAGACTTCCAGAAGAACAGAATTTCAACCGAGGCACTGATCGCTTGCTTGAAAGCGCAAGTATCTTCCGGCCCAACAAATATAAAATCGATACACGATGTCGACCCAGCCAAAGTGCAATCGACTACTCAAACGACACCACAAGCTCAGCCATCGTCGGCGACACCGGCACCCCCTGCCGTTCCGCCCACAAATGTCAGTGGCGAATTTTCAATGCCGACCAATGTAGTGCAATGGAAGGCACGAGAGAAACAAGCTGAAGAAAAGCAACCAGAGAAAGAACCGGTTAAGAAGAACACCTTCGAAACGGTCGTGGACTCAGCGTTTGACGCAGTGGCTGATTTAAGTTTCGAACCTCCGATCGAACGCAGTTTGAAAACGGTGAGCGAACTTCTCGAGTCTGCCCCCGATGCAGTTGAGTCAGCATTTGAAGCAGGGCAAATTGAGATTCTCGATTCGGCACTGGAAGTAATCGAGTGCACGGAAGAAGTCGTGATTGCACAACTTCAAGAGGTCGCTCAACCGGCTTTGATCTTCGAAACGGAGAGCGCATTGGACGAAGTGCTTGAGGTCGTTTCCACAAACGTGTCTGAAGAAAAGACTGAAACCCTCTCTGGCGCTGCATCCAAATTGATTGCAGAACTCAAAGCAGAAGCTGAGTCCGCGACCGACAGCGACGAAGAAACCGCTTATAGTTGGATGCACAGAACCGCGTCAACACTGGAATCTGACGACTACGAAAGTGACGGAGATGTTCTTCCTGAAGTCGAATCTGAAAGTTCAGAAGAGGAAGAAGACTTCTCTCCTGGCAGTTCATCAACGTCCGACCCGCTCCAGCACGAAGGACCGATTCCTACCCCAAGCGAATATATAAAAGACTATCAGCAGCTACGCTTTTTTGATTAGCGATTGCTTCGACTCAATCTGTGTGAGTGACGAAGCGGCAAAGACTTTCGCAGGCTACCATTGCCAGGCAGGCAAAGCCTGCTCCTAACACGCCGATGCAGTTAGCAGGGCACGATACTGAGAAATTTCCCGCCAATCCGGCGGCGAGTGCGGCGACAACGAACGACGATGTCACGCACAAAAGGATTTTCTTAAGCATAAACTTGTTACCAGTGACCAATTTCACGATTCCTTTGCAGTGGACGCGTCTCGTATTGCAATGTTCCACTTCTAAAACAGAGATTTTAGGAGTGTGAAGGGGCGTGAAGCTTAAAACGCAGTACCAGCCGGGCTCAACGGCATCTTCTCAAGCGAACGCAGCGGGAAAGAAATTTGCAAGCAGTGCGGTCAAACCTGTTTGACGCTAGTCTCCGGGCTCGAACTTGTAGCCGACGCCATGCACGTTTTGAATAACTGATGGTTTGCCTTTATCGTCAATCTTGTCTCTGAGTCGTTTGAAACATGTGCGCAGAGTTTCCGGAGAGCGCTCAGACGCTGCCGTCCACACTCTTTCCAAGATTGCTTCGGTGCTGAAAACGGTTTTGGGATTGCGCATGAAAAACTCCATGAGCGCAAACTCAATAGGAGAAAGCTTAACCTCCTTGCCGTTCTTCAACAGCTGATGCGTTTCAGGGTTGAGTTGAAGCGACCCCATCTTCAAAACGTCTTCAGAGACCGTCGGAGCCCTTCTCAAAAGGGCTTTGAGACGCATTGACAGTTCCTTCAAATGAAATGGCTTGGTCAAATAATCATCGGCGCCTGACGAAAAACCGGTCTCCTTATCTGGAATTGCCTGTTTGCCTGTGAGGAACAGTATGGGTGTTTGTCCGCCCCGAGAGCGGAATGTCTGGCAAATTTCAATTCCTGTTTTGGTAGGGAGCTCCCAATCCAAGATGATCAGGTCGTACTTGTAGGCGGCAAGCAGTTCTAGTGCCTCGCCTCCGTCGGAGGTGCTTTCTACAAAGTTGTGCTCGAACTCCAACCATTCTTTGACGGTTTTCAAAAGGCTCGGGTCGTCTTCAACTACTAGAATTTTTGACATTGCTTGAGATTCAAAAACGCATGCGACGATAACAATCTAACACAGCGGGTCGCGCTTAAGTTTCACAGTAAAGGTGCTTCCGTGTCCGGGTTGGCTTTCCAGCGTGATTGTTCCACCCATTTCAGTCGCAAGTTTTTTCGAGATGTAAAGACCCAATCCGGTGCCGCCTCGCTTCGTTGCGTCTGCGGCTTCGACTTGTTTGAAACGCTCGAACAACTCCCCTTGCATCTCATGTGCAATGCCACGCCCATGATCTCGAATTGCAATGCAAGTGAACTCGCCGATTGCACTTGTCAAAATTTCAACTTCCGAGCCGCGGTTCGAGAACTTGATGGCGTTGGAAAGCAGGTTGACCAGCACCTGTACGAGTCTGCTTTCGTCGGCAACTCCTACGACATTAGTAGGTTCGTATTTGATCGACACTTCCGATTTCTCGGCGATTGGTGTCACCGACAGTATCGCTTGGCGAATCGCGGTTTCGACTTCAAATGGCTTGAGATCCAAAACCAATTTGCCTGACTCCAGTTTTTCAGCGTCGAGCAAATCATTGATCAATATTACGAGTCTGCTGACGTCCGCTTGCATGTCTTGTATGCGGCTGTTGCCTTTCTCTGATAGATCGCCGAATGCGCCTGCTTCAAAGAGAGTTAGAGTTCCTAATACAGAGGTCAGAGGGCTCTTCAGATCATGACTGACCATCTCCAAAATCTCTTTCTTCTGCCTTGCCGCTTCTTCCAGGCTCTGCGCCATATCGTGGAAGACACCATCGAGTCTGGCTATTTCATCTGTTCCGCGCAAACGACTCTTCAGGGGCATCGACATCGACAATCTCTTTGTGTTGTCGGAGACCACTTTCAGGCGCGCACCGATTTCTCGGAAGAAAAACATTGCCAGGACAACCGCCAAGAACAAGTTGACATAGACGCCGCCCCACAAGACCGATTCAAAGGCTTGGCGTTTTCTGTTCTCGCTTTCCAGCATACTTGTGTCGACTTTGCCTTGTTCTACCAACAGGCGGCGCAGTGGCACGCCGAGTTCAATCACGCGCGAGTTGAAGGCCTTGTACATGTTTAGCTTTTGCATTACGCCGACAACGTCTTCTTCGGATTGCTTCTTGAACTGATCGAGCACATCGAGCATGTTGTGCGCGCATTTATCCAACTCGATGAAAGTGCGCATTGATTCAGGATCGTCCTTGCACAACTTCTTCAACTGTTCGAGCTCAGCCATGGCGTTTTGAATTGCGACTTGCGAGTTGGTCAGATACACCTGGCGCTTTGCCATTGCGTATGCACCCGTACACATGCTGGCATCAAGCGTGTGAAAGATCAAACTATTGGCGCGCGTGACGCGTTCGCGCGCTATGTCTGCACGCTTGGCTTCCAATTCAGCTTCATGCATTTTAGAGGACAGCATGAAGATAAATGCGAGCTCGAAGAACAATGGTACCGCAACTAGTATCACTCCTTTCGTTGTTATGGAGAGATTTTGCAGCAAAGTTCGGTCCCTTTCTCTGGTTCAAAACCAGACTTTCACTGCGCAGCTGGTGCTGAGGTAGCAGAAATCAGTTTGCGCAGAACAGGCAAAAGTTGCGCTGCGGATTGGTAGCGATCTCGTGGTTCCATCTGTGTGCAAGACATAACAATTTCGTCCAAGTCCGTCGATATGTCCGAAACTACTTTTCTCGGGCTAGACTCGGAGAGGGCCTCGGGTTCTTCTCCGGTAAGAAGGAAGAACAAGGTGCAACCAAATGCGTAAATATCGCTTTGAACGCATGCCTTGCCTCGAAACTGTTCAGGTGCGATGAAAGCTTGCTTACCGACGAAGGTTCCTGTTGCGTTGCCAATGAACTCATTTGCAGCGCCGAAGTCTATGACCACGATAGAGCCGTCTTCGCGCAAAACCAAGTTATCCGGAGTCAGGTCTCGGTGAATGATCGGTGGGTCTTGTTCGTGAATATACTTCAATAGAGTGGCAATTTGAACGGCCCATTCAAGCACTTGCGTCTCTCTTTGCGAACCATTCTGTCTAATGAACTGACGCAAGTCTTGACCGCTTTCATACTCCATTAGGAGGTAACTGCGTCCCGCTTCAACAAAGTGATCGAAAACCTTCACAACGCCAGGGTGGTTCAATTTGAGTAGAAGCTGTGCCTCACGCTCAAACATCTCTTTTGCCTTTTCTCGAATGCTCTCAGGGCTGTCTTCAGGAACAACTGCTTCCTTCAACACAACGAGCTTCTTCTCATCGAGCTGACACAAGTAAATAGCGGACAGCCCACCAAGAGCGAGCTGTCTGACGACCTTCAAAGTTCCATTTCTTAAACCTCGACCTGGCTCAAGCGGCATGAACGCAGTCGCGCAAAAGCGCCTGCGAAGCTCGTCTTCCCACATATCGGTGTAACTGAGATTTGAACTCGGGCTGTCAGTCTTCAGAAGCTTTTGCAGGTCGCCGATGCTTGTGTCCTTGTCGCAATTGATTCCCCACATTTCAGCGGCAAGCAGAATTTGTGCCAATGCATCTGTCGAAAGGTTGCTCAGCGGTATCTTAAGTTTTTGAGATCCATCTATAAAGAAGACCAGTTTTCTGCGACGCCAATCGCTTTGATCGTTTGGAAACGTTTCTAAGCGTAGTACTTTTGCCCACGGCAAGTACCGTTTGCCGGTTTGCATATAGAGGACGAACGGCAGTAAAACACCGTTTTTGTCAATTACAATTTTGTCGTCGGAAAGAGCTTTGGTGGCGATAAGTCCCAGGCATGGTGCCAGCAGGGACGTGAGCATCAATCCGAAGAACGCTGCTGTTTGCGTATCGTTGAACATTGTCGTCATTTGCCCGGCAACAAGGAAGCCGATGACCATGGCAAAACAAATTGCAAATGTTATTGGCGCGACCAGCCCCCAAACCGGGAAAGTGACTCGCAATGCTGCAAGTGCCACCGCCCGCGGTTTGCTCTCATATTGAGCTGTAACTGTCAGTTCAGCCATCAGTAACCCTCTGTTTGATGGAGATTTTTTCTTTCGATTCGGCAAGACTTATCGTTGCGCCATTGTCTGGTTCTACCGGCAAATCAAGCGTAGTCCGAATGTCCGCCACCGACTTGTAGCGCGAATTCAAACTCAACGACGTACACTTCGAAATCAGTTCTTCAAACATATCAGAGGCATCGCTCCTTGCGCTGCGCAGGCTCGATTGCGTAATAGGCTCCGGGTCTTCTCCCGTCATCAAGAAAAACAGGGTTGCGCCCATCGCATAGATATCGCTTTGGAATGTTGGCTTCCCTCTGAACTGTTCCGGAGGCAGATAACAGTGAGTCCCGACGATGGTTCCTGTTGTCCCGGCAGAAGCTTGCTGTGCAACGTTGAAGTCGATCAGGGTCAGCGTTCCATCCTTCCTCAAGATTACGTTGTCCGGTGTAAAGTCGCGGTGAATGATGTTCTTCGAGTGCAAATACTGAAGGATGTCGCACATCTGTGTCGCGATCTCCTTCGCTCGTTCTTCAGACAGAGGTCCTTCTTCCTTGATAAGCTGGCGCAAAGTTTTGCCGTCGACGTGTTCTAGAACGATATAACCTCGATGGTCCTCAACGAAGTAATCAAGCAACTTTACGATATGCGGACTTTCTAATTGCTTCAGAAGCTGCGCCTCTTGCTGAAATCTCTCAAGTGCTTGTTCGCGAATCGTATGCTCCACATAAAGCGGAAGAATCGTTTCCTTTAGCACCACATTCGGTGCTTCCTTCAGTGGCGACGAACAGAGATACGCCATTCCTTGTCCGCCAATTCCTAAGCGACGAATCACTTCAAAGTGCCCCTCTTGCAGCATCTGTCCTGGAGCAAGAGGTTCTAAACTCTTTCGCTCCGGAGCTGATGAGAGAGACTGCAACCAGAGTTCGGTATAACTGCGCTCTTGTTTTGGCTGCATTGCTTCGGTCAAATCTGTTTCGACTTGGCAGTGTGGTGCCCACTTTTCCAAGCTTTTCACTAGCTTCGCGCGAGACTGAGACTCGATTGCGGTCAAGTCTAAATCGAAAAGAGAGCCATTCTCTTTTTCGAATCTTATTTTCCACTTCTTCGAATCAGCGGTGTTGCCAGGCTTTACGAGACTTGCCCTTTTTACGGAAGACCAAGGAAGCCGGCTAAACGGAATCGTGTTAGTGCCAAAGCGGAACATCAATGTCAAAGCAGTCTTGTCCATCGAAACAATGTTAGGTCTGAGCAACAAGCGCAAGAAGTTTATGATCAAAAAGACAAGTACTACTCCACAAGCGCAAGCGACCGCCGGATTGCTAGCCGCGTCATAGAGCAACTTGCCTATGTCACTAAGATACTTTCCGCCCAAGCTGTAGAGTTCCTTGGACGAACTCATAAGCAGCTCTTTAAGCGCAAGCTCGTCTTTCGGAATTGCATTTTTGATCTGAAGTAGAAGCAAAAACAGACCGGTAACCGCTTGCGTCCATACAACAGTAAAAACGGCGCAGGTAATTACCGGGCCCGCCCTTGTCCATTTATCTGCGGTCGTTGTAAACGTGTCATACAGTTCCTTCAGAAACTTCGTCGAGTGATATTGAATCTCAATCTTGTCATCTTTTTCGAGCAAAGTTGTTCGCGCAATCTTGCGGCACTTCGTCACGCTGTCCAGCACCGGGTCGATTTTGCAGTGCGGGACGCGTGTCTGCACGAATTTAAGAAGCGACTCGAAGTCTTGTTGTTTCAGGCGTGAAAGTTTCAGCTCCAGCCGCTTGCCGGCGCCAAACACAAAGACCATGTGACTCGGCAGAATCTGGTTTCCCTTGTACTTAACGCCGACCGACACCAGGTCCAGCATTTTGAAACACCGGTATCCCCAAAATAAGTAGTCATCTTCGATGCGAATCTTGCGCTTGAGCACATCCTCTACGAAGTACGCAATCAGGCATATGAGCACGATGGCATAGCCGATTTGTACGCTCAAATCGCCAAATAGCCTGAAGAACGCTCCAACCAGGGGTATTACAAACACCGCCCAAATCGGAAACAGGAGAAACGACTTCCACCACAGCGCCAGGGTAGCTACCCGGTCTCCATAGCTGATCGTCAGTTGGTTAGTTGGATTTGCCACCCACTTAGCTCCACGGCCCTTCTACTTTGTGCCACAAACCCAGAGTAGCAAACACAGCAGCGGTCTTGCTTACGATGTGTGAACAACGCACAATGTCCTGTAATAGGCGCGATTTCCGCCTTTTAGGTTAATATAGGCACCAGCAAAAGGGGGAACAGTTCACAACAGATGGCGAAAGCAAGGGTTTGGCGTCCTGCCTATCTTTTAGTAGCGACATCGCTTGCATTCATCGTGTCAACGGGCTCGCAAAAGTCCAATGCTGCCTCCCACAACGTGACTTGTTGGAAGTTCACTCAGATTGAGAAGTACGCGGGTAGGCTTGTGGGTTATATAGGCGATAGGGCGATAAAACTGGACACAGTTTACGGCACGTTGTTCGCCATGCCGGACAGAGTCATCGTTTCTAATCTACGGACTAAAAAGTATTGTGAGTGGAAAACCGATGAGTTCGACAAGCGCTCAAAGCTGTTCACGCACAAAACTGGCGTTTACACCTGGCCGATGACTGAATGGAAGAAAGTCGGCGTAGAAAAGCTAGCCGGTGTGCAAGCCGATAAATACAAACGCTACAATCCCGATTTGCCAAAGACGCGGCAGTTTTATGAGGAACTTTGGGTCAATGCCAAAGCCGAGTCAGAACCGAAGCTGGTTCAAAAATTCATCACCTATCTTCGTATTCCGGATTTCAAGCTCAATCGGCTTCCCATGGCATTTAGACGCACATGGAAAGATGAGCGGGGCAGAACGGCGTTGCAAAAACTGGAAGTCGTAGAAGACCTGAAAACCTTGTCGTGGTCTCAGGTTTCTGTACCACCAAACTTTTTCGATCCTCCTAAGGGATTGTTGAGAGTGAAGGACGAGTTCGATGTAGTTATGGGTGAGGGCTCGGACATGGACCCATTGCAAAACCTTCCCGCAGAGCTAAAACAAGACTATGCACGCACGATGAAGAATCGACAGTTACAAAAGAAATGAAGACGCATCAACCGCTAGCACTACTGATGGTGGCAACGCTTCTTGCCGGAAGTGCATTCGGCGCACAACCGGTTTTCGGCGCACCCGCAAAATCCAAGTCCGTACCTGCGGATATGCCGACTAAGGGCAAAGAAAAGGGTGGTTTGAAAGTGCTGACAATGATGCAGCGCGAATTTGCTCTCGGTCACGTAGAAGTACACATCGGCGACAACAATCTTGCTCGCATGGACTGTACGTTCGGCAATGTCATTTTTGACCCGAAAAAAAATCTGCTGACGATTTTCAGCGAAAAGACACGCAAGTACTGCGAAGTATCAGAGCAGGATTTCAATCACAAGCGCAAGATGTTTACTCAACAAACATCGTACAAGTGGCCGATGTCTGAGTGGAAAGAGCATGGCAAGCAAACTATTGCGGGCGTGAAAGCAATTCGCTTTGAGCGGCATTGCACGAATTTGCCACCTTCGAGAAGTTTCGTCGAAGAGTGTTGGATTTATCAAGACATCAAAACACCGCCATGGCTGCCGAAGTATCTCAATATGCTCATGTGCGTGGGAACACCGCAAGTTCCTGGCGCAATGTTGAAATTTCAGAGAACCTGGACAGATAGCAAGAACAAGCGTGAGCCGAAAGAGATCCAGGTCAAGCTCGATACATTCAAAATTAGCAAGCACGAAGTCAGCGAGGACCTATTTAAGAAACCTGCAGGCATGACAAAGGTGAAAGACGAGATGGACGTGACCATGAACGATCAAATGGAGTCTCCTATCGGCGAGCAGATAAAGAAGTTTTCGCAAGGCAAATAGGTCTGGCTATTGCTTTCTCTTGGGAGCAGTCACAATCTTCCAGGCTTTGGTTCTCGCATCGATGCAAGTCTTTAAATCGCCTCTTTGGAATGCGAGTTCGGAATAGGCAAACCACATTTGAGCAGCATCTTCAGAATGAGGGTCAACTATTTCAAGGGCCGTCTTAAAGCGCTCGTTTGCGTCGTCCGGCTTTACTTTGCCTAATACGAGCGCATCATAATATGCGCATACCGCGAGGTTGCGGTTGTCTCCTAAAGATTTGAACATTTTGGCAGCTTGTTCGTAGTGAGCATGCGCTTGCGGGTATTGTTCAGCGAAGCGATAGATGTCACCCAAACGGGCTAGCACCAAGGCATTCGCTGCAGTGTCATTGATTTGATATCGTTCCAACACCATTCCGGAAGCTTGCTTTGTAATTGCATGAGCCGTCCTATACAACTGTGCCTGAATGCATTCACGATAAGCCAAACTTGCCTTGCCGAGCAATTGCATACCACCATTGGGTCGCGGCTTTCCATCAACAATGGCATCGTAGTAATAGGCATTACCGAGTTCACCGGCAACTTGAGCAAAGACATCGAAGACTTGCGAACCGGAATCACGCACGAGTTCAAGAAGCGGTCCGAACTCATTTTGCGCATCTTTCCAACGAGACAAATGAAGGTAGCACAGACCCTTTGTTCTGCGAGCATTCAAAGTCGCCAACGCAGTTTGTCCATGGAATCGCTCAGAAAGCACGACCGCAGGAGTGATAATTTCCAACGCTCGATTGTATTGACCCATAGCCAAAAGCAAATCAGCGGCACTTGTGTAACTGTAGAGATCTTGGTCGGTGACCTCGGAATGGGGGTCTGCCGCTTGGTTGCGCGCAGTTCTCACGTAGTAGGGCATTGCACTCATAGTGCCTTGATCGAGTGTCTTGAGGCGCGGCGGTTCCACATACCATTTCGGAGTGCCATGCAGCAGCGGAAGATTTTCAGCATTCCAACACGACCATCCGATGTAACCACAGGTGATACTAGCAGCAAGAATACCGGTCACCACCACTCCAACGGCGAGCTTCTCTCGCAGTCCAAGTCGGCGTCGGCGAGAGCTTTGAATTCTCCAAGACGCGGCCGCCTTGCCAATGAAACCACTCGATTGTGCGTTAGCGAATCTTTGCAAGTCGAGTTCTAACGCGTGCATCGACTGGTATCGGTCGGCCGGATCTTTAGCCAGCGCCTTAAAGACAATCGCTTCAAGCGGCTTGGGAATCGACAGGTCCTTAGTCTCCTTTGCCAGTTGTTTGAACTCTTTGGGAGTCTCGTTGATGTGGCGATATAGAATCTCCAGCATGTTTGCGCCGCCGATGGGAGGCGAACCGCTGAGCATCTCGTACATCAAACATCCCATGGAATAGATATCGACCCGCGCATCCAGCTTCTCACCTTTGCACTGCTCCGGGCTCATGTAGAGAGGGCTTCCGAAGACTTCTCCGGTTTGCGTCAGGGCAATGGCGTCAGTACCTTCATGCGGCAAAATCTTTGCGATGCCGAAATCCACGATTTTGATGGTGTCCGGATTTTGCGTCTCAAGAATTATGTTTGACGGCTTCAGATCTCGGTGAACGATTTTCAAGTCGTGTGCGGCTGCGAGCGCGTCGCAAATTTGAATGAAGATTGGCACCGCGCGGCTTGCCGGCATGCGTCCTTCATTTCTAATTACCGCAGAAAGAGGCTGCCCGGTGAGGAAGTCCATCACCAAATACGGTTGCCGCCCGTCAAAAACACCAAAATCGAGAACTGTGACTACACCATGATGCTTCAAAGTGCTGGCAGCCTGCGCCTCTTGTTGAAATCTTTGCAAGCTCGATGCATTGTCAACCAAATGCGGCAAAAGCATTTTTACCGCAACGTGCTTTCTCAAGCCGAGGTGATTCGCCTTATAAACAACACTCATGCCCCCTTCGCCGATTCGTTCAATAATCTCGTAGTTATTGATCGTCGCGCCAATCCAGGGGTCTTGAAGCTCTCTCGACAGTCTTCTTGGTGGCTCAACAATCGAGACAGTCTTTTGTGGCTCTGCAAACCCGTTATTAGAGGCCGGGCGCGCGCCTGAAGAACTCATTTCCGCGACAGCATTATCGTCAACCGGTGGCGTGGTGTCGATTAGTTCTGCAGACGGTTGATCAGTCGAATCCTTCAATTCGAGTCCTATCTCATCTGTTCTTCGCGTAGATTCCCAAGTAGACATTGTTATATTCCCAATATAGGCAATATTTTATGCAATCCGCGTGTAAGCCTTAAAGGCCCATCGGCCCTTGAAAAGTACCCTTTCTGCAGTGACAAAGAAGTGATGTGCCCGGAAGCTCAATATTGACAAGCTTCTCGGGACTTCTCAGAAATATTCGGCTGTTCCCCCTAAATGGTGAGCCACTGCCGTAGATGCTGAAGTGCGCAGAGGGCGCATGACGAATCATCAGACAGAACAGGCAGAAGGACAATGACGACATCAGAGATGAACAGACCTCACGCGGTAGATGCTCTTCCATCGGCGAAAGACGTGGCTGACGCCATCACAATGACTGGTCAGCACCTTTGTCTCAAGGCCGAAAAATCCGGCGCGATTGAGTGGTGGCATTATGCACAAACCGTCGCGCTATCATCGTTTTTCGGATTCGCCGGCTGCGCGCTCACATACGTTGGGTTCGACTTTGCATATAACATGGTTGAGCGGTTCGCCGGACAACCCTACCAACAGTCGATGAACCAAGCGATCATTGCCCTGGTTGCACAACCTTGTTTGGTGTTTCCGATATTTCTCGGATTCTCCCTAGCCTATTTCCGCGCTAGATCTGCCGGCGCCCTGCGTTGGAACGTCGCGATGGCAACAATCGTAACCACTGAGGTCACATTGTGGATGGTCGACCTCCTTAACGCCAACGTCGGCCAATTGCTGATGAACGTGGGTTGGCTCGTTGCCGCTCTGTGCGTCGCATTCGCCTCACATCGAATCGGTTTGAAGCTGTTGCGCAACAACAAAGCGCACGACGGCGCCGCGGCTTCGCTCTCGTACCTTTTCCCAGCCGGAGTTCTTGGAGCATTGTGCTTCGTTGACAGAATGCCTGGCTACGACCACGACCTCGAAACTTTTGCATTCGCACTGCTTTTAATGATCGCTTCCTTTACAGCGAACCTTCTTGCCAAACCAGCGACTAGAAAGCAAGCAATCGGAGTCGCACTTGTGGTCGCTGCCCCAGTGCTCATGGTAGGAACGGTTAATGTGGTCGGCAACCTGTTTTCAATGATGCTCGATACATTCAACGTCGGTGCCAACCTGGGTGTCACCTCGCTCATGTCGGCTTTCGTCATGCTCGCCGTGACGCTTACAGCAACCGTGATTGCAGCAGTACCTGTGAAGTGCAAGAAGTAACTTATATTTCTCGACAAACCTGAAAGACTCTCGAGGACCGGCAATTGTCGGTCCTCGGTGTCTCAAAAAGGACCCAAGTCCGAAGCTTCCAAACAAGTGCGCAAATCATAACTGTTCCGCCCAAAATGTTTTGGAACTGGTCAAAATTTCCCCATAGTCTATGATGGTATTCTCGTGAGCTAGATTTCCGGGTGGTTGGTGGAAGTCGAATTAAGCGCATGCATCTATGGTGAGTGAAGGCATAAGCAAGGCTGATGCCGAGTTTCTTCAAGGCAACTTCGAAGAGGCTCGACGACTGTTTGCAGATGCGCTGACCAGCCTCGAACCCAATGGCGACCAAAACGAACTCGCCTTGTGCTTGCAGAAGCTCGGTGACACCAATTATGTTTTGTATCGCTACGATGAAGCCGAGCAGCAGTTCAGTCGGTTGCACTCGGTGCTTACAGAGACGGATGGCAAGGCGCCCGACATCGCCAACACGCTCTTGAAGCTTGCGAAGACAAAAGAAAAACTCGATCGAATCGACGATGCCGATGAAGCCTTTCAACAAGCTTCGGACTTTGCACTGAAAACTTTGCCTGCCGACCACTTCATTCTCTCAAGTATTTTCAGCAGCTATTCTTCTATGCTGCAGCGCACGAAACGCAAGCCAGAACTTGCCCTGGAGATGGAGAAAAGGCTAAAGGAACATCCTAAAACCAAACCAGCTGAAACCAAAGTCGCCCAGGAGCAAAAGTCAAAAGAAACCTCCCCAAAGGCTCTGGGGCGTGCCGTCACTGAAAAGTCGGCAGGACTAAGCGCACAAGAAAACTTGAGCGCAATGAAAAGCAAGCTGCAAAAGTCGGCAAAGAATCGCACCGCAGATGGTGGCGAGAAGAAAATGAAGGGAAGAAAGCCCTTGGCACCGCCAGCGGATGGAACATCAGTCGATGCGAAAGCGCTAAAAAGTGAAGCTGCCAAAAAAGGATTTCTCCAGAAGGACAAAGGCAAGAAAGATCAGGAAACTGATGACCGTGCAAAGCGAGACCGCGAGCGCTTGCGCCGAGCAATGGCAGTCGTCAGAGAGCATTCGAAACCGGCTGAGACAGAAGAGCAACCTGAAACGGCACCACTTGAATTGGCATCAATTGAGATTGAGCAATTCGCTTGGGATGAACACACCGCCAAACCAGAAGGACCCGCGAAAGAGGCTCAGCCTTCGGGTTTAGGAAGATCATTTCCAAGTGTGCGCTCTTCTCGCCCGACTGGCAGAAAGCAAATTGCGCAAATTGGAAAGTCTCTGCAAAGCGCAAAGGCCAATTTTGACACAGAGGGACGCCTGCTCGCAGACCCTGACAGCGAGCGAGTCGCCACATTCAGGGTAGCAAGCGGTGAATCAGGATCGCACTCTATTCTTCAAGATTGGAAAGAGCGAAGAGATGTTGAAGTAGAAGTTGAGACGCGCTGGTGGGAAGACCAGAAGAACGTCTTCATGGTTTTGCTTGGCGGAACCGTTCTGTTTATCGGAGTTGTCTTTACTATAGCGTTCGTCTACCCAGATGAAAGAAACGTATTCAAAGATCAAGGAGCACATACGTTTCAGAGTGCTGACGGACACTTGCTTCTCAACTTCACCGAGGGTCAGTCCTGCGAATGGTCTGACTATGCGAGCAAGACGAAGGCATCCCTCGCATACTATGGAGGCAGCTGGCAGGATGAGCTGAAGCTGATTGCAGGCTACTATGACTCTTGCGACTGGGCGTTCGACATACCTGAAGGCTGGCGATTAGAAGACGGCATTGTACTGTACGCACCAGGCGCACCCGAAGTCAAAGTGATAGACAGCATGCGTGCGTTCGCCACAATGTGCCAGATTTATTATTCGAAGCATAATAAATATCCCCACGACAACGCCGACATTGCACCGGACGACACCTATAGAAATCCATTCTCGGACGCAAGAGAAAAACTGCTTTTCTCAAATTCAATTGAACGCGGCGAGATTGTAATTAATGGAGAAACAGAGCTGGAACGAAGACTGGAATCCGGCTCAAGATTTCCCAATGAAGCCAGGGCCACTCCAGGAGCCATTCGCGCGTTCGGGATGCTAACGAACCCAGACTTCACACAAGGAGATCGTGGAACTTGGGATTGCCAATCACTCTTCTTACATTGCTACGATCGCAATCGAAACGTTGTCGGAAGGAGCGAAAAGGGAAAAGTCTATCTAATTGAACTCGAATCCGGTCGAGACACAACCGCAAAAGCGCCGCCGCATAGGTTTCTCTCGGCGAAGGAACCGCGCATTTGCCTGTCAACTGTTGCCAAACCTGACAGAATTTCTGCGATTCTAAAGTATGTCGTCTTTGTAGCTGCCCTAGGCATTATGGGCGTGGTGCTACGCCAGTACGGAATCTATCCGTTCGCCAAGAAGGGCGACGACTAGTCTGAATTTAAATCATCAACTGCTGGAATTGTTGAAGCGTCAGATTCTTTTGATTTCGGCTCTACAGGTGGTGCCGCCGGTGTCGCGTCAGGTGCTGCCACCGGTACATTAGATGGTGAAGGATCTGTCGCAGAGACATCACGCGGATTGATGCGATAAAAATAGAATTCCTGCGCAAGAAAGACAATTGCTGTTGCAAGAGGAACCGCGACAAGCGCACCCGCCAAACCGAGAACGGTGGCACCTATAAGAATGGAAAACAGCACAATCAGCGGATGGAGCTCGACCTGCTTTCCTAACAGTTGAGGAACAATTACATTGCTCTCCAACCACTGTTCAATTCCAAATAGAAGAACTGTCAAACCACCGAGTGTGAGAGATTGATTGGCTGCAATGAGAGTCGCAAAAACTGCAGTGAGAATCGACCCGACAAAGGGCACAAGATTGAGAAGCCCCGCCATGACACCGAGCACTAGAGAGTACTTGACGCCCAGTAAGCGAAGACCCATACCTAATACCAAAGCAACAGCGAGACTAACCAACATCTGTCCACGAACGTATCCGCCCAAGCGTCCTTCGAGTGGCTTAATGAGGGATGCAGCTCTCGGTCTCCATTCCGCCGGAAGCCAGAGCAAAAGCTTGGCCCAGATCGTCTCAGCTTCAATCACGAAGTATGCCGTAAGAAACAACACCACGATCGCATTTACCACACCACCCAATAGATCACTTGTAACATCTAGTGTCTGCCGTCCGAGTTTGAGTGCAAGGGTGCCGAAATCAGGAGTTTCAAGATGCTTAGGTCCTGAAGGAATCGTCGTATCACCTAACGACAACCGAAGTTTGTCGTACCAGTCATTCAACCCCTGGAAGTAGCTTGGAATATGCTGAATCAGGTTGACAGTTTGTTCTTTCAATGGAGGGAACAATGAAACGGCAGCAAAGGCATAGACGAGTCCAACAACGATATAGACACCAAAAACGGTGGCAAGTCTAGGAACTCGATACTTTTCCAGCTTCTCGGCCAGTGGCGCGATTGCGGAAGCCAGCGTGAGCGCAAACACCAGCGTAAGAAGGAGAGAGCGCAACTCAACGACAAACCAAAGTCCGACAAACAGCAGCACCACGTATAGTGCTGTTTTGAAATGACTGGATTGAATGGACTTGTTGATGTGTGAATCAGGGTTCATTGACTTCGCCTATTTCGTAATAACCAGCGGAATCGGCTCACTCGGAACGCCAACACGATTGCCGTTATTGTCAAGCGCGATTACTTGAATTTCATGGTACCCGGGCTCATTGTAGAGGATTTTTGGAATCGGTTGGTTCCCGGCAAGGCCGCGGCATTCGATTTTAGTCGTCAGTGATGGGAGTTTTGCATCTATGACATTGTTGGCATCATTCGTGTCGAAGGTTTGATTTGTTGAGCTGAATAAGATCGCTGCAGACTTGGCATGTGGCACTCTGGTTACGTCGAAGTTAATGCTTCCCCCTTTGCTCGTTGCGGAAATCGAGAGTGGAAGCCCTTTGATTTCTTTGTCGCTGGATGACCCGTCCGAGAGGACAAGACTCGCAGACGGGGAAACCGAAGATTCATGGAAGAGCTTAATACCGCTGAGTTCGTAGCACTGATTCCCAGCACTAAAGTGGACACCAATCCTTTTAATAGATGGAGCCAAAGTCCACTTTCGATATCGACCCAGCCATGCGAAATAAGGACTGTCCGCAATTCCGGACGCTCGTTTAAGCGCAGCCTCTCCATACTGCTCATCAGTTTCCGAAGACTCCCATACAATCGTGGCGCCTTTGAGAGGCCCGGAGCCTGAGCTAGTATCGTCAGGTTTCGAAACCACATTCAACGACAGCATGTTGGTCTTAAGTGGGTCGACCAAAGAAGATTCCGAAACAGCTTTCAGCCACAGAGTGACACCCCCGCCATGGTCTCCCGGGTATACTCGCAACTTGTCTCCAAGCGACTCCAAGCAGGGTGTGTTGTTTATGACCTTGATCCACGATTGCGGTTCGAGCACCGCGCATGGTGGTTCATCTGTGAATTGATCGATGGAACATTTCTCTAATTGAATTTCGTTTGCAGCGCCCGAGACAGCTGGTGCGTGCGACCAGGGCATCAGCTGATTGTTTACGGTTGACCATCTTACAATCTGCCCATCACCTAGTTCCGAATTCAGTTGAGCAAATCGCTTGGGCCACATAAGGGAGGGGTCACCGCTGACGTTCGGTTCGATGGACAAGAACCGGGGGTGCTCAGCAGGTGCGAGTGACGGGGTCATGAGAATGTTCATGTACTTTTGCCGAGTTATCATGCCGGCACCCCGATTGTCTCTGGGCAAATTCAACACCAGAACAGGGTCACTGTCTTTGAAACGCGCTGCAATCGCATGCAGTTCCTTCTTAAATGATTTCGTGTAAGTCCCCGCATCAATCCAGGCTTGCATGTTTTCTCTGGTAAGGAAAGCCCAAAAAAAGAAGACATACAAGAGCAAAAGCGTACCTGCAATAGCAGTTGCGCGTGCTGCCTTGCTTGAAACAAGTTCTAGCGCGGGAACAGCAGCCAACGCAAGCAGAATGCATAGCGGCGCCGACGACAAGAAGAACAATCGGCTCCCCACAAGATTTGGAAAAACATGCCAAATTTGAAAGGTCGGTAGAAGCGCAATTACTATCCAGGCAACGAGGAACAACACCGTATTCAGTATTAGCGAAAAATTCGATTGGCGCCCACGCATCAGGGCAACTTTGGCAAACAAACACAAAGCTATACCCGCATAAGCCGGCAAGAACAGCTTCGCCAGGAATTTGATTGAGAGATACTCCTCATTGGCTCCCACCAAGACTTTCAAGAGACTTTCTCTGTCTAGAAATACCCGCCAGCTCTGAAGTAAATCTGAAATATTACTCTGTCCATAGCCACCAATTGTGGTACCAAGCAATCCGTTGCGCGCTAGAGCATAGACAACTAGAACTGCCCAATATAAGCCGCACCAAAGTAATCTTGTCTTGACGCAAGGGCTGTAAATGGAAGGACTTACAAGGAAGGAGGCCAATGTCACAACGACCGGAAGCGTTACGGCCATCTCTTTGCTAAGCAATGCTAGAAGAAAGGAGGCAAGGCTCATATAGAGCAACGGCTTCTCGCGAACGAGTTGAAATCGCAGAAACAAGAATACCGATGCGAGATAAAACAGCCCGCACAGCAAGTCCACGCGACCGATTATCCAGGCGACGGATTCAGGGTGCAGAGGGTAGACCGCGAAAAGTAAACCAGCCCATAGAGCGGCGATGCCGGACATGCGGTTGCCGGTTCTGCCTGTGAGCTCAAGTGTAATAAGGGACACGAAACAGCAGCAAGCGAAGTAGAGAATCAAGTTGGTTAGGTGGTAGCGCCATGCATCGGTGCGAGCAAAAACAGCATCAAGAAAGATGGAAAGTGAGGCGACAGGACGATAGCTCTTCATCAGATCTGAGTCGCCCCAGTTGCCGAACAAATTTCCTAGAAGCGGTCCCCACTCATTATGCAGAGCCCTCATGGAGTATTCGAGATGAAGGAGGTCGTCTAGCAAAAAGCCGATGGCGAGCGAACCACCAAAGCACACGCCGATAACCAAAGCGATGAGGAGGCCTGCGATCACAACCTGAACTTTATGCGAAAACCAGACAATCCTCCGAAACTCCAGCGATGTTTTCACAACTGGTTCATCATTAACTTCGGCAATCGGCTGTACTGATGTCACCGTGCGTCACCTGCTTTTGCTAGGGCTTGGCTGGAGTACTGGAAGTTGATTGGATCGCTAAAGAAGCCGATGATTTTTCCGTTTGCATCCAGTGCTGCAATTCTCAGCTCGTAGAAACCTGAACCACCAAGTTGACTCGCGTCAACAGTCACGCGCGACTTGATCGAATCGAGAGTGACGCTCTTCAGAGCTTCTTTGGATGGTTGAGAGTCTCTGTAGGTGCCGGAGTAGTGTTCAAACCATGAATCAGGTTTCGATACTTCGTAGAGAACTTTCACCGCCCCCGGTATCGCAGACGCATCATACGAAAACGAAAGTGTTGGATTTGCCTGGCAAAGACCATCTGATTCGAAATCGAAAGAGACTGCCGGAACAAGCGCCTTTCCATCGGAGAAGCTCGCAGAGTAGATCTTCACTGTGGATGGTTTTGGAAATACATCAAGTTTGAGCCGAACTATGCGATCGCTTTCGATCCAAGTTTTGTGTTCTGTCAAATTTACTCGATAAATGTGACGTGCGCCGTCAGCAGAAACCGGGATAGAAAGTACCTTCGAATAGGTGAATGTCGGATTTTTTTCGGTGCACCAACTTACTACGAAACTTGCAGGACTGAATTCATCAATACCGTCCATCGGTTTGACCGACATATCGATGGTAAGGAACTCGCAAGATATCGCAGAGAGGTTGAATAGCGGCGACAGCAAAGACTGTTCTCCGGTTAATAAGAACTCTCCGGAACCCAGAGGAATTTCAGTTTTAGTACTTTCGGAGGCAGTAATACTACCTTCGGCTGATAGTGATTCCGGATCTCCCATATAGAGTGGTGTCAGCGACAATGAATCTCTGTTCCACCCATACCATTTGTACTGATTCGACCGCATCATAGCTTTGACGCGAGTGAGGTTTATCAAGTCTGCGTAGCCGTATGTAATGGGTTCGAACGTTGCAACACGCCGTGACAAGTCCGCAGAACTAAGCGGCGGACGCAGCAACACGCCGAACGTGGAGCCATTGAAGACGATGTGTGCACCTTTATATGTTTGGGGAAGGTTTATCAACGCAATTGATTTGTCTTTAGGTATGCGTGAGAGTTCGGTCTCCAGCGCGCCGCGCAACGTCTTCAACTCTCTCGCGGCATGAACCCATGCCGTATTGTTCTTGATTGAAGTTGTGGCAAAACAAGCCACCAATGCAATGAGAGTGCACAAACGAAGCCAATCGAACCATTTAAAGGATGTAAGAGTGCCGGGTCGATCGTTTGACGATTCATCGATTGGACAGACTGTCAGGGCAAACAACAAAGACAGGGGAGCAGTTGCAAGATACACAACCCGGCTGCCCTGTAAGCCATCTGAGAGATTCAGTACTTGAACGGCAGGAAGCAGCGCAAGGACAAACCAGCCGAGAGCAAAGGCGACTACCCTCAGCAAACCGAAGTTCTTCGCCGCAATGTTCTTGCCTAAAGCCACAGCCAAAGACAATGCACAGAGCCCATAGATTATTTTGAGCCAACCATAAATCTTGTTGCCACCAATAAAAACCAATGTATTGAACGGAAACAACAATTTGGCAAAGGTGCCGTCTGTCAATCGCTTAGTCAAAGACCCTGTGAGACCGGCGCCGATTGAGCCTTGGTAGCCGCCAACCAGGGTTCCTAGTGCAAGTACACGCACACCAAAATAGATCATCAACAATATCCAAAATGGACTGGTCTTAATGAATGCATCTTTCAGTCTACGCGCAAGCGAAGTCGTGCTACCGGTTTCGGCAGGAGCGACTCCTCCAAAGACATGGCACAGGGCAAGTACCGCAGGAAGCGCGACGGCCATTTCTTTCGACATCAGAGCTAGTGCAAACGCGCCAAGGCTCAGCCCAAGCAGCAGTCCCTTGCTCGTATCTTGTTGCTGCGATTTGAGAAACAACCAAAACGCCAATAAGTAGAACGTTGTTACAACGCTGTCTACGCGCGCGATTACCCAGGTCGCAACCTCAGGATGCAGCGGAGAGACAGCAAAGAGCGCGGCGGCGCCGAACGCCATCAGCTGCCGTTTTGAGTGGGCTATTGACGGAAACAGCCGACAGCATGTGAGATAGAGAAAGAACGTGGAGGCGATTTCAAACAGAAGATTAGTCAAATGAAACCCAAAGGCATTGGCGCCCCAGACTAAATAGTCGGCGGCAAGCGTCAATGAGATGATGGGTCGGTAAAACTGGGTTCCTTGCGCTTGCACCCAGTTAGAGAAGAAATTCTGAATTAACAGTTCGGGATGACCTTTGAAGACTTCGGTAAGGAACGCAACGTGAAGGAGATCGTCTGCTAAGAAGTAACCAGACAAGCTTCGGTGATAACAAAGAATGGTCAAACCAGCCAACAGCACGAATGCCCAGACAGGCGAAAACGCTACCGAAAGCATCCGCACGCCGAATGGGCAAGGCGCCGAATTGCAATTCGCACCTGTTGCCGGCCCTTTGGTGAGCACAGAATTATCTTCAACAGCGTTCATGAACGTAAAGCTTGTTGCCCCTTTCCGGCGCATTGGACGCCTATTATACGGACAACGGGCCGCGCTTCTCCGGAATATGCAACAACACTTATCCGAAAAGCGCGTAATAATTGCTATAGGTCTAAATCAGATCAGCAAAGGCGTGTCATCATACTCAGAACAAAGGGCGAGACTGTTTTATGACTGCCGGTAAAAAAACTGGACCACTTCGATTTCCGGAAGGCTTCCTCTGGGGAGCGGCAACCTCGCACTTCCAGGTGGAAGGGCACCCTCATGAAACCGAAAGCAGATTTTCGGATTGGTCTGCTTGGACTTGCGAAGACGGCAAGATTTTCGATCAGACTACGGCTGACACGGCGTGTGAGTTTCACACCAGATATGAGTCAGACATAAAACTGTGCAAAGAATTGCACCTCAACGCTTTCAGACTCAGCCTTAACTGGCCGGCACTGATGCCGGACGCTGACGGCGGGCTTCGCCCGGATGTGGTCGCTTATTACCGCGAACTTCTGACCGAGCTTAGGCGGCAAGGGCTCAAGACCTTCGTCACCCTGTTTCACTTCACTTTGCCGCTTCGCCTTGCGAAGATTGGCGGCTGGACTAACGAAGAAACAGTCAAAGAGTTCGTTAGGTTTACAGAACTGGCAGCCCAAGAACTCGGAGACCTTGTTGATTACTGGATCACGATTAACGAACCACTGGCATACGTATATCAAGGATACGTAGCGGGAAGCTGGCCTCCCGGTGTAAGAGACAACTATCTTGAAGGGTTCAAGTGCCTGCGCCGAATGATCGAAGGTCACGCCGGGGCATATCAAGCGCTTAAACAATACTCAAAAGACGCCCAAGTAAGCTTCACCATTCACTGGCGGCCGTTCCTGCCAAAGAGAAAATGGCATCCACTCGACTACCTCATTCGTTATTATCGCGATTACATCTTCAACCATCTTTTCCCCAATGCGGTTCAAACGGGGCATGTCAAGTTCCCCTGGCCTCTCAACCGGTATGAGGAGATAAAAAAACTCGGCGGCGAAGTGCCAGGTTGCAAGGGGTCGATGGATTATCTTGCCATTAACTACTACACTCGCGAACTCTCAATGTTCAAACCGGGATGGCCACTGGATTTGTTTGGCTCTGCCTCAATGGACTTCGAATTGGAAACCAACGAGATGGGTTGGGAAATTTATCCGGAAGGGCTTTATCACGCGCTTACAAAAGATTTGGCTCCATATCATCGCAATTCGGATGGAACGGTAAGACCGATCGTGATCACCGAAAACGGTTATGCCTCAACGTATTCGGCGGAGCTTATCGACGGTGACTGGTCTCTCAATGATGACCGCCGCGTGAAGTATCTCAAGAATCACCTCATGGCTGTGCATCGTGCCATCGACGAAGGAGCACACGTTGTTGGTTATCTTTATTGGTCACTGCTTGATAATTTCGAATGGGCGGAAGGATTGCGTGCCCGCTTTGGCTTGGTGCGCGTGGCTTTCCCGACTCAAGAGCGCACGCTGAGAAGAAGCGCGCGTGTTTACGCCGAGATCGCAAGCGAAAATGCATTGGACGTTAAGGTGCCCTAAAATCAATTCATTGGAATTGGAACTTTAGAGGGTCTAAATGTCATTCGGAAAAAAGGTCGCCTTGATTGCGACACTTTGGCTGCTGGCAGTGTTTTCAGCGACTGGTGCAGGTTTTGCAGAACCAGACCAGTCAATTCCGACACCACCGGGAGTCACAGATCAACTTCCAGCTCCTCCGGGAGTTGCACCAAAAAGCCCTAGTCCATCACCGGCAGGCACCACTGCTGAAGCGTCTCAAGACTCAGCACCGCATCAGTCGGACGAACATCACGTAACAGCAAAACTAATTGCAAACGTGAAGTCGGTGCGACCGGGACAGCCATTCAAAGTCGGCGCTCTTTTGAAGATGGATTCGGGCTGGCACACGTACTACAAAGTAAGCGGCGATGCCGGCATGCCGACGAAAATAGAGTGGAAGCTTCCTCCGGGATTCAAGGCATCAGAAATTCTCTGGCAGAAGCCTCACAAGTTTATCGACAGCGGAATCACAACATACGGTTATGCCGATGAAGTGCTCGTGGCTGCAGAAATTACTCCTCCAGCTACAGTTACCGGCAACGTAGACATTTCCGCTGAAGTGAAATGGCTCAGCTGTAAGGACGTTTGCATTCCAGGCAAAACGACCGTGGCACTGACACTTCCGGCTAAGGACAAGAGCGCGCCGGAAGAACCGGACAACGTCGAACTGTTCGAGAAAGTTGGATGGAATGGTTCGATAACCGAAATAACATCAGAAGATCACTCTACGGCAACGGCAAATTCCGGTGGCACTACAGGTGGTGACGGCGGCAAATTTTCGCTTTTGGATGCCAGATTCAACCCAGCCCAGGGCGAACAATCAGAGTCGCTTTTAACCGCGCTCGGGCTGGCGTTTGTCGGAGGTTTTATCCTCAATTTCATGCCCTGTGTTTTGCCTGTTATTGCGATCAAAGTTATGAGCTTCATGCAACAAGCACAGGAAGAACCCAAAAGAGTGCGTGCCCTTGGTTTGATTTTCACCGCCGGAATCATCTCATCATTTATGCTGCTCGCCAGTCTCGTCATCGCCATTCAAGCCGCGGGGAAGAACGTCGGCTGGGGGTTTCTCTTTCAATACCCCGGTTTCGTCTTACTAATGGCCGCCATTATTTTGCTCCTTTCACTTAGCCTCTTTGGACTCTTCTATGTCGACGTTTCGGCCGGACAAGGAGCATTAGACAAGCTGGCAAGCAAGGAAGGAAATTTAGGAACGTTCTTCAAAGGCGTACTCGCCACAACTCTTTCAACACCTTGCACAGCCCCGTTTTTGGGCACAGCTCTCGGCTTCGCATTCACTCAGCCTTGGTGGGTGGTTGCCTTGATTTTCTTTACTATCGGTCTCGGAATGTCCTCACCATATCTGGTGCTCACCGCAAAACCAGACTGGATGAAATACGTACCCAAACCCGGCGTTTGGATGGAGAAGTTCAAAGAGTCAATGGGCTTTATTTTGATGGGAACCGTGATTTGGCTTCTCAACATTCTTGCAGCGCAGATCGGTGCAAACGGAGTTATGTGGGCAACGTTCTTTCTCCTCACTATCGCAATTGCTGCTTGGATCGTAAGTCGATTCACAGACCTTACGAGCACCGGCGCAGCGAAAGCAAAGGCATGGTCAGCAGCAGCTGCGGTAGTTTTAATCGGTGCCTATGTTTGCCTGCACAGTCAGCCAACTCTGATGGCGGCCTTGAATCCCTTTGACGACCAGAAGGTGGCATCTCAACCAACACAAGGACCCGAAGCTGATGTTATCGACTGGCAGCCATTTAGCGTAAAGGCATTGGAAAAGGCGGTTTCAAGCGGCAAGACAGTGCTCGTCGACTTCACCGCCGAATGGTGTGTCACGTGCAAGATCAACGAACAAACAGCATTGCACAACCAGCAAGTTTTGGACAAAGTAAAGGCGCTCAATGTCTTAATGATGAAAGCTGACTGGACGACACAAGATCCTGACATAACCAGAGTTTTGCAGAAGTTCAATCGCTCGGGTGTCCCTCTTGTCGTGATTTTCCCGGCAGGAAAACCAAACGATGCGCTGCAATTGCCCGATGGTTTGATCAGCCCTAATGACGTGCTGACACGATTGGAAAAAGCTGGTCCAAGCAAGATCTAGATGCTAATTCAATCCGTCTAGAACCTTGAGCAGTGCAGCATTGTCCGGCATGCCTTCGTGAATGTATGCAATGGCTCCATCTTTGTCGATGACAAATAAGACGCGACTGGAAGTCGACTTGCCATCATATACGGTGCCATATGCTGTACCGATTGCGCCGCCCTGATCGGACAAGAGGGTCTGCTTCAGGCTGTGCTTCGCAGCGAAATTCTCATGGGATTTAACGGAGTCGCAAGAGATACCGAAGACAACCGTGTCCTTGCTTTCGAACTTCGAAAGATCTTCGGAGAATGCACACATTTCCCTTGTGCAGCCTGGCGTGCTGTCCTTCGGATAGAAGGCGAGAATGACGTTCTTCTTGCCCAAGAAGGAATCAAGCGAGACATTTCCTGCCGGAAATGCAGGCAAGTCAAACTTGGGTGCTGCATCGCCGACTTTGAGCTCGACAGCTGTTTTCTGCGGACTAGTCATGTGTTTTTAAAAACCCCTAACCGTTGATGGTTTCGTGAATCTCCACGATCAGACCATCTAGTTTTTCCAGTTCGGTCTGTTCAAGGAAGACGGCCAGAATACCCACATCAACGTCAGTAAGCACTGTGGTCTTAGGCTGAATCGATCCATCGGTGTTCTGAATTTCTGTCAGCAGAACCATCTGTCTCAGTTTGCCGATTTCCAACTTCTTGGTCGTGAGGTTGCTGGTGCTAAGCAGTGCCGTGGAGAGAGCGCCCAGCATGTCTTTGTCCATTCCGGTGACGGTAGAAGCGATAACTAGTCCATCGTGACCTACAATCAAGCTACCGGCGACTCCGGGATATGTGTCGATGCGCGTAAGAAGTGCCTTAATGCCTTCACCCCTGGTGGCACTGATCACGCGAGCGGTAGTCAGTCCTGATCCAATCGGACGCTTGGTCTGACCGGCTTGAATGATGTTTTCCACTGCTTGGGTATCGAGCAGCAGTTTGCCGACGGTTTTCATTGTACCGGCGCCTTCACCGGTTACTTTTGGCTGCACGGCAGAGCGATTAGACAGACGCCCAAACTCTTTCACTTCCTTCGGAGGTGTGACTGCACCAGTCGGTGATTTTCCTTCCGCCTTGGGCGTTTCAGCAGCTGATGCGGCAGGTGTTGCAGGTGTTGCAGGTGCTGGATTGAGAACGACATCAGCCGGCATGCTCGGCAGACTGCCTGCCGTATCAGTCGGTTTTGTAGGACGGGGATTTGCCGCCATTTGCGCTTGCACTTTGTCATCGAGGACAGGCACATCCCCTGTGCCTACGAACGAGGATTTGTCCGGACTCAAACTCTCCGGTGTCGGTTGCGGCAGCTCTCCGGTCGCGAGGCTTCCGCCGCCCTGATTTTCGCCTTTGAGTTGCGCCAGAGTAACGTGAGAGACATCACGCTGCGCATCAGCGGATGCCAATCCTGAGAAGATGTCGTCAATTTCCGAGTTGAGTGCGGACTCTTGGAAGAGCCCCTTCGACTCGTCTTCAGGTGGTGCCACGCTTTCTGGCTCTGGCTGAACCGGGGGCTTCTTGAGCACGTCGGCTACTTCGCGCTGAGCTTCAGGTGATGCAAGACCAGAGAAGATGTCATCGATTTCGTTGCTGAGAGCCTCTGCTTCAAACAATCCTTTCTGCTCTTCAGCTTCTGCCGGTTCGGCTGCCTTGGCAGGCTCAGGAGCCTTCGCTACCGGCGCCGGTTCAGCTTCTACCGCCGCAGCGGGTTCAGGGGCAACATCAATCGGCTTATGATCGCCCGTTGAAACTTTGGAAACTTCACGCTGCGCTTCCGGTGGTGCAAGACCATTGAAGATATCATCGATTTCAGAACCGACTTCCTGACCGAACAAACCCTTCTTTTCGGGCTCCGCTTCGAGCGCAGGCGAGGAAGGTTCTGCTGTGGGCAAAGTGCTTGCGCTGACTTCTCTTTGTGCTTCGGCCGGAGCCAACCCTGAGAACACATCGTCAAGGTCGGAGTCTAGTCCTGCACTGAAAAGTTTCTGCTGTGACTCGGTTTCTTCAGCGGCGGGAGCGACTGAGTCGATTGCTGGAATTACTGCCTCTGGTGCCGGTGGCGGAGCAACAGGCTCCGGTGGTGGAGGCGCGGCTGCAGG
>CAYZJR010000031.1:50596-61628 GCA_964478655.1 uncultured Candidatus Obscuribacterales bacterium
GCGGCTGCAGGCGGTGCGGCTGCAGGCGGTGCGGTTTCGTCGATGCCCGCTCTCTCTGCGGCAGAGTCCAGAAGGCTCATCAAGCTTGGTGCAATGCCCGGATCTGCTGACTCTTTAGCAGCCAGTGGCGAAGAGTGCTGCACCAGACCAGCAGCAACAGAGATGGGCTGTTGTGATGGCGGTCTTGTCGTAACTACAGGCTTAGTCTCAGCAAGCGGAGTTGAGACTGGGGCAGCAGGCGGAGTCACTGGAGGCGGAGTCACTGGAGCCGGTTCTGGAGGCGGCGGCGGTGCCGGCGCTGGTTCGGGCTCAACGGGTGCTGCTTCAGCAACCGGTTCGGCTATTTGTACAACAGGTTCTGCAACTGGCTCAGGAGCTGGTTCTGCAAATGCAGTTTCTTCCAGCACCGCCGATGGTTCCATCGACGAAGACTGCTCTGCATTGTATTGCTCTACCACCGCCTGCGGTGCTTCGGTCGCATCGACTGCATTGAACACCGGTTCGTCAATGTTATATTCGTCAACTGCTGCAGCAGGCTCTGCCACTTCAATTCCGCTGACTTCTTCTTCGGCCGCCAGGCGATCCATCAAACTGAAGCCTTGTTCTGTTTGCTCGGCAACGTCTAGCCCCAACTGTGCTTCTTCGCCGAAGAGCGTCGTAATCAGAATTTCTTCCGGTGGTTGAATTGGTTCTGGTTTGGGCTGAGCCGGTTTTGGAGGTGTTGCAGTCGGTGTTGTTGTCGCTGCTGGAGCAGGCGCGTCTTCGTCGTCCAGACGATTGAGCAACGTGCTCAAGCTTTGCGGTGCTTCTTCCGACTGTTGCTCGAGAGCGCTCGGTTTGCGCAGAGAGCCAGTGCCACTGGCGGAGAGGGCTTGCAGTTTAGTGAATGTGCTGGTGTTACGACGTTTTTGTGCTTGCAGTCTATCGGCTGTGGAAGACGGCTTGCTGGCTCCTGTACCGCGACGGTCTTGGTACGGCGCTCCAGCGTCTTCCGCCACAGGAGATGGAGTTGGTGCACTTGCTTCTAGAGCATCGAGCTTAGACTGAGATGCCGAGGCAGCTTTCAATCCGCTCTGCGACGAAGTCGGCTTCGGCTTAGGCATCAGGTCGCTGGCATCTTTTGCCGTTTCCCAATCAACGTCGGATTCGGCAACTTCGGTATTTTCAATAACCGGAGCCATCTGCTGGCCCTTGCCTTTGAGCTTGTTAAGAACGTCTGGATCGGCAATGTAAGTTACAGGCGCTAATTTGCACAACGTGATTGTGGTTGTAAGTGCAGCCATCGTCATCAATAACAGCTGAGCCCAACTCAATTTCAGTGCGATATGGAAAATCGTTGCACCAGGTACGAACGTGCAAATATTGTGCGATTGCCCTAGAAAATTCGCGAGGGCACCGAGCCCCATAGAAATCGAAAGCATCAAAAAGAACGCTTTGAATTGCTGGGCTAGACTTCCCTTCTCGTAAAATAAAAATGCAAGCGTCAGCAAAACCCCGATTTGGCCAATCACAAACGTGACTACGGGGGTTTCGAACATAGTGGCTTTGAACATCGGGTAAATGTAGTAAACGATTGCCGCACTCACAACGAGTGCGAATAACGCCAACCACTGATATTTCAATTTATACATTTGAGCGATGTTTCTCTTGGATAGCTGCCTATTCTTCTCTTGACCTGCTGATTATGTGCGCTTTGAGTTCAAATATACCCCGGCTTGTAGTCTATAAGTGATCTTTCTTAAAAATCGGTATTTATATAAGAAACACGAACCTCTTTGCTTGCATTTAGGTTGCTGATTCAGGTTGCGCGATCTGAATCGCTTGTGCGTCTGAGTCTTTTTGCGTCGACTCCGCAGGCGCCGTTTCAGTAGCTTGGGACGCAGTCGAAGAAGTCTCAGCCGCCGCCTCCTGACCGCCTGGCGCAGCCGATTCCGGAGCCTTCTGCGGGGTGGTAGAAGCCTGTCCTGGCGCAGCCGAAGCCTCTTTAGGAAGCTTATCAAGCCGATACAAGACTAGCGTCGCGCTTGCCGCGCCGACATACATAATCGCTATTTGCACCCAGCTGAAGAAAAACTTGAACCCATCAAGAATCGCATGGGCAGGACTCAGCTTATTGCCAAGCGCACCCAGAGCCATGGCGAAAAACAGAAAAGTAAGCCCTGCTTTTGCTTGCTGAGACAATGTCGCCCCGTCATAAAAAAATCGGGCGAAACCGCCGACAATCGCCACGTGAATCGCAATGAATACCGCCCCATCGAACTCCTCAGCCGACACGGCGAAGTATCGGGATGCAAGAAACATCAGCCCTGAGAAGAAGGCGAGAAGCGCCGGACAGACCCAATCAAATCGGAAATAGAACTTGTACATTCACTGGTACGTTGACTTGAACTTTGAGTGTCGGTTTTAGACTGCTGTGTTTCCACATGCCAGGCATCAACGGCATCTCCTGCCGCCGCCGCCAATGACAATGTACCCCGTAAGAGAAGCGATCAACAAGTATGGCGAGCAGTTGTAAACTAGGCTCTGAATTTCGCGTTTACTTGGCGAATCAGAGTATTTCTTACTCGCTCGATAGTTTTGTCGACATCAGCCGAAGTTAACGTCTCAGTGGGGTTTTGGAACGTCAGCCGATAAGAAAGACTTTTCTGGTCGTCTGATAATTGAAAAATACTGACCAGTTCCAACTGCTTCAAAACCTTGCCGGCAGATGACACTATGCAAGAATTGATGGCAGCGTGATCGACCTTGACGTCGATATCGACTGTGAGATCTCTGACAACGCTCGGAGTCGAGGCAATTTCTTGAAATTGCACCTCCGTCCGATGCGCTTTCAAACCCTCAACGTCCAGCTCGAATACATATGAATTCTGTCGCAGCCCATTATCAGCCGCATAGCGCGGGTGAATCTCACCAAGGAATCCAAGGACGACAAGGTCGGATTGTTGGTCTGGGTCTTTTTTCCCCTTCTTGCCTTCTTCACGGCCCGCAAGCGCAACATGGCAAGAACGGTATGGGTGAAGGAACTCAGGCAGCTGATTGGAGCAGAAGAAGCGCAATCGATTCAGAGGTACCTTAATCGTTCGCGCCAGGTTTTCCACAATTCCCTTAGCAGCATAAAAATCCAGTTGTTGGTGAAGGCGCTGTGAAGAACCGCCATTGCTCTGGCTGGTGGCACCGGGAACGCCGCCACTTCTCGCGCCAGTAACGAAGCCCGCTACTCTCGTGTGCTCGTCGACCCCGGTATCAGATTCGGTGGGAGACTGACCGTTTCTAATGTATGCGCGACCGACTTCGAACAGCCAAACATCCTTTCGTCCGCGGTCTTGATTGTAGACGGCAGCCTTCACAAGACCGGGAATCAAGCTTTGCCTGAGAACCTGATGATCTTCGCTGAGCGGGTTTAACACTCTGACTGCGCGCGCCTCTTGGTCGGCAAGCAGATCGCTTTCGCTTGTCAAACTGCTGATCCAGGCCTCACTCAACCCTTGAGCTATGAGCGCCTGCCGCACCCGTTTAAGCGTGTCGTCTGCCGCAACGGCGGGTATCGTCGACTTAGGCATAGTGGGTGGCAAATTGTCGTAACCCCACAATCTGCATACTTCTTCTATTATGTCGATTTCGCGTGACACGTCTCGCTGTCTGAAGCTCGGCACTTCGACCACAACTTTATTTGCAGAAGCTTTAGAACCATCTACGGTGAATCCTAAGGGTGTGAGCAATTCTTCAACTTGCTTTGCGTCCATTTCCACATCAAGAAGACGCTTGATTTGAGGCAGACGCACCTCTACGTGAGACTTGGCGACGGCATCGCTGCCCGCTGAAGTGAGCTCACCGATTGAGCCCGTCGCACCAGGGGCGGTGCAATACTCCAGCAGCAGTTGAACAGCGCGATCTGACGCCTGCTTCACACTGGCGGCGTCTACGCCGCGTTCGAATCGCAAGCTGCTGTCGCTGGAAAGTCCCAAAAGCCGGCTGCCGCGGCGGACTCTATGCGGTGCAAATGATGCAGCCTCAAGAGCCACGACCGTCGTGTCATCTGTTACTTCGCTTTCTTTTCCACCCATGACTCCGGCAACGCCGACTGCTTTTTTCGGATCTGCGATCACCATCACCTCAGGGGTTAAGGTACGCTCTTTGCCATCGATGCAAACGATTTTCTCGCCGTCGACGGCGCGCCGCACGATAAGAGCATCTTCGCCAAGATGTGCCAAATCGTATGCATGAAGAGGTTGACCAACCTCATGCATCACATAATTTGTTACGTCGACGATGTTGTTTACACTTCGCACGCCAATCGCTTCTAATCGTTTAGCGATAGCTTGAGGAGACGGACCAACCTTCAAACCGCTTATCACGCGCATCGTGAAGATTGCACAATCGGAATCATCTTCAATTTTGCATGCGATTTTCCTATCACCTGCACTTACCGACGGAAGTTGAATTTCTTTCTTGATCAGCGGGCGCTTAAGAATAGCTGCGACTTCGCGCGCCAATCCAACTACGGAGAGAGCATCGCCACGATTCGAGCGAGGCTCGACATGTAGCACCCAGTCTAGATCTTGGTTAAACAGCTGTTCGGCATCCGAACCAATTTCAATCGGATTTTCTTCACTGTGCTGCAAAATCAATATGCCATCACCATCGGTGCTGACTCCGATCTCAGATGGAGAACATAGCATGCCGTTGGATACGACACCTCGGACGGGCCGCAATTCGATTGTGTATGGCTCTCCAGTCATTCGGTTGAGAACTTGCGCTCCTGGAAGAGCAACAGGAATTCTCTGCCCCACTTCGATATTGCCTGCACCGCAAACAATCTCCAGTGGTTCCTCTCCATTTTTTATGCGGACCTTGGTCAAACGAATTTTGTCTGCATTCGGATGCGGATAGATTTCGAGAATTTCGCCGACAACGAGTGGTCCATGAACTTTAGGACTCAATGCATTGCCAACCTTTGTCACCTCTTCGACTTCGAAGGCGCCCATGGTGAGCTTGTTTTTCAACTCTTCGACGGATACGCCGGAGAGATCGACAAATTCAGATAACCAATTAAACGAGAGTTTCATACTTCAGAATTGCTCCAAGAATCGCAAATCGTTGGTGAAGAAATGGCGAATGTCATTGACGCCAAACTTGATCATCGCAATGCGCTCGACGCCCATACCAAAAGCAAATCCACTCCATTCGTCCGGGTCGATTCCAGCGGCCTTAAGTACGTTGGGATCAACCATGCCGCAGCCGAGTAGTTCGAGCCAACCGCGATGTCCGCAAGTTCTGCAACCACCGCCTTCGCAGAATGGACACTTGCAATCAAGCTCCGCGCTTGGTTCGGTAAACGGGAAGAAGTCAGGTCTAAACCTTGTCTCCAGTGGTTTTCCGAAGAGCAAGCGGATGAATTCGTTGAGTGTTCCTTTCAATTGTCCGAAGGTGACATCGCGATCGATGAGCAATCCTTCGAGCTGGTGAAAGAGCGGGTACTTGCGCGCGTTCACTTCCTCATTGCGATAAACGCGACCAGGTGAAATGATGCGCAATGGTGGTTTAGTTTTCTCCATCACTCGCACTTGCACGGTGGAAGTCTGGCTTCGCAAGAGAATCTTCTCACCCACGTTCGTATAGAAAGTATCCTGCTCATCGCGAGCCGGATGACTCTCCGGAGTGTTGAGGGCGTCGAAGTTGTAGTAGTCGGTTTCGACCTCAGGGCCTTCTGCAACCGTGAATCCCATGCCGAAGAAAATCTCTTCGATCTGCTCTGTAATCTGTGTGAGAGGATGACGGTGGCCCAGCGGCAGGTACGTTCCTGGAACCGTTATATCAAGCCTCTCTTCGCTCAATCGGCTGACCAAACTCAAGTCGTAGATTATGCTCTTTCGAGAATCCAACGCTTGCTGAATGGCGTCTTTCACGTCATTAGACAGTTGGCCGATTTTGGGTCGTTCGGTTTTGTCGAGCGTTCCTAACATTCTCAAAATCGCTGTGAGTTCGCCCTTCTGCCCGAGAATCGAGACCCTGAGCTCTTCCAGGTGGTCGAGCGTTTCGGCCTTCTCAATTCGCTCAAGGGAGCCTTGCCTCAAATCAGCTAGTTTTTGCTCCAGTTCTTGGACAGTCATACGTGAGTGACTCCTGGTGTCAGACCCGATTAAGGGCGCATCGCTGTAAGCGCCGATCTGTAATTTCGCAGACAATAACAGTACCAGACTGCATATATCTTTGTGTTCTTTGAGACCATCTTGGTAACGCTAAGTGCATAACGTAATTTGTTCGTGAGTCTCTCTATCTGACGTACAATGGCTACTATCATGGGGAGTCACGTTTCAATTGCGTAAGTCTCGATTCAAGCGAAAGACAAAACAGACAATACCGACGACACGAGTGTCTGTAATTGTCATTAGTGATGACAATCGCATTCTCCTGGTGCGCCACCGCAAGGGCAATCGGCAATATTGGGTGTTGCCCGGAGGCCGTCTTGAATACGGAGAAACCTTCAAAGAGTGCGGCGTCCGAGAGATGAAGGAAGAGACAGGATTCGACGTTGCCGTCGAGCGTTTCTTGTTTTTGTCTGAGGCGATCGCGCCCGATCGATCGAGGCACATCGTCAACATTTTCCTCAAGGCCCGCGTTGTGGGTGGTGCCATGAAGCTTGGTAACGAACCGGTACTGGCCGGAGTGGAATATGTTGCGCTCAGTGAACTGGAGAAAGTGAGTCTCTTTCCCCCGGTTGCGAAGCAGATATTGCAGGGATTTACCGATCAAGACAAGGGAATGGCATATCTGGGCAACCTCTGGGTCTGAGTTTTTGAGATATACTCTCCATTTGCGCAAATTTTAGTGGAGATTGTTCTTATGGCACAGCAAAAAGGGATGAAGAGAGCCCAGAAAGTTCAAGCACGCAAGGCTAGGACTCGCAAAGACGCAAAGGCTGCAACCCTGCGTCGTGAAGAACGTGCTCTGGAAGTGGCGGTTCAAGAAGCCGAAAAGGCCGCCAAAGCATCCAAGAAGAAGAAGTAACGAATTACCCGGCGAATATCATATGCAGGCTGGCGGGCATAGAGTCTCGCCAGCTTTTTTATTTGACGCAAATAGTTGCTACCCTTTAAGCACCCCACAATAAAATCAAGAATTGCGAAGATTCGGCTACAAATCTTCTCCGTAAACGAAGGTAGCGCCGCCGACCACAATCTCGCTGCCTTGGGTGATGCCGGCATTTAAAAGCTGTTCCATCACACCCATGGCACGAAGCACATGATGCAAGTGTTGAATCGACTCCGGGTCTCTCAGATTGGTCACCTCCACCAGCCTTGCGACCCTGTCTCCTTCGACAAAGAATATGTTCTTTCTGCGGCTGACGGCAAAGGAGTCCACACCGTGATCGAGAGCGGCGGCATCGGGTGCGATTTCATCGTCGGGCTCTTGGGTGCTTTCTTGCTTGATGTCACTAACTCTTTGAGTGAGATAGTCATTCAGCTCGTCCAGTCCCTGGTGGGTGGCTGCCGACATTACGAACACCTTCTCGGGAGGGTGGGAGGAGCTCTTAAGGGCATCTGAGACGGATTTATATATGTTCTCTATTTCCTCTTCCAGAAGCAGATCGGATTTTGAGAGAACCAATATTTGTGGAAGCGTTTCGAAGCTCGCCTTGTAAACATGCAGCTCCTGGTTGATCGTTTCGAACGCCGACAAGATGTCTTCGGAAGTTATGTCGACAAGATGAACGAGTATCCTGGTTCGTTCGATGTGTTTGAGAAACTTGTGTCCCAGACCCAATCCCTTGGATGCTCCTTCTATCAATCCGGGGATATCGGCAAGAACGAGTGCGTCTCCCGATTTGTTTTTCGCCACACCAAGATTTGGCTCCAGCGTCGAAAACGGGTAGTCAGCGATTTTCGGTTTCGCGCGAGTCAACACCGATAGCAGCGTGGATTTTCCTGCGTTTGGAAAGCCGATGATTCCAACGTCTGCAAGCAACTTCAATTCAAGATCGAGTTTGCGTTGGACTCCGGGTTGACCGGGCTCGCAATGATGAGGAGCGCGCTTGGTCGGAGACGCCAGCATTGCGTTGCCCCGTCCACCCCGTCCACCTTCTGCAACCATCGCCCTTTGTCCCTTACGCACCAAGTCGGCGACGATTAAACCGGTGGTGGCATCTTTCACCATCGTACCGACCGGAACGCTGATGACCAAATCCTTGCCGCTCTTGCCGTGCTTGCCTTTCGGACCTCCGCGCATTCCGTGATCGGCTTGGTACTTCGCTTGAAACTTGAAATCGATAAGCGTTGATATATCTTCACTAGCGAGCAGATATACGTGCCCGCCACGCCCACCATTGCCCCCTGCTGGACCGCCTAAGGGCTCATACTTTTCCCGTCGCCAGGCTACGGCACCGTTGCCGCCGTCACCTGCACAGACCTCTATTACAGCTTGATCGATAAATTTGTTCATTATGACTTCGAATTATCTGACACCTGATCTAAATACTGATCTGTTAGGAGATGTGGATCTTGATCTAGGTAAACTTTTTATATAACTTGGGGTTAGGTTGTTCCAACTTATGGCAGATAGTAGTTACATTTCGTTGGACCTTCTTTCAAACTCAAAACAAAAAAGCTCCAACGGAAACCCCGAAAAACAAACATACATCGCTGGAATCCTCGATTACAACAAAACAAGTCGAACCGTACAGCGATATCTTAGGAGGAGAGTCAATTGGAAGAGCGAATTACCGTTCATGAAAAGGCCAGAGGCGAGACCATCAACGTCTACATCGGCGAATATCGCGGTACAAAATACCTTCATATTCGTGAGTGGTACGTCGACAAGGACCAAGAAGAGAAGCCGACCAAAAAAGGCGTTGCTCTTCCTCTCGATAAAATCGAAGCCCTGAAAGAGGCCATCGACAGATTGGTTCCGAAATCCGGGAAATAGGAAAGTCGCACGAATTGTTGGAGACTCACAATCGAAAAACTGAGCTCCTGACGGGGACTCGTCTCCGGGCGGCCCTACTAATTCTGTCGTTAAACTTCTTCTATGCAGGTTGGTCAAAACCGAATGCTGCTGATGCTTTGGAATCCCACACTTCGTCTGATAACAGATTCTCCGTCTCGGCAACAGAGAGTCATCAACCTTCTTATCTAGCCGGCACCGCAGGCGGTGTAATCTTACTCGCTCAATCCGAAAACTCTCCAAACTCTCCAAACTCTTCAGAAACTGGGGCACCGCAGGCGGTGAGCCCAGTTTCTTCTCTTTCAATATCGAACGAGCAACCGAAGCAAGGTCAGACTGTCGAGATTACATATAGGATTGGCCCGGGCGAGTCTGAAGCGCCGACGATTCAGTTTCACAAAGAGTCTTATAAACTGTTGCCTGCAGAAAATATCGGGGCTGGAACATATAGATGTTTGCTCGGCATACCGGCGGACATAAAACCAGGCAAGTACAAACTTCAAGCCGGCAATGTAAGCAAAACAATCTCAGTCGGCGCCGGCAAGTTTGCCGTGCAGTACCTCCGATTGCCCAAGAGCAAAGACAATTTCATCATGTCCCCTGGCGAAGAAGAAGCCGTCGACGGTGCAAAGAAAACAGTTTCGCAGGGTCGAGCCTGGAGCGGAAACTTTTCCGCGCCTTGTAAGGCGAGAATCTCGGCCGGGTTCGGACTGAGACGAGTCGTAAATGGAAAGCTTTTGAGCGACTATTTCCACTCCGGTCTGGACTACGCTGCAGGTACCGGAACTCCGGTAAAAGCGGTTGCACCAGGAAAGGTGATACTTGCACGCACTGGTTATAAACTGCATGGAAATATGGTGAGTATCGATCACGGCGAAGGTGTGGTTACCTTCTACATTCACTTATCGAAAGTACTTGTGAAAGAAGGGCAGCTCGTGAAGCAGGGAGATCTGATCGGCAAGGTCGGATCGACAGGACGCGCAAGTGGACCGCACCTGCACTTCAGTTTGTACGTCAATCACAACGCAACGAACCCAAACGATTGGTACGCAAAAGCTTTTTAGTTGACCGACTTCTAAGGTCTATAGCGCTAAAAAGTCTTCGGGCGCCCTTTCGAGCGCCCGAGTTTATTCGTGGTTCCGGGATTCCTGGGACTCCTGGGATTCCAAACCTAGATAGTCTGGCTCTTGTTCCAGAACACATCTTTGATCGCCTTCGACGATGTCGATTCGGCATTGATTACGACTGTGCTTGGTGCAAACAAGAACACGCCGTCTCCTATTCTTTGTTGATGACCGTCTATTGCCCAGCAAGCGCCGGAAAGAAAATCAACTACTCTTTGCGATTGCTCATTATCTAACATATGTAGATTGAGCAAAACCGATTTGCGACCACGAAGGTGCTCGACGATTTCGAGCGACTCTTCGAATTGTCTGGGTTCGATTACCAAAACTTCGCTCGAAGGAGCGGCGCTCGGGTGATCCACTACTTTGGTCGTACTGTTTACGAACGGTTGCTGCGCGCGTACTGGAGGCTTAACCGCCTCTACCGGTGCCTTGTCCAAAGCCAATTGGCCATTGGTGGCATACACATCATCCGAAGTCTCGAAGAGATCTTCGAAATCTTCACGTTCGTAGTTGTCTGCAGGACCGAACCAAAAGCTCTTGAATTTCGCAACTATGCTCACAACCGTCCTCCTTACCTGCCTTAGCTTTCCTCGCCGTCGTTACCTAATTCCCTACCTGATTGGGACGCCCATTCCGGGCAAAAACTTTTCCTTCCTGCCACTCAGTGGCCAAATATCGCTCTACCTACTCTGATCATGTTGGAACCACATTCGATTGCATCCTGCCAGTCATCCGTCATACCCATCGATAGAATCGGAAGGGGCATATTGAACTGTCTTGCCAGTTCGTCTCTCAACGTTCTCAGTCCGTTGAAGCAATTCATCCGAACCGACTTCTCATCGGAATTCGGAGTGATTGTCATCAAGCCGTCGATTTGAAGATTCTCGAGGGATGCAATCTTTGCGAAGGACGTCTGCAAAGTTTCCGGCGTGAATCCCGACTTCGATTCGTCAGGCAGCACCTTC
>CAYZJR010000032.1:0-4805 GCA_964478655.1 uncultured Candidatus Obscuribacterales bacterium
GAGCTGGTACAAGCCCAACCGACACATTCGGTGCACATAACATCTCTTGGTCTTATGCCACTGCCGGTGGCCGAGGAAGTTTCCCTCTGCCGATGGTTCCTCTGAGCAGAACGACAAACAATCACGGCGAAGTGCAATCTTGGATCACTCCACCTGCAAACAATTCACCGGTTGCTTGGTTGGTTCCAGATGGCGGGACGCACACTGCAGATGCTCTCCAGAAAGCTAGATTGGATCTGACCAATACCGCGACCAATGCTCGTCCTGGAGCCATGAAAGCTGTTTTGTTGATTACCGATGGAGTTCCGACAAGAGACTTCGCTAACAATGCTTATGCTGATTACAACAATGCTCCTGCTCATGATGATGCGATGACTGAAGCCAGCGCTCTCGGTAATGCAGGCATTCCGCTGTTCATTCTTGCATTGGATCAATACGGCAATCTCAACACCAATTACATGACTCAATACTCTGAGACAAGCGCTCAAGGGCTATGTAAAGCCGCTGGGCATGGCTCGTTGCTTCACATTGATACTTGGGCTGATTCGCCGGCGACTCGTGCATCTTTATATGAACGCTTGAGCAACGTGGCACGACAGCTTGTGTCTTTGATTGGTTATTAGAAATCCGAAGATCGCTACGATCTCTCGTACCAACTTCAACTTCATCACACCAAGCCAAATCAATTTTTGCGGTTTGACGTTGGCGAATTCCTGGCGGTGAAGTTTCCTGGGCGGATTCGGTATGTGCAAAAAGAGAGTACCGAGAACGCACTATGGTACGGCGTTTCCGGCGGCGACAATTTGCGCATACCGAACTTACACAGGTAAGAGGTTACCTGGAGCGATTCGGTATGTGCAAAAAAGTGTCGCTGGAAATGCTTGCTGGGAGCGGAATTGCAGAGACAAGAATTTGCGCATACCGAACCCACACAGGTAAAACGTCCTGGAAAAAAGAGCTATCCGTTTCTGGAAGACGCCATTCCACCCCTTGGAAACGCCGCGCGCGCTGACAGAAGTCGCTGCTTCCTATGCGCCGTGCACGGCAGTGCGGATGAAGAGTTAAACCCAGCCGAATGCCACGACATACCACATGAACAACAAGATGGATGGCACGATTATTCCAGCAAAGGACAAGAGTCGTTTTGCTACGGTGTCGCAAAGGCGCAGAACTACAAATGATTGCCCGAGCGACAGCAACCAGAGTAACCACAAGCCGCCTGGAATGCCCATCTTCATGAACGACAGCACACTGGCAACGCCTGCATCTTGCGTCATATAGACTCGGACTGGTGTCGGGTCCTGCGACAGCTCTGCCTTATCTTTATACTTCATCAGCTCATCTTGGGTAATGTTTTGACCGTCACGAAGTTCGATGTAGAACACTTTGCCAGGTTTGCTGGAGGTGAGAAGCTGTCCGTCGCGATCGTATCCGCGAATGAAGAAGCGCACATAGTCAAGGCAAAGCGCAACGATCAATCCAGGTCTTACTGCAGGTTGTCTCGGCCATGCGGCTCCGGTTGCCGTGATCGCAACAGTTTGAGGTGAGGCTGCACCTTTTGCTTGGATAAATACTGGAACGTCCGGTTTCCCATTGAAGGGGTTCGTGTAATAGAAATCCGGTGCGATGTCTTTCCACTTCTCCGCATCAGTTGGATATGACTTGTGTTCAGTCATGTGCCAACTCGCGAAACCCGAGTACCACCACATTCTTTTTGCAACTGCATTTTCTGGTGCCGTTCCCAAATACAACATTGAGCCATCGCCATCTACGATGCGATCGCCTCTAACTTGATACCACATGTCCCTCACTCGTTGGCAGCCTGCAAGCAGTCTGAACGCTTCCATCCAGGAAGAACCCACAGCGAAATACTGGGCATGAAGGAGCTTTCCTTCGCGCCAGTAATAGCATTTATTGTCTTTCTCGAACCTTAGACTTTTGAGTCCATCAACTGTTTTATATTCACGACCTGTGTATTCAGCCGATGCTTTAGCCTGTTCCGTTGCTGCGACTGTGCTCAAAAATCTCTGAGTTGTTCCTAGCACGATGCCGCAGATGAGAACCGTGATGCCAACGGTATTGAGCGCTGCGAGGAAGTCTTTCGACTTCATCAGCTCATGGCTGCGGGTTTGAACTTCGTCGTCGAGTGGCTCAAGCCGCACAGCGACCTTACTGCGCAGTCCCAACCCGCGTTCTTGTGTTCTGTGTTTGCTTGGTGCTCCGGTGAGGTCTACAGCGCGTGCGTCTCCGGTCTTGCGTCGAATGATGTTTACATATGCGGTGTTGAGTCGTCCGTGCAGATCATGACCCGGTGGCAATATGTCACCTGCGAGTTGCATCGCACGCATACAAAGTTCTGCACCTTGTGACAGCCTGCCGACCGTGCCATACGCACGTGCGAGGTCGACGACGACATTCAGGTATGTCTCGTCTGGTGTTTTCTCCAGCGTGGACGCGAGTTGCTCGAATACATCCACCGCGTCTTCAGTTTTGCCCAAAAAGAAATAAACGTCGCCAAGGTTCTTCATACACTCGATGACCAGCGACTCTTCGAGATCGGTTCGTGTCTCCATGATTCCGAGAACACGAAGATAGTAACGCTCCGCATCTTCAAATTGACCGCGCTCGAATGCGTAGTGGGCACTCTTGACCCACTCCGCCAAATCGTCTGCGCCTGGCTCTTGATACTCCGCAGCCGTTTGTGCTGCGCGATCGAAAACCGTTTGTCTGTTGGGATCAATGGGAGTGTCTTCAAATTCCGGTATTGGATCGAATGCTTCTTGTTGCTGAGGTGGTTCTACCGGTGGTGCTTCGCGATTGAACAGATTGTCGACTAGAGGAATCGCTGGAATGCCGAGAAATGTCTTGCGCGGCTTAGCTCCTGGTTGTTCAGCCGGCTTTGGCTGTTCGTTCACCGATTCGTTTGCACCAAAGGCAGGTAAACCAAAGAACGTTTTGCGTGCTTTCTTTTCTGTCTTTTCTTTGGTTTGATTCTGTGCTCCAGAATCTTCGCCAGTCAGCGAGTTTTGCGCACCCCAAGCAGGCAAACCAAGAAAGGTTTTGCGTGCTTTGGGCTTTTTCGTTTGTTCTGCGAGTGTCTTGAGTTGTTCGGGAGTTACCGACATTTTGAACTCGTCATCGGGTAATGCGCCAAACTCGGAGGACGTTTCCAGTGTCTTTCTCAGCGCAGCCTGAATCTGGTCGCCCTGTGATATCTCAGCTTCTGGACTCTGAGGCGGAATCGGTGTCGGCTGTTGCGGAGGAATAGTTTGGCTCGATGGAAACGTAGGTGTCTGTGCGACTGCCGGAGTAGCAACATCATTAGAAAATAGGTTGCGCAAGTCGGCGGCTTCAGACGCCGATGTCGATTCCAATGGTGAATGATTTTGCGCTTGGGAGCTCTGGCTCTGATTTGTAGGAGTCGTTGCCGGTGCCGAACTCTCATTAGTGCGGCGCTTAATTAGCGAACGCGAAGTTGTGGGATGCGACATCTCGCGCGATTTCGGCAATAAGCCTGATGATGCTGGCTTCGCATCAGCGGAAAAGAGGTTTCGTAAGTCTATCGGTTCTTCCGGCTCGGCTGGCGGGGTTTCAGCCGATGGCTCCGCGGGCAACTCTGGCTCCGCGGGCAACTCTGTCGGTTGCGGTTGATATGGTCGGTAAGCCTCTGATTGCGACGGCTGCGGCTCATATGCTTGTGGCTCGTATGGCTGCTGTTGGGGCGTGTATGGCTGCGGTTCGTACGGCTGTTGAGGGTCAAAGGCCGGCTGCGGTGTGTAAGGTTGCGGCTCGTCTTGCTGCGGCTCGTATGGCACGGGTTGCGGCTCGTATGGCACGGGTTGCGGCTCGTAGGGAGCTTCAGGCGCGGCTGTTCCTTCAAGCGCGGCTAGTCCTTCCGGCTGTGGCGGTGTAGCTGCAGGCTCTGGTTGGAACGGTTCAAGTGCGCTCGGAACAGACGGCTGCAACAGTTGACCCGATTCGTTTGGTGCTGCTGTTTCCACGGTCGCCTGCCACTCTCTGGGTGGGGGTGGTAAATCGTTTGGAGTCTGCAATTGTGCAGATTGACTCAGATCGCGCTTAGACACGACTGCGCTAAGAATTGGTTTGGGCGCCGCTTCTGAAGTAGTCGGCGTAATCGAAGCAGGCGGGGGCTGAGGAGGCTCTGGTTGCGCAGGTTGCGCGGGATCCAATGCCCATTGAGGTGGTGCGGAAATTACAGGAGTCGGCACTACTAGTGGTGCGGCTGGGGGTGCACTTGGAGGCGCACTTGGAGGCGTTTGTGTCACCGATTCCTGTGCAGTAGGTGAAGACTCAGAAATTGCCTCCAGCTGTTGATCTACCTGCGCAGTCTCGAAAGTTGGGGGCATTTGCCAGGATTGCTCAAATGGTACTGGCTCCACCTGTGGTGGCGTGACCGACTGTTGCTCTCCTGCAGGTTTCGCGGGTTCAAAAGCAGAAACATCTGGCGGTTGAGACTTCAGCAGCTGTTCTTTCTTTTGCTGCTCAGCAGCTTGTTGTTCTGCACGCTTTGCTGCCGCTTCACTCAAAGCAAAAAAGGGATTCAATTTAGTTTGAGAGGCTGTTGGTTTTGGCGCCGGTGGTTCCTGCGAAGTCTCAGCCGAATCCGGAGTAGCGACGTCTGATTGAGTTGCGTTCGGTTGAACGTCCGATAATTGCTGAGTTTGTTGAACCGGTTGAGGCGGTGAGACCGGTTGAGGTGGTGAGACCGGTTGAGGTGGAACTGCTTGCGGTGAGACTGATTGAGGTTGCGGATCTGGTTGAGACTGCGCGTTTGGTTGAGGTTG
>CAYZJR010000032.1:4905-8465 GCA_964478655.1 uncultured Candidatus Obscuribacterales bacterium
GGTTGAGCCAAGGCGCCTGGTGCCGCCGAGCCTTGATTCGTGGTCAAAGGTTGTGGTGGTGCTGCTGGGGGTGCTGGTGCTGCTGTGGGTGCTGGCGCCGCGTTCTCATTGTCATCGATGATATCGGCGATATCGAGCATTAGCTTGCCCAGGTTGGCAAGGTCATCCTTCTCTCTTTCCGCTGCAGACTTCTGCGAGGCAGAACCATTCTCATCCTTGTCCTGTGCGGCTGCACCGCCTTCTTCAAGGTTGTTTTCAGGGTCGCTGTGTTGATCTGTCTGTCCGCTTGTCATTCAAAGATGAAATCGACAGTTACCGTGCCAACCCTTACATTCCCGGAATGCGCAGAGATCACTCTTATGAACTCGACATATCTCAGATAAATTCAGACACTCGATGAATATCTCGATATCTGCACCAAATCACATAAGCTGGGCACATAAGTGTTGATCGTAGAGGAAACGCATCTGCAGAAATATCGTTATCTGCTGAATTGGAAAACCTGGTCTATTGGGCTTGCACTGCAGCTGCCCATCGTCTTTTTGATGTGGTTTTTCTTTTCCGTTGAAGGCAAACAAGCGCTTGAGCTTTGCGCCGCACAAGGAATGCCGACTCTCATCTTCAATGAGGGAGTGCGCTCGCACGAACGTTTGCCGTGGGTGATGGCAACAGAGGTTTTGCTGCTTTCGCTATTTTATGTGACGTATCTGTCTCGAGTCGGTCTTACTTTAAAGAGAAGTTTCGTCGAGTTTCTATCAATTGCGTTCATCTTGCACTTTGGTTGCGGCGTCATGGCATTGCAGATTCCAGGTGCGATGGATGACCCATACATCGACTACCGATATGTTCTGAATTGGCTGCGTGGAGTAAGCTTCGACTACAATCCGGGCGAGCGCGTAATGGGGTTTACATCCCACTTTCACTTGCTCCTTCTCTATGTGAGCGCTCACTTGATGCCGGGATTAGACCTGGCATCCGTATCGCAAGTGGTCAACATCGTACTGCGCACTTGTTGCGGTCTCGGTGTCTTTGTTTTAATGCGAGAGACAGTTGGCGGATTGCTGGCAATCCTTGCTGTCTATCTCTTCGCTGCTAGTCCATATGCAGTTCAGCAAGTCATTGTCGGAAAAGAGTCATCGCTCGTCGAATTCTTGATAGTCGTATCATTGGTCGCTCTTCACCGTGGCAAGACGCGCTTGTTTGCCTGGGCCGCGACGTTGTTGAGCCTGACGCGACCAGAAGGATTCGTATATCTGTTTGCAGCTTTGCTCAAAACACGAGACGTTTGGGGCGACAGAAAAAAGCTTGCATCCGTCTGGGCACTCCCGCTCGGGCTGGTTGCCGCATGTTACTTGTTCTTATGGTGTTATTTTGGAACGGTTTTGCCTCATGGCTATGTAGGCAGGTCTCATATGTTCCACACATTCCAAGATTTGCCCGATTATTCAGCGCACTACGTGACTCTTTCAATCGGGTCCGACACTCTGGGGCATCTACTTGCAGGATGGTTGTCGCCTACATTCAGTGCGGCGATCGCTTGGACGGTGCAAGGACTTTTTGTGTTGCTCCTTCTGCGCGAGCTAAGCCGAGACATTGATTGGCTGCGGTTTTACAATGTGCCTGTTTTGCTTCTGGTGGCGTGTTTTATCGTCTTCAACCCGTGGATGTTTATGTGGTATTACGCGTGGTTCTCGCTCATTTATGTCTTTCTCGTTCCGCTCATTGTGCGAAAGATTTGGTGGTTTGCTAAGGCATCGAGTTCTTTGGCTGTGAGAGCGCTTTGTGCTTTCGTTTTGACGATTGTCATTGCTCCTGCATTCGCCAGGTTGCCACCAGCAAGAGTATTTGAAATCAGTTTTTGGAACCCCACTGTAATTGCCGCGCAGTTGCAGCGCAATTTCCTGGCTTCATTGTTTCAATACTCTCAAGATAGAGAGCGACTTGTTGCCTATGCGCATGCTGCGCGCGATCTCGCGGCAATCAAACGAGATTGGGGCGTTGTTGCAGCTTTCGAGCCTGGTGTGTTTGCGTACAATCTCGCTGTTAGTGCACCCAGCTGCAAGGTCGTAGATCTCGGTGGACTGCTCGATGATCGCATGCCGAAGTACTATCCACCTCCAACGAATCAAAGAACACTGCGCCCCGTCTGGTGCTCAGTCCCGGTGCGTGCAGTGCTAGACATCAAGCCGGACTATATTATTTTTCCCGATGTTTTTGCTGATAACGGTTTGTTGAAAGACCGCGAATTTCTTTCGCAGTATTATCTGATGTCTGCCTACTCCGCGCGAAATTGGGGTGGCAAGGGCGTTTTAGTCTATTCTCGCTGGGCGCGAAAACCTGTCACACCAAACGATACGCGGCACAATGATGCCGGTGCTCTGATTATTCCCGCGCATCGAGATGCGAGGTCTTGAAGTTGACCGAGCCTAACAACGACGCACCACAAGAGACAAGGCAATCCACTCGGCTTGCCGTCATCGTTGTAGTGTTGGTGACGATTTTAATGCTGGGCGCACAGCTGCGATTTCAGCAATTGACCAGACCAATCGTGTGGAACGACGAAGCCTTGACGCTTCAACATGTAGCCGGATATGGAGTTGCATCTAGAACGGTTTTGGCAAATCGCATTACCACTGCGCGTGATATGACGGAGATTTTGCAATCACCTGTTGGCGGAAACGGATTGCAAGGCATCGTTTCGTCGCTTGCGTACTATGACCCAAATCACAGCCCACTAAATTATTTTGTAGTCTGGATTTGGGGACAGATTTATGGAGAGCATAGCTACGAGCAATTGCGTATGCCCGAAGCTCTATTCGGAACTCTTGCAATCCCTGCAGCTTTCTGGCTTGGGTTGGAACTGACTGGAGCCATTGAGTGCGCTTTGCTTATGGCTGTTTTTGTATCCATATCTCCAATGTCGCTGCATCACTCGCGCGAGATTCGAGAGTACTCCTTGTACTTCCTCATGCTGTTTCTCACCACTGCTGGTTTTCTTAGAGCATATCGAACCGACAAGATACGAGATTGGATTCTCTACGCTGCGCTTCTAACAGTTGGGCTGTACTCCCATATCATGATTGCACTACTGGCGGTGAGCAACTTTATATTCACCGTAATCGATTCCAAAGGGAAGTTTCTCACTGGAAAACCATTGAGGAATCTCTTGTTTACAGCGGTTGCCGCGATTCTCTTTTATCCATGGCTATCTGTGTTCTTCGCCAATTTGCCTGCTGCCGCAGAAGGTTCTCGATGGATGTCAGAACGAATTCCATTTATTGATCTTGTCAAGGCATGGATTCAATGCCCCGTGGCGATGTTTGTATACATTCCGACTTTCGATATCGGCAAAGCGCTCATTTATGTGTTTTTCACCATATTCGTGGCGTGCACCGGTTACGTTTGTACGACTCAAAAGCACTTAGCAAAGTATCTGATTACTACTTTCATTGTTTGTGCCGGCGCAATGTTTGCACAAGATGCAATCTTGGGTGGCAAACGGTCGCTTTATCCCAAATACGTCGCAGCTGCGCCTTTTATGGGGCTGACGATCATCAGTG
>CAYZJR010000032.1:8565-14653 GCA_964478655.1 uncultured Candidatus Obscuribacterales bacterium
AAACTCAACTTCCAGGTAAGACCAACGACTGCACTTGCGCTATCTCAAGCCGTGAAGATCGAGCATTAGCCGCCCTTCCAGAGTTCCAGATCGTGCATGTCTTTATGCAGTTGGTCGTACTTTTCTGTTTCGATATCGAGCAACGCTTTGTAGTTTCGAATCAGCTGACGCAGTTCCGGATTTTTTTGGTTGGCGTTCGTTAGGTTCTCATTTGCTTCGGCTAGCAACTTTCGGGCCTTGTCGAAGCTGAATTGTTTCACTTGCACTTTTTCGGAATAGCGACCTTGGGTCAGATACATCGCACCCAAATCTGCAAGTGACCGAGATATACCAGCGACATTATTGTCTTCTCGCCGTAGTCTAAGCGCCTCTTCGTACTTCTCTTTAGCTTTTGCGAAATCGCCTGAGTCCTTGTATAGGTCCCCGATTTTCGTAAGGCAACCTGCGAGTTCTTCATGTTGTTTCGGGTCGATCAAAAGCAACGCTTGATCGTATTGGGCTGTTGCTTTATCCCACATGCAAGCGCTGTGATAAAGCTCTGCAAGTTCCATCAGAATCTGATACTTATCTGCCTGTTTTGCGTCCGGCCCAAGATTTTTGAGCTTCGTCTCGAGCTCTTTTTCTTGGCGATCGATTTTGTATGGAACATGCGTGACCTGGTCGTGCTCCAAGCCAATCATTCGAACCAGTGCAAGCACAGCAACGACTGCCAAAAGGCAGGAGGTAAGCCGATCGCTAGTCCACTTTTTACCGGTCGATTTCGCCTGAGTCAATCTGAGTAGCTCTCGTTGATGTCAATATTGAACCGCTCGTCAAGTATTTATAACACACCAACTCATCTAATTTTCGCTGGTGATTCCACTTCTCAAGCTGGATAATAAAGAGGTGCAATCAAAGGGAACATTCGGTAAATTTCTCGAACGCCTTAATTCATTGGGCGTAGCTGAGCGCATCTCGGTTTCAATAACAATTGCGCTTATAGCGAGCCTTCTTGCGTGGTGGCTGCTGGGGCTTGCTTCTGTGCAGCGACTGATTGAAACCTACACGCAGCAACAGCCGCTCGACATTGAAAACATACGAATGATGCCGGAAATCTGGGCTCGAATGTCCATAGGCATTATTGTCTCCGGCATTGTGGCATGCCTGTCGCCGCTAATGTATCGCCGACAAAGTGTGTTCTTTCAAACATTTTTTGCACTTACCATTATCGGACTGACGTTTGTGAGACTGCTTCAATATCCCGTTGGATGTGATGATGTCTATCACGACTATCGCTATGTCTTGAATCTTGCAACGCGGCATACACTCGACTACAACCCGCCCGAGCACGTGATGGGGTTTACGTCGCACCTGCACATTCTGCTTTTGTCGCTTTTGTCGATAGTGACGCAATGCAAGCAAATTGATCTTCTCTCGCCGTGTTTCAACATGGTTTTAGACACAGCGTCATTCGTGATGATCGTAAATTTGCTCAAGCGATTGACGCGTTCGAGCTCATTGGGACTGATTGCGGGTTTTGTGTTTGCCTTCAGCCCATACGCAATCAACGAAGTATGGACCGGCAAGGAAACCTCTCTAGTCACTCTTCTTGCGATTGCCAGTTTGACTGCATTGCATTCAAGACGACTTCAACTTTTTGCATGGACTTGTGCGCTTCTCTTTCTGGCTCGTCCTGAAGGAATATTTTGGCTTACTTGCGGCTTTCTGTGGATGCGTAAGTATTTTTCGAAAGCATTGTTTAGGTCGTGGCTCGTTCCGATTCTTGTTTGTGGCGGTTGGTTTGCTTTTCTCTATTGGTATTTTGGAACAGTCATGCCTCAAGGCGCGATTGGTCGTGCTCATATGTTCCATTCAAAATATAGTCCGGGAGACTCGACTCCAGGTTTCCTTCTAAGCACGATAGGCACCAGTTGTCTCGGCTACCTGGTAGTGCCTTTGGTGTCACCCATTGAATTTGTGCTTTCCTACACCAGGTTCATTCCAGTTTGGTGTGCACAGGCGTGCTATTTGGGCAAGACTGTTACGTCGCTTGTTGCGTTGGGATTCTTGCGTGCTGCAGGCGAACGCAGAGCTTGTCTGCGATTTTACTTCTACTGCTTGTCTGCGATTTTACTTTTCCAAATTGCAATGAACCCATGGACTTACTCCTGGTATGCATCTTGGTATTCGCTTTTGCCGTCCATTGTGGTGCCGTATGCAATCATGTTTTTGGAGAAGCTGGTGCGCAAGCAACCGCAGTTGGGTCTGACCAAAATAGTTGCCTATTCAATTGCTACATATCTGGTAATTCAAGGTCCACTGTTGACGCACACTTTACTTCAATGGGACGACTCACAGAGCCGGCTCATGCAATACAAAATTGCTGCCAACATGTTTGATCGACTTGCGTTTCCACCGAAGGAAATTGCGACTATAGAGCCAGGGGTGATGGGATACTGCCTTCCAACTGTGAAGATGCTGGATCTTGGTGGCTTGCTATCGAAAGAGGCAGTTGCATTCTTTCCTGTGCCACTCAATGAGAGAACGGAAGCGAAAGTCTGGTGCTCTATACCACCGAAGGCTGTGCTGGCATTGAAACCGGACTTCATTGTTTTCTTTGATTGTTTTGCACAAAATGGAGTATTGAATAACAGAGAGTTTCTAACACAATATCAATTAGTGTATTTTTGGCGTGCCAAGGTTTGGGGCTCGAATGGCCTTTATGCATATAAGAAGCGCATCCGACCCGAACCAGAGGAAGATTAGTTTTTCGGCCGACCCTGTTTTGAGTATATCCGCAAGCTATCCCGTCTGGGGCCGATCGTGATATTGAAGTGAATATCAATTCACCGATCGATCGTGCTGAGAATGCTCATGGATAGCCGCATTTAAAGCGTTTCTGTCTGCACGAAATTTTCGCTCTTGCGTTTTTGTAACGGCGGATGTTACCTTCAAACGCATCGGAATTTTGCTGAGGAAACAATTCAAAAATCACCTGCGCACTCGACAACATCAGGAATCGCAAACGCGCAGCTCATCCAATTTATATATCCGCAGCTTCGGCTGAATTAGGGATGGGAGCAGTTAAGCGATTTGGTGGGGGAAATGTGGTGTAATTCCACTGCTGTCCCGCAACTGTAAGCAGATACCAAAAGCAATCTGCAAGCCAGGCTTCCCACTCGAGTGCCAGACGCAACCTCTTCGAGGTAAAGAGGATTCGTCTTGGCGGCACAACAATCTTTTTGTCCCGACTTGACTTATCTTCTTGCCTCTTGGTCGCCACCAAGAGGTTTTTTGTTCCCAGCATTTCTTTCACACATTACACAGGAGTGATCGAAATGTCTAAAGTGGCACTAGAGAATGCACCATCTGCAGCGGACAAAAACACGCTGCGTGCGGACAAGTCTTTGCAGTACAAGGTGCTTCGCAGGGATGGCAGTGTCGCTGAGTTTGAGCCGGACAAGATTGCTGTGGCGATGACGAAGGCGTTTCTAGCTTGTGAAAATGCGGAAGGTTCTCGCGTAAAAGATATCGTTGCGAAACTCACCGATGAAGTGACACAGACGCTCATGCGAAGACTTCCCGGTGGTGGGCTGCTTCACATTGAACATATTCAAGACCAAGTTGAGCTTGTGCTTATGCGTGCTGGCGAGCATGAAGTGGCGCGTGGATATGTTCTTTATCGAAATGCTCGTGCTCAAGAGAGAGCAAACCAAAAGCAACCGAATGAAAAGGCGGAGTTGCAGCTGCACGTAGTCACTACCAGCGGTGCACGTATCCTATTCGACCGGGCCCGATTGGAAACTGTGGTTGCGGAAGCGTGTCGCGGGTTGGGCACAGTTGTTGAGCCCGAGAAGATTATTGGCGAGACGATTCAGAATCTGTATGACGGCATGCCCGAAGCAGAAGTCTTCAAAGCCGTCATTCTAAGTGCGCGCACACTAATTGAAATCGAGCCGACTTACACTTATGTCACAGCTAGATTGCTTCTAGATCAACTGAGATACGAAGTTTTCCAAGAAGCTGTTACCCACGAACAGATGAGTGAGCGGTATGCGGAATACTTCGCGACTTACATCAAAAAGGGTATTGCAGCGGGTCGAATCGACGAGCGGCTCTCGCAATTCGATCTCGTGCGCATCGGTAACGGTTTGAAACCGGACAGAGATCTCAACTTCCAGTATCTGGGATTGCAGACTCTGTACGATCGCTATCTTTTGCACATTGACGGAGTTCGTTTTGAACTTCCGCAAGCTTTCTGGATGAGAGTTGCGATGGGGCTCGCCATCGGCGAAGTCGATCGAGAGCAAAGAGCAATCGAGTTCTACGAGCTGCTGTCCAGCTTCGATTTTGTCTCGTCAACTCCGACGCTGTTCAATTCAGGTACGCAACGCCCGCAACTCTCGTCGTGTTTCCTGACCACGGTTTCAGACGATCTCTCCGGAATTTATGATGCAGTCCGCGAGAATGCTTTGCTGTCGAAATACAGTGGTGGTCTCGGCAACGACTGGACGCCGGTGAGAGCATTGGGGTCTCACATCAAAGGAACGAACGGAAAGAGCCAAGGCGTAGTTCCATTCTTGAAAGTAGTCAACGACACCGCAGTTGCCGTCAATCAAGGTGGCAAGCGAAAAGGTGCGGTTTGCTGCTACCTGGAAACATGGCACCTCGATGTTGAGGAGTTTTTGGAACTTCGCAAGAACACCGGCGACGATCGTCGCCGCACGCACGACATGAATACTGCAAATTGGATTCCCGATCTCTTCATGGAGCGTGTAATCAGGAATGGCGAATGGACACTCTTTTCGCCCGAGGAAGTGCCGGAGTTGCACGACAAGTTTGGAACAGAATTCAGAGCTCTGTACGAAAAGTATGAACGCCTCGCAGACACTGGCGGCATCAAGCTGTTCAAGCGAATCTCTGCGGTAAGCCTCTGGCGCAAGATGCTTTCGATGTTGTTCGAAACCGGACATCCGTGGATGACATTCAAGGACCCGTGCAATATGCGCAGCCCGCAGCAACACGTCGGCGTTGTGCACAGCTCCAATCTTTGCACTGAAATCACTTTGAATACATCCGCAAACGAGATTGCTGTTTGCAATTTGGGTTCCATCAATCTAGTCGCACATCTAAAAGATGGCGCACTCGATCTGAAGAAACTAAAGAAGACCTGCTCGACAGCCATGCGCATGTTGGACAACGTAGTTGACATCAACTACTACAGTGTCGGTAAAGCGAGAAACTCCAACTTCAAACACCGACCCGTCGGTTTAGGCGTGATGGGATTTCAGGATGCGTTGCTCACGTTGAAGGTTCCCTATGCGTCTCGCGAAGCAATCGAGTTTGCCGATGCGAGTCAAGAAGCCATCAGCTATTTCGCAATTCTTGCAAGCAGTGAACTGGCGCGCGAACGCGGCGTGTATCAGAGCTACAAAGGGTCACTTTGGGATAGAGGCATTCTTCCGATCGACAGCTTGAGGCTGCTTGCAGAATCAAGAGGAACTGATTCAGATGTGCAACTCAACTTTGATGCCACATCGCGAATGGATTGGAATGTAGTTCGAGAACATATAAAACAGTGGGGCATGCGCAACAGTAACTGTCTTGCCATCGCGCCGACTGCAACAATTTCCAATATAGTAGGTGTTAGTCAGTCGATAGAACCGACATTCCAAAACCTCTACGTGAAATCGAATCTTTCCGGTGAATTTACCGTGACCAACTTCCATCTTGTGGAAGATTTGAAAGCACGAGGTCTCTGGGATGCAGTTATGGTCAACGATTTGAAGTACTTCGATGGCTCCGTAATGCCCATCGAGAGAATACCTGCAGATCTGAAGCAGTTATATGCGACTGCATTTGAAATTGACTCGATCTGGTTGCTCGAGTGTGCTGCGCGAAGACAAAAATGGATCGACCAAGCTCAGAGCCTTAACCTCTATATGGCTGAGCCAAGTGGGCGAAAACTTGATGATATGTACAAGTCTGCGTGGCTACTCGGGTTAAAGACCACATATTATCTGCGCACCACATCTGCAACCGCGCCAGAGAAATCGACGATCCAATCATCGGCACTGAATGCGGTGTCGAGTTCAAAAGGGAGTTCAAC
>CAYZJR010000032.1:14753-37273 GCA_964478655.1 uncultured Candidatus Obscuribacterales bacterium
GGACTGCGAAGCCTGCCAGTGAGCAGCGCAGAACTTGGTTGCATCGGATCAAAGTTTTTTCTAGCCAGAAAATAGGAGCTGAACAATGTTGAGTTTTGATGATTTCGACACACCTGAAACCCAGAATAAAAAGAATGCAGTTGAAACTCCGACCATGGATTTTCGACCTCCGGAGAAGATGACGATTCAAGTTGCAGAAGTAAGTGCTGATGCTAGTCTTGCAGAAGGCGCAGGGCTCACGGGCGTCGAGGAAATCTCGTTCAACGCAAAGAGAATTTCTGTTGACGAGAAACGCATCATCAATTGCCGCGCCGATCTGAATCAACTTGTTCCCTTTAAATATGAGTGGGCATGGCAGAAGTATTTGGATGCCTGTGCAAATCACTGGATGCCGCAAGAAATCAGCATGAGCCGTGACATTGCACTTTGGAAAGATCCCAACGGCTTGACGTCGGACGAACGCACAATTATCAAACGCAACCTCGGCTTTTTCTCGACTGCAGACTCTCTTGTTGCTAACAACTTGGTGCTTGCGCTGTATCGTCACATCACCAATCCGGAGTGCCGGCAGTATCTGCTTCGCCAGTCCTTTGAGGAAGCAGTGCACACGCACGCATATCAGTATGTTGTTGAAAGTCTTGGCTTAGATGAAGGCGAAATTTTCAACATGTATCGTGAGGTTCCTGCGATACATCAAAAGGATGTGTTCGAACTGCAGTTTACGCAGGAACTGGCAGATCCTACTTTCCAAACCGGCACACCTGAAACGGATCAACGCTTCCTTCGCAACTTGATTGGGTATTACGTGATTATGGAAGGGCTCTTCTTCTATGTTGGATTCGTTCAGATGCTGAGCTTCGGTCGCCAAAACAAAATGGTCGGTGCATCAGAGCAGTTCCAATACATTTTGCGCGATGAATCTATGCATCTCAATTTCGGAATCGATTTGATCAATCAAATCAAAATTGAGAATCCGCATTTGTGGACGCCGGAATTCCAAGCCGAGATTTCTAATCTTGTCGAGGAGGGTGTGCAGCTTGAATATCAGTACGCCATAGATACGATGCCGCGTGGGGTTCTTGGCTTGAATGTGTCGATGTTCTCTGAGTATCTTCGATTCGTTGCCAATCGCCGCCTACGTCAAATTGGGCTTGCAGAGCGATATCCCAACGTGAAAAATCCATTTCCGTGGATGAGTGAGATGATCGATCTCAAGAAAGAAAAGAACTTCTTCGAGACGCGCGTCATTGACTATCAGGTCGGTGGAGCACTCAGCTGGGACTAAGAGCAGCTCGTTCTAGGTGCTGTTTCAGCGCTAGTCCTGATTCTGTTGCTTCTGCTTCTGTTTCGCTTGCTTTTCTTCAAGCTTCATCTGGCGCCGAACAGCCTTTTCATCTTCTTGCTGTTGAGCAGGCAAAGCGAGGTCGCTTGCGAGCGTGGCATCGGGGTCATTGTCTTCGCCGACAGGGAAGCCAATGAAATTTGCGGTTGCCGCGAAGGCTCCACCGACGGTTCCGAAGAAACCTTTCTTCTTCTTTTTGGTTTGCTGCTGATAGTTTTGGTTGTTGGTTGTTTGGCTTGAGCCGGCAGCTCCAGGCGTTCCAGCACCATTTTGAGACTGAACATTTTGCTGCGGCTGTTGAAGCGGAATGCGCTTGCGGCTCCAAGGAATATTGATTGCCTTGTCGAAGGGAATGCTGGCTTCTTCCATTTGTTGCGGGTCTGGGATGAATCCCGAGCCAAAAAACTGCTTTACGTCAGAGCCGTCAATCACGCCGGAGGCGCCGGGATCATCGGCAAAGGCTGGCGCAGCAGCTGCCAGGGTCGCCACCAATCCAACTACGAATGTCTTTTTCAAGAAAAATCCCCTCCGGGTACGTCAGCTCCAGGTTTTACCACATAGAGCGCCGAAGGGGATTGGAAAAGAACGAGGAGAAAGGCTGGAAGGGAAGGTCTGAACGCCCTTTCTCCTCTTCATGCCGTGAATACGTCTGGCATTTCAAGAATTAGGAGGGAGTTTCTAAAAATTACTCAAAGTAGCTAAATTTCGAGACTTTATACGTTTGCATGCTCACGGATGGGCGAGCGCTGCCCGGCATAGGCGAAAGCTCCGTTGAGCGCCTGCTGCCAGCCTTTGTATTCGTCGCTTCTGTCTTTCTTCGGGTTCAGTTTGAGGTCGCTTTCCCAAGACTCTGACAGCTCTTCGGGGGTCGCGATAATCCCAGCCTTCAGCCCAGCCAGCGCTGCAACGCCCCAGGCGGTCGACTCCATTTGAGAGGCTCTGAGGACAGGAACGCCAAGCACGTCCGATTGAAACTGCAGCATGAACTGATTGCGAGTGGCGCCGCCGTCAACCCGGAGTTCGGAGATTTTGATGTGGTTTTCTTCCATGTCTTTCGCCACATCGCCTATCTGATACGCCATTGCCTCGAGCGCAGCCCGCACAAAGTGGGCGCGTCCAGTGGCTCTGGTCAAGCCGACTATTGTTCCTTTCACATCTGAATTCCACCAGGGCGAGCCTAATCCGACCAACGCAGGCACAAAATAGACGCCATCGTTGGACTCGATTGAAGTGGCGAGGGACTCTGCCTTTTCGCTGGAATCGATGATGCCCAGTGCATCTCGCAGCCACTGAATGGCGGCGCCGGCGATGAATATTGCACCTTCGAATGCATAGACTACTGGCTTGCCATCGAGCTTCCACGCTACTGTGGTGAGCAATCCCGGCGCTAACTTGAACGACGAGCCGATGTTGGCGAGCAGGAATCCGCCTGTTCCGTACGTGCATTTCGCGCTGCCTTGCTCGAAACAACATTGTCCGAAAAGCGCAGCTTGCTGATCGCCGAGATTGGCTAAAATCGGTGCAGAGAAGCCGAGGAGGTCCTTTCGGGTGGTGCCAAAATTGGCGTCTGATGCAACGACGCCAGGCATGATTTCGCGCGGAACATTCACTATCTTCAAAAGCTCATCGTCCCAATCGAGCGTTTCGACGTTGAACAGCATTGTGCGCGAAGCATTGCTGGGCTCGGTGAGATGGCTTTTCTCTTCTGTGAGATTCCAAATGAGCCATGTGTCGATGGTTCCGAAGGCAAGCGAGCCCTTCTTCGCCAAGTCGCGTGCGCCCTTCACGTTATCCAAAATCCATGCGATTTTGGGACCGGAGAAGTAAGCGTCAGGCACCAATCCAGTCTTTTGACGGAACAATTTTTCATGCTCGCTCTTGAGTTTGGTAGCTGTATCTTGGGTGCGTCTGCACTGCCAGACAATGGCTTGGTATATGGGTTTTCCAGTGTTGCGATCCCAAACAACTGTTGTTTCGCGTTGATTGGTTATGCCCACGCAAGCAATTTCTTCCGGTTTGATTTTTGCCTTTGCGACAGCTTCTTTGATGCATTCAACTTGCGTGTTGAGAATCTCCATCGGATCATGCTCGACCCAGCTTGCCTGAGGGAAGTGCTGCTTAAACTCCTTCTGCCCAACTGCAATCGGCTTTCCGGACTTCTCGAAGACGATGGCTCTGCAACTGGTGGTTCCTTGGTCGATGCTGACGATGTAGCGATTCTGATTGGTCATACATGCTCCAACAAGGTTTCGCAGTCAATTGAGCTGACTGCCGGTAGAATGGAAGATAGATCTTAGTAGAGCAATAGGAAAATCTCAATTTGTCATGGAGCTGATGTTATGTGTGCCGCTAAGAACAATAAGAATAAAAGGCCAAGCGGGCTGGGCAATCTAGACTTTTCGGGCTCGAATCCTATTACTGCCGGGTCTGATTCAGTTGTAGACCGCATTGCAAAGGGAATTGGTTCTGTGCTCGGTTCTGACATTTCCAAAGGAATCATTGAAGACAAGCCCCTTATAGGGACTTGCGGTGTCTGCGGCACCCCGATTAATCCTTTGATGACCGGAGTTCCTGTTGAGACAAGAACTTGCAAGGTTTGCCATCAGAAAGTTTGTGCAAAGCACTTCAGCCGTTCCAAACAAATCTGCTCCAAGTGCTCGACTGGCAATGACAGTTGGTGCAAGACACCGCTCGAGCTCTAGTTGCTTTTTAGTTCGATCGACCGAATTCAGTTTGCGACATTTCCAGGCGGGTACAGATCCATTTGGAGTTCCATCAACGCACCCGGCTGCGACCGGAAAGGAACAGCAAATGTGGGGCACTGAAAATGTAATCACAAAGAACGTTGGACGCACGAACAGAAATTTGCTCGTAATCAACGTGATTGTTCTGCTGTTTCTCGGGATAATTTTCGTTTGCAGCTGGCGTTCGACGTATAACCAAATGTTCGGACCATGGAAGGTCTCGCATGACGAGGTCCTCAAAATCGAACCGACCAAAGATCTCAAATATAACGTTCTGTTGGATACGAATAATGCGGTTACAGAACCTATTTACGAAGAATGGGAAGTTAGAAAAGACAGGCAAGGAAACGAGAAAAGCCGCACTACAACTGCGCTTTACCAGCTGCTGCCGCTCGATCCGGGAATGCTGCTATTGGTGAAGTCTCGCGCCGGAGTTCAAGGCACGCAGGTTTCCGGCGGCTTAGTTGCAATCCCAAGTAACCTGCAAACAGAATGTTTGCAATATTTTGAGGAGAAGGCACCTAAGCTGAAAGGGCGCTTTATGCCATACATGTTGGATACCACGCGATTCGACGGCTCTGGGTATTTCCAGCTGATTTTGACTCTGCCAATTTTGCTTTTGTGTGGATGGAAGCTGCTTTCACTTCAACGTCGCACGGCTGATCCGAACAGGCATCCGATTATGAAATCAGTACGAAACTTCGGAGAACCGCGCGAAGTCGCGACCGCCATTGAAGATGACTTGCGATTATCCAATGGTGGAAAGCGCAAAGGACTTCCTGGTCTCTGGTCTGAACATTGGGTTTTGGTGCCGACTACGTTCGATATGTTGATCGGAAAGGTTGATGAACTTGTGTGGGTCTATTCACATCAGACAAAGCACACTGTGAACCTCATTCCAACGGGAAGCACGTGGAAATTGATGATGCATTTTTCCGACAAGCGCGCAATTGAAATTGAAACAAGCGAGAAAAATGTTCAACAGTTGTTGTCTGAGATGGTTCAGCGTGTGCCGTGGGCATATGCCGGTTTCTCCGAGCAACTGAGAGACTGCTGGGCAAAGCAGCCGCAAGCAATGATCGACGAATCGGCCAAAGCAAGGCGCGAACTTTCGGTGAAGACTCCGCCTCCTCCTGAGGATATGTAGCGCATTCGCTTATCGAATCAGTCCGAATCCGAAGACGCCCCAAGCAATTCCTGCTGCAATCATTACTGTTGCAGCGGTTCCGCCGAGAGCCCATATGGATGCTTTGCGGTTTTTCACCAACTTGTGCAACAAGAGTCCTGATGCTAAGACCCCGGCAATTGAAAGTACAATTGCGGGAATCAGCGGTACATTTTCAGGCGCACGTTCAGGGGTGTTGATGCTGTTTATAGTAGTGGCGTCTCCGATTGGCCCGATTGTTCCGCCACCACCCATGGTGACTTCAACGCGTTCGCTTGCAAGTGAGCGTTTACCGTAGTCTGGCGATGCGCTTGATGCAAGTGGTAATCCGAACCAAGTAAAAGCCGCAATAGCAGCCGCTACGAGTTGTCGTGTTTTGTCACGCATCTTTCGCAAACCAACAGGGCAATTGTCGGTTATGACCGTCCCATCCTTCCTCCTGTAAAGCCGCATGCAAAGCTTGCCTTCGGTGTCCCGAATTAAATTTGCAGCTTCTTTCGTGGACATCTCCGAGAGATTGTAGACGTTCAATTGACACTGATTGCAAAAACGTATGCGATCGTCATGGGTGTATTTCATCGAGTTCCAATCCATCGAACATGGAGCGGCAACCCGCATGCTTTGCAGTAACTTGTCGTCAGCCTGAGAACATGCGCTTTTGAGTGACTCGGAATCAGTTAGTAAGTTGGATTCAGATAGTAAGTTTGCGGTCGAGCTGTGTTTTAGTAAGTCAATATTGGAGAGTACTTCCGCTGTGTTCGTGAGCATCTCAATATTCGAGATAGGTTCAGCATCCGTCGAATGACGGACGCGCGCAGATTTGTGTTTCATTGTTAGTAAATCCTCGTGCAAAGGCCGAGTTGTTTTCTCATACTATCGATCAATGCGGTTGTAGGCGACCGGAAAAACCCCAGATCAAAAAAAGATTCAGAGCAAATGAAAACCCCAGAATCGAATGGATCTGGGGTTCCTCAACGCTAAAATATTGCCAAAGTGAAGCTTGAGACTATTCCTTCTCTGTCTTGCGTTCCGCCCACCATTCCTTGAGGATCTCGCCGAGACGCGGATGAGACGTTGCCAGTGGAGTCAATTGCTTTCTGCAAAACTCTCTGCACCTCCCCGGCAAGTCCGCCACCTCAATTGGCATCACTGCAGGCTCCGGTTGGAAGATTTTGTCCAACATCGGACTGATCTTCGACATTTCCTGGCTCATACGCTGCGCCATTGTTTGCATTCTGGTAATGCAAATGTCTGCTTCGGTGATGCTCACCGAATGGGCGTGTCCGATTTTCGATTTTCGTTGCATCGACTTCGTCCTTTGAAGATTAGGGCGGTGTTGCAATCAAATTACGAAGGCAATTTGGAAATTAGGGGGAACTTTTTGTGGTTATCGAAATTACTTGGAATTGGAGTCTTTTAGGCAGTTTTCGATTATGAAAAGGACAGCCTCTTTCATTCTGTCCAGTCCCTCGGCTTCGGTCAGATGTTTCGCCTTTTTCTTTTCCTGCGTGGAAGCGCGCCTCTGCTGACTTATGGTCTTGGCGAAGGTCTCTGTCGTGGGCAGGTGAACGAACAGCACGGTCGCCAGGTCTTCGCGCTTGCGCTGTTTGTTTAAAACCCGGAAATAGACGTCGTTGCAAATGAACGTTCCAGCGTGATAGGAGACCTCTGCCGGGTATCCATGCTCCTCCAGCATCGTTTTCAGCGTGCAGACGTCCGTCTCCGTTTCCAGAGCCATTGGCGCCTTCTTCTTAATACGATTGTGCTCCCATTGATGCCCCTTGTTGTCGGGAATTCGGTAGTCCTGAACGTTAAGAGCGACCCGCTCAAGGGAAATCCTGTCTCGTTTGTTGGCAAGACCAAGCATGATAACAAGGGTTGTCTTATAGGCTGTGCTGTCCAACTGGTTGTTGATAATGTCCCAAGACTCGCAACAGCTGGGCAAAACGAGCCTTGTCAGTGTGACCCGGGTTTCCATCTCCGGGACCTCGAGGAAGTTAGGCAGCGCCTCCACGACCTGCTGGCTGGGGTTGGTCTCATTGTTGTAAAAGGGGTCGAAACCGGTCACAAATACCCGAATTGCGCCGGATTTCAAGCGCTCGGATTGTTTCAATGCTTTGCGGGCTGCCTTTTTGCTCATACCTATAGTGTAGAATGATCTTTCCACAAGCCGAAGTGGCGAAATGGCAGACGCAGCTGACTCAAAATCAGCCGGGCTCAACACCCGTGTCGGTTCGACTCCGACCTTCGGCATAATGCTCAATCAGTTTTTAACTTAGTCGCAATTTGCGATTGTGCGTCGCCATCGAGGATTGAAGTATGAATAGAGTTTGGACCGCCTTGTTTTTTATGGTCGCATGTTCTCTAGTATCGCCCGCGGTGGCGGCTGACAAGAACATACTTGCGATGAATGAGGGTACTGTATTCCTCTCTGCCTCAAGTGAGTACGACCAAGCTGAGTGGTCCGCATTCAATGCTTTCGATGGAAACCCCAGCTCGAGTTGGTGCAGCAACGCTCCCTCCAATCAAGAACTGGTCGTCGAGCTACCGCAGAAATTTGAATTGAGCGGCTTTGCCGTTGATACACGGCAAGTTCAAGAAAGAAAGTACCCAGGAATTGCAGCCAAGACAGTTGAAGTTCACGCATCAACTACAGGTCCTGATTCCGGTTTCACCAAGATCTCGACCGCGCAGATCAAAAAGAAAGAGCGCGTAGTTGTCGCGTTGCCGGAAAAACCTCAGGCTCAGTGGTTGAAGTTCGTAATCGTTAATAACTGGGGCGACAAAAAGTACGTTGAAATAAGTGAGATCGAAGCGTTTGGTGAAAAGGTCGGTTCCGCAGCAAATCCGTCTTTCTCGGGAACCTTCTCCAGCAACTATGGACCAATGAAACTGAAACAAGATGGTCCTGTAGTCACTGGCTGTTACGAGCAAAAGAAAGGCAGCATCAAAGGTGGTGCCAGCGGTCGCGTTTTCCGCTTTGAGTGGTCGCAAGAAGAAACCAAAACGAATGGAACGGCATTGATGGTGATGAACGGTGCCGGCAACATTTTGAATGGCGTTTGGTACCTCGACGGAAAAATGAAAGGCGAATGGATTGGCAAGAAAGACGACAATGCTGCGTGCAACTGCGAACCTGCAAGTGCGGCTATCGCGGATCGTTTGCAAGGAGATAACAAAGTTATACTCTATGGAGTCTTTTTCGAGTCTGACACCGCCGAAATGAAACAGGATTCAGACACGACTCTTACTGAGATTCTTTCCATTCTGAAGAAAGATCCATCTATCAAAATCAACATCGATGGTCATACCGACTCTTCAAACACGGTTGAATACAACCAAGCGTTGTCGAAAGATCGTGCGCAGGCTGTTCTGAAATGGCTTAGCATGAACGGCATCTCGGAAGATAGAATGCGTGCAAAAGGGTTTGGTGAGACTGTTCCTGTTGCAGACAATGCAACAGCGCAAGGGAGAGCACTAAATCGCCGCGTTGAGATCTCGATGATGAAGTAGAGAGTTGCTCAAGCAGACGCGCTCAAATAGACTTACTCGCCTTCAGTCCAGTTGCCGGGAGAGCTTCGAATCAAGTTAAGGTCGTCGCTGGTACTCATGCCCCTCTCTCGTCTCATTTCTGCGACCTTCCGCAGCATCGCATCGTGAGCATCATGGGATGTCCAGTCTCTTGGTGTTGTTGATGACTGCTCTATTTTGCCGAGTATTCTATCCATCGCCGATTGATATGAGAGCGCTTCCAGCCACCTGCTGTAGGGAAGGTTGCTACCCCAGAGTTCCGGTTTGTATGCCCAATCTCCGACCGAGAACGAATCAACGAGGCGCAAATCGTCCGTTCCCAATTTCTCGGTGAGCCGCCCGTCGTTCTGACCTTGATGTTTCGATTTTGCAAAAGGTTCAGGACCGTTTGACGGCGTTTCTTTGATATAAAACTCTTTGATCAAACTTGGATGAACATCAAAGACAAAGATATTGGACTCCGGCATTATGCCACCGTATCCGGTAGCGCGCCTCAAGGAGCCAGCCAAGTCGCCGATGTGTGATTGAACTCCAGGAGCGATCTTTGTTGGACTTGCAAGGAAGAGATACTCGAGATTATGAGGTTCGCCGGTTTTGAAGAAATTAAACAGTGCAGCGCTTCGCTGCGCGTGTGCACCATGAAATGCCAACCAGGGCAATTTCTTTCCGAGCGACTCAACTCGACTGTTGAGAATCCTTTGGTTTTCTCCAAACAACCTTGGAAGTTCCTCAGGTGACATCCTTCCGATCTCTTCTATCGTTGGATACTTCAACCTGGGTTGTGCAGTCGCTTCTGGCGATGTTATTTTGAGCCCTGCTGATTCAGTTTTTGCAACTCTTTCGACGGGCAACTTTGTTTCTCCAAGTGCATGGAATGCATTGAGTGTTCCACCTGCGAACATGAATGTTGCGACGCTTTCTTTGCGCTCTTGATTCGTGGCAAAGCGTCCATGAGTTGAAAGAGCCGTTGCTTCAGAACTTACCAGACCAGCTGGAATGCCCGATAGAGCGCCTTGTCCGAAGTTATTCGCAGCAGAAAGTGGACTTTTCAAAAGCGTGGGTGCATCTTTGATTGCTGTTGAAATCGGATTTGTTAGTTGCCGCATCGTGATACTACCGGCAGTTAACGTTCCGAAAGTCAACGCCCCGACTGTTCCATTCTTCGTTCTGTCCCAAAGTTGAGAAGAAAGTCCGTCTCCAGAGGACGTGACAGGACGAAAGATGAAATCAGCCGCAAAACCTGAAATTGCACCGTCGGCAACGAGCGCAGCGCCGCCACTGGAAAACAACGATGCTCCGCGTCCCACCATGCTTGCTTCTGAAGCTAGAGTCAAACCGCACCGTGTCAAAGCTCCCTTCGTTGCGATGAATGGTAGAACCATCCCGACGCCGCCGCCGAGTGTCTGGGCGACCCAGCCGCTACTCCCAAACTCTTTGGGCGCCGGTTGCGGCATGAGATCGACGGCCTTTTCCAGGTTGCTGTCCAAGCCTGCGCTGTTTAGGGCACCGTCAGCTAGCTGTGCCAAGGAGGTTAGCGGGCTTTGAATTCCGCTATACAACCCTGCGCGGGCGGCTTCTTTGACTAAATCCGACTCAAACATGAAGATGCGAAGAAACGGGGGACTTTGGGTTTCCATCGGAGAGCAGCTAAATGGCTCGACGCAACTTTTATGTTGCTTTTGTGCCGAAAATGCAACGCAGATGTTGCAGCAGTTGCACAGTATTACTAGTACCAAGATCTAACGTATCAAGATAACAATTTTGTGGCAAGGTCACTCGTTGGTTGAAACTAGTGCCTGGTTTGGGTCTTCGGCATTTGTACACGTTTTCGCTAAAGCGGATTCGCGAATTTTCGGACAGACGCCTTATCGCTAAGATAGGGAAATCGCATAGTATCTCGCCAATCGAACACCGGCCTTAATTTGTAGTCCGGAGTTCGGCGCGAGTTCGGCATTTATCGAGAGGTTTTTGGCAAATATGTTGAACCCGACTGACTTGATTTTGAATTTGGCTTTCATTGCAATTTCGTTCTACATGATTTACGCGTTTATTTTGTACATCATTGTGCGAGGAAAAGATTGTATTTAGAGGCACCGCATGTAGTGCACGTTCGTCTGCAGTCGATCGCCAGGTGAATCGGGTGATCTTTGTGTCGCTTTTCCGTGACAAATTTTGCTATAATTCTCGCAGGCGGTGTCTCGCCTGGAGTCTCTCTGTATAAGCTTGTTCGCGGGAAGCATACTTGACTTTCCGGCTTGCGAATCCATTCAGTTTGCCCAGAGCCGCCATGGAAATAGTGACATGTCCCCTGAATAGTGAACTCGTGCAGCTGTTGCTTGGCGAGTTAGATGGTGACTGCGCTGCTGCACTCAACGCGCATGTTAAGAATTGCATGCGCTGCATTGAGAATTATCAAGCGCTCAAGCAAGTTTATGGTCCCGGTGCGGCGCCAAATCAGCAACCTAAAGACGTAGAAGTTCCGAAAAAATCAAAATCTACCAGCAAGAAACTCAAATTTCTTGCGCCAGCCATAAGCTCTGATGAACTTGGGCGGCTTGCCCATTACCGTGTGCTGAAAGTCCTCGGAGAAGGCGGTATGGGAATGGTCTTGCTGGCAGAAGACACGCAACTTGAGAGAGCCGTGGCGTTAAAGGTCATAAAAGACGAGTATTGCGAAGACGAAGAAGTTCAAGAACGCTTCATGCGTGAAGCTAGAGCCATGGCGCAAGTTAAGAGCGATCATGTAGTCACCGTACATCAAGTCGGGCGTCATGAAAATGTGTGCTATATCGCGATGGAGCTGCTTGAAGGTGGACCCCTCGAACGCTTGGTAGAATCCCAAAATCGACCAAGCATCAGTGAAATTCTTCGAATTGGTCGAGAGATTGCAAAGGCGCTATCAGCCTTCCATACACGTGGTCTAATCCATCGCGATATTAAGCCTGAGAATGTGTGGCTTGAATCTCCTTCCGGCAGGGTGAAACTTTTGGATTTTGGGCTTGCGCGACGGCAAAACGCAAATGTCAAATTGACCGCGAGCGGCATGATTATGGGCACTCCCGCCTACATGTCTCCCGAACAAGGCCGAGCCGACAATGTAGACGAGCGCACCGATCTCTTTAGTGTCGGATGCTTGCTTTACGCCCTGATCAGCGGAAGGGCACCGTTTCAACGTACTACGATTATGGACACTCTGCTCGCATTGGCCACAGAAACACCGCCTCCTCCAAGTTCATTTAACTCACAGTGTCCTCGGGCTTTGGACGAACTTGTTATGGTTTTGATTGAGAAGGAACCATCACATAGATTGGCTTCTGCTCAGGTCATGCTGGACCAGCTCAAGTTGATCGAAGATGAGTTGAGTAGTGATGTCGATTCTGCAAAGCCGCTTTCAATTCCACCAAGTTCACTTTTGAGGACTGGTCAAGACTCATTGCTGCAGTCAAAAACCAGTCTTCCTCTTGTGACGGCAAAATCGGTACGGATTGAAGGTTTAAAGAAATCCGAGCGACGGCAGGTGACAGTGCTGGTTTGCGGATGTGAATTGTTCGAGTCCGAAGACTATTTGGAAAATCTGGACACATCAGCTCAAGAAGGAATTTTCAACTATTTTGATCGTACGTGTAAGGAAGCCATATCGCATCTAAATGGGACTCTAGTGCAGTGCAACAAAGACAATTTCACTGCTTGTTTCGGCTACCCAGTGGCTGACGAAGATGCTGCGCACCTTGCATCAGGTGCGGCTTTGGCTATTTTCGAGTCACTCACTTTATTGTCAGAGATGGTTGCAAGAGACCATGACTTGCAGTTGGGCGCATGGCTTGCAGTGCATACAGGTCCGGCCATTGTCGGAAGTGAAGGAGGAACCATTTCGCTTGTCGGTGAGGCTAGAAGTGTGGCTCTTCGGCTGAAAGATTTTGCTGGTGGACAGATAGTATTGAGCGAGTCCACGCACAAAGTCCTCCGCGGAAATTTTACTTGTCAGCGAATCGGAACGCACAAGATAAAAGGATTGAATGAAGCGATTGAACTGTATCAATTGCAGATACCGGTTGACACCAGCAGTTTCTTAGCTAAGACAGGAAATGTTGAGCTGTCTCCTCTAACTGGGCGAGAACTCGAAATTAACCTGCTTTTAAATCGATGGGAAAAGGTGCAAGAGAATATCGGTCAGGTGGTGCTTCTTGTTGGCGAGGCCGGTCTCGGGAAATCGAGACTAGTGCATGCAATGAAAGATCATGTTGCCGGTTCAATGCAAACCGATGCGCAAGAACCTCCCGTAATTGAATGGCGTTGTTCTCCTCATTTCCGAAATTCAGGACTGTATCCTGCGAGCAATTTTTTTCAGCGGTTGCTGCATTTTCGACGAGACGAACCGCAAGAGGCTCAATTTGAAAGGCTTCTGCAGCACCTAGATCGTTTCGGACTTGCAAACCAACAAGCTGTTCCACTTTTTGCTTCTTTGTTGTCGCTTCCTACTGATGGAAGATTTCCTTCACTCTCCCTTACTCCATCGAGAGAGAGAGAGAGGAAATGTTTCTAGTGCTCAAAGATTGGCTGCGCGCGTACTCTGAAAAGCAGCCTGTTCTTTTCGTTATTGAAGATTTGCACTGGCTCGATGCATCGACATTGGAGTTTCTCGGCCAGATTGTAACCGATGTGATGCACGATCGAATCCTCATTCTATTAACATTCCGTCCGGAATTTCATACACCATGGCCGGTGCTTGCGCATCAGACTAGTCTTGCGCTCAATCGTCTTAATAAGCTGCAGGTGTCTGAGTTGATGCGGAAAAAGATCGGTCAGACTGTACCGGATGCAGTGTGCTTAGAAGTATTCGATAGATCTGGAGGGGTTCCACTCTTCGTTGAGGAATTCACCAAAATGGTGAGCGACTCAGACCTTTTGGCTCAAGCTTGCGAGGGCGGAAAGAACGTAAAAACATTGATGGCGAGAGCTATTCCGGCTACCCTGCAAGACCTGCTTATGTCTCGTCTTGATCGAATGGAAGGTGATCGAGAGTTGGCTCAACTTGCTTCTGCACTTGGCCGTGGCTTTAGCTTTGAACTCATATCCGTTGTGTCGGGAAATGATCCGCAAGTGCTGGAGTCTGAATTGGCCAAGCTGGTGCAGGCTGAAATTCTTTACCAGAAGGGGCGACCGCCGCAATCTACTTATGTATTCAAGCATGCACTCCTTGAGGATGCTTTGTATAACGCGATGGTGAAAGCGCACCGTCAACAGTGTCATGCGCGCATAGCCGATTCGTTGGAGAGCCGATTCGCTAAAACCACTGAGACGCAACCCGAGTTTATTGCGCATCACTTTACCGAAGCAGGTCTGCCGGAAAGATCGGTGCCTTACTGGCTTGCAGCCGGGCTTCGCGCGCAGGAGCAGTTTGCTAACGTCGAAGCAATTAGTCACTTCTCTAAAGGTCTTGAGGCCACGAATGCTTTGCCGCAATCGCAGCAGCGAGACTTGCACGAACTCTCTTTGCTTTGTCCTCTCGGTTCGGCCTACCAGATGAGTGCCGGTTACTCAGCTCCCCAGGTTGGTCCCGCATTCATACGGGCGCGAGAGCTTTGTGAAAAGGTCGGCAACAGCACTCAGCTTTTTGAGATCATGTGGGGCAGCTGGGTGTGGCACCTCGTTCGTGCAGATTTAGATTTATGCATGAAGCTCTCTGAGGAGATGATCGCATTCGCGGTAACCTCGAAAGATAGCGCCATGTCCATGGAAGCTCATGTGGCGCTCGGAGTTACTTACTATTACCGTGGTGATTTCAAAAACTGCCATTTGCAGTGTCAAAAGGCAGTCTCTGAGTTTGAGAATCTCTCAAAGTGCGCTGAATGGGCAGCAAGATTAGGACAAAACGCAGCGGTAGTAGGTCGTTGTTACTATGCGGCTTCTCTCTGGCTGCTCGGCTACCCGGAGCAGGGAATTAAGGCGATTGAAGAAACCGTCGCGTTGGCTCGGCAAATTGGCCATCAGTTCAGTCTTGCGCACGCCTTATACTTTCAAGCAAGAGTCAATCTTTTCGCCCGTTGTTCTGAAGCTGTGAAGCTTGCCGCTATTGAATTGAAACAACTCTCCGCAGATCAGGGCTTTGCGCTCTGGCTTGCAACTGCCGATTTTCATATGGGTGCCGCACTCCTTATAGAAGGTGCGGTCGACGATGCCACTTGTCTGATAGAACAAGGCGTCAAAGGCTTCAAGGTTCTGGATGCCGCTCTGACTATTCCTGTTCAGCTTGGCATCTTGTCACAAGCATACATGAGGGCCGGGCGCTTCGATGATGCTCAGCGAGTTTTAGGAGAAGCGATCTCGCAATCTGAATCGTCTGGCGATCACGTTTATCTTGCAGAATTGTACAGGCTCAAGGGAGAGCTTTTGCTTGCAATGACTAAAGAACAAAATGTTGCTGCAGAACTTTTTCAAGATGCTGTCGAAATCGCGAAGGTTCAAAACAGTAAGGGATGGGAACTGCGTGCAACAACGAGCTTGGTAAAGGTATTGATTCAACAGGGAAGGGTGGTTGAAGGGCGCGAAGCGCTACGCCTCATATGTGGTGCCTTTCAAGAAGGTGAGGCGCTGCCTGACCTATCAGAAGCGTGTGAACTGTTGAATAAACTTCTATGACTTAACACGTTCTTCTTATTCGTTTGTGCTAGGCATTGCTGAAACGCACAATGACGACTTCGATCTCTGAACTCAGTTTGTTGAACATTGAGCACATGGTTTGTTCGGCAATCTCGGCGCTAACTCCGCCAGACCCTGCGCCTAGAATGGGGAAAGCCAAAGACTTAATTCCCAGTTCTTCTGCGAGCTTCATGGCACTTTCTACCGACCTGCCAATCGAAAACGGTGACGCGCGCCAGAGCATGTCGATCGACGCGACATGAACGATGTATTTGTATGGCAACTTTCCTGCTGACGTTGCGACAGCGTTGCCGAGATCTAGTGGTCCCATCGTTGCAAGTTCGATGAACGGTTGCAGTCCTGCTTCGCGTTTGATGGCGCCGGACACGCCGTGTGGAAGAAGCAACCACCAGGGAATGATGTTGCGATTCCAGGGATTGACAATCGCTTCTGTTTTCTGAGCTAGTAAGTTGCCTTCGTCTATGACTGGTTTCATGGCTGCACTGAATGTGGTGCTATTGGGGAAACAACTGGTGAAGGAGTTTGCTGAGCTCGTCTTTATCTTCAGTAAACGTCTTGTCGAAGGCGATAATGAGGTATGGCAGTCCAACCGCTAGTGCGCCGCAAACCAGACTTGATAGAATCAAATCTATTGGTCCTTTGAGTAACGTAGAGCCAGGTGCTAGTGCCAGCCCCGCAACAATCGCACCGAGCAACAAGCCTGGAACCATCAGCGCAATCAAGGCGACCCGCATAAACGGGTTAAGGCGCATTTTTAGTTTGACGGTCCTAGTTGTATCTGATTGTTCGATTCTTCCGTATAGAAATGGGCAAATGCAATTTCGATACTTATGTTCTTTGCTGCTGCGAAATACATAAAACTGATTGCCGCGAATGGCGCCCTCGTTTCGCAGATCTCCAACTTCTTTTCTGTACGCAAGAAATTCGAAGAGTCCGAGATAGTTTACGTGACCACGAAATGTGTCGTTGTCAACCAAGAACACCCACGATGGCAGCCATTCGTCAATTACAATTTTGTGCTTGATTTTGTCCAGAATCTCGGACTCAGACAATTTGGTTGTCAGCGAAAATTCACTTTTCGCTACTAAAGATTGTTCAACATTCGTCGCCGGCGTGTTTGACTTTGTCACCGTGTAATCCTCAGAGCGGACTATGTTATCACGGCTCTCAATCCTCGACAAATGCCTTCAGGCGCATAAGTGCGTTGTCCCATTGTGATGAAACCAGTTCGAGATACTCTTTCAGTTCATCAATCGGTTTGGGATTGTATTTGAACAAACTTTCTCGCCCTGATCGAATACTGTGAACAATGCCGACATTTTCCAAAACTCGAAGATGTTTGGTGACTGCTTGTCGTGTCAGTTTTGTTCCTTGAGTCAGTTGCGAAATCGAGTGAGGTTGTCCAGTGGCGAGTTTTCTCACCATGGACAGCCGTGTTTCGTCGCCTAGTGCGGCAAAAACCGGCGCCGGATCTCTTCGTTTCGACTTCGCTTTACGTGCTAGCGCCGACATATCTCTCGATGTTTTGAAGTTGTTCTTCCCATCCGCCATCATTCATGCGCATCGCGTCAGATCTGCGGTGATCTGGAATTTTATCGAAGCCAGATTCAATCACCGTTAGTCGCGTGCCATCAGGAATTTCTTCGAGGCGAAACTCAACCAGTGTTGGAGTTTCGGTTGAATAGTCTACTGATGGGTCAACTGCGTACGGGTGCCATGTATACGAGAAAAGTTTCTCTGTTTCCATCTGCTTTACTTGCACCTCCCACCTGAGATTTTCGTATCCGGGATACGTCAAATATCCGCAGGCAGGCTGCCCTACGACAAAGGGACCTTCAATCTTTACGCAAAACCATTGACCAAATTCTTTGTAGTCGGTGAGAGCTTTCCATACGCGCGATATTGGCGCCTTTAGATCGATCTTCTTCACGATTTTATTGTTCATTTTTACTTCCATAATTGGCAACCTCCCGGTTGCATTTCATTCTATTCGATTGCTTTTAGATATGCAACCTTTTTGTTGCGCTTTTCGAAATCGACCCCGAATGGGATGTGTCCGACCTGTTTAACAAAAAGCCGACCCATACAAAGGATGGATCGGCAAATTTGAACTCTATAGGAGTTGCAATTCCTAACGTTGATTAAGCTGTCACGCTTGATTAGACGACGCTTACCGGTTGAGCCCCGGCGACTTGAGTTTCGACTCCCAGGACCTCGCCTACTTTCATGGCGTGCGCCTTGATTTTTGGTTCATCGATGCCCCAATCGTACTCCAGCCCGCAAAGCCCGCGCTTGCACATCAATCGATAAGGCGTTAGCTTCACTGTGTGTTCAGAGGCGGCTTTTTCTGCTGCCTTTTCGAATTGAAAGCGTTCTGTGTCAGGGCCATGGTTGAGAAGAAATTGATTCCAGTTGGCTGGATCGGTCATTTCTTCGGCTACCAGCATCCAGTTGAGCGAGCCTTTTGGTTGCAGTAGTGTTAGCTTCATGGTTGATTTCCTTTGGGTCTTCCGAGTGTCAGCGATGCCTCGAACTGCCGTGCCGGTTAGCGTTTCAGTGTTCGCTGCGATTGACGTTACGCGAAATATCATCGCACTTTAAATAGGAATTGTCTTGATAAGCAATTTAAGCGCATAAAGCGTGAAATCGCTGTAAACATGGGAGCTGGCAGCATTAATTTCGTATCAAATGTGATTGCGTTTGTGCAGAAATATGTCAAAAGAAAGTCTGGCTCGTCTGTGCTGGATTGGCGCTGCTTGCCGTGTTCGACTCGCTGGATATTATCGAACAATACTGGGATTGGTCAGTGTCTGCGCTGCTGTATGTGTTTTTCGATTCCGCGAATTGCATCGATTGCATTGCACGGAATTGATATCGCATCGGGTGGCGCCACATAATCTCGGGGATTCACGCGGATGAGCCGTTTCGCGCGTCGCGAGCATTCGTATCGAATTGTAGGAACAGCAGTCCCTGCGCCGAATTCAATCACTACAACATTCGAGTTTTTCACACCGTTCCACCAACTTTCAAAACAAGTGTCTTGTTTCGCAAAACGGTGCGGAACCCAAGCTCGATCGCCAAACATCAAAATATTAGGGCGTGAGATCGAATCGCATCCGATGCAGCTAGGCAACTCGCTTTTGGCGCGAAACGTCTCTTCATCGACATCTACGACGGTCTCGTCCGCAGGCCAAATCGCTGTGCAGCATTTTAGCCCGCGACTGCATTGCATATAACAAGTTGAACCGTGAATTTCGACTATTCGATTCTCTGCGAATCCAGCCCGTTGAAAATGACCATCGACGTTTGATGTGATTACGAAGTGTTCTCCAACGATCTTTTCGGCCCAATCTTTGATTATTCCAAAGCCCTCATGAGGTTGGGTGGAACGGTAAAGAGTCATGCAATGTCCATAGAAGCCCCACGCTTGCTGCGGGTCGCGTTCCATCAAGTCTGGACCCGCGATTTCCGCATAGGTGCGCCCGCGAAAGGGCGGGTAAGCCTTCCAAAAGCCTTGGTTGCCTCTGAAATCAGGCAGTCCAGAGTCTACTCCCATTCCGGCGCCGGCGCCAATGAGAAGTGCATCCGCGCCAAGTATGGCGCGTGCAGCCCTTTCGAATATTGCGTCATATTGGGTCATTTTTCCATTATTAGGGCAGCTGACCGTCTGCGGGCCCTTGCCAGGCGAAATGCGAACACCTGTTTACAATTTCGCCGATTTGGGCTCGCCTCTTGTCTGATCTAATACTGGTTGCTATGATGAGACCTGCGGCACACGAGATCCTGGCTCAGCTTCGTGTCGGACGGAAATCGGAGAGTCTCTTCGAACCGCCTGCGGATCATTTTGGAAACGAAGCGCGCGCCATTGAAACCCCGTAACGGTTGATACCACATACAGTGCCTTAGAGAGCTATGGTTGAAAATCTGACAAAGAATGAAGTCAAGGCTGCCGACGGCACCTCAAGTTCAGCAACTTATTCTGCAATTCCGGCAGTTCCGCAACAACATAAGTCTGGTTTGATCAGCCAAATGGTGCGGCTGTTCATCTTGCCGTTTACACGTGTGCATCGCATCCCAGTGTTCAAGCGTGTGTGGCTTTATATGGCAATCATGGGCCTGTACACAGGTATCGTCAGTTGGATTGCCGATCAAGGTTTGTCCGCTCAACTTTTTAAAGAAGCTGGAAACGCCGCATATATTGGAGCCGTTTTTGGTCTGCTTCTCGTGTTTCGTACGAACTCTGCATACGAACGTTGGTGGGAAGGTCGAAGGCTTTGGGGACAACTCGTAAACGACTCGAGAAACTTGGCGATCAAGACCTACACATATACGAAAGCTCCGGCGATCGAAAGAATTCTTTTGGGTGAACAAATAGTATCTTTCGCCTACTCGCTTAAGCATCACTTGCGTGACACCCGGCCGACAAAGGATTTGCCAGGTCTAAAACCGCTGGCTAAGATGCCTGCCAACGCACACCTACCATCTCAAGTTGCTCTAACTATTCTAAGTACGCTGGGATCATGGCACCAACGCGGGCTAGTCAGCGAAACAATGCTTTTGATTCTTGATCCACATGCAAGAGCATTCATGGATATCTGCGGAGCCTGCGAGAGAATCAGGAGCAGCCCGCTTGCAGTGTCTTATCGTGCATTCATGCGACAAGGTATAGCTCTCAACCTTCTAGTCATGCCTTGGTACGTTGCGCCGCAGCTCGACCTCTTTATCTCGCTTCCTATAGTCATGATTGGGGCCTACTTTCTGATCGGTCTCGAACTAATTGCGGAAGACATTGAAGACCCATTTGGCGAAGATGGTGACGATCTTCCGTTGGACACGATTTGCGCAAACATTCAAAAATCGATCACAGAGATTACTTCTTCCGAAACCAGCGTTCTTGGCGCAGCACCGTTAGACGATGATCCGCTCAAATACACGATGTCACACAAGACATTCCGTGTCGATCCTCTCAAAGGCGATCTCTAATCGAATGAAGTCCAAGGGTCTCGTGGCACGATTTCTCACTTCGTGCTTATTGTGGGGTTGGGGACTTTCGGCTTCTGCGCAAATCGAGCAGCAAGGTATGACGCAACTGTTTCCACCACCTGGTCTTTCTGGTGGAACCAACAGGCACCTCGGGCGTGATTCCGATCTGCAAAAAATTGAAGAGGAAACCAAAGATCGCTCGCGTGATGACAAGGCAACAGAAGCAACTGCCAATAAGTGGATTGAGTATGCGCAGAGACTCAATGCAAATCCGACTGCTAGTGCTGATATGCGACGACGGCTTGTATCGAAAGAGATTGAGTTGCTAGAGCGAGCTCTAAAAGTCAAAGAGAGAATCCATGGCGTGGGTTCGGAAACGTTGGTACCAATATTAGTGGCGCTTGGAAGCGCGCAAGTATCGATGCGCGGTTTTGACACCACTGGAACGATACGCGCTGAATCGTCCTACAAGCGAGCAATTGCAATTATCGAAGCGAAGTTTGGAAAAGAGCATAAGAGCCTGATACCAATTCTCTCAATCTACGAGGAAGTGTTGTTGCAAGATAGGAAATATGCAGAAGCAGAACCTGTGATTCGCCGATATGCTGCACTCTGTTCCAAGCACGGTTATCCAGTTGACTCCGGCTACGACTACACAAATCCGGAGATCCTGACGCTAAACAAGATTGCGTACTGTATGTTGCGTCAAGGGAAACAGTCGAATGAAATTGAACAGCAATTGAACAAAGCGCTTGCAATGTCGAAGAAGGTTGCACCACCTGTGGGGCTAAGGAAGTCCTCTTTCCATCAAGCTCTGGATGCTTATGAAAGACACGCAGATATTCCAGATGCTGCCGATGCGTTGATCGGACTAGCTGAAATTGCTCGCAAGAGAGGTAAAACTGTGGATGCGGAGAAGTATGCGAAGCGCGCAATATTCGCCTATCGTCTCACCCAATCGATGGACAATTGGACGATACTGAATAAAAGGGAATTTCGCGGACTCATTCAGAAAGTTACTAGCGACAGCTACTCGGCCGAACCTCTTTCGGAAGAGCAGTTAAACAAAGCTGTGCAAGTGTGGATGTCCAAACGCTAGTCCATGTAGTCTCGAAGTCTACGCGAGCGATTTGGATGTCGAAGTTTGCGAAGTGCTTTTGCTTCAATTTGTCTGATGCGTTCTCTCGTAACGCCGAACAGTTGTCCGACCTCTTCCAGAGTTCTCTGTTTGCCGTCGTCGAGACCGAATCTCAAACGAAGCACATCACGCTCTCTTGATGAAAGACTCGCCATGACTTCGATGATGTCTGCTCGCAAGAGTTCTTGCGTCACGGAATCCGCCGGCGTTTCTGCGGCACTGTCCTCAACGAAGTCACCGACTGTGCTGTCTTCTTCTTTGCCAACGGGTGTTTCCAAAGATATAGGCTCTGACGAAATCTTCATCAGTTCCCTCAATTTTGTCACCGTGATTTCCATCGTTTCGGCAATTTCTTCTTCAGTGGGTTTGCGCCCCTTGTCGTGCGCCAATTGCCGTGTCACTTTCTTGATACGGTTGATCGTTTCAACCATATGCACTGGAATACGAATGATTCTTGCTTGGTCGGCGATTGCGCGTGTTACTGCTTGCCGAATCCACCAAGTCGCGTAGGTGCTGAATCGATAGCCGCGTTGATAGTCAAACTTTTCTGCTGCACGGATTAGACCCAAATTTCCTTCTTGAATCAAATCGAGCAACTGCATGCCGCGACCAACATATTTTTTCGCGATGGACACGACCAATCTAAGGTTTGCTTGCACCAACTGACGTTTTGCGATGGCTCCATCCGGACCGCCGATTTCAATGCGTCTAGCTAGCTCGATTTCCTGGTTTGCGGTGAGCAAGGAGATTGAACCTATCTGCCGCAAGTACATGCGAACCGGATCGTACTCACCCAATCCGCGAGCGGCCTCTTCAGCAAATTGCTCGGAAGAGAGAGTCGGGAGATCGTCATCCTCTTCTATAAAGAATGTCTCTTCATTGTTGCCACCGGACCACTCTTCATTGTCTTCATCGAAAGATTCGGAGGAGGTACGTGGCTTCTCTTCCTTTTCAGGC
>CAYZJR010000032.1:37373-60024 GCA_964478655.1 uncultured Candidatus Obscuribacterales bacterium
ATTGTCTTCATCGAAAGATTCGGAGGAGGTACGTGGCTTCTCTTCCTTTTCAGGCTTCTCAGGTTTTTCTGGCTTCTCAGGTTTTTCGGCCTTCGAACGTGCCGCATCCTCTTTCTGTCTCATTTTGTCTCCCCTTTCGAACCGACCGCAGTTGGAGTGCGAGTTGACAGAAGGTTGCTAAATCGATGGCGTAAATCTTCTGGCACTTGATTGTTATCCTGATTGTCTAGCATCAAGTCCAGTAGTGGCAGACGCTTCATTTGAGATCTCCGAGTATCCTGCTGATAATGTTTTGCCCATTCCAGACGTCGGTAAGACGTCCGCGTTACAGGGTTTATTCCCCATTCTCACGCAGTTGAGCCACTTTTTTCTCAAGTCTGTAAAAGTCCAGCCCGTGGCAGTTTGAAGGCGATAGGGGGTCAAGGAGCGTTCCACTTCATGAGGCGCCTCTCCAGTTGCTCAATAATGGCTGTAAGCCCCAGTGCGACGACGATTAGGGCGATGACCCCGCAAAAGACGGTTGCCATGTCATAGAGCTGAGAGGCCTTGACAATCATATAGCCCAGCCCCTCTTCGGCAGAGATGAACTCGCCGATAAAGGCACCCAAAAGCGCCAAGCCAATGTTGAGCTTCATGGCGTTAATGACCCAAATCAGTGACGACGGCACGACCACAAGCCGGAAAGTTTGCCAGCGAGTGGCGCCGACTACTTGCATGAGCCTCAGGAATCGCGGCTCAACCGACATTGCGCCTTGGTAGCTTTGAACGATCGCGACTGTAACGGTGGCGAGGAACGCCAACATTATTTTGGAAAGGGTGCCGATGCCAAACCAAGAAATAATGATCGGTGCCAACACGAAAATAGGAACAGTAGCGATTGCAGTGATATACGGTTTGGCAATCTGAGCGACGAGTTTGGAATACCACAAAGACAATCCGAGCGCGGCACCGATTGTGGTGCCTGCCAGAAAGCCGATGATCGCCTCCATAATCGTGACCCAAGCATTGTGGAACAGTTCTCCACTGGATGTAACTCTTACGAGTGCGGCGTAAGTTTTCTCGGGGCTGGAGAAAATGAACTGGCGTTGTTCGTCGGAGCCCGTGTATATTTGCCAGACAATGATCAATACAATAAGCGGCAACGGATAAAGGAACAACAATAAGATTGATCGCCGTGATTTAGAGTCTTGCATTTCTATCCCTTAATCACAGACTTTAGTTCTGACCAAATTGCGCGATAGTGTTCTGCGAACTCTGGCAGACCACGGGCGTTTTCCGGTAGTCGGTCAATTCCACCGATCTTTATTGCGAACTCCTTGAGAAGTTTTCCGTCGCTCATAATGAATATACGATCGCCCATTGCGACAGCTTCCTCGATGTCGTGCGTCACGAGCAGCGCGGCTTTATTCTGTTCTTTGACTAGCTGATAGAACTCGCTCTCCAGGCTGAGTTTCGTATAGTAGTCGAGTGCTGAGAATGGTTCATCGAGGAGCAGCAGATTTGGGTCGAACATCAATGTTTGAATGATGCTTGTTCTTTGCCGCATGCCACCGGAAAGTTGGGCCGGGTATTTTCTCAGTATCGATTCGCTCAAGTGAAATGTCTTGAGATACTCTGTGATACGCCCCTTTGCAGCGGCTTTCGAGGTTTTGTTCATTTCTGCTGCGAGCAGAAGGTTGCTTTCGACGGTTCTCCACGGAAACAATGCATCGTTTTGAAAGATGTATCCAATCTTTTGCGCAGCTGCGCTTGCATGGTGTATATCGATCTTTCCTTTGGTCGGTTTCAAAAGACCGGCAATCAAGTTGAGTAGAGTAGTTTTTCCACATCCACTTGCGCCTAGAATGCAGAGAATTTCGCCGGGCGAAACGGTCAATGATAAGTCAGAAACTGTCGGCTTGCCAATTTCAGAACCTGAGCTATCGAAGGAAAATGTTAGACCTTCGATTGTCAAAAGTGAACCGTCAGCGGCCGGTTGCGTATTCATTTCTTCTTCGGTGTTGCCGCGGCCATGCCTGACTTCGCTGGTGGTGGTGACGGCGATGCTGTCGTCGCTTTCGTTGTTGATGCTGGAGCAAACGTCTTGGCCGCCGTCTGCGCGAAGCGCATGTCTACGTTTTCTGCAAAGCTTCCGGAGCTCTTCAAGTCTCCTATTTCTTTGCGAAGTCCAATTGCATTGTTCCACGCTTTCTCAGTTAGAACAGGCGAGCGTGGAATGGTTCCTTCCTTGATCAAATGTGTAAGCGCCTCGCGAATTACTACTTCTTTCACTTCCGGAAACTCTGCCTTAGCTACTGCCACTGCGCCTTCGTAATCTGACTGGATGAAGTTCATAGCGCGCGTAATTGCATTAACTGCCTTCTGAATGTCATCAGGATTGCTCTTCATGTAGGCATCAGATACGGTGAGTCCCGTGAATGCAAAGTCGCCTAACACCTTAGCTGGAGAGTAGACGATATGCCCCTTCTCGTGAGTCGCGACCGATACGATTGGTTCAATGTCCAGTGCAAGATCTGCCTGCTTCGCTTTGAGCAATGCCAACAATGTTCCGAACATACCTTGTACAATCTTTGCATCAACTGGCTTGCCATTGTTCTGCAATACTCGTTTCATTACCGCATAACTAGTGGATGGCGCAGTATAGGTTGCGATGCGCAGTCCTTTGAATCCTGTCGGATCATCAATCTTCTTTATGTCATCGCGAAACGTTACAACCCAGAAAGGAACTCCGCGCACAACACCTGCAACGACCTTTCCACCTTGTCCGCGCTCGCGTGCAATCGCCGTGAATGTCGGGTCTGAGACGCCGAATTGCGCATTGCCGGTTACAACTGCTGTGAACGTCTTTTCGTCTCCGCCGGTGCTGACAAGCTTCACTTCGAGACCTTCGTCTTTGAAATATCCCTTTTTCACAGCAACGTAGAGAGGCATGTAAAGAAAGACATGTCCGAATTGGGCGATCGTGATGTTCTTCACCTTTCCTGGTTGTGCCGCAGCGGGCAGGTATGTCGAACCAAACAGGCAAGTGGTTGCCAGCAATATTGAGAGTACCCTTGTCATCACGGCTCCGTCTCCAAGAAAACGCCGTAATAATGATTGCATACTCTTGGCTAATCTTTGTTTGCGCGATCGCGATCCTTGGAGGCTAGGTCCTTGCGCCCCATCAAGTCATAGACTTTGGCGCGCTCTCTAAGGATTGAAGGCGTCGGCAGAAACTCATACGCCTTTGTGTAGTCTGCTGCGGCATCGGCATATCGCTTCTGTTTTGTGTAAATGCGCGCGCGCATTTGATAAACAGCGTCGTCTTCCGGATTGTTCTTTATCAAGCTTGATGCCAGTTTTATCGCGTCTTGTAACCGATTCAACTGTTCGTAGCATTTGATTTCGCGGTAGACGATGGAGTCTTCGTAGCTCTGTTTTAGTATGGCTTCATAGTCACTAAGTGCGCGCTCGTATTGTCCGGCGTTTTCGAGAATTGAAGCTTTAGAAAGCATGACCTTGCGCCAGCGGCGTGGATTCACGCGGTTTACATGCTTGACCGCTTGCTCGATGTCGGCGATTGCCTCCTTGTCTTTTTTCATCGAATTGTAGGCGTGAGCGCGTTCTTCATATGCCGAATTATCCGGTTTCTTTACCTTCAACGCTTTGGTTGCCATTTCTATCGATTTTGGAAAGTCACCTTGAGCTGAATACCATTCGGAGTATTGCGTATACACTTTTCCGAGCTCAGGGTCTAATTCTTGAGCGTGCTTGAGGCATTGTCCAGCCTTCCTGAAGCCTTCTCGTAAATTTTCAGGATCGTTTGCATATGCCTTGGCCAGCCAGATAAACAAGATTGTGTCTTTCGGATACTTTCTGACCATGGCGCGCAGTGCTGGTCTTGCGGCGCTGTAGTTGCCGGCATCCATCAGCTTACTTACTGCTTCAAAGTCGTCGGCCAGAGCCGAAGAGCAAGTGATGGCACTAATTTGGAGGAACAATAATGTTCCTGCCCCAAGCCTCATGATTATTGATTTCGACAATTCTGACAGTGCTCATTCGATCGCTCTTTAGTGAGCATAGCAAAATGAAGTTGCTCGCGTTCAATTTTCTATGTAATGTCTTGCACGCGCTGCCGACGATCGTTTGACAGGCGTAAGATCCGAGCCAAACAGCTTGAGCAGCGCCGGAATGACAATAAGCGTCAAGCACGTCGAGCTTACCATACCGCCGAGAATTACGATGGCGAGCGGCTGTTCTAGCTCGCGACCGGCTCCGCCAAGCACAGCAATTGGGAGCACACCTAGGGCTGCAGCCAATGCAGTCATAAGCACAGGGCTCAGACGATCCATCGCACTTTTCTCGATGATTTCGTCGAAATCAGCTTGCTTTCGCAGCATGTCGTTAAAATGTGTGACAAGCATAATGCCGTTGCGAGTGGAGATGCCAAACAGAGTGATGAAGCCTATCAGCGATCCAACACTCAAAACTGCGCCTGAGAAGAGCACTGCCCATATGCCACCGACAAGCGCTAAAGGCAAATTTGCCATAACCAACATTGCCGCTCTCAGCGATCTGAACGCCATGCTCAACAACATCACCATTCCGACAAGTGCTGCTAATGAGAGCCATGCCAACTGCTTCGTCGCTTGTTCTTGCGCTTCGAATTGACCACCGTACACTACGTAGTAACCAGCGGGAAGTTTCACTTCTTTTGCTATCTTATCGCGCGCTTCTTGAATGACACCACCTAGATCGCGACCGGCAACGTTTGCTTGAATCACGACACGGCGACTAACACTTTCGTGGCTGATGGTGTTGGGGCTGGTGCCTTCTTTGACTTCGGCAAGAGTGCCGATTGGAATTTTGATTCCTGTCGGTGTATCAACAAGAGTCTGCTTGATGACGTTGAGATTGTTTCTATACTCTGGCTTGAACCAAACATATAGATCGAATGTTCTTTGACCTTCGAGTACTTGTGACACTGTCACACCACGGAATGCGGCCTCGATTGAGTCAGCAAGATCTTTTACTCGCACACCATATCGCGCCGCAGCATCACGGTTAACAGAGATGGAGATTTGAGGCACAGGAACAATCGCCTCGACGTGCACATCGACCGCACCGCTTACGTTCTTCATTACGCTTTCTATTTCTTTGGCCTTTTCATGCAAGGTAGGCAAATCGGTACCAAACAACTTGATTGCAATCGCTGCGTTTACACCGGACAGCGCGTGATCCATTCGATGTTGCAGGTACGAGCCGACATCCGCAACTTGCCCGGGAACGTTTTGAAACTCATGACGAATGTGATAAAGAATGTCTTTTTTGTGTGGGCTGTCTGTCTTCAACCGTATATCGAACTCGCTCGAATTACTTGAGCCGTAGTCCTCTCCACCTTCTGCTCGACCTGCCCTCTGGCTGGCGGCGAGAATATCGTGTTCTTTGCGAAAGTGTTCGATGAGTTGTTTGCCAATGGTTGTGGTTGTTGTAAGGCTGGTGCCAGGAATTGAGTTTGCTACCACAATCAAATTGTTTTCGTCGAAGTCTGGCAGAAATTGTGTGCCCATAAACATTAGTGGTGTCAAAGAAAAGAGGAACAGAATTGCTGATGCGGTAAGCACTGATTTTGGAAATTGTAGACTCAGTCTTAAAATCGGACGATACATTTTTTTGAGCGCTGCGATCAGCGGCGTTTCTTCCTGCGGAATTGTTTTGGTGCTGCGAAGCAGCAGATAGCAAAGTGCTGGAGTGACGGTAAGTGCTATACCGAGTGACGAGAGCAATGCGATGAGATATGAGAGCGCGAGCGGACTGAAGATTTTTCCTTCTAAACCGCCCAATGAGATGACTGGAAGAAACACTAATCCGACAATAAACGTTGCATAAACCACGGAGCCGCGAACTTCCGATGAGGCTTCATAAACGATTCTCAATGGCGTCTTCGGGCTGCCTATCGCCTTGTTTTCTCGAAGTCGGCGATACACATTTTCTACATCGACGATTGCATCATCGACTACTTCACCGATGGCTATTGCAAGTCCGCCGAGAGTCATTGTGTTGATAGTGAAACCCTGGTACTTCAAAAGTATCAATGCGGAAAGCAACGACAAAGGTATTGCCGTAACGGAGATGAATGCCGCGCGCCAGTTTTGAAGAAACGCAAAGAGAATAATTACGACGAGAACGCCACCGAGAGCGACAGCCTCAGAAACGTTTTTGACCGCCACTTCGATGAAGTCTGCTTGCCTGAAAGTGGTAACTACTTTTACGTCATCCGGAAAAGTTGTTTTAAGTTCATCCATCGCTCTTTCGATGGCGCGTGTCGTCTCAAGTGTGTTTGCCCACGATTGTTTCATAACAGTGAGAACAACACCAGGGCTCCCATCAACGATCGCATCGCCGATTGCAAACTCCGGTCCGACTTTCACATCTGCAACATTCTTCAATAACACCGGAATGCCGTTTCTGCTGGAGACAACTGTCTCTGCAATTTCTTCGGGTGAGTTAACACGACCGAGTCCGCGAATGAGCTGCTCGCTTTCGTTTGTTCTAAGAATTCCACCTGCCGCGTTTACGTTGCTGCTTCGCGCGGCGTCGGCAACTTGTGCAAGAGTTATGTCGTACTGCTTCAGTTTTTCAGGATCAACCAAGACCTGATATTGTTTGACGTCTCCTCCGATGATAACGACGTTGGAGACTCCTTGAATGGACATCAACCTCAGTTTGAGAGTCCAATCGGCAAGCGTTCTCAAATCCATCAGACTTGTCTTTCCAGTCGAGTACAGTCCAAGTTTGAGTATGTCACCGGTGGCGGTGCTTATCGGAGCAAGAGTCGGCTCTTTCACTCCGCTGGGTAAATTATTTCGAGAGCTCTGCAATTTTTCTGACACTAGTTGTCGGGCCGTAAATACGTTGGTTCCATCTCGGAAAACTACAGTAATTACTGACAAACCAATTGTTGAGATGGAGCGCACAACCTTGGCGTTTGCAGTGCCGTTGAGACCGGCTTCTAATGGTCGAGTCACCAATGACTCGACTTCCTCCGGTGCGAAACCTTGAGCTTCAGTAAGGATTACAACTTGAGTCGGCGAAAAGTCAGGAAATACATCAACCGGCATATTTTGTGTTGAATAAATGCCGAGCGCAAACCACGCGACGGCTAACACAAGAACGATCCAACGATTGCGAATTGACCACTGTATTAGTCCATTCAGCATCTATTGATCCCCTTTTCGTCCTCGCATTTTTGCAAGCGCAATCCAACCGCAAACAAGAACGAGGGCCGTTACTATTCCGCCGAAAAATCCCATGAGCATAGTCGCCGAGCCGTTTGTGGTTTGTTTGGATTCTTGCTCATGCTGAGCGTGGTCGCCGTGGTCTTCATCTTCTTTAGATTCGGCAGACTTGGAGCCGAGGTTGAACAAATTTTGAGCGCTCAACTGTTTTGCACCGAGTGAAACAATTGAGTCTCCTTCTTTTAGTCCTTTTGACACTACGACTCCTGCATCTGTTGTGAGTCCAGTTGCGATGAAAACAGGTTCGAATCTGTTGTCGTGTTCTTTATATACATATGGACGATCTTGATAATGCACAACAGCAGATTCCGGAATGACTAATCCAATCTGTGTGCCGCCGCTCACATTGATCTGCGCTGTGACGAACATTCCTGGTCTCAATATATGGTTCGGATTTTCGACGATGATTCGAACATGCAAGGTTTTCGTCGATGCATCTACAACAGAGCCGACAGACGAAATTGTTCCTTTCAAAGTCTGTTTCGAGGGCGTCTCGATTTTGACTGTTTGACCTTCCTTTACTTTCGGGATTTGCTCCTGGAAGATATCGACCATGACCCAAATTGGATTCAGGTTGACGATGGAGAAAACCTTTTTGTTAGGATCAACACTTTCGCCAAGCGAGATGGAGCGCTCGCTCACAATTCCTGAAACTGGTGCCACAATTGGTAAACTCGCAGTCACTTTGCCGCTTTTAATGGAATCATCCACGGTGCCTTCCGAGACGCCCATGATCTTTAGCTGACCTTTCGCAGAATGAACAATGACCTCTTTCTGTTTTTCGACCAAGCTGATTTCTTGTTTGAGCTGTTGATGCAGGGTAGACAATTTCACCTGCGCAGATTCAAAAGCATTCTTCGCCTCTTGGTAGTTCTTTCGTGCGGAAATGCCTTCTTTCAGCAGACCTTCCTCACGATCAAGCGTGCTCTTCGCGAGTTGAACTTGATTGGTTTGCAGCATGATGTCACTGTTGAATCTTGTCTTTAAGCGTTCGATTTCGGCGCTGAGCTTCGTCAGTTCATTCAACAGCTGAGTGAGGGTGGTTGCAACTTCGATGCTGTGCACTAATGCAAGTGTTTGTCCCTTCGCGACTGTATCTCCTTGCTTTGCATTAACAGCTTTCACTAAGCCGGACACCGGAGGGTTTATATCGAAAGATTGAGTCTCTGCTGCTTGCACTTCACCGGTTGCTTTCAGCGTGTCACTAATTATGTGTCGCTCAACTCGCGCGGTGGCGAGTGAAAGCGCTTTTCTGTTTTCTTCACTAACGAATACTGCCGACGGTGCCCCACTCTGTCCGCCTGACGCGAAGGCTTCGTTGTCGTCACCATGCGCATTTGCGTCAGGTGCAAATAGGAACAATACAAGAAGCAGTAATATGGAAATGGTTCTCAAATTCAATCAGCCTGGGGTGTTGCAGGTTTCTTCTATCATAGACTAAAGCAAAATCAAATCAATCGAATTTGTGAAAACGTGCTTCACAAGCCGAATGTAGCAAATGGTTCCGGTTTTCATTTCAACTTTTGCCACTGGAGTTGGTTGCGAGATATGATGCGGCAAAGAGTTTGCGCCGTTTCGACTTAGGGAAAACCCCGTAGATAGAAATGCGGCAAAGAGGCTACAAATGAGTTGGAAAGGTGCTCTCACTGAGGACAATTTGTGGCACGTATTCGAATCGTCGCTGCGCTTTTATCAATGTCTTTGTGCGCCGGATTGACAGCTGCGTACGCGAAGTCGATCTCTAGCTCGAACTCGAATTCATCGAAAGTTGCGATGCCTGTCACTGGCGCAACGCAGCCAGGGATGGAGACTTTTGAACGCGACTTCTGCGAGTTTCTCAGAAGATGGTGTGTACCTGGTGCATCAGTCGCCGTTTCCAGAGGCGGCAAGCTTGTCTATGCTCGCGGCTTCGGATGGGCGGACTTCGAGAACAAGCAGAAAGTAGAGCCGCGCAGCATGTTTCGAATCGCAAGCATTTCTAAATCTTTGACGGCGGTTGCTGCACTCAAATTGCAAGAGGAAGGAAAGCTGAAGCTCGACGAAAAGGTCTTCGATATTCTAAATGACTTCGATGCGATGCGGGCACCAACTCACGATCGTCGAATGGATGACATTACTGTTCGCGATCTTTTGTATTGCACTGCTGGGTGGAACCCAAAGGTGAGTGGTGATCCACTCTTTGTTCCAAACATCACACTAATAGCTGCAGAGAATGGTGGTGAGGTTCCTCCCAAATTGCACACAATAATCAACTGGTGGTTGAAGCGACCTCTAGATTTTGCACCAGGAACTTCGTGGGGATACTCGAATTTTGTGTATGAGGTGCTCGGCGCAGTCATTGCGAAGCGCGCTGGAGAACCTTATGAATCATACGTGAAGAGGCGAGTGTTGATGCCTTCTGGAATGACTGACACGCATGTGGGAAGAACGGTAGAGCAGATTCCGCATGAGGTCACGTACTATCCATATCCTGGTCAACCAACGACGAACAGCATCTACCCTGGTGTGAAGGAGCAGGTGCATTATCAGTATGGCGGCGATTTCGACTTGCCGACGATGGCGGCTTCGGCGGGGTGGATATCATCGACTGTTGATTTGGTTCGATTCGCTAACGCAGTGAGAAGGACAGCGGTGCAAACGAATCCTGTGATCTCCAATGCATCGTTTCTTCAAATGGTGTCGAAATCTCCTGCGCCGTACTGGAAGGAAAAGAAGGGTTATTTCGCAATGGGATGGGAAGTCTACCCCGCCACTAGCGGCAGTGGCTATACTTTCTCTCGCGTTGGAACGATGCCGGGCAGCATGAGTTTTCTGGTTCGTCGCTACGACGACACGTGTTGGTCTGTTCTGTTCAATTCACGACCTGAAGATCAAGATCGATTCATGAATGAAGCCAAGGCGATGATTTGGGATGCAGTCAACAAGCAAAAGAATTGGAACTAGCGCAAGACTACGCCAACCCATTGTCCAGTATGTTCCACCTGAATCATTGTCATCTTGTGTTTCGCAACGGCCGATTCAAGCAACGGCAGTTTCTCTTTCAAAATTCCAGCGCACAAAATGTGGCCGTCCGGCTCCAGCAACTGCATGTAGTCCGGCAGCAGCGCAACTATGTCTTCGCAAGTCAGGTTGGAAAGAATCACATCAAAGGTCTGACCTTTCACAGCTTCGGTGCTGCCAACAATGAGTTCGATTCTTCCGTTGACATTGTTGAGTTCTAAATCTTCCTGCGCAGTTTCAATCGCCACCGGGTCGATATCGAGCGCGACGATTCTCGCATTGGGATGCATATGTGCACATGCAATGGCGAGAATTCCGCTTCCTGTGCCGACATCAAGCACGCTAGTTTTTGGCGGATATGATTCCAACGCCCTCAAACAAAATTGAGTTGTGGCATGCAAACCGGTGCCGAAGGCCATACCTGGTTCAATGAGAATGACCACTCGCCCTTCGGCTAACTCTGGTGTCAGTGTGTCCTTCATCCAAGCCGGGCAAACGAGAAAGCGTGTGCCGACGCGAAACGGTTCGAATCCCTCTTTCCATCGAGCCAGCCAATCTTCCTGTTCCACCTGCTGGACTTTAAAAGTGCGCAGGCACTCACCAAGTTTGTACTCTTCAAACGAACCTCGAATGCGTGTCAGCTCTTCCGGTGCCAAAGCTTCTTTATCGAATACTGCGTGCACCAAGACACGGTCGCCAGTGCCGGGACGAATTTCGCATCCGCTCGCACCGCATTGTACGATCAACCAGGACGCCAAGTCTTCGTTTGTAGAATCCACTTCGAATTCCACAGCCGCCCACGCCTTTTGCTTTTCTGTTTGCTCCATACCGAATGATTCCTTAGCTCGTCTGACCGCTGCCCCCGAAGGCGCAACGACGCACCATTCTACACTACTTCAGGCTGGAATCCTCAACTGTAGGCGTGCATGGGCTTTTGTCAGGCGTGAAACCACATGCGCAGGAGGTGTCTGTCCTGATCTTCGATCTTGGTGCGTCCGTGGAAGTAGCGACCGTTGTCGAAGATGATCAACTCCCCGCGCTTCAGTGTGAACGACTGCGGGTTGCACTTCTCATTGATGATTGTTTCCAGCTCGTTTGCTGCGTGCACCGCATGCGGTGGCTCATCTTCCAGCAAAAGAATTTCATGCCTGAAGCGAAACTTGCCGGATGGACTCAAGATAACGACCTCTGATGTCTCTTTGCCTTTGAAGAATTCGGCAGGAACCTTCATTCGATATCGATGTGTTTGAAGCGTCTTTTTTGACTTTGCTGAAAGTTTGTCGAGAACATCTCGAGAATTGATAAAAAGAGTTTCTCCCCCTCCGAGTCGATCCTGTTGTACGCAATAGAGCGCAACATAGTCGGGCGGCGGCTCTTCGAAAGAACCGTCGGTATGCATCGGAAATTCTTTGTTCGTGAGGGAGCGAGTGCCAACTTCTTGGTCGACATTTACGTCGTAGCGCACGTCCCACATTACGGTTCCATTTTTGTCATGCACTGCAGCCTTGCCGATTTTCTCTACAATTGCGCGCATCGCCGCACCGTTCGAGTCTGGCTCGGCTAGTGCCAAGTGAATAAATCCATTGCTGCGAAGCGTCGAATTATAACGATCATATTCGAATCGATCGGCTACGGCGAAGGTTTCTTTTTCCAGGATCATTTGCATGATGATGGTGCTCCTGAAGGAACAACAAGAAGAGACGGCAGCTTCGATCGAAATATCCCTCGCGATCGATCTGATGTCAATATTGTACCAGCAAACTGCTGGGTTCGCCCATTTGAGCACTATCTTCAGCCTTTTTCGGTAATAAAAAGACACGCAAAGTTAGGGTTTTCACCAGTCCGGGTTTCCTTAACTTGTGCTTAGCTGCGCGGACGATCGTCGATGACTCTAATGACTTTGCGTGACGTTCTGGTGACCTTCAAATCTCTCTGCTCGACAAACTGAATCTCGGTAGTGAAAAGTCGATCTTCACTTTGCACGATGCTTTTGATTCGTTCCTTCAGACCATCACCATAATTGTCGATGAATTGAGGACTGTACGCGACCAGTGAAAATTGAATTCTATCTTTCTTATTTGTTTCATCATATGAAAGGTGAATCTGAAAATCGACGAGCTGATTGCAGGCGTCTTCGAATTCGCTTACCGCATAATATTCGCCGCCCAGCTGAAACGATTGTTCTTCACGACCTTTGAATTCGAGAAGATGCAGTTTTCGTCCGTTGACGCTAATTTCGCGCACTCGGCCGAGATCGCCTGTACCGTACCTGAGCAGTGGAAAACGTTTCCGTACGAGATTCGTCAGAACGATTTCACCGAAACCATTTTCGTCGGATGATTCCACTTCGACGTGCATCATCTCTTCGAGGAACAAATATTGATTTAGCTCTAAGTCCGCGGGTTGGAAACCCCAGATACCAGCCTCTGCTGAGCCAAAAATTCCGCAGATTCTTTCGACGCCGAAAATGCCTTTTAGATATTTTGCTTTGCTCTCTGGCAGAAGTTCGCCGCCGAAAATCATCTGATCAAACTGCACTTGGCTCCTTCCGTACGTGTCCTCTACATGCCGTCCAAATTGCATTAGACGTGATGGAGCTCCGATTAGAGTGTTTGCAAAAAATCGTTGTCCCAACTTATACGCAGTGTCGTCGTCACAGGCTGAGCCGACAGGCAATGGTGTTCCTCCTGCACGCTCGCAAAACTCATTGAATATCTCCAGCGAGCGATACATCATGTTGCTGCCGAAAAGATTCAGTCCAATCGTTTCAGGCGTGAAGATGTTTGATTCTCTTAGATGCGTCGCGAGCAAACTTCTTTGTAGATGATTTTCCTCAATGTCGGAAGGATAGAAAAGAAGATAATTGGAAACACTACCGCCGGTTGGACTGAGATACACGCTTTTGAGAGCACTCGAAGAGATTAGAGTTTTAGAAATCGAATCATAGAGTTCTTGCTTTCGCATAACCGGAACTTCCTCAAAGGAAGAAATCCCTTGCAACCGATCGCTATAGAATGGATGCGTGCGAGAGAGCTCGAAGATTTCGGTTAGCGCTGAACTCATCTTGTGTTCGCTCATCAATCGTGACTTTCGTTCAGCATCGGAAAAAGTATCGCGCCTCCGCCTGCAACGTTGACAATGTCTTTCGGCGACGCCCTATAGATACCTGTGCCCAGAAAATTATCGTCGAAACATAGCAATGTTCCTACAACATTAAGGTCTAAATTCTGTACGCTGTTGTCCACAAGCATCTGTATCGGGAACTTTTTTTGTTGAATGAACGGCTGTAAAACGAATTGCGCATTGTTTTCGTCAGAGAGCGCGGACTGCCACTCTTCGTCGGACGTGTTTTTACCGATTAAGAGCTGCTCGCCTTTGCCGAGAAGATTTGGTTTCAACACCCAATCGTTTCGATTGCATTTCGCCTCCTCGACTTTTTCAGGAGACTGCGCGATTACAAAAGTTGGAATTACATGTTTTTGCAACAGCAGCATCGTTTGTTCGTCGACATAATCGCCGATGATTTCGTCGTCTTGGAAGATCGAGAGAAGCCGCTTGTCGTGAGCGAAAAGAATGGTTCGCGGATCATTCAACTGAGGAACTTTTCGCGATGCAATTACTGCTTTTAGAATTCCTTCTTGCCAGAGTTCGTCTTGATGCAATTCGCTAACAAGTCCGAAAATATCGTTGCGACCGACAAGCGAAGACCCATCAATCAACTCATAGGAGTAGCCTGCCTCTTTTAGCTCGTGCAGAAGGAAATGAATATCCCAACCCTTTTCTCTGCCTTTTGCGATACTCACTCGACTGGCTCTATCGAATCGATTCAAAAAGGTTGCAGGAACATCTTTCAGCTTTTCAGCGCAACGAAAATGTGAGTGCATCGCAACTGATTCGAATGCTCTACCCAAGTAATGTGTGATGAAGTATCCGTTGCAGGGAAAACGCGCGTTGATCTCGCACACCTTTATGGTGCCGTCGACATCGTGCAGAAAGTCCGGACGATAACTTCCGATCGAGTAAGGTACGTTCTGAAAAGAATTGAAGAGCCGTATCCCATCTTCTGGTTGCGCCACTATATGTTGCAACCTTGAATCGTGAACATACATTTCAACCATGTTCTTGATTGCCTGGTGAAGCCCACGTTGAATAGACGCATGCAAATCATGCTCTGGCTTCGATACTAGAAACGGATAGGGGTTAAACGACTTGCAATACCAAGTCGCGTCGCCGCCCATTGTCGAAAGCAATCGATTGAGTTCTCTCGAACACTCGACAAACCTGTCAGTTACTTGAGCTTGTGCCATTTGTTCTGGCATTTAAATTCTCGCCGACTACAAATAACATGATACTCTTTGATCGTGGTTTCATGGAGCAATGAAAATGCGCAGAGGCGAATTTGTGAAGTTGATAGCATGTCTGATGGCTTCTGTAGTCATTGGTGGCACTGCGAATCTTGCTGCATATGCTGAAAAATCAGGCAGAGTTTCGAAGTTTCGGCCTGTAATTGGAATCAACGTGGACGTAGAAGAAGAACAGCCCAAGCAGGTTGGTGTTCTCACAACATACGTTGATGCTGTGCTCAATGCAGGTGGAGTGCCAGTGTTGATACCGCCGATGAAGGATGCTGATCTCGACCGAGCCTTGCAGGCAGTCGATGGTGTGTTGATGATTGGTGGCGCAGATTATCCACCGGAGTTGTATGGACAGAAACCGCATGCAACAACAGAAGTGATGCATACTGATCGCTCGACTTTCGATATGTTGCTCGTCAAAAAAGTTCTCGCCGACAAAAAGCTTCCGTTTCTAGGAATTTGCGCCGGCTGTCAGGCTCTGAATATCGGAAGCGGCGGAAGCCTCATTCAAGACATTCCATCGGCGCGCCCGAGTTCAAAAGTGAAGCATGCAAGCCCGGATGGATGGAAAAATGGTTTCAACAAACACAAAATTTCTTTCGCTGAAGGTTCGCAACTAGTCAAATGTTATGAGACTGCAATTGTGAATGTTCCAACGTCTCATCACCAATGCGTCGACAAAGTGGGCAACGGATTGGAGATTGCGGCGATAACGGAAGATGGATCAATAGAGGCGATTCAAGGAAAAGACAGACCGTTTCTTATCGGCGTGCAATGGCATCCTGAACGTGATTATGAAGTAAACAAAGGTGTGTTTGAAGCATTTGTTCAAGCTGCGCGTTCTGCGAAACACTCACAAGGCAAATAGAATCTATTCTGAGGGAACAACAAAACACACCTCGGCAACTGATTTGTGTACGGTAGATTGCATTGAGAACTATTGGTATGCTTGGCATGGTTGTGTTGTTCTCGCCATCTTGTGTTGAGGAACGTCCTGGATGACATTGCAGGCTGCGCCAGCTGAAACTGATTTTGCCGCATCATCCCTGGCGATGATGCTCATCTTTACGGGGCTCGGATATGCTTTGCCGTTTGCGCTATATCCATTGTCTCATTCGTTCAACGGTCCTATGGGATCGGAAATATTGAACATGTATTTTCTGGTCGGATGGATGGGATTGGCGCATTTCATCTACGCGTATTACGGGCAAGCCAAAGCGCTTTCCAAAATGAAACAGAATATCGCACCGTTTCTAGGACTCGTTATTTTTGGTGCGTTAGTTCTTGTTGGAATGCGACAGTTGCTTGGCTACATGATGTTTAGCTTCGTGATGTGGGTTTACTTCCTTCCCCATTTTGTGAAAGCAGAAGTGCATTTCACCAACGTTTTGCACAAGCAGCAGACGCAAGCATCGAACGGAGTTTATTTGTTTCCAGCAATTGCGTTCACGTTTTTTACTGTCGCAATTTTTGGTCCCGATTCATTTGTTTCGAACAGATGGTATTTAATTGCTGCAGCTCTCGCGACGGTGGGAATCGGTTTGACGTTGGGGCTTCAACGACAATTGAAGGATCCGGCACTTTCTAAATACGGACTGCTTGCGATGTTTTTGATCGGCGAAGGATTGGTTTGGGGAACATATCGTCAATACATGGTGCCTCAATTTCAACAAGGCGTTTATGTGTTTCACATCGCAATGGCAAGTTTTTATCACTACTTCCGATCTTATGATTTCGCTGCAAGGATGGGCGTCTCCAAAGAGCAGCCAGTGAATAAAATGTTCCTCCCTGGAATTGTTCTGGTGAACATTGCTGTGATCGCAGTAGGCTATGCGTTGACCAGTTACTTTGCTTCTGGTCCAACTCGATTTGTCTTTGACGTATCGTTTTTCACGTTTTGGGTCGGTCTCCATCAATACGCAAGTGATGTCTTCAATTGGCTGAAGCGGCGTCCGGCTAAGCAGGGTTCGGCTGCTGCTGCGTCTTAACTGCATTGATTGGCAACTTGGAAAGCCCCAATCCAGGCAGTCCTGCAGCCGTTGAGGCGGGTCTGCTATAATCAAGAACTGGTCGCGTAGACCGTTGCACACTGAAAATTGAGCTCAGCATAAGCAGCTTGTTCCCAAAACATGGGGGCGTTTTAGATTCGACAGGGTTAGTTTGTCGTGGGCTGCGGGTCGAGGGTGCTGTTCCCGCGTTAAAAAACAAGCAAAACAAACAGATGCCAAAAATAATGTCATCACCGGCAATTTTGGCGGACGCGCTCTGCGCGCCGTCGCCTAACCACTAGTTAGGTTTGCCACCCTCTGGTAGCTTGACTTCCCGCTACCTTTCGGGTCAACCACGGAGGTTGCCGCCAGGCGAAGTTAGCAGTTGCTAGCCTGGTCTAAGATATAATTGCGACCCCGGATGGCCGTTCAGGCCTTGGACAGCGGGCCGTGCAAACGGCGACTGGACGAATTCTGAACTATGCCTGTAGATGCCTGCTGCGTATTAGCTTTGGACGCGAGTGCGATTCTCGCCGCCTCCACCATTTATACCTTTGCTGCTCAAATGGCTCATCAGTTGGGGCTTGCAGGCTAGCCTAATTGATGGGTTTGATTTCCTGTGACCAAATCTGTGCACAGTCCGCTGTCCTTGTTTTCAAAAATTCTTCCAGCCGTGATTCATTGATCTTCGAAGCATCGTCAATGAACCTGGCATAGTGCTTAAACGTTATCTGGGCGGTTTTGTGTCCAAGGACTTTGGCTACCCATGTCGGCTGCGCACCATTTGCCAGGCATATAGAAGCGAATGTGTGTCTTAGTTGATAGGCAGGTCTGTGTCTGACTCCTGCCTTCTTTAGTGCAGTCCGCCATTCTCGATCAACGTGTTTGCTATAAGGTTGGCCATCCTTATTTAGGAACACATATCCATCAACGTGCTGAGTCCTGCTTGCTTTCAAATGGATGAGGGTTTCTCTTACGATAGAGAGGATTGGTATTATTCTGTTGCTCGACTTTGTTTTGGTTGTGCTTTCAATTCCTCGAACACGTCCTTTGTTAATGCGTAGTTCGTCTCTTTCTAGATCTACATCCTGCCAGCGCACTGCAAATAACTCATCTGGTCGTGCACCGGTCCATGCCAGGCATGTGAAAAGGGCTTTGTGATGAGACTTCATCACCGATAATGCTCTTTCGAGTTCATCGGTGGTGAGCGGATCGATGTTCGGATCTTCTTCTTTGCTGCGTTGCACGTTGATAGCTGGATTGTCGCTGATCAGCTTTCTGCGTTGGCAGACTTTTAGAATGTATCGCAGAGGTCCTAGGATATTGTTTGTACGAGTTGCAGAAACTTTCTTTGATACTTCGGCCTTGAATTTCGCGATCATCTCTTCATCAATTTGATCAATATATAGATCTCCAAATGCTGGTAGCAAATAGTTCTTGAAGATTTCTCGATATCCTCTCTGTGTACTTGCTTTGAGATCTGGTCTTTCTGCTAAGTAATCTTCGGCAGCTTCTTTGAATAGCTTGCGTTCCCTCTTCTTGAACATTGACTCAAGCCCGGACATCTCACCAGTTACACGAAAAAGGGCACGTTGTTTTTTTAACTCAGCGAGTATTGCCTGTGCATAGGCTTTGTTGGGTCCACAAGACTTTCGATACAGCTTTCCATCAATCATGCAGCGCACGTACCAACTGTTGCCACGTTTGTACAAACCGTCTTTGACAGTTTGCTTGTTGTCGCGATTACCTTTCTTTGCAGTCATGCTTGCATTTTTGCCTTTCTGACTCCATAGCCGTTTTCGTGGCACCACTTTTGACACCCTGGTCTGTCGCAGTAATATCGATCACTCCGTGGTTTTCTCTTTCCGCTTCCTTTGTGTAGGAAAAATGGTTGAGGGCAATGCGGGTTCTTGCATCGTTTGACAGCCGAAACTCCGCTTGCCATTTCAAACAAAGCCAAACTCATTGCCTGATATGGTGTTTTTGCAATGAACTGGGCTTGAAGTTGAATGTTGAGTTCAATTTGGATGTCTTCGACTAGTCTGGTGATGATGTTCGATACATAGTACCTGTAGATTCCTTCAAGGGCGACTGTCTTGTGTTTCTCTAACAGGTAGGAAGGAATGGAAGGACTTTTGGGTTCGATGGTGCAACCATTTATGTCTTTGACACCCGTCCAAGCAGGATTATCCAGCTCGGTTGGACGCAGAGTTATGTAAATGGAATTGGACTCCTCTAGAGGTGAGGGAGATGAATGAAGGTATTGACCAATCCTTCGGAGCGTTTCTCTGGAGACCTCAGTTCCTCTCAGAAGAGTCAGATCATCAATCAGTTGAAGAACCCATTGCAAACTTTTGATTGCATCCATCAGCTGGTTGACGGGTTGTTTCCTGTCTTTTAAGAAGTCACCGGTTGAATCTGGGAATCCCCATTTGGAAAGGAATTCAATCAGGCACTCGGAATTGTAGATATTTGCAAACTCCACCAAGAGTTCATGCCCCGTCATGCTATCTAAGGTGAGCGTGTGATGTTTTAGTGAATTCAGGGATGCGTAAATTATCCCCTTGTTCAAGCTGAGGGAGACATCGTATACAGGAATCGCCGCAAAGGCTGTCTTCCCACCGGCAATATTCAATTCGCTGGGCATCTGAACTAACTCTGAATTAAGTGCTTGTTGTTGAGTATATCTGGTTTTTATACTGGGTGCAAGTATGTGCAATTGAATGCAGCTGGAGGCAAAAAAATGAATCTACAAAAGAATGCATGGTCGGTATCGGAGGTTTCTCAAAGTTATGGGATCTCAGAGCGAAAAATACGATCAGAGATGAATATCGGTAACTTGGCTTTTACTAGGATCGGGCGCCGGGTGGTTGTTACGCAAGCGCAGCTTGATGAATACCTCAATAGAAGTGCAGTCAGTAAACAACCACCCGCTCAGAAAGTCAGGAGTTTTCTGAATGCAAACTGATTTCCAATTCATCAAACCTCGCATTGACGATCTCACAGAGACACAGAGAAACAGCAAGCTTTGATTTTTACAGAATGGGAAGCCGCCTTTGAATTGAGTGACGTCCTTGGAGGAGAAGAAGATTACTTCCTTGGTGAGTCACTCCTGCAATCGTTTCATGTGAAGGGAATTGCTCCCGAGCACACATTGATTGACGGTCGAGCATATTACACGCTCGAAGCAATTGTGCAGTGGCGTTCACTAGTCGAGGCGGGGGAACTCAACTCATCCTCCCCTCCACGAAGTAAACGTTGGATTCAATAGTGCTGCTTAGCCTTTTGAATATGGTGCTTTCAGCTGATTCCACATTTCCGCTTTTTCTTCCTTCGTTGCGAAAATGCCGAGTGAGAAACAGTATGAATTCACTAGGGCATAAATGAAGTCTGCGGTTGAAGTCTTTAGATCGCGAATGAAGTCAGCATACTTCTGCGGTGAGTAAGACTCGTCACCTTCAGCCTGTTGCTGCCAGCTCTGACTAAGAACGTCGTCAACAAACAAACACCTGAACCGTTGAGGTGAATGTTTCCTGATGATGCCCCCGAGAGCTTGCTGTTGACAGAGCCTTTCCAGTCCTATGTTCAGAGCGGGTCGATCTACGTGGAACGCAAGCTTGTCCCTGAGATATCGCGCTGTCACACCATTAGGTGATTCCAATTTCTCAATTAACTTCAATAGTCGATCTTCGAAATCCTTCTCTGTTGTGAAAAACTTCCAAAGGCTGTTTTCCTTCTGAGGGCAGGAGCGCTCAGACTCGATCTTGGTTTTCATCTTCGTGACCACATCGTACAAAGTAATGGCAACCAACGCTGTCTGTTGACGCAGTAGATATAGGACAGCACCATCTCGTCTTTTGTAATCCAAGAGAGTTACAAGATCGCTCTCATGTGCGTAAAGACACTCGGTCAAGTAAACAGTTGAATCGAGATCGTTCAACAAGACAAGCAACTGCAATAGCCAAGTAGCCTGTGGCACATCCTTCAATTTCGAAAGGTGAACTGCTGCAAAATCAGGTTTGGGTGTCATTGAATCTCCCTGGTCAGTGATAAAAACCATCATAAGTTTTTTGGAAACATTAAAACAACCCCCAATGTATCTCTATCCCAATCGCAGTAAACCTTTGCGGACTTTCAAAAATTGAGCAATCGGCTCAATCCAACTAACTATTGGTCAGCTATTTCTCCAATTTCTGAGGTCTGCCAATTCCAGAGCGCAAACTGATGACGATTACATGTGCACGGAGAAATAGAATGCAAAAAATCATCCGAAAGTGGTCTCCGCAGGAAAAGATCGCAATTTTGCAAGAAGCTGCTGCTTCAAGCATCTACGGTGTTTCAAAACGTCATGGCATACAACGCCCTTTGATTTATCGATGGAAGCATAAACGCCAAGACATCGAGCGCCAAGCAGCTCAAACCAACAATCTTTCCACAGTAGCTTCTTAGAATCAAAAGATAAACCGGGTCGGCTGAAGGTCCTTCCCGGTTTGTTGATTTGATTCGTTCAAATGAGATGGTCAAGCTCATGTTCATAAATAGTACCGCTCCACGCGCGGTTCTTTCTAAATCTCGAAAAAAATCGCGTACATCGTCGGTTAGTGGCGTTGATTCGTTATCGATCAAGCGTTCATCGGACCAATCCGCCTTACGAGTTGCCAATGAAACAAAGCGTATTGAGCGTGTTTGCTTTGTGCGTGCGACTTCTCGCGGCTTGGAATATGCACAAGGATGTACCCCTGGCAGGAATTTACTCCATCGTGAGGCCAAGGGTGATAAATCTTCTATATCCCGCATCCAGTCAGACTTTGAATGGGCTCGAAGACGCGTGCCCAAAGAGACCCAGAACTGTATACATATTGAATCTATTGCCAGCATTCGAGCAAAGCGATACACCCGGCAAATTCAGCTAGCTGCCAATACGTCTTTCCTGTTGCTCGCACAGAAAGCCGCAATGCAGGGTAAATCACTCCTGATGATATCCGCATCGGTGCCGGTTGATCACGATAGGGCTCGCATAGGCTACTGTTCACATGCAGACACTGAAATTGCTTCACGCTTTCTCTCATCGCTGCAAGTTCTTACAAATTCCTCCGATGGTGTTGTCTTCTTCGAATGTGAGGCGAGGTTCCATGTTCACGTTTACGTAATAACAAACTGCAATTCAATTCCATCAGAGAGCATCATCCGCCAACTCTGGTCAACGTGTCTACCTGAGTCATGCCATCAAAACTCTGATGGTTCCCCAATCCCTTGGCAAAACCTCTACGTCGATGTTCGACCATTCAAGCACAACGACGATTGGGAATTTTCATATCCCTCTAAGTCCTCGCAGAAGAAAGCCAAAAGATTATCGACAGGTCAGCGAGTTACACCTCGTAGATGGTTCGTGTGCTCTGAAGGATTAGAGAAAGAGACTAAGGCTTCTCCAATTATTGAGTCATATCCAGTTTCAAGGCATAAAGCTGAACAAGCCATTGACGCACTAAAGAGGCTAATCCCTGGCAGTTGCAAACCTGTTGTTAGTCCCTATAACGGTCGTGAATATGGCTTCCACACCTGGATAAGTGACAAGGATACTCTTGTTGATGCGTTAGAAAAGTTCGCTGATCAATTCCTGACTGGTCCTCATTGCCTTGATGAAGCTAGTGGAATCTGTTGTAGCTGTTTGAAGTGTTCTGAAGGAGACTGCAATCTCAACTTCGAATGGTTTCCTGAGAGTGGTCATGTTCGCATGACGGTAACCCAATCCAGAAAGAAGAAGAAGACCAAACCACCTCTGATTCAAGAGCAGTCTGAACCCGTAGTCCAAGTACCTCAGAAGCCCATTTGGGAGCTGTTTGACGATGTTATAGAACCAACTGATGTGAGTAGTGATGAAGTTCCTATTTCTCAGTCTGATGTTGAAGAAGATTCTCCTGTCACATTGACTTCTGTCCAGAACTTCTTCAAAAGACTTCAAGCCTACATCACTACCTGTTATGCGGCAACTAAGATTGCGTCGAACTGAGAATGTCGAGGCAAATATCTC
>CAYZJR010000033.1:0-4982 GCA_964478655.1 uncultured Candidatus Obscuribacterales bacterium
TAGCGTTGGTCTGGTCAAGCCTAGCGTTGGTCTGCTCAATGCTCCCGTTGGTCTGATCAATCCTGCCGTTGGTTTGATCAATCTTTCCTGCAACCAACTCAAACCCGTTCCGTAGCTCTTCTTTCAGCGAAGTATACATTTCGCGAATATCGTCATTTGTCATTATCGTGTCCTCTAAGAAGTCTCTCCATCTTTAACAACGTTCGCGATATGCAAAAAGTTCATCATTCCAGTATAAATTAACCTGCACAGCCCCACAACATTCAGCGTTCCGCACTCGCATACCTAAGGTCCGCCTTCGACCCAAAATGGGCAAACCACGTACCTCTTCGAGCGATTCGCCACGTTACTGACACACAACAACCACGTTGCCGCCACTTTCGGTACGGATACTGAATGGCAACAGCAACGCACACGGTCCATCCAGCGCACGTTTGCAGGAATAATCGGACCAGATTCTAAAACGAGGAGCACAGAAATGTCAGACGATCTCAGAGAAGGCGGTCCCCGAGTAGCAGACGTCAACGTACAAACGCCGGCGTTTGAAGCATACGCAGCATTTAAGAGCGAGTTCGACAACTCTGAACACTGTGCTGCACGCACCGCTGATCGCCAACGCAGAATCGCTGTAAGCTCTCTGCCAGAGTCAGAACTCAACAAGCTTTCAGTTGTTTGGCTCGCAGAAAAGCAAAAAGAACTAGGAAGAGACATCACAAGATCAGATTTGGAAGGAACGTTCGAAACCAGTTTCGACGCCACAATGGCGAACCTTGCAAACAATCAATTCGATAAAATCAAGAAGGCTCAGTGGAATCCCGCTGGCGGCGTGTTCCTCATTGGCTCCAAAGAGCGCGATGTCATCACCAGCGGTGACATCGATAAGAGCTTGCGCAAGATCGAAGATCAACGACAATCGATGCAATACGTCGACTCCCTCATGTCGAACAGTGGCGAATTGTTCTACAAACTCGCAAAAGTTCACGATGGCGAACTCTCAATCAACTACTGGGACTTAAAAGACGCACGCAAAGCCGATAAGAAGGCACGCGATAGAGGCGACAAACTCTTCACAGATGAAGAGCGCGCAGCAATCGACAAAATGTACGACCGCTGGATTCACTCACATATGCGCGACATCGAACATACGCCAGTAACAACAACTCGCGCTGGTCAACAGGTTCGCGGCGAATCCAGAATAACCCTAGCATCAATGGCTAAGGGAACAGGCTTCAACGACATCGACGAAATGGAAGCTTCGTTCAATGCAGAACCCACTCCTCGCTATGACTGCGCGACGGCAGATCACAATCAAAAGGTCGTCGACACTGCGCGAGCCTATGCACAATTGAAGGCGCAAGAAATCGAACAGCGAGCTGCCTATGACGTGCAAAAAGGTGACGGTTTCGACAAGATCGCACGCAACGTGCTGACTAACGAAAGCGGCAATGTGCCTAACGAGAAAGACGTGGTCGACTTCTCAAGTTCGATCGCCAAACTCAATGGCTTTGAACGTCAATCATATGATCCGAAGGTTCGCTCAATTCATCCTGGTCAGAAGATCCAAGTCCGCGATGCAAACTGGAAGCTTGCGGAACGTTTGACAGTCGTCGGCGAAGTCGCCGAGTTTGTCGAACAAAACCTTGCGCCAATGGAATAGACGGACAGAGAGTAGGTAGAAAGTTTAAACAAGGCCACAATCGAGGAAAGTAAAGTCGCGCACCATACCCGGTGCGCGGTTTTGCATTTTCTTCGCGCTTTGGCTTTTTCTGCTCCGTTTTGCTTTTACTCGCGCTTTTGTTGCTTCGCGATTTGCGTTTTCTTTGCGTGATTGCTTTGCATTACGGCTAGTCTTTCGCGTTGCGGCTAGTCTTTCGCGTTGCGGCTAGTCTTTTAGAGCCCAGGTCTTTTCGGGCGCTGTTCCCAGCTTTGCTCTGACTTCGCCTAGCGATTTCTCGACTCTACCAAGTCTCAGGCGAGTAGCAAACGCTCGAGCCAGTTCAACCACAAGCCCTGCAGAACCCAGACGCGGACGCGCCTTTATCATTCGCCACCAGTACTTCGCGCGAAACACGAGCGAGTTCGTGTATGTGTGCCGAAAGACAAGACGATCCACGCTAGCAAGCGTGTCATAGAACTCTGGTATTACCTTTGCTGCATCATTCCTGTAGAGTGCATGTTTGCGGCTCTCTATAAAGTTCTTGCACGCATCTTCATAAAGCAACAGGGTTTGCCGGGCAATTTCTCTTCGATCGTATTGCATCTCACACTTGCGGCGGGCAGCCGATGCCATTGATTTTCGCAAGTCAGGATTCTCTAACAGACGAATGATTGCATCAGCTAATGCATCAGATTTCCCGGCTTCAACGATGAATCCTGTTTGAACATCGTCGAGATACTCTTTCGTGCCACCGGCAGAAGTCGAAACAACCGCCACTCCGGTAGACATAGCTTCAATACAGGTAATCGGCGCGTTCTCGTAGAGCGACGGAAGAACACAGATATCTGCGGAACGGTAGACATTTGGCATATCAGCATGCGGAACAGGTCCGGTGAATGTGACGTGTTTGGAAGAACCTGATGTTGCCAGAATCTTTTTCAACTCGCTGCAAACAGACTTTCCATTCTGCGCTGTATTCGTATCTTTTCCGACCAAGTAGAAATGCGCATTCGGAAAACGCCTGATGACTTTTGGAATTGCAGCAGCGAGCACGTACACGCCCTTTCGTTCTTCGATTCGGCCAACGAAAACGCAAGAAGCCTTGTCTGCCGACTTCTCAATGAGCCTCGGTCCTTCTTGGGTGAATTTGCGAGTATCCACGTGATTTCGAATAATCGTTATTGCTTTGAGCGGATAGCCCGTTCGTGCAGCCACATATTTTGCCAAATCCTCGCTCGGACACGTGACCGCATCAGCCTGCATGATCGCCAGCTGTTCCTGAATTGCAAGAAGCCGATGATCGAACGAATCATCGATCAAGTGCAACTTCTCATCGATAAACTTGAAGTGCGGAGTATGCAGTCGCACCACGAGTGGTGCCACCTTTGCCGTGCCTACAAAAATGCCTTCTCCAAACATCTCAGGAGTTTCGACCACATCAAACGGACGATGGCCGTGAAGCTCCAAAAACTTGGCATAGAGACTCGAAAGCTGCTTCAGGATACTGTGAGTGTACGGAAGCAGAGTCAGCACCAACTGAAATCTTTCCAACTCTTCATCAGCCACGACTCGGTGCACTGTGACACCAGGGAGCTTTTGAACGCCAGGCTCACCGGTTGTCAGCGAAATAACCTCGACTTCATGCCCGCACTCAGCCAAGCCGAGCGCCAAGTCGTACATGAAGGTGCCAATTCCGCCCCAACCTGTGTCAGGTGGGAATTCTCGGCTGATAAGGCAAATGCGCACTGGGTTTCCTCACACCGCTTGACAGATTGTCGCAAAGTTGGCGCCGCCTACCATTAGCGATTCTTAAAAACACTGCCAAAACGTTGGTCAGAAATTCGATCCGATTCGTCCTTCCGCAGCAGGCAGTGACCCACTCGACCTCTCTAAATCGTTCCGCTTAATCTCGCTTCTAGGAGACCCATGGGTTCAGAGTTTTTACCGAAACATTGTCAAAATCTCGACTGTTTCTTGTAACTATCGTCAGCTCATTAACGATTGCGGTTGAAGCGATTAGTCCGTCGATTACAGAGATTGGTTTTCCTCGCCTGGACAATTCCCCGGAGAGCAATCCCCAACGGAAAGCAACTTCTTCGTCAATCGGCAGAATGCGACCGCTAAATTCCGCTCTAAGTTCGTCGTTTAGCCAGCGTTCAAGCTGTCGACGCTTGCGTCCATCCGAGAGAATTGAAACACCTTCACAGATTTCTCCCACGCTTAGTGCACTTAGGTACAAGAAACCACCTTCTACCGTATTTAGCCAGTGCACTACTTTTGGCTCCGGTACAGGCTTGATGAGCTCAGAAATCACGTTTGTATCGAGCAAGTATCCTTTCACAGATCGACTGGGCGCCCCTTGTCTTGACCTCGTTTCAAGTCGAGTTCGATTCCACGAAGAGGCGATTCCGCAAAGAATTGCACAATCGATCGAATCGGACGAGTTGAAGAAGTGAGGCGCTCGTATTCCTCCACAGGCAGTACTACGACCTCCCTCTTGCCTTGACGCGTAATTAGTTGGGGTCCTTCAGCTTTTGCAAGACGAACCAATTCGCTGAGCCTGGCCTTCGCTTCTTGTAGCTGCCACGAACGCGCAAGTTTGGAGCTTCGCGAGTTTTTACGCTGTTCTGCTCTGCTCATGCCACTCACCTCACTATCCAGACTAACATAGTCTGACTAGTCTGACTAGTTATATTACACATTGCAAAAGAATGTGGGCCCAAGCGAACTTGAGCCCACATAATCCCATCGGTCAAAAACTTACTTGATGATTTTGATGGAGTGAACGGACTTGTTGTCCTCTTCCTTATCTTTTTGCGCCGTTACGGTAACAGGCAATTCATCGGCTTTGTAATCCTTCGGAATTTCGAAGGTCCACGTTACCTTTCCACTGGCATCGGCTTTTTGATCCAAAAGCTTGAGCGATTGAGTGAAACCAGCATCCTGCGCTTCGATTTTGCAATTGTTCTTCGGACTGGTCTTAACTTCCACTGTTACTTGCTGACCAAGTTTTGCTTCCTTCGGTATAGAAACCTCGAGGCCTGCCTTAGCCAGAGCCGGCGCCGCCAATCCGATGATCATTCCAATCACGGCAATCTGACTGCGTAGTGTCTTCATTAGACTTCTCCTTTTTTGACGATATTCAACCTGCAATCGCCTGTTTCTAAGGGGCGACTGCACAGCTCTAACTGCCAGTATGCTTACGAGCAACTTCAGTCGAGCCAATCCGAAGACCCAATAACGGCCGAGTGGTTCCCGCTTTTTAGATCAAATAAATCTCATTTTGAACAACGAACTGATCAGTCCGGAGCAATTAACGTCGCAC